>CAZYBF010000042.1:0-26333 GCA_964645525.1 uncultured Beijerinckia sp.
GCCTGCCTACAAGGGCAAAGAAGCCGATACGATTTTCGTCGTCATCGCCATCAATCTACTCTCGACCATGGCCATGCTCATCTATGCGCCGGCGGGACATATGCTTGGCATGGACGAGCGGACAATCGGCATTCTTCTGGGTGGATCAATCCACGATGTGGCGCAGGTGGTCGGCGCAGGTTTTGCAGTGTCCGACACCGCAGGTGCTGCAGCGGTGATCGTCAAACTTTTTCGCGTCCTGCTGCTTTTGCCCTTCATTCTGGTTATCGGCTTTGCTTTCACCCGCAGCACAACAGCCAAAGCGCCCGCGCCGGTCTTTGCTTTTGCCTTTCTCGCGCTTTGCCTGGTCAATTCCGCGATGCCGCTGATGCCCAAGTTTGGCCCCACTTATGCCACGATCAAATCAATGACGAGTCTGGCTTCCACATGGGGGCTTCTGATCGCCATAGCCGCACTGGGACTGGGTACGTCGCTCAAATCTATTCTGCAGCTTGGCTGGCGCCATATGGCGATTGTCACGGGTGCAACCCTTGTAATCTTCGCCTGTGTTGCAGGCGGCCTGATGATCGCTATATGATAAAGGATAAACACCAAAAAATGGAGGAAAGCATTACGCTCGTTTTATCCAACGATGATGTCGAAAAACTGCTTTCCATGCCCGATTGCATCGAGGATCTCGAGACCGCCTATCGCGATCTGGCAGACGATCGCGGCGTCTCGCGACAGCGCTTCGATTGCATCACGCCGACAACCTGGGAGTGAGGATGCAATCTACGGCCTGAAATCCATGGATGGCGTCGTGCTGGTTCTGGGGGTGGGCACCATCCGGATCAATTCGGATATTGTGACCAATCCGCTGGTGGGCAATACGCGCCGGCGTGTGAAAGTACCGGCCGCACCGAACAATCGCTATGTCGGACTGGTTTTGCTGTTCTCCACGCATAATGGCGAGCCGCTGACGATTTTTCCCTATGGCGCTCTGCAACATATTCGCGTCGGCGCGGCCAATGGTCTTAGCATCAAACATCTGGGGCGCAAAAATGCGCAATTGGTCGGCATTCTGGGCTCTGGCTGGCATGCGGAGACGCAGCTCACAGCGGCCTGCAGCGTCCGCAACATCTCATCTACCCGATGTTTCTCGCCCAATTGCGAAAATCGCGAGTCTTTTTCTACGTGCATGAGCGAGATTTTGGGACTTGAAGTGTGGCCCGTCGAACAGCCCGAAGAAGCCGTGGTGGGCGCCAACATTGTCATGTGCGCGTCCAATTCCATCGATCCGATTTTCTTTGAACGCTGGATCGAACCGGGCATGCATATATCGTCGATCAAAAAGCCGGAGGTCGAACCGGCCGCCATCCGCGCCGCCCATCAGGTCGTCGTGCATACGCATGACACGGCGCCCATTTTTGTTGTCTCAAGCGAGGCGAATTTTCGCGAGAACAGCAAATCGGCAGGCTGGAACGCAGCACAAAAGCTCGGTTTCAAATCCTATCCGATATTGGCGGAACTCGTCGCCGAACGCGTGAAGGCACGCATGCAGCCAGAAGACGTCACCTGCTTCCTCAACTATCTGGGGCTGGGCTATCCATTTTGCCGCCGCTGGCTCCGTCATCTATCGGCGCGCCAAAGAACAGGGCGTCAGCCACGATTTCCCAACTGACTGGTTCACCCAGACGGTTCATCCGTAATTGGCCTGCACCCTGAAAAGTGATCATCCCTGAAGTTTGGCTTTTAGGTCTGATGGAGGATTTCAAACGCCCAGAAAGAGACATTAGGTGGAAGCTTCGTCACGAAGCTACGGCAAGTAAACATGTTGACAGCGCAGGCCTGGCGGTGGGATGTGTCTGTCCCATTTGGTTGCTCCTAGAGAGCTGCATCATCTTTCGGGTTACCACCTCACCCGGGTGGGCAGGTTAGTTTTCGCTTCGACCTATTCTTGATACTGTTCGTGCAACGTATCGAAATTTTCTTTGTCAAGACGAACAGGCACCTGATCTGTAAAGCTTCTCAGCGCGTATTCTTTCCTAGGTTTTGGAAGCCAGAAAATAGGACGGCTGGTAAAAGCGGCTTGCCAAATGCGTTTGGCCGATATCACGCCCAACAGCTCAACCCTCGGTGGTTGCGGGCCCCCGCAACCAAACATCAACAAGCCCCTGAGTTTTCAGGGGCTTTTTCTTTGATTGGCGTGCGTATGCGCAGCCTTTGCTCAGTCGCTTCGTTTCGCGCTGGCGCCCTTCGGCTTCGACCGGCTACCATGACCGCCGACGGCGCGCGCGACCTTAAGATCGTGCGGCGTTCCATGGGGAAACATGTTTATGTCGTTCATCCCGCGTGAGTCTGGCGCCAGCGTGCTACGGCCTGCGCGAAGGATCGAGCTTCGCGGCCTCCGCCCTCGCGCGTGAGGCGAAGGACGTCGTGCAGGATGGCGCTCTTGCGACCGACCCTGTGCGCGTCAGCGCGACGGGAATGCGCATAAAGCCGGCGGAGGCCGGCGACGAGGGAGGACGACGTGACGACAGCTGCGAATGCAGCGCCGCGCCTGCGCGGCGCGGCGGTGATTGATCAGATGAAAAAGGCCGGCGTGCGCTACGTCTTGTCCGTGCCGGACTTGCATACTTCGCTCGGGCTTCTGATGCCGATCGCGCAGGATCCGGATTTCGAACTCATCCGCGTCTGCAAGGAGGATGAGTGCCTTGGCATCGCCGCGGGCCTCACCTATGGCGACCAGCGCGCCGCGATCCTCGTGCAGTACACGGGCTTCCTCTATGCGATGAACGCCATTCGCGGCGTGGCCGTGCAGCAGAAACTTCCCATCGTGCTGATGATCGGCCTTCTGGGGAAAGAGCCTGGCGTGGCGCCCGCGGAATCCAAGCGCTACGGCGTGCGCATCATCGAGCCTATTCTCGACGCCATGGGCATTCCACATACCTGCATCGAGACCGACGCGGACGCGCCGGCCATCTCCGCGATCTTCGAGGAAGCCTGGCGTGAATCGCGCCCCAGAGCCATTTTGATCGGCGGACGCCCGGAGGCTGCATGATGGAACGTCGCAAGGCTCTTGAGCTTCTCGCCAGCCGCATCACCGACGAGATCGTGGTGGCGACCTACAGTTCGGCGTCCGAATGGATCGAGATCATCGATCGGCCGTTGAATTATTTTTCATCCGGCGCCATGGGGCTCGCGTCTTCGCACGGGCTGGGGCTTGCGCTCGCGCGGCCCGATCGTCGCGTGATCGTTCTCGACGGCGACGGCTCGCTGCTGATGAATCTGGGAACGTTGGTGACGATCGGGCGCGTTGCGCCGAAAAACTTCACGCATCTCGTGTTCCAGAACGGCACCTATGAGGCCAATGGCGGCCATCCCATTCCCAATCCTGAAGTGGACTTCGAAGGTCATGCGCGCGCGGCGCAGATCCGCAACGCCTTCACCGTCTCGGATCTTCCCGCTTTCGAAAGCAGGATCGACGCGATCCTCTCCGCGCCAGGGCCTGTGTTCGGCTGCGTGAAAGTGGCGCAGGGTCCGCTGGGGCCGCGCAGCTACAAGGATATGTACAAGGCGGAGCGTCGCACAGCCTTGCGGGAGGCGCTGCGCGCGAA
Organism: uncultured Beijerinckia sp.; assembly: GCA_964645525.1. GTDB lineage: Bacteria > Pseudomonadota > Alphaproteobacteria > Rhizobiales > Beijerinckiaceae > Terripilifer. The sequence goes on from CAZYBF010000042.1 coordinate 3,597, forward strand.
GGCCTGAGTGCGCGCCTTAAAGCGCGAACGGATCGATGAAAGCCTCCGCCGGCTCGACGCGCCGCGCGATCAGTCCCTGATTGCGCGCGGCGCGCTCCATAGCGAGAATGGCGGGCATATTGTCTTGCATGCCATAGGGCAGGGGATCGGGCCCGACGATGTCCACAAGCGCCTTGTAGCGCAGGTCACTGGCGTCGCAGGCCTCGCCGGCGTGCAGTTTCGCGAGCCATTCGGCTTTCGATTCTTCGAAGGCGATAAAAATCGCGCGCGCGAGGGCGGGCTTTTCCTTCAGCACGCTCTCCTTCACCGCGAGCAGGCCGTGCAGGGGATAGATCTTCGTGCGCGCATGCCATTCGCGTTCGCGTTGCGCGGCGTCGGGGAAAAGCTCCGGCCAGACGTGCGCTTCGCCGGCGCGCGCGTCCCATCCGGCGCCGGGCGCGCCTGCGCGGCCGAGCCCGGCATTGCCGGCGAATCCCGCATCGATCTCGCCGCGCTCCATCATGTCGATCAGCGAGCGCCCTTCCGGCGCATGGACGACGTTGCGCGGCAGACGCGCTTCGCGCACATGTTCCTCGTCGTCGACGACCCATGTCACGCGATCATTGTCGAGACCGTAATCCTCCATGAGGATGCTGCGCGTCCACACGCCGGTGGTGACGGAATAGGCGCGCACGCCCACCCTGCGCCCTTCAAGGTCCTTTGGCGCTTTCACGCCGGCGTCTGGGCGCACGAGAAGCCCGCCGTGATGGAAGCGCCGCATGAGGAAAATCGGCAGGGCGACGATGGGCGCGCCCAGCGCGCGCGCCATAAGGAAGGTCGTGGGCGCCAGTTCGCACACGTCAAAGGCGAGGTCGCGCACCATGCGGCGGAAAGCGGCGATCTGCGGCGCAACGCTGAGGAATTGCGGCTGCGCGCCGGCGATGGCGACGCGGCCGGCCTTGAGCGCCGCCACATGCGGGGCGTCGGCGATGGCGATCGTGAGCGGAATCGGCGCGTCCTTCATTCTGTCTTGCTCCCATGGCCCGCGCGCCTTCTTCGATCTTCGCGCGCGCTTTCGCAAGAGGCGCGGATTGATTTCGCTCGCCGCGCTTGCCATGGTCGCACGCGCGAAGGAATGAACGAGCGACGGGGCGGCGACGCATGAATGGAGCGGAGAGTCTTCTGGCCACGATGACCGGGGCCGGCGTTGAGGCGTGTTTCGCCAATCCCGGCACGTCCGAAATGCATTTCCTCGCGGCGGTGGACCGCGCGCCGGGCCTGCGTTGCGCGCTCACATTATTCGAGGGCGTCGCGACCGGCGCGGCCGACGGCTATTACCGCATGGCCGACAAGCCGGCCGCCACGCTTTTGCATCTGGGCCCCGGCCTCGCAAACGGCATGGCGAACATCCACAATGCGCGGCGCGCGGGCTCCGGCATGGTGAATGTGGTCGGCGACCACGCGACCGCGCATCTGCAATATGACGCGCCGCTCACCTCCGATCTCATGGGCATGTCGCGCGCGATCTCTCACTGGAGCCATCGTTCGCTCAGCTCTGCGGATGTGGCGCGCGACGCCGCCGCCGCGATTGCGCGCGCAAGCGCGCGCAAGGCGGAGATCGCCACGCTTGTCCTGCCGGGCGACGTGGCGTGGGGGCCTGCTGACGGGGCGGCGCCGCTTGTGCGCGCGCCCGACGATGCGCGTATCGACGCACATGCGCTTGAGGACGCCGCACGCGCGCTCCTCAGCGGCGAGCCGACGCTGATCATTCTCGGCGGCCGCGCGCTGCGCGCAGACCCGCTCGACATTGCAGGGCGCATCAGCGCGAAGACCCGCGCCGTCGTCGCCGCCCAGTTCTTCAGCGCGCGCATCGAACGCGGCGAGGGGCGCGTGCCGGTGAGCCGCATTCCCTATGCGGTCGATCCCGCGCTCGCCTTTCTCAAACCGTTCAAACATCTCGTGATGATTGAAACAGGCGAGCCGGTCGCCTTCTTCTCTTATCCTGACAAGCCGTCCTTGCTGAAGGCCCCTGGCGCGCAGGCCCATCAGGTTTGCGCAGTCGGCGGCGACGGGCTGGCGGCGCTCGAGGCTCTGTGCGACCTCGTGCAGGCGCGCGGCGCGCGCGCTCAGGTTCAGGCGCGCGCCGAACGCAGCCCCGCACGCGGGCCGCTCAATCCGCAAAGCGTCGCCGACGTGTTGCGCGACGGCCTGCCGGAGAATTGCATCCTCGTGGATGAATCCCTGACCACGGGGCGCGAGACCTATGCGCTTACCGGCGGCGCCGCGCAGCATGACACTTTGCAGAACATGGGCGGCTCCATCGGTTTCAGCCCGCCAGTGGCTACGGGCGCGGCCTTCGCCTGTCCCGACCGCCAGGTCGTGTGCATGGTGGGCGACGGCAGCGCGATGTACACGATTCAGGCCTTGTGGACGCAGGCGCGCGAAGGGCTCGACGTGACCACGATCGTGTTCGCGAACCGGCGCTACCAGATCCTCAACAATGAGGCGCTCAACATGGGCGCGGGCAATCTCGGGCCGAAGTCGCTTGAGCTCACCTCCATCGACCGCCCGGAGCTTGATTTCGTCGCGCTGGCGAAAGGCATGGGCGTGCCGGGCGTGCGCGTGGAGGATGCGGAAGGCTTCGCCGCCGCGCTCGCGCGCGCCTGCGCCTCGCGCGGCCCCAAGCTCATCGAGGCGCGCCTCTAAGGCTCAGGTCAAGAAATTCGGCCCGTCTTGCAAAGCCGCTGCGGCTGAGGCAGATTTTTTGTGTTCAAGCGCTCGCAAGCAGCGCGCACAGGGAGCAAGGCGCCATGGGTCCGGGCATGTTCAGGAGCATGCGTTCAGCCGCATCCGCATGCGCATCCATCTCCAGCGTCGTCGCCGCCATCATCTTATCGTCGTCGATCCTCGCCGCGCCCGCTCTCGCGGATCTGCGCCAGCCGCCGGTCACCGTCGCCTACAGGTCGCATGCGGAATGCGTGGACGCCGCGCGCGCCGGCAAGCGCGCCATGTCGGACGACCGTGAAGCCGTGCTCGCCCGCCGCGCCTTCCTCGATGAGGGATATGACGGCGAGGTGTTCTACATTTCCATGGGGTTCGACCTGCGGCGCAGCGTCGTTCGCGTCGAGCGCACGCGGGCGATCTGGCTTTGCTCGGGCGCGGTGCTGCGCCAGACGGTGCACGTCTCCGACTGGCGTTGAACGCGGGCTTGCGTTCAGGAGGCTGAGCGCTCGCTTTCGAGCTGCGCGGCCATCGCCTTGCGGCGGGGCCATGACCAGACGAAGAACGCCAGCATGCAAAGCGCGCCGGCCGCGATCGTCGCCTGCAATCCTGCGGCGGTCGCGATCCATCCCATCAGCGCCGCGCCGATTGCGGGCAGGCCGTAGGCGAAGATGATGTAGAGGCTCATCACGCGCGCGCGGAAAGCAGGATCCACGCTGTTTTGCACAAGCGTCTGCGCGCTGACGTTGCCGGCCAGCATGAAGGCGCCCATCACGGCGAGCGCAAGGCTGGCGAGCCAGATGTCGCCGGCCTGCATGGAGAGCGCGAGCGCGACGCCGGTGACGAGCGTCGAGAGCACGAGCATGAAAGTGAGGCCGCGCAATTCGCCGCGGCGCGCCAGCAGAAGGCTTGCGCTCAACGCGCCGACGCCGATGGAGGCCAGCAGAAGCGCAAGCCCCGTGGGCCCCGCCTGAAAGGTCTGGCCCGACACCGCAGGCAGGAGTTCGATCACCGGGCGGATGAAGAAACTCGTCGCCGCAAGCAGGATCATGACGAAGCGTATCGCGCGATGGCTGAACATATAGGCGACGCCGGAGCGCGCGTCCGCGAGCAGGCTGGCGGAGGCGTCGCGATGCGGACGACCGCTCTCGCCGAGGCTCATGCTGCGCGTCTGCATGTAGAATAGCGCGAAGGTGAGCGCGCAGAGCAAAATCACATAGCCTGCGCCGATCCACAGGATCAGCGCGCCGGCGATGGCGGGGCCGATGATGCGCGCGCCGTTGAAGGATGCGGAGCCGAGCGCGATGGCGGAGGAGAGGTCGCGCTTCGTCACCATGGCGTTGACCGCCGACATGCGCGCGGGCTGGCCGAAGGCTTCCGCAGCGCCCAGCAGGAACGTGATCGCCATCAGGGAATAGATGTCGATCATGTTCGACAGGATGAGGGCTGCGAGCAGGGCGGCGAGCAGCGTGGCGAGAATCTGGCTCAGGTTGATGATGCGCATGAAGCCGATGCGGTCGGCGACCGCGCCCGAGACGAGCGAGAGCACGACGGTGGGCAGGAGGTCCGCGAAGGCGAGCGCTCCCAGCCAGCCGGTCGAATGGGTGAGGTCCCACGCCAGCCAGCCGACGGCGGTGCGATACATCCAGCGTCCGACGGTGGCCGTGGAATGGCCGATCCAGTAGCGGCGGAACAGCGGCGTGGCGAGCGCCCGGCTGGCGCCGCCGAATATGCGCGTGACGATCAAATCGGGGCTCGCGTTTCGTCCCTGGGCTTTCCCACACCCTATCCGGCGGCGCGGCGGGTGTCGCGCCCGCGGCCCTGCGCTGGCGGCGCCCGCCGCCGGTGAGCCATGGCCCAGACGCAGAGCCGGACCATCTTGAGCTATGCAATGAAGCGGGCAAAAAGAACCCCGCGCGCCCGAGGGCGGCGGGGCTCAGTCATAGAAGCTCCATGGGAGGACATGCTTCCGAGTGGTGTTACGAGGCGTCCCAGCAGGCGGATCACCGCTGGATCGACTTTTCCCGTCCCCGCGCGCGGGCTAGACTGAACGCCTTGAATTTTGGGGGAAACGCAATGTCACATGAGCCCGCGCTCGCAGAAATCCGCTCTGCGCTCGGCCCTCGCGGAATCGTCGAAGGCGACGACATGGCCGCTTTTTCCAACGACGTGCGGGGCGTTTACAAGGGCGAGGCGCTCATGGTGGCGCGCCCGGCCTCCACGGAGGAAGTTTCGCAGGTGGTGCGCATCTGCGCGCGCCATGGCCTGGCGATCGTCAGCCAGGGCGGCAATACGGGCCTGTGCGGCGGCTCCGTTCCGCGCGGGGACCGTCCCTCGATCATTCTGTCGCTCGCGCGGATGAACAAGATCATCTCGGTCAATCCCGACAGCTATACGGTGACCGCGGAGGCGGGCGTGATCCTGCAGGCGATCCATGACGCGGCCGCCAAGGTGGACCGCGCCTTCGCCATGGACTGGGGCGCGCGCGGTTCGGCGACGGTCGGCGGCGGGATCTCCACCAACGCCGGCGGCATCAATGTGCTGCGCTTCGGCAATACGCGCGATCAGGTGCTCGGCCTCGAAGTGGTTCTGCCGGACGGGCGCGTGTGGAACGGCCTGCGCGCGTTGCGCAAGGATTCGTCTGGCTACGATCTGAAACATCTTTTCATCGGCGCGGAAGGCACGCTGGGCGTCGTGACGAAGGCGGTGCTGAAACTGCATCCGCGTCCCGCGCATGAAAAATCCATGTGGGCCGCGGTGACCGACATCGACCGGCTGATGGAATTGTTCGTGCTCGCGCGCTCCGTGGCCAGCGAGGGCCTCACCGCCTTCGAACTGGTGCCGGGCCACACTTATGAACTGGCGCTTGCGAAATACAAACATCTCACGCGCCCCGTGGAGACGCGGGCGGAATGGTACGTGATCGTGCGCTTCTCCGGCCAGCAGCCGGTGGACGACAAGTTTGAGGCCTTCTTCGAACAGGCGCTCGAAGCCGGGCTCGTCACAGATGGCGCTCTGTCGCAGAACATGGCGCAGGAAGCCAATATCTGGCATTTGCGCGACGAGATTCCGCCGCTGCGCCTGATCGCTGGCAAGAAGCTGAAATGGGACGCGTCGGTTCCCATCGACCGCATCGTGCCGTTCTTGCGCGAGGCGCAGGCGCGCGCGGATTCGATTCAGAAGGGCATGCGCGTGATCGCCTTCGGCCATGTGGGCGACGGCAATCTGCACATGTCGATCTTCCCTGAAGGCACGCCGGGCGATGCGGGCTTCGACGCGCTGTGCGAACGGGTGGAGCGGGAGATCGACGAATTGATCTGGAGCTATCGCGGCTCGATCTGCGCGGAGCATGGCGTGGGCGTGGAGAACTTCACCCGCGTGGTCGGCCAGAAAGACCCGATCGAATTCGAGCTCATGGCCCGCGTGCGGACCCTGTTCGATCCGCAGGGCCTGTTCAATCCGGGCAAGATGATCGACACCCAGGCGCATCTCCCGCGCGCGGCGGAATAGGCTTTGACGGGCGGGAAGTTTCCCGCCCTCCTAGCTCTCTGATTTCACGAGCATTTCTATCGCTCGGGCGTGAGCGCGCGCCCGCGCCTTGACGCGCGTCCTTGAAAATGAAAAACGAATGTTCATTCTTTTTTATGACGGCTGCGCCATTCTGCGCGGCGATCATCAGCCAGGCCCAAGATGCCCAAACTCACACAGGACCAGCAGGCGGAGCGCCGTGCGCGCATCCTCGACGCTGCGGAACGCTGCTTCGCCCGCTCCGGCTTTCGCGGCGCGACGATGCAGGACATCTGCCGCGAGGCGGGCGTGAGCCCGGGCGCGCTCTATACGTGGTTCGACTCGAAGGAGGCGATCATCGGCGGCATCGTCGCGCGCAATCGTGACGAAGTGCTCGCCAGTTTCGCGCCGATGGCGCAGGCCGGCGATTTCATGCAGGGCATGGCGGAGACGCTGGCGGGCTGCGTGCTGAACCAGCCGCGCGCGAAATCCGTATTGTGCCTCGAGGTCGCCGCAGAGGCGACGCGTAACCCCGCCGTGGCGCAGATGATGGCGCGTTTCGATGAAGCGGTCAGCGCCTCGCTCGCCCAGATCATCGAGCGCGCGGCGGCGGCGGGCCAGATCGCGCCCACATTGCCCACGCGTGATCTTGTCGCGGCGTTGAACGCGATGGCGGAAGGTTTGTTCTGGCGGCGCGCCGTGGATCCCGCCTTCGAAGGCGAGGCGGTGGGCCGCGCGTTTCTGGAGATGGCCGCCTCGGCGCTGCGTCCCTGTGCGCCTTTGGCGCAATCACAAGCCGGCGAAGCCGGAGCCGGACGGAAAAAAGATTTCGCGGAGCACTCGTCATGAAGAAGAGCCATATCGTCGCCATCGCAGGGCTGTTGACGCTCGGCGGCGCCTTTGTGGGCTGGCAGGTGGCGGGCGCGAAGGCGCCTGCGTCCGGCGCGTCGCAAGCCGCGCGCGCAGCCGCCGTCACCGTAGCGCCGGCGGTGCGCGGCGAAATCGTGGAGACCGTGCTTGTGGTAGGCACGCTCGCCGCGCGCAATGAAGTGCTGGTTGGCCCTGAGATCGAAGGCCTGCGCATCATCGAGATCCTCGCCGAGGAAGGCGACCGCGTGGAGAAGGGCGCCGTGCTCGTGCGCCTGTCGCGCGACACGATCGACGCGCAGGTCGCCCAGCTTGACGCCGAGCTCGCCCGCGTCGACGCCGCCATCGCGCAGGCGCGCAGCCAGATTTCGCAGGCGGAGGCGAATTTCTCCTTCGCGGAGACGGACCTCAGCCGCAGCCAGTCGCTGCTGCGCTCGGGCTCCTCCACGCAGGCCGTGGTGGACCAGAAGCAGACCGCCTTCCGCGCCGCGCAGGCGCAATTGCAGGCGGCGCGCGACTCCGAACGCGCCGCGCAGGCCCAGCGCAAGGCCGTCGAGGCGCAGCGCCGCGAAGCGCAGGTGCGGCTCGCCCGCACGCAGGTGCGCACGCCCGAGGGCGGCATCGTCTCGCGCCGCAACGCGCGGCTGGGCGCCGTCGCCTCCGCTGCGGGCGAACCCCTGTTCCGCATCATCGCCGATGGCGAGATCGAGCTTGAGGCGGAGGCGCCCGAAGCCCGGCTCGGCCTGATGCAGGCCGGCCAGCCCGCAGAGATCACGCTCGCCGACGGATCGCGCGCGAAAGGCAAGGTGCGTCTCGTCTCGCCGGAGGTCGATCGCGCGACGCGCCTTGGGCGCGTGCGCGTGAGCCTGGAACCCACGCAGGCCGCCCGCGTCGGCTCATTCGCGCGCGGCGAAATCGAAGTGCGCCGCGCGCAGGGCCTTCTTGTGCCCGCGACGGCGGTCAATCATTCCGCGGAAGGCGTCAACGTGCTCGTCGCGGAGGGCGGAGCGGTGCGCAAGCGCAACGTCACCCTCGGCGTGATCGACGGAGGGCGCGCCGAGATCCGTCAGGGCTTGCGCGAAGGCGATGAAGTGGTGCTGCGCGCGGGCGCGTTCCTGCGCGACGGCGACGCCATCACCCCGGTGCAGCAGCGGGCGGAGACGCGCTGATGACGACCTCGCAGGCCTCTGCCCGCTGGAACATTTCGGCCTGGGCCATTCGCAAGCCCATCGCCTCCATCGTGCTCTTCGTCGTGCTCACGCTGCTGGGTCTGTTCTCCTTCAGCAAGCTGCCGATCACCCGTTTCCCCAATGTGGACGTGCCGATCATCACCGTCACGGTGTCGCAGGCGGGCGCGGCGCCTTCGGAGCTGGAATCGCAGGTCACGAAGAAGGTCGAGGATTCGGTGGCCGGCATCGCCGGCGTGAAGCGCGTCACCTCCTCCATTTCCGACGCCTTGTCGCAGACGACCATCGAGTTCCGTCTCGAGGTGAATTCGGACCGCGCCATCAACGACGTCAAGGACGCCATCGCGAAGATCCGCGCCGATCTTCCCCGCACGATCGAGGAGCCGATCGTCCAGCGCCTCGACATCGCCGGCCTGCCCATCGTCACCTTCGCGGTCTCCTCGCCGAACATGAGCCTTGAGCAGCTTTCATGGTTCGTCGACGACGTGGCGGCGCGCGCGTTGCAGGGTCTGCGCGGCGTTGGTCAGGTGCAGCGCATCGGCGGCGTGGATCGCGAGATCAGGGTCGAGCTTGATCCCGACCGGCTGTTGTCGCTCGGCGTGACGGCGGGCGAGGTGAGCCGGCAATTGCGCGCCACCAACGCCGACATCGGCGGCGGGCGCGGGGAAGTGTCCGGGCTTGAGCAATCGATCCGCACGCTCGCGGGCGCGCGCACGGTGGAGGACATCGCGGGCACGACGATCGCCCTGCCGGGCGGGCGCCATGTGCGCTTGTCGGATCTCGCCAATGTGACGGACGGCGCCGCTGAGGCGCGGCGCTTCGCGCGACTGGACGGGCGCCCCGTCGTCGCCTTCGGCGTGCTGCGCTCCACCGGCGCGAGCGACGCCACCGTGGCCGCGCTCGTCGCCTCCAAGGTGGAGGGGTTGCGCAAGGCGCATCCGGGCGTCGCCATCGAGCAGATCGACAGCTATGTCGATTACACGCTGGGCAATTACAAGTCGGCGATGCAGACCCTCGTCGAGGGCGCGCTTCTGTCGGTTCTCGTCGTGTTCATCTTCCTGCGCAATTGGCGCGCGACGCTGATCACGGCGCTGGCCCTGCCGCTCTCGATCTTCCCCACGTTCTGGGCGCTGAGCATGATGGGCTTCTCGCTCAATCTCGTGAGCCTGCTCGCCCTCACGCTCGCCACCGGCATTCTGGTGGACGACGCCATCGTCGAGATCGAGAACATCGTGCGCCATATGCATATGGGCAAATCGCCCTGGCGCGCCGCGCTGGAAGCCGCCGACGAGATCGGCCTCGCCGTGATCGCGATCACCATGACGATCGTCGCCGTGTTCGCGCCGGTGAGCTTCATGGGCGGAATCGCCGGCCAGTATTTCAAACAATTCGGCCTCACGGTCGCCGTCGCGGTCCTGTTCTCGCTTCTGGTGGCGCGGCTTATCACGCCTTTGCTGGCGGCCTATTTCCTGTCGCCGCATAATGAGGCGGAAAAGCCCGAGGGCGCGATCATGCGCCGCTATACGCGGCTCGTCGCCTTCTCCGTGCGCCACCGCTTCCTCACCGTCTTTGCGGGCCTTGCGATTTTCGTGGGCTCCATTCAGGCGACGAAGCTTCTGCCGTCCGGGTTCCTGCCGGCGGAAGACGTGGCGCGCCTTCTGCTGGCGGTGGAGCTGCCGCCGGGCACGCGCGTCGAAGACACGATGCGCACGGTCGACGAAATCTCGGCGCGCCTGCGCGAAAAGCCGGAGGTGCGCAGCGTGTTCGTGGACGGCGGGCGCATCGGGCTTGGCGCGACGGAAGTGCGCAAGGCGCAGCTCACCGTCAACCTCGTGCACAAGAGCAAGCGCTCGAAAACGCAGAAGCAGATCGAGGGCGAGGTGGGCGATTTGCTCGCCGGGGTTCCCGACGTGCGCGCATGGTTCCTCAACGACAACGGCCAGCGCGCGCTTTCGCTCGTCGTCCTTGGCGCCGACACGCAGTTAGTTGAGCGCGTGGGCGCTGAGCTCGCCAGCGAGATGAAGCGCATTCCCGTCATCGCCAACGTGGTCTCCAGCGTCGCGCTGGAGCGGCCTGAAATCCGCGTGACGCCGCGCAACGACCGCGCCGCGGAGCTCGGCGTCTCGACCGACGCGGTGGCTGAGGCGATCCGCGTCGCCACGATCGGCGACAACGACGCCAATCTCGCCAAGTTCAACGCGGGCGACCGGCTTGTGCCGATCCGGGTGGCGCTGCAACGCAACGCGCGCTCGGATCTCGACACGCTCGCCAATCTGCGGGTGGCGACCGCGCGCGGCGGGTCGGTTCCGCTCTCTGCGGTGGCGGACGTGTCCTTCAGCGAAGGCCCGGCGAGCATTTCCCGCTTCGACCGCCAGCGGCGCGTGGCGGTGGAGGCCGATCTCGTGGGCTCTGCGGCGCTGGGCGAGGCGCTGTCGCGCGTCTATGCGTTGCCGCTCGCGCAGAACCTTCCGCCGGGCGTGCAGATCACCGAAGCGGGCGACGCGGAAGTGATGCAGGAAGTCTTCGCGGGCTTCGCGCAGGCCATGGGCGCGGGCGTCATGATGGTGCTTGCGGTGCTGATCCTGCTGTTCGGCAGCGTGCTGCAGCCCATCACGATCCTGTTCTCCCTTCCCCTGTCGGTGGGCGGCGTCATTCTGGCGCTGCTCATCACCGGCAAGGCGATCTCCATGCCGGTGGTGATCGGCATTCTCATGCTGATGGGCATCGTCACCAAGAACGCGATCATGCTTGTGGATTTCGCCGTCGAACAGATGGCGGTCGGCATGGACCGCACGCAGGCGATCATCGAGGCGGGCCGCAAGCGCGCGCGCCCCATCGTGATGACGACCATCGCCATGGTCGCGGGCATGCTTCCCTCCGCGCTGGGTCTTGGCGACGGCGGCGAGTTCCGCTCGCCCATGGCGATCGGCGTTGTGGGCGGTTTGATCGTGTCCACGCTGCTGTCGCTTGTCTTCGTGCCTGCCGCCTTCACCATCATGGACGATGCGGGACGCCTCTCCTGGCGCGCCTTCTCGCGTTTCGTGGGGCCGCGCGACGAGGAGGAGGCGCCCGGCGCCGCTGCGCCGCCGGCCGCGCGCCCGGCCGAGTGAGCGCATGGAGATCCGTCCCGCACGGCCGGAGGATGCGGCCGCGATCTGGTCGATCCTCGAGCCGGTGATCCGCGCCGGCGAGACCTATGCTCTGCCGCGCGACATGAGCCGGGAGGCCGCGCTCGCCTATTGGCTCGGCGCGGACCGGCAGGCTTTCGTCGCGCTGGAGCAGGGGCGCGTGGCGGGCGTCTATTATCTGCGCGCCAATCAGCAGGGCGGCGGCGCCCATGTGGCCAATTGCGGCTATGTGACCGCGCGCGACGCGCAGGGGCGCGGGGTTGCGCGCGCCATGTGCGCGGATTCGCAGGAGAGGGCGCGGGCGCAGGGCTTCCGCGCCATGCAGTTCAATTTCGTGGTGAGCACGAATGAGCGCGCCGTGGCCTTGTGGACGCGGCTCGGCTTCCAGACCCTCGCGCGCATCCCGCGCGCTTTCGCCCATCCCGCGCTTGGCGACGTGGACGCGCTGGTGATGCACAAGGCGCTGTAAGCGCGCGCGTCAGATCCGCTTGAGGCCCAGCGGCCGGCCGTCCTTCTTGAGCCAGGCGCCGCCGGCTTCGGGGTCGAGCGTGATGTTGTGGCCCTTGCGCGCCTGCAGATGCAGCTTGCCTCTTTCAAGCCACCAGCCGACGGGATCGAACACGACGATGCCCTGATCGCGGCAGGCGGGCGCAAGCTGCGCGCGGAAGCCCTTGCCGCGCGGCGTGGAATGCAGCGTCACCATGCAGCCCGTGTCGCGCCCCTCCTCACGCAGCACCGCATAGCGGCCGGCGGCGTCCGTAGGCCGCGCCTGCGCCGATGCGGGATCCGCGGCGGCGACGAGGAAAGCCGCGGCCAGTCCCGCCGCCGCGAAACTCGCTGCGAGGGCAGGGCGCGTTGAGGACGGCATGCGCGTGCGAGGGGTCATTCAATCCTCCCTGTGGCGGGCTCGACTCAGCTTGCCTGTTTTGGCGGCCTTCGCCAAGGCGTCTCTGGCACGGGGGTGGGAATTTGCGCGCCGGTCGCCCATGCATAGAGGTTCTCCACCACCACGAGGCTCATGGCGTCGCGGGTGGCGCGGGAGGCGGAGCCGACATGGGGCAGGAGAACGACGCGCTCCATGTCCAGGAGCGCCTGCGGCACGCGCGGCTCGTCGGCGAACACATCGAGGCCCGCGGTCAGGATCTTGCCGGATCGCAGGGCTTCGATGAGCGCCGCCTCGTCCACCACGCTGCCGCGGGCGATGTTGATCAGCACGCCGTTGGGCCCCAGCGCCTCCAGCACGCGCGCATCGACGACGCCGCGCGTCTGCGCGCCGCCGGGAACCGCGACTGTCAGAATGTCGCAAGCGCTTGCCATGGCGACGAGATCGTCGAAATAGCGATAGCGTGCGCCCTCGACCGGCTTGCGGTTGTGATAGACGACCTGAACGCCGAAGGCCTCCGCCCGGCGCGCGATCGCCTGTCCGATGCGCCCGAGACCCAGCACGCCCATCACGCGCCCGCGCAGGGAGGCGGTCAGTTCGAACTGGCCCGACAGCCAGCGCCCCTCGCGCACGAAGCGTTCCGCGCGATGGAGCTGGCGCACCGCCATCAGCAACAGGCCGAAGGCGGTGTCGGCGGTCTCCTCGGTCAGCACGTCGGGCGTGTTGGTGACGATGATCCCGCGCTGGGCCGCCGCCGCCGCGTCGATGTTGTCATAGCCGACGCCGAGATTGGCGATCAGTTCGAGCTGGGGCAGGCGGTCCATCAATTCGGCGGTGACGGGCGCATGCACGTCCTCGCACAGGATGGGCACGCCGGTCACGATGGCGCGCGCGCCCGCGGCCGCCGCCGCCGCCACTGCGGCGTCGCGGTCAGGCGCCGCATAGACGCGGTGCGCCTCGAAACGCGCGTCGAGCGCGTCCTGAATGATCTGCGGCAGCGGGGCGGGGACGAGGACGTGGGGGCGCGTCATGGCTCAGCGCTTCTCGACGCCGGCCTTCTCGATCACCGCCGTCCATTTGGCGATGTCGTCGGCGAGGCGCTTGCCGATCTCCTGCGGCGTGGAATGGCGCGCGTCGATGCCCAGCTCCAGCGCGCGCTTTTTCGTGTCGGGATCTTCAAGCGCCGTCTTGAGGCCTGCGTTGAGCGCATTGATGATCGGCTGCGGCGTGTCGGCGTGCACGAAGAAGGCGTTCCAGGACACGACGTCGAAGCCCGGCACGCCGCTTTCCGCCACCGTCGGGACGTTCGGCAGCGCCGGCGAGCGCGTAGCGGCGGAGGTCGCGAGGGCGCGGATCTTGCCGTCCTCGAGATTGGTCTTCAGCGAGGCGAAGGAATCGATCATCACGTCCACGTCGCCGCGCATGGTGGACATGAGCAGGTCCGGCGTCGTCTTGAAGGGCACGATGCGCGCGTCGATTCCGGCGGATGTCTTGAACAATTCCCCGGTGAGGTTCTGCGTCGAGCCCACCACGACGGTGCCGATGTTGAGGGCGCCGGGCTTGTCCTTCGCCGCCTTCAGAAGGTCGGCCATGGTCTTGTAGGGCTTGTCGGCGCTGGTGGCGAAGATGAAATCGAAATAGCCCATCGACGAGACGGGCTTGAACTGGTTGACCGGATCGAAGGGCAGTTTGTTGAACAGGCCCACGCTGACCGCGGTGCCGTTGGAGAACAGCGCCACGGTGTAGCCGTCGGCGGGCGCGCGCAGCACGTTCTGGGCGGCGGTGATGCCGCCGGCGGCGGGCTGGTTCTCGATCACGATGCGCTGGCCCAAAACGCCGCCGAGCTTCTCGCCCACGATGCGCGCGGTCACATCGCCCACGCCGCCCGCGCCGAAGGGCACGACGACCTTGATCGGCTGGTCGGGATATTTGGCCTGCGCGAAGGCGCCATGGGGGGCGAGCGCGAGGGCTCCGCCAAGGGCGGCGGCGCCGGCCAGAAGCGCGCGGCGGCTGATGTGGGCGGATTGGGTCATGTTCGTTCGTCCTTCCTTCCGTCTTGGCGCGGCGCGCGCAGGCGTCGCGGTCTGAACCATGAATTAGGCCATGGACGTGGCGGCGCAAGAGTCTTGTAGTCGGTCTTGTAGTCGGTCTCGTGGTCGGTCTCGTGGTCGGGTCCCGCCGCGCTGGGGCGATGCGTTCAGGCCTCGCTGTCGTGCCAGCGCCGCAGGGCGAGGCGCGACAGGAGCGAGAAGGCGAGGTGGATGGCGATGCCGGCCAGCGACACGAGCGCGAGCGCGGCGAACATGCGCGGCACGTTGAGCCTATAGCCCGCTTCCGCGATGCGGAAGGCCAGTCCCGCCCCCTTGCCCGCCGCTCCGGCCGCGATCTCCGCCACAATGGCGCCGATCAGCGCCAGCCCGCCGCCGATGCGCAGCCCGCCCAGGAAATAGGGCAGGGCCGAAGGCAGGCGCAGTAGGCGCAATTGCGCCCAGGGGCCCGCGCGGTAGAGGGCGTAGAGCTCCACCAGATTGCGGTCGGCCGAGCGCAGCCCCAGCACCGCATTGGAGAGGATGGGGAAGAAGGCCACGATGAAGGCGCAGGCCAGCACCGCCGCCTCCGTGTCCAGATAGACGAGCAGCAGGGGCGCGATGGCGATGACGGGCGTCACCTGCAGCACCACGGCGAAGGGAAAGAGCGCGCGCTCCGCCCAGCGCCAGCGCGCGAACACAAGGGCGAGGGCGAGGCCGCCGAAGGTCGCCAGCGCGAGCGCCAGCAAAGTGGTGCGCAGCGTCACCAGCAAGGCGGCGGAGAGAATCTCCCAATCGGCGGCCAGCGTGCGCAGCACAAGGCTCGGCGCCGGCAGGATATAGGGCGGCGTCTCGTTGACGCGCACCAGCGTTTCCCATGCGAGGAGAGCGAGCGCGAAGGCGAGCCAGGGCGCGACGCGCTCCACGCGACGGATCATCGTCTCTTTCATGGCGCGCCCTCCCGCACATAGGCGCGCTCGAGCGCGGCGGATGCGCTCTCGCAGGTCTGGGCGAACAACGGGCTTGCGCGAAAGGCGGCGTCGCGCGGGCCTTGCGCCTCCACGCGCAATTCCTGCGTGACGCGGCCCGGCCGCGCGCTGAAGGCGCAGATGCGCGTGGAGAGATAGACGCTCTCATAGACCGAATGGGTGACGAAGACGATGGTCGCCTTCAGCTCCTCGCGCAGCCGCAGAAGATCGTCGTTGAGCCGGAAGCGCGTGATCTCGTCGAGCGCGGCGAAAGGTTCGTCGAGCAGCAGAAGGGCGGGGCGCGTGACAAGCGCGCGGGCGATGGAGACGCGCATCTTCATGCCGCCGGACAATTCGCGCGGCAGGCTGTGGGCGAAATCGCCAAGGCCCACGCGCTCCAGCGCCTCGCGCACGGGATCTTGCGCGCGCGACTTCGAGACGCCGCGCAGGCGCAAGGGCAGCCACACATTGTCCTCCACGCTCGCCCAGGGCATCAGCGTGGGCTCCTGAAAGACGAAGCCGATTTCCGGCTGGGCGGCGTCGCGCCAGACCACCTCGCCCTCGCTGGGGCGCGCAAGCCCCGCGATCATGCGCAAGGCCGTGGATTTGCCGCAGCCGGAAGGGCCGAGGAGCGTCAGCGTCTCGCCTTCGCGCACGTCGAGGTCGAGGCTTTCCAGCGCGCGCACGCCGTTGTCGAAGACCTTGCCGACGCCGCGCAGGGAGACGAGCGGCGCGTCCGCCGCCCGCGCGTGCGCGCTCACCGCGGCGTTCCCGAGTCCTTTGAACCCGAGTCCTTGGAGCCCGACTCCTTTGAACGCGAGTCCTGAGGGCGCAGATTGAGCCCGACGCCCTTGTTCACGAAGCGCAGCGTATAGGCGGCCGAGAGGTCGAGGCCGGGCTTGATCACGCCGGCTTTCGTCATCTTGTCGTAGAAGCTCTTCACGCGCGCGTCCGTCATCGCGCCGATTCCCTGCGTGAGGGAATCGCCGGAATCCACGACGCCGTATTCCTTCATCTTCGCGATCGAGAAGGCGATCTGCGCGTCGCTCATGTCCGGGTTCTCGCGCTTGATGCGCGCATTGGCCGCCGCATTGTCGCCGTAGAGATAATTGTACCAGCCGATGATGGAGGCGTCGACGAAGCGCTGCACGAGGTCGGGGCGCTTCTCCACCGTGTCGCGGCGCGCCTCGATCAGGGTGGAATAGGTGTCAAAGCCGTGGTCGGCGGCGAGGAAGATATTGGGCCGGAACTTGCCCGCCTGCTCCACCGCGAAGGGCTCGGAGGTGAGATAGCCCTGCTGGATCGATTTCTTGTCGGCGATGAACGGCGCGGGGTTGAACGTATAGGGCTTCACGTTCGACTCACGGAAACCGTATTCCTGCCTGAGCCATTGGAAGATCCCCGCCATCGCCTCGGCGCCCACGAAAGCGGTGGCCTTGCTCAGGTCCTCCCAGCGGTCGAAGCCTTGCCCCGGATGGGACATGAAGACGAAGGGATCCTTCTGGAAGATCGAGGCGACGGCGACGACCGGAATCTTCTGCTCCAGCGCGCTGAAGGAGGGGATCAGGTTCGCCGTCATGTAGAAATCGGCCTTGCCGGCCACGAGCGCCATGCGGTTGTTGGCCTGCGGACCGCCCGGCGTGATCGTCACGTCGAGCCCGTAGCGCGCATAGGTGCCGTCCGCGACCGCCTGATAATGGCCGCCATGTTCGGCCTGCGGCAGCCAATTGGTGGCGAAGTTCACCTTGTCGAGCGGCTTCTGGCCGCTTTGGGCGAGGGCGTGTCCCGCAAGCGGGACCGAGAAGGCGGCGACAGCCGCCAGAATAAGCTTGGAACGTTTCACGTCGCCTCCTTTTGGCCGATGCGGGCCCCCGGAATGAAGTCTGGACGCCCTGTTTGTGGCGCTTGGAGGCGCGCCAAGCAAGGGCCGGAATGCAAAAGGCCCGCCGGAGGGCGGGCCGATTGCGGCGAAAGCGCGGGCTGGCGGGCGAGCGGCCCGCCGCGCTCTCACAGATTGTAGATCTTCCAGGACCAGCTCCACGTCTCGGTCAGCACGCGCTGGCCGGACTTGAGATAGCAGTTCACGTAAGTGTGCTTCTCCGGGTCCAGCTCCACGTCGATCATGGCGCGGAAACCCTTGATCGCGGGATTGGGGACGAGGAAGGTGCGCAGCACCTTGCCGTCCACCGCCGAGGCGACGATCTCAACCGCGTTCGGCTGGTTGAGGTAATAGGCCATGTCGCCCTCGGCGAAGTCGACGAGGAAGCGGCGCGTGTTGGCGCGCTGGGCCTCGGCGGAGCCAAGCGCGAAGGCGGGCGCGGTGAACGTGTTCACCGTGCGCCCGAGCCGGTGCAGTTCGCCGCCGTCGGCGAGCGAGCGCATGCGATAGGCGAAGGTGAACGGCTTGCCGGGCTCGATCGTCTTGTTGGGCACGAAGGCGACGATGATGTTGTCGAAGGTCTCGTCCTTGGTGGCGAGTTCGATCAGCTCAATGCGTCCCTCGCCCCATTTGCCCACCGGCTCGATCCAGTAGGAGGGGCGCTCCTCATAGGCGAGCTCGATGTCCTGATAATGTTCGAAGCGCCTGTCGCGCTGCATCAGGCCGAAGCCGCGCACGTCGGTGACGTTGAAATTATGCACTTCCTGAATGAGCGGATTGCGGATCGGCCGCCAGATCCATTCGCCCTTGTCGGTCTGGATCAGCAGGCCGTCGGAATCGTGCAGCTCCGCGCGGAACTCGTCGTATTTGTTCGGCGCGTTCATGTGGCGATCGTTCTCGCCGAGGAAGAACATGGAGGTCAGCGGCGCCATGCCGAGCAGGGGCAGCGGCTTGCGCGGGAACAGCGTCGCCTCCACGTCCACCGGCGAGTCGGGGCCGGGATGGAAGACGAATTTGTAGGCGCCCGACACGGAGGGCGAGTCGAGCAGCGCGTAGATCGTGATCGAATCCGTGTTGGCGTCCGGCGTGTCGATCCAGAACTCGCGGAAGAAGGGGAACTCCTCCTTGTTGTCGAGCAGGCCCGTGCCCAGCGCGAGCCCGCGCGCGGACAGTCCGTATTTCTGCGCGCGTCCGAGCCAGCGGAAATAGCTGGAGCCGATGAAGGAGAGCAATTCGTCCGAGCCGCGCGGATCGTTGAGCGGGTAATGCACGCGGAAGCCCGCGAAGCCCATGTTGACGGGCAGCGGCTTGTCGAACCTCGTGCGGCCGTAGTCGAACAGGTTCGCGGTGTAGGGAATGGGCGTCGCCACCCCGTCCTTCACCGTGTTGATCGTCACCGGCTTCAGGAACAAATGGCCGAGGTGGAACAATTGCAGGCGGAACCGCCCGCCCGCATTGCCAAGCAGCGCGCGGTCCGAGCGGAAGCGGATCTCGCGCCAGGCGTCGAAGTCGAGCCGGGCGAGCTGTTCGGGCAGCGGCGGAACCTGGCCGTCGAAGGGCGCGGCCGAGACGTCGCGCGCCCGGCGCACCACGTCGTCATAGCCGAAGGGCGCCTGCGGGGGCGCGGGGCGCGGCTGCTGCGGGGCGGGCTGGGCCGGCTGGCCCTGCTGGGCGAGGGCGTCGCCGGAAACGGCTGCGGCCGAAATGGCGAGGCCGGCGAGAAGCGAGCGGCGGTCGAGTTCCGTCATGGGTTTCCGGGGGTGGGCGGATGGTCTGGCCGATTGCCTAATCATGTTCCGCGCGCCCGGCAAGCGCCGTCCTGCGGCGCGGTGAACGCCGGCCGGGGCGGGGGTGCGCGCCCCGCGCGCCACAGGGGCGCAAGTTTTTTGGGCGCAGGGCAAAAAACCGCTTGATCTGGGGGGCGGCTTGCATATTTTCCGTTTTGCCCAAATCGCACGTGCCTGTGGTCGTGTGTCGGTCGGCGGGGATCCGGACAAGAGGCCGGTCAACCGTCGCTCAAAACCGGCAGCCGGAGGCGAACCGGCGAACCCCGCCAAACGGGGGACGCGACTTAAAGCAACGACGGACCGGGCTTTTTCGTCTCTGTCGGCCCCTCCAAAGGCCGACGTACCGAAGAGGCTTGTCTCTCTTGCCGGGCGTGCGGATCGGGGTTCCCCCTTTCCAAGCGAAGGCCACGAAGACCCAGGACGGCTGATCGCCTTCTTGGCTTGACGTGTCCACGGCGCTGCACCGGATCGCTCTACGGCATGTTCGCCGCAGGACGGTCCCGGTCGGACGTATGCGCAGTCCGCCGCCTCCACAGCGGCGTTCCGGCGAAGGCGTTCGGCCACCCATGGACTGACGACGCGCGCGGCCGGGCCGCGCCTTGGGGGATGCCGCGATGACCGATCGCATTATGGAGTTTCTGCGCCGACGCCGCGAGGAAGGCCGCGACAACGGGCCTTGCCTCGTCGTGGACCTCGATGTCGTGCGCGACAATTACAACGCTTTCGCGAAGGCTCTGCCGGACACGCGCGTGTTCTACGCCGTGAAGGCGAACCCGCAGCCGGAAGTGCTGAACCTGCTCGCGCGTCTGGGCTCCTGCTTCGACACCGCCTCGGTGGTGGAGATCGAGCAGGTGCTGGCGACCGGCTGCGCGCCCGAGCGCATCAGCTTCGGCAACACGATCAAGAAAGAGCGCGACGTCGCGCGCGCCTATGCGCTGGGCATTCGCCTTTTCGCGGTGGATTGCGAGGCGGAGGTCGAGAAGATCGCGCGTGTGGCTCCCGGCTCGAAAGTGTTCTGCCGCATCCTGTGCGACGGCGACGGCGCCGAATGGCCGCTGTCGCGCAAGTTCGGCTGCGCGCCTGAAATGGCGACCGGCGTGCTCGAACATGCGCATCGTCTCGGCCTGCAGGCCTATGGCGTGTCTTTCCACGTGGGTTCGCAGCAGCGCAATCCGCGCATGTGGGACGCGGCGCTCGCGGCGTCCTCCGCGATCTTCCGCGAGCTCGCCGAGCGCGGCATTCACCTCCAGATGGTCAATCTGGGCGGCGGCTTCCCGACGAAGTACCTGAAGGACGTTCCGGCCGTGAAGCAATACGGCCAGGCGATCTTCCGGTCGCTGCGCAAGCACTTCGGCAACCGCATTCCCGAAACCATCATCGAGCCGGGCCGCGGCATGGTCGGCAGCGCCGGCGTGATCGAGGCGGAAGTGGTGCTGGTGTCGAAGAAGTCTGCGGACGACAAGGTGAAGTGGGTCTATCTCGACATCGGCAAGTTCAACGGGCTCGCCGAGACCATGGACGAGATGATCCGCTATCCCATCCGCACGCCGGCGGACGGCGAGGAGACGGAGCCCTGCGTGATCGCCGGCCCGACCTGCGATTCCGTCGACGTGCTCTACGAGAAGGAGCCCTATCTCCTTCCCGTGAGCCTCGAGGTCGGCGCGAAAGTGCTGATCGAGGGGACGGGCGCCTATACGACGACCTATTCGGCCGTCGGCTTCAACGGCTTCCCGCCGCTGGAGACGCACGTCATCTGACGGCGCGGGCCTGCGGGCCTGTTCTGGATCGCGCGGCTCGCGCGCGGTCCCCTTCACCGCAATCGTCCCGAACGGCCCCACGGGGTGCGAGGGTCGCTGACCGCCTCAAGGAGGGTCGGATGACCTTGTTGCGTCGCGCGCCTTCGCGCGCCAAAAATCCGCTTGCGCGCCTGCGCCTGAGGACCGCTTTCGTCCGCCCGCGCAAGGGCGCGCGCGCCCCGAATTACGCTTTCGCGCTGCTGCGCCCGCATGCGGGGCGTTCGCCGCTCGTCATCCGCGAGGAGCGCGCCGGCGACGTCAGCGCGCGCGAGCGCCTGCTCGACGAGGCGTTCGGCCCTGCGCGTTTCGCCAAGACCAGCGAGGCGCTGCGCGCCGGGCGGGCGCCCGCGCGCGGGCTTGCGCTCGCCGCCTTTCATGAGGGCGCCCTGGTGGGCACGGTTCGTCTGTGGCCGGTGGATGCGGGCGGCGCGCCCGCGCTCCTGCTCGGCCCGCTCGCGGTCGCCGCCTCTCATCGCGCCATGGGCGTCGGGGGCGCGCTCATGCGCATGGCGCTCGCCCGCGCCGCCGCGCTCGGCCATCGCGCCGTCCTGCTCGTGGGCGATGCGCCCTATTACGCGCGGTTTGGTTTTTCCGCTGCGCTGACGCGCGATCTCGACCTGCCGGGCCCGGTGGAGCGGGCGCGCTTTCTCGCGCTTGAGCTCGCGCCGGGCGCGCTTGCGAAAGCAAGCGGGCTCGTGCGGCCGACGGGCGCAAGCGCCGAGGGCGCAGGCGCCTTGGCCGCGTGAGCGGCATTCCTCGTTGACGGGGCGCGCCCCGTTTGGTTCATCCACCCAGGTTCAGGGCGACGCCACCGGCGGCTCCCTGCGGTTTCAGGAGATTTGGCATGGCGAATTGGCCCGTTCACGGACGCATCGAGGGTCCGGTCGTGATGATCGGCTTCGGCTCCATCGGCAAGGGAACGCTGCCGCTGATCGAGCGGCATTTCCAGTTCGACAAGGCCCGCCTCGTGGTGGTCGATCCCGACGATTCCGACCGCGCCATCGCTGAGAAGCACGGCGCGCGCTTCGTCAAGGAAGCCGTGACGCGCGAGAATTATCGCGAGCTGCTGGGGCCGCTGCTCACCGCCGGCGGCGGGCAGGGCTTTTGCGTCAACCTGTCGGTGGACACGTCTTCGCTCGCGATCATGGAGTTCTGCCGCGAGATCGGCGCGCTCTATATCGACACGGTGGTGGAGCCCTGGCCGGGCTTTTACTTCGACAAGTCGATGGGGCCGGAGAAGCGCACGAATTACGCGCTGCGCGAGACCGTGCTCGCCGCGCGTCGCAAGAATCCCGGCGGCGTGACGGCCGTCTCCTGCTGCGGCGCCAATCCGGGCATGGTGTCCTGGTTCGTGAAACAGGCGCTGGTGAACCTCGCGCGCGATCTGGGCGTGAACGCGCCTGAGCCGAAGAGCCGCGAGGATTGGGCGAAGCTCGCGCAGACGCTGGGCGTGAAGGGCGTGCATATCGCCGAGCGCGACACGCAGCGCGCGAAAAGCCCCAAGCCCATTCAGGTTTTCGTCAACACCTGGTCGGTCGAGGGCTTCCTGTCGGAAGGCATGCAGCCTGCGGAACTGGGTTGGGGCACCCATGAAAAGTGGATGCCCGCCAACGCCGGAACCCACAAGGCTGGCTGCGGCGCGGCGATCTATCTCAACCAGCCCGGCGCCAATACGCGCGTGCGCTCCTGGTGCCCGACGCCCGGCCCGCAATATGGTTTCCTCGTCACCCACAACGAGTCCATCTCCATCGCGGACTATTACACCGTGCGCGATGGCGAGAAGGTCGTCTATCGCCCCACCTGCCATTACGCCTATCATCCGGCTGATGACGCGGTGCTGTCGTTGCACGAGTTGTTCGGCCGTGCGGGCGTGGTGCAGGACGAGCATCATATCCTCACCGAAAAGGAGATCGTCAGCGGCGTCGACGAGCTTGGCGTGCTGCTCTATGGCCACGGCAAGAACGCCTATTGGTATGGTTCGCAACTCTCCATCGAGGAGACGCGCGAA
>CAZYBF010000043.1:0-11511 GCA_964645525.1 uncultured Beijerinckia sp.
GGAGGACGGCGTGGAGAGCCACAAGCCCTTCCCGCCGCAACCGATGCGCCCCTGCATCTTCGAATACATCTATTTCGCGCGCCCCGATTCCATCGTGCACGGGCGCTCCGTCTATGACGTGCGCAAGCTCATGGGCGCGCAGCTCGCCCGCGAGGCGGGCGTGGACGCCGACATCGTGGTGCCGGTGCCCGATTCCGGCGTGCCCGCCGCCATCGGCTTCTCGCAGCAATCGGGCCTGCCGTTCGAACTGGGCATCATCCGCAACCATTACGTCGGCCGCACCTTCATCCAGCCCACGCAATCCATTCGCGAGCTGGGCGTGCGCCTCAAGCACAGCGCGAACCGCAATGTGGTCGCGGGCAAGCGCATCGTGCTGATCGACGATTCCATCGTGCGCGGCACGACCTCGGTGAAGATCGTGCAGATGATGCGCGAAGCCGGCGCGCGCGAGGTGCATTTCCGCATTTCCTCGCCGCCGATCACCCATCCCGACTATTACGGCATCGACACGCCGCAGCAGGAGAAACTGCTCGCCGCGCAGATGACGAAGGACGGCGTGATCGACATTGAAGGCATGCGCCGCTATGTGGGCGCGGATTCGCTCGCCTTCCTCTCGGTGGACGGCATCTATCGCGCGATGGGCTACGACGGGCGCGACGCGAGCCGTCCGCAATTCACCGACCATTGCTTCACGGGCGATTATCCCACCTCCCTCACCGATATTTCGGGCCAGCCCAGCCGTCAGCAATTGTCGCTGCTGGCGGAAGCCGGCTGAGGACGCCCGCCGCATCATGTCGCGCCGTTTCGAAAATCGCATCGCCCTCGTCACGGGCGCCTCGCGCGGGATCGGCCGCGCGCTCGCCGTCGAACTCGCGCGCGGGGGCGCGCATGTGATCGCGCTGGCGCGCACGCAGGGCGGGCTTGAGGCGCTCGACGACGAGATCCGCGCGGGCGGCGGACAGGCGATGCTCGTTCCCTGCGACCTGCGCGACGGCGAGGCGCTCGACCGACTGGGGCTTGCGATCCACGAACGCTGGGGCCGCCTCGACGTTCTGGTGGGCAATGCGGGCGTTCTCGGCCCGATCTCGCCGCTCTCCCATATCGATCCGCCGCAATTCGAGGAAGCCTTCGCGATCAACGTGACCGCGAACTGGCGGCTCATCCGCTCGCTCGACATGCCGCTGCGCAAGTCCGACGCCGGTCGCGTCGTGCTCATCACGTCGAGCGCCGGCCACCGCGCGGACATGCCCGCCTATCGCGGCGTCTATGCGGCCACGAAATCCGCGCTGGAGACGCTGGGGCGCACCTATGCGGCGGAAATCGCCAATGTGTCGAACATTCGCGTGACGCTGGCGACGCCGGGGCCGACGCGCACGCGCATGCGCACGCAGCTTCTGCCCGGCGAAGATCCTGCAAGCGTGCCTGCGCCGGAAGAGATCGCGCCGCGCCTGCTTGCGCCCTGCGCGGCGGACTGGCCGCACACCGGCGTGCTGTTCGATGCGCAGACCGGCGCGGTGAAGCGCTTTCAGGCGCCTGTCTAGTTCTTCTCGGGCGCATCCGCGCGGGGACGCGCGCGGTCCACTACAATGCGCGCGGGGACGCGCGCGGTCCACTGCGATGCGCGCGGGGACGCGCGCGGGCCAAAGGCGGCGCCGTCAGTAGATCTTGCGCTTGCCCTTCGTGCCGTAGGGATTGTCCGTCATGCGCTTGGAGATGCGGATCGGCACGCCCGGCAGATCGAAGGTCTGGCGCAGGCCGTTGATGAGGAAACGCTCGTAGCTGGTCGGTAGCGCGTCGAGCTGATTGCCGAAGATGACGAAGTAAGGCGGGCGCGCCTTCGGCTGCGTCATGTAACGGATCTTGATGCGCCGGCCGGACACCGCCGGCGGCGGCGTGCGCTCCACCACGGCGGTGAGCCAGCGATTGAGCTTGCCGGTGGAGATGCGCTTGTTCCAGGTTTCATGCACGCGCGTGATCGCCTGCATCAGCTTGTCGAGGCCGGAGCCCATGAGGCCCGACACCGGCACGACGGGCGCGCCGCGCAATTGCGGCAGAAGGCGGTCGGCCTCCTCGCGCAGCTCCTGCAGTTTCTTGCCCGGATCGGGGATGAGGTCCCATTTGTTGAGGCCGATCACCACCGCCCTGCCCTCGCGCTCGGTGAGGTCTGCGATGGTGAGGTCCTGCTTCTCGAACGGGATCGTGGCGTCAAGCAGAACCACGACGACCTCGGCGAAGCGCACCGCGCGCAAGGCGTCGGCGGCGGCGAGCTTTTCGAGCTTGTCCTGCACGTTCGCGCGCCGGCGCAGGCCCGCCGTGTCCCACAGGCGCATCGCGCGCGTCGCGCCCTCGCGGCTCGTCCAGGCGAAATCCACGCCGATGGAATCGCGTGTGATGCCGGCCTCCGGCCCCGTCAGCAAACGCTCCTCGCCGAGGATGCGGTTGATGAGGGTCGACTTGCCCGCATTGGGCCTGCCGACGACGGCGATGCGCAGCGGCTTGGTGAGATCAAGCTCGCTGCCGTCCTCCTCCTCGTCGAAGACGGGGCGCGCCTCGTCGTCCTCCGCCGCCTCGTCCTGCGGCGCGGTGGCCTCCGGCAGAGCGGCGAGCAGCGCCTCGTAGAGCGCGCCGAAACCATCGCCGTGCTCGGCGGACAAGGGCACGGGCTCGCCCAGCCCCAACTCCCAGGCGTCGAGCGCGCCGGCCTCGCCCTGCTTTCCCTCCGCCTTGTTGGCGAGCAGGATGATCGGCTTGTCGGCGCGGCGCACGAGTTCGGCGAAATGGCGGTCGGTGGGCGTCACGCCCACCCGCGCGTCCACCACGAAGAACACGGCGTCCGCCGCCTCGATGGCGGCTTCGGTCTGCGCGCGCATGCGCCCGGACAAGGACGCCTCGTCGCCCTGTTCGAGACCGGCGGTGTCGATCACCTTGAAGGACAGGTCGGCGAGGCGCGCGTCGCCCTCGCGACGGTCGCGCGTGACGCCGGGCTGGTCATCCACCAGCGCCAGTTTCTTTCCGACGAGGCGGTTGAACAGCGTCGACTTGCCGACGTTGGGCCGCCCGATGATGGCGATGGTGAAAGACATACGCTCCGCTCCGCGGCTGAAACTCCGAGCCGCGCTTACTTGTTCGGCGAGGTCGCCGTATCCGCGCCCGCATTGGCGCCTGTCTTGGCCCCGCTCGCGACAAGGCCGAGCATGGCGCCGGCGCGTTCGCGCAGGCCCTGCGGCGCCTGCGGATCGGCGACGATCATGTCGAACCAGCGCCCTGCGCCCTCCATGTCGCCAGCGCGCAGGGCGGAGAGGCCCATCAATTCGCGCGCGGAATGGCGGAAGGGTCCGGTCGGGGCGGCCAGCGGCTCGACGCGGCGCTTCATTTCGGCCGCATCGGCGGAATCGACCCGCAGATAGGCCGCGCGCAGGCGGGCGGCGCTTTGCAGCAGCAGGTCGACGGAGCCGTCGGCGGCGAGCGCGTCATAGATTTTCACGGCCTCGGCGGGATCGCGCAGGCCGATCTCAGCGGCGGCCCGGAAACGGGCCAGCATCGCATAGCCGGGAGGGCCCGAGCGCGCGATTTCGAGGAAGGCGTCCTCCGCCTCCTTGTCCTTGCCCTCGCGGCCAAGCTGGATCGCCGCCTCGAAGCGCGAGCCCGCCTGTTCGGCGGCGAGCCGCTGGCGGTGTTCGTTCCAGCGCCAGCCGCCGGCGGCGGCGATGATGAGAAGCGCCCCGGCAATGATCCAGTTTTGGTAGCGTTTCCAAGCCTGTATGGCTCGATCGCGACGATATTCCTCGTCAACTTCGCGGATAAAGTCGGTCATCTGGCGTCCGTCGGCGACACGCGCGGGGGGAAAAGGGCGCGCTTCACCAGCGCGCACTGGTGCGCTCTAGCAAGAATCCGCCCCGAAAGCGAGCCGGAAGGCTGATCCGGCTGCAAAGCCATCGCGTAACTGGGACAAGTCCGGGGCGTTTCCCCCAGCGCCCATCCAACGGACCAAACCGCGCGATCCCCCTCGCGCGGTTTTTCTTTTTCCGCGGCGTTTGCGCGCGGGCCGGTCTCGCTTATCGTATTTCTACGGGAGACTGCGGATTCGAAGCCCCCGCCCAATAAGAACAAAGCGAGGAAGCGGTGGACATGAAGGCGCAAGCGCCCTGGCGCACCCAGGGCTCCGTTTATGCTGTGGGCTTCTTCGCCAGCAGCCTGACGGACGTCGCCTCCATCGTCCTGCCGGTCTGGCTGGCCAGCCAGGGGGCGAGCGCGGCGACGATCGGCGTCATCATCGGCGCCAAGCATATCCTGCCCTTTTTCCTCGCCATCCACGGCGGCGCCCTGATGGATCGTTTCGGCGCGCGCCGGCTGATGATCTTCTGCGCCATGCTGTCGGTGATCGCGCTGCCGCTGTTTCCCGTGGCGGGCTGGCTGCCTGCGGTGTTCGCGCTGCAGATGATCAGCGGCTTCGGCAGTTCGATGGGCTGGCTTGGCGCGCAGACGCTGTTCGGCCAGGCCTTGCGCGGCGAGCATCTTTACGCCGGCCGCTTCGCCTTCGCGATCCGCATGGGCAGTTTCACCGGCCCTCCGCTCGTCGGCCTCGCATGGGACCATCTGGGCGTGGCGGGCGGCTTTGGATTTCTCGCGCTGTGGGCGCTCGGCACCGTGGTCGCCTCGTTCTGGACGCCGCGTCTGCAGACCATGGGATCGGGCGCGTTGCGCGGCTTTAAAGTGCGCGACGCTCTGCCCCGCGTGCGCGATTACAAGGCCGCTTTCGCGCTTGCCGGCGCGCCGGCGATGACGGCGGTCCTGCTCGTCACCGTCATCCGCATCGCCGCCTCGAGCGTGCAGGATTCCTTCTATCCGCTCTATCTGACGCTTGAGGGATTCTCCGCCACGCAGATCGGCACGCTGATGACGATCTCCGCGGCGGCGGCGGCGGCGAGCTCGCTCATGCTGACGACGGTGACGAAACGCATCGCGCCCATGTGGGCGCTCATCATCTCGTCGGCGGGCGCGGTCGTCTTCATCGCCTGCACGCCGCTTCTTCATTCCTTCGCGGCCCTCGCGGCGGTGGCGGCGCTGCGCGGCCTGTGCACCGGCGTGAGCCAGCCGCTCATGCTGTCCATGCTCATCAAGGCGTCGGGCGAAGGCTCGCAGGGCAAGGGCGCGGCGCTGCGCACCACGGCCAACCGCGCGGCCGCCGCCACCACGCCGCCCTTCATGGGCCTCGTCGCCGCGGGCGCGGGCCTGGGCGCGAGCTTTTTCATCGTCGGCGGGCTGCTTCTGGCGGCGCTGGGCGCCATCGCGCTCTATCTGCGCAGCCGCCCCGACCTGCCGCGCGAGTGACGGCGCGCCTTATCTCATCGGCGGGAGCTTGGCGCCGGCGGCCGGCGTGCTATGGTGAGGGTCAAGCGGCGGTCGTGGAACAGGAGATGGCAGCATGTCGATCATGAAAGGTGTCGTCGCCGGCGCAGGCGTTGCGTTCTTCGCCGCCGGTCTCGCGTTGGCCCCCGCCCCCGCGGCGGCTTTTCCCGCAGGCGCGGGCCTCGGCCTCGCCCCCGAACTGAAGGGCGGCGCGCAACCGCTTGTGGAGCAGGTGCAATACCGCCGCCGCGCGGCGTTTCACCATGCGCCGGCGCGCCACCATCATCGCCACGCCCGTCGGGGCAATCGCGGCGCGGCGCTGGCCGTCGGAGCGGCGATCGGCTTCATCGGCGGGGCAGCCCTCGCAAGCTCCGCGCGGGCGCGCCCGGCGCCTGCCTATGGCTATGACCCCTATTACCACCACGCCTATCAGCCGGCCCCTTATTGCGAATGGCGCCGTCAGGACCTTTATGACCGCTGGGGGAATTACGTCACCGCGCGCAACGTCAAGGTCTGCCGCTAACCGCGCCGCGGAACCCCCGCCCGACCGCTTCGCGTTTCCGCTGCGCTGGACTGCGCGGCGGGGGCGCCCCAAGATGCGGTCTAACGGAGGAGCAGCGGATGTCCCAGCCCGACTGGAAAATCCCGTCCGGCCTGCAGCCGAGGTCGGAGGATTATTCCTATGACCTGGACACGGCCCTGTCCTCCGTGGTGTCGCTGACGGCGCATATTCCCGAGGACGCCTTCACCGCCGACACGCTCGGCACGCTGCGCGCGGGCAATGGCGTGGTGATCCGCGAAGACGGGCTCATCCTGACGATCGGCTATCTCATCACCGAGGCGGAGGAGATCTGGCTGCGCGCCAACGACGGGCGCACCTTTCCCGGCCATGTGCTCGCCTATGATCAGGAGAGCGGCTTCGGACTCGTGCAGGCGCTCGCCCATCTTGATCTGCCCGCCATGCCGCTGGGCGATTCCTCGAAGGCCAAGGCGGGCGATTCCGTCGTGGTCGCGGGCGCAGGCGGGCGCGAACGCTGCGTGGCGGCGCGCATCGTCGCGCGGCAGGAATTCGCCGGCTATTGGGAATATGTGCTCGACGACGCGATCTACACGGCGCCGGCTCACCCCAATTGGGGCGGATGCGCCTGCATCGACGAGGACGGCGCGCTGATCGGCGTCGGCTCGCTTCACCTCGAACAAGGCGCCGAGGAAGGCCGCAAGGGGCACCTCAACATGATCGTGCCGATCGACCTGCTGAAGCCGATCCTCAACGATCTCGCCACGCTGGGGCGGCGCAGCTCGCCGCCAAAACCATGGCTCGGTCTCTACGCCTCCGAACTCGAGGACCGGGTCGTCGTGGTCGGGCGCAGCCAGCGCGGGCCGGCGCGGCGGGCGGACCTGCGCAACGGCGACATCATCGTCGCGGTGGCGGGCGAGCCCGTTCACACGCTCGCCGGTCTCTATCGCGCGATCCACGCGCAGGGCGAGGCGGGCGTGGAAGTGCCGCTCACGATCCATCGCGACGGACGCTCCTTCGACGTCTTCGTGCAATCCTCCGACCGGGCGCGGATGTTCAAGGCGCCGAAGCTGCATTGAGCCTGTCCACAGGCCGACAAAAGAGGGGCTATCGGCCCGCGCCAGCCAACGCTATGCTCGCCCTGTGATCGGCGCCTCGCGTCCGCGAGGCTACGGGAAGTCGGATCAAGCCGCGCTGCCCCCGCAACTGTGACCGGAGAGCGAACCGACCACTGGGCCATGCCTGGGAAGATCGGCGAGCGACAAATCCGCGAGAGCCAGGAGACCGGCCGCTCACATAACCCAACCCGCCGGCGGAGGGCCGGACAGGAGGCTATGTGACGCATTCAATCCACCGCATGCGTGCGGCCGCGCTCCTTTGCGCCGTCGCGCCGATTTCATTCGCCCTTCGCGCGCAGGCGCAAGAGGCGGTTGTTCCTGAAATCACCATCACCGCCGTGCGCGCCGAACAGGCGCTGCAACGCACCGGCTCCGCCGTCAGCGTGATCGGCCCCGAGGAGATCGCCCGCTCCGGCGCGCGCTCCGTGGAGGACTTGCTGCGCCAGGCGCCCGGCGTCGGCGTCAATTCCTCCGGCGGGCCCGGCCAAGTGCAGACCGTGCTGCTGCGCGGCGCGGAGGCGCGCCACACGCTCGTGCTGATCGACGGCGTGCGCATGAACGATCCGTCGAGCACGGGCGGCGAGGTCGATTTCTCCAATGTGGCGCTCGACAATGTGGAGCGCATCGAAATCCTGCGCGGGCCGCAGACCGCGCTCTATGGATCGGACGCGCTCGGCGGCGTGATCCAGATCATCACGAAAAAGGGCCAGCGTCAGGGCCATTTCGGCTCGGCGCAGATCGAAGGCGGCGCCTATGGATCGAAGGAAGGGCGCGTTCAGGCCCATGGCGCGCAAGGCCCGCTGTTCTATTCGCTGGGCGTGAGCGGTTTCCATGCGGACGGCTTCTCCGCATGGGGCCATCGCGTCGCGCGCGCGGGCGCGCAGCGTCTTGAGGCCGATGGCGCGCGCCGCTTCGGCGCCGACGTCAACATCGGCTGGAAGGCCAACGCCGACCTGACGCTGGAGGCCGGCGTCAGCCGCACGCAGACGCGCGCGGAGTTCGACTCCGCCTTCGGCGCCTTTCCCGACGGGCCCGGCGCCTCGCGCTCCATCCTCACGCGAGGCCATGCGCGCGCGACCCATATGGGCTTCGACGGATTGTTGCGCAGTCAGGTCTCGATCTACGCGGCCCAGACGGACCGCCTACTCGACAGCGTCTATCGCTATGCGCCGGCGCCGGGCGCCTTCTACCGCTCGTTCTATGATTATCTCGGACTGCGGCAGGGCGCGGAATATCAAGGCGAGCTGACGCTTGCGTCGTTCGGCAAGCTGACTTTCGGCGCGCGTGCGGAACGCGAGTCCGCACAGGCCGGCTCTGAGGACGTGCATCCCTTCCCCTTCGCGCGCACGCAGACCTTCGACGCGCGCCAGACGACGCGCTCGGCCTATGGCATGTGGTCGAAATCCTTTGGCGAGCGGCTGCATCTCTCATTGGGCGGGCGCGTGGACGACGTGAGCGACAGCGAACGTTTCGCCACATGGCGCGCCACCGGCGCCTACAATCTGCTTGAGACCGGAACGAAACTGCGCGGCAGCGTCGGGACGGGCGCGAAGGCGCCCTCGCTGTTTCAATTGTTCTCCGAATATGGAACGCCGGGCCTCGCGCCGGAAACCTCCACGGGCTTCGACATCGGCTTCGACCAGAAGATCAACGCGCGGCTCGAAGCCTCGGTCACGTATTTCGACAATCGGTTCGAAAACCTGATCGACTTCTCCTACGCCGCCCCGCCCTGCGCGGCCGCGCAGGTCTATGGCTGCTATTACAACGTGGCGCGCGCGCGCACGCGCGGCGTGGAGGTCGAGGGGCGCATGGTCCTTGCGCCCGACGCGCTGCGCCTGAAGACCGCCTACACGCATCTGCATGCGGTGGACGCGGACACAGGCCTCGCCCTGCCCCGCCGGCCCACGCATACGCTGCGCACGGCGCTGGAATATCGCCCCGCCGCGGACTGGCTCATCGAGCCGCGCGCCTATTTCGTCAGCGGACGCTGGGATCGTCCCGGCGAAACGAACAGGCTCGGCGCCTATCTGCGCATCGACGCCTATGGCGAAAAACGGCTCGACGCAAAGACGACCGTGTTCGCGCGCTTCGAGAACCTCACCGACGTGCGCTACGAGACGGTCTATGGCTACGGCACGGCGGGACGCTCCGCCTGGCTCGGCCTCAAGACGAGCTGGTGAGGCCGGAGGCGGCGTAAACCTCCGGCTTGAAGCCGACGATCAGGCGCCCCTCGCCTTCCAGCACGGGGCGCTTGATCATCGAGGGCTGGTCGAGCATCAGCGCGACAGCCTTGCGCGCGTCGAGCCCGGCCTTCTGCGCGTCAGGCAATTTGCGGAAGGTCGTGCCGGCGCGGTTGAGCAGCGTCTCCCATCCCGCCTGCGCGCACCAGCGCTCCAGCGCGGCGCGGTCGATCCCCGCGGCCTTGTAGTCATGGAAGGCGTAGGCGACGCCGCGCGCGTCGAGCCAGTCGCGCGCCTTCTTCATCGTATCGCACGCCTTGATGCCGTAGAGCGTCAATCCCATTCGCTGTCCTCCAGATCGCGTCGCGCGCGTCTCACACCGGCACGCGCACGCTCGCGCGCAGGCCGCCCAGCGGACTCGTGGCGAGCGTCACGTCGCCGCCATGGGCGCGCGCGATGTCGCGCGCGATCGCAAGGCCGAGGCCCGTGCCGCCGTCGTCCTGGTTGCGCGCCTCATCGAGCCGGTGGAACGGGCGGAACGCATCGTCGCGCTTGTCGGCGGGAATGCCCGGCCCGTCGTCATCCACATGGATCGTGAGGAAACGCTCGTCGCGCGACGCCTCGATGGCGATCTCGTTCCCGTAACGCTGGGCGTTGGCGACCAGATTGGTCAGGCAGCGCTTGAAGGCGTCCGGGCGCACCGTCGCGACGGGATTGCCCGAAATGGAGATGCGCGTGGCGTGCCCATGGCGCTCGGCGTCGGCCTTCAGCTCTTCGATCAGGGCGCCCATGTCCGTGGGCGCAGCCGCCTCAAGCGCCGCGCCGCGCGCGAAGTCGAGATAGGCTTCGAGCATGCGATGCATCTCGTCCACGTCGCGTTGCAACGCCTCGACGTCCGGCCCTTCCGGCAGCATGGCGAGAGACAGGCGGAAGCGGGTCAGCACGGTGCGCAGGTCATGGCTCACGCCATTGAGCATGGTCGTGCGCTGGTCGATGGCGCGCTCGATGCGCCGCTTCATCTCGATGAAGGCGTAACCCGCCTGCCGGACCTCGCGCGCGCCATGGGGGCGGAAATCGGATTCGCGGCCCTTGCCGAAATCCTCCGCGGCGCCGGCGAGGCGCAGGATCGGGCGGATCTGGTTGCGCAGGAAGGCGACGGCGACGCCGAGCAGGACGAGCGAGGTCGCGAGCATCCAGATGAGGAAGATATGCGAGTTCGAGGCGTAGGCGGCGCTGCGCTGGGTGAGGATGCGCAACACGCCGACCTCCGTCTGCACGCGCACCTCGACGAGTTTCGAACGACCCACCGTGTCGATCCAGAAGGGACGGCGAACCTGCGCCGACATTTCCCGCGACAGCGCGCGGTCGAGCAGCGAGAAGAACGGCTTGGGCAGCGCAGGCGGCAGGGGCTCGCGGGGCGAGAGTTTTAGATCGAAACCCCAGCGCGTCTGGGCGATGCGCTCCACCGCCTCAAGGCTCGCGCCGCCTTCCACGAGATCGACCGCGGCGCCGATGTCCGACACCACGGCGGAGGAAAGACGGCGCGTGACCAATTGCCAGTGCCGCTCCATGAAGAACCATGCGACGGCGCTTTGCAGCAGCACCATCGGCAGGATGACGATGAGCAGCGAGCGTGCGTAAAGCCCCTTGGGCATGAGCGCGCCCACAGCCGCCATGCCGGCGCGCCAGCGGGCGCGGATGCGCTGGAACAGGGAGGGCTGCGTGGGATCCATCGCGCTCACCTGTCCGTCACGAGGCGATAGCCTGCGCCGCGCGCGGTTTGCAGAAAGCGCGGATCGGCGGGATCGAGTTCGATCTTGCGGCGCAGGCGGTTCACCTGCACGTCGATGGTGCGTTCATTGCCGGCGCCGTCGCCCGCAAGCGCCTCGCGGGAGACGGGCTCGCCGGGCGTGCGCGCCAGAAGCGTCAACATGCGCCGCTCGCGCTCGCTCAGGCGCACGGCCTCGCCATCGCGCAAAAGCTCCCCGCGCGCGATGCTGAACACGAAGGGACCGAAGCGCACGCTTTCGGGCGTCGCCTCCGTCCTGGGCGCCACGCGGCGCAGGATGGAGGCGATGCGCAGCGCGAGCTCCTTGGGCTCGAACGGCTTGGCGAGATAATCGTCAACGCCCGCTTCAAGGCCCAGCACACGGTCGGCGGCGTCCGCGCGCGCGGTGAGCATGAGGATGGGCACGTCGGAGCTTTCGCGCAGGCTGCGGGCGAATTCGATCCCGCTCTCGCCGGGCATCATGACGTCGAGCACGATCAGATCAACAATGAACACGCTGAGCCGCCCGCGCGCCTCCTGCGCGCTCGCCGCCGTGCTGACGCGATAGCCCTGCTGGAG
>CAZYBF010000043.1:11611-26053 GCA_964645525.1 uncultured Beijerinckia sp.
CGCTCATGGACTGCGCTCCGTCTCCTGCATGGCGGCGCCTCGCGCTCCGCTCGGCCGGACGAGGGATTCAACGCGCGCGCGCTCCTGCGGGTCGATCATCGCCAGCAGAAAACGCACCGCCGCCGCGCGCGAACCCTCCGGCGTCTCCTGGAGCACGCGGGCGAACCTGCGGGACTGCAGGCGCGCGAGATCGAGGGCGAGCTCCTCCCCCCGCAGGGTGAGTTTAAGCCGGCGCTGGCGGCGGTCCAGCGCGCCGGGGTGGGATTCCACATAGCCCTCGTCGAGCAATTCCTTCAGAACGCGGTTGAGGCTCTGTTTGGTGATCCGCAGGATCTCGAGCAGTTCCGCGATGGTGAGGCCGGGGTGGCGCTGGACGAAATGCAGCACGCGATGGTGCGCGCGGCCGAAGCGCAGGCTTTCCAAGAGCCTGTCAGCGTCGCCGATGAAATCGCGATAAGCGAAGAACAGCAGTTCGATCAGCTCGAAATCGGGCTGCTGGTCCGGATTTTCGCCGGTCTGGCGCGCCATCGCACCTCCGCTCAAGGTCCAGAATCGTCGAGCCAAGCGGGCCATGCCGCTTGTGCATGGCCGGAATACGTCAGCCTGATTGACATATTTCAGGTCAATTGCTACTCGTCAAGCTCTCCTCAGAGGCCAAAACCCTCCGAAAAACAGCGTGTCGTGAGGAATTTATGTCCGTTCTCCCCTTCGATCAGCGTGATGGATTCATCTGGCTCAACGGGCGCATCCTGCCCTGGGCGGACGCGAAACTGCACGTTCTCAGTCACGGCCTGCATTACGGCTCGTGCGTGTTTGAAGGCGAGCGCGCCTATGAGGGGCGCATCTTCAAGAGCCGCGAACATTCCGAGCGCTTCCGCAAGTCGGCGCAGATCCTCGATTTCGAGATCCCCTATTCGGTCGACGAGCTGGAAGCCGCCAAGACGCTGGTGCTCGAAAAGAACGGCTGGAAGGATTGCTATGTGCGCCCGGTCGCCTGGCGCGGCAGCGAGATGATGGCGGTGGCGGCGCAACATTCCACGATCCATGTGGCGATCGCCATGTGGGACTGGCCGAGCATGTTCGACGTGAACGAGAAGATGCGCGGCATCCGGCTCGACATCGCCGAATATCGCCGCCCCGATCCGCGCTGCGCGCCGGTCGCCGCCAAGGCCGCGGGCCTCTACATGATCTGCACGCTCTCCAAGCACCGCGCCGAGCGCAAGGGCTATGCGGACGCGATGATGCTCGACTG
Source organism: uncultured Beijerinckia sp. (assembly GCA_964645525.1). Classification (GTDB taxonomy): domain Bacteria; phylum Pseudomonadota; class Alphaproteobacteria; order Rhizobiales; family Beijerinckiaceae; genus Terripilifer. The sequence continues at coordinate 12,864 of CAZYBF010000043.1, forward strand.
GGAGGGCCGCGTCGCGGAATGCACCGGCGCGAACATCTTCTTCACGAAGGACGGCGCCATCCACACGCCGATCGCCGATTGCTTCCTTGACGGCATCACGCGCCAGACCGTGATCGGGCTCGCCAAGGCGCGCGGGGTGGAGGTGCATGAGCGGCGCATTCTCCCCGAGGAGCTTGCCTCGTTCAATGAATGCTTCATCTGCGGCACCGGCGCGGAAGTGACGCCGGTCTCCGAGATCGGGCCTTACAAGTTCACGCCGGGCAATCTCTCGCGCACGCTGATCGAGGATTATTCCGCCGCGGTGCGCCGCCCCTCCTGATAGTCCGCATAGGCGGCGAAGTCCGTCGCGGCCGGGGGCGCGCAGGCCTCCGGCTCATCGGCCTGTGCGCCTGCGGGCGCGCGCGCCAGAGCGAGCACGGAGGCCGGCGCGGGCGCGCGCGTGAGAAGGGCGCGCGCGTGATCGAGAAAGAAACGCGCCGTGGGCGGCGCCGCATGGCTTGCGCCCGCATGGACGAAGGTCCAGTCGAGCCCGCCCGCGCCCCGAAACAATCCCCCCGCCTCCACGCCCGCGCCCACCGGCGCCACGACAAGCGCCACGCCGCACCCCCATTTGCGGAAAACGCGCGCCGCATAATCAAAATTCGCCGTCACCGGCACGCGTTCGTCCGCGCGCCAGCCGCGCGCCTCGAGAAAAGCGGCGACCGCCGCCTCATCGCGCGCGAGATTGGGGCCGTCCTGCAAGGCCGCGCGGGCGACGCGCCCGGTCAGGCCCGCGCATAGCAGGGCGGCGAACAGGATCGCTGCGACGAGGCGGCGCCGCCTCATGACCCGCCCTCCTGCGCAGACGCGAATGCAGGCGCAGGCGCAGGCGCAATGGTCTGGCTGCGGCCCGCGAGCAGGAAGACCATGGTCGTCTGCGCGGCTTCGTAGAGGCTCGCGCCCGCGCCGTCATGCATGAAGGCGTAATGGGCCGGCGAATAGCCCATCAGCGTCAAGCGCACGAGATTGAGCGCCGCATAGCCCGCCGCCACCGCGAGGCAGACGTTCAGGCAGCGACGGGCGGACGCCGGAGCCGCAAGCGCCAAAGCGGTCACGAGCGCAAGCGGCATGCGGTGCAAAGTCGCGCAGGCGACGAGCACGACGATGCCGTGGCCGCTCGCCGTCTCAACCACATTTCCGTCCGTACGCGTGGCCACGCCGATCAGTTCGAGACTGCGCGCCGCAAGAGCGGCGTCGAAAGCCAAGAGCGGCGCGCCAAAGAATTTGAAGCCCAGCGCCGCCCAGGCCTCCGCGACGGCGAGCGCGGCGAACAGCGCGAAGCCCAGCCGGGCGGAGCCGCGCACGAACGCCATGCGCCACAGGGAGAAGGCGAGCAGGACGGCCCATGCGCCGACGGCGCTGGGAGCCAGCATAGCCAGCGCGGCGAGCGCATGGGCGAGCCCAAGTCGCGCCGTCGCCCCCGCCTCGCGCTCATCCTGCGCCATCGCGAGCGCGCGCGCGGCGAGCGCCGCCGCGAGCAGTTCGAACGGGCTGAGCCCCAGCATGAGCGAAGGCGACGGCGCGCGCAGGTCGTCGACCATGCGGCCGATCAGCCCGTTCGCGCAGGCGGCGAGACAGACGAGCAGATCAGGGGACAGGCGGGCGCACGCCCGCCGCAGGGTCATCGCAAGGCTCATCTGGCTCCCGACGCTTGATAGGCGCATGCGCGGAGCAAGCGTCAGGCCAGAACGAAATTAATTCGATTTGCGCGCGACATGCGCAAGGATCGTTCACGACGTTCCCATCTCGACCCACGCATGGCCCATGCAGGCGCCCTGTTTGCTCGACGACACGCAAGGAGGCGCTCACAAATGAAGGAAACCGAAAACCCGCCGACGATCCTTCCTCCGCCCGCATGATCGCGGCGCGCGGCGCGCGGCGCGCAATCCGCAAGGCGCGACGCAGATCGCATCGCGTTTTGCGAAAGCGCTCATCGCGCGGAGACTTAAGCGCGAAACGCAAGAGAAAGCGGCGGACGCGGTAGGTCAGCGACAGCCCGCAGGTCGCGCCAATTCCGCTCCATGCGGGAAGTCTTGGCGGACTTCTGGCGTTCCTTGCCATGATGGGCGCGCGCGGCGGGGCTGGCGGAAGCAGACGCGCCTGACCGCCTCACGCCTGCGCGGCGGCGAGCAGGTCGAGCGCTTCGCGTGACGTGAGCACGTCGCCGAACTGCTGAATGAAGGTCTCCAGAGTTGCGCGGTGCTCGTCTTGCGACAGCGCCGCGCAGCAATCGGAAACCATCACGGTGCGGAAGTCGAGCATCATCGCGTCACGCGCCGTGGACTCGCAGCACACATTCGTCTTCACGCCCGCCACCAGCACGTTTTCGAGCCCCATGCTGCGCAGGGTGCGCTCAAGGGCGGAGGAGCCGGGCGTGAAGGCGCTGTAGCGGTTCTTCAGCAGCGTGATGTCGCCCGCCTCCGCCTGCAGGCCGCGCCACAGACTCTGGCGGCCGGGCGTGAGGCTTTCGATCGTGCGCGCGCGCACGTCGTGCGCCACGACATGGTTGAAGAACATCTCCCAGTCGCTGCGCCCCTGCGATTGCGCATTGGCGTGCAGCACCCAGATCACCTGCCCGCCCAGTTCGCGCAGTCCCTGCGCAAGCGCGTTGATCGGCTCCACCACCTCGCGCGCGACCGCTACTTCCGCCGGCGCGCCCGGCGCGCAAAACGTCTCCTGCATGTCGATGACGACGAGCGCGGTCTTGCGCGGATCAAGCCGGTCGAACCAGCGCAGGCGCCCGCGCCGCGCGATCACGCGCTCGACGATATGCGGACGGATCGGCCCCGCCTGCATTCACTCGCCCCAGCGCTGCGCAGCCGCGTCGTCGGATTCCTTCGCGTCCACCCACTCGCCGACGGAGCCGTCGCGACGATGCTCCTTCTTCCAGAAGGGCGCGCGCGTCTTCAAAAAATCCATAATGTAGGCCGCCGCCTCGAAAGCCGCCGCGCGATGGGGCGAGGACGCGGCCACGAAGACGATGTTCTCGCCGGGCGCGATCTTGCCGAAACGATGGATCGCGGTGGCGCCGAGAATGGGCCAGCGCGCCGCCGCCGCGCGCGCCACGCGCTCGATCTCCTCTTCCGCCATGCCGGGGTAATGTTCGAGCTCCAGCGCGCTGAGCGCGCCGTTCTCGTCGCGGCACAGGCCCGTGAAGGTGACCACGGCGCCGACGTCCGCGCGACCGTTCGTGAGCGCGGCGATCTCGGCGGCGGCGTCGAAATCCTCGCGCTGGATGCGCACGTCAATGCGCGCCTCTTGCTGGAAGGATTGCGGCGCGTTCATGTCAGCCGCCCGTCATCGGCGGGAAGAAGGCGATCTCCTGCGCCTGCGCGATCGGCGTGTCATGCTTCACATGCTTGCGGTCGATCGCCGCGCGGATCGTCTTCGCGTTCTCGAAGGCGTAGGCGTATTCCTCGCCGCGGCCGGAAAGCCATTCGATCAACTGCGCGACGGTTTTCACCTCGTCAGGCGGCGCGAGCGTCTCGTCCGCCTTGCCGATGCGCTCGCGCACCCATGCGAAGTAAGAGAGTTTCACAGCGGCCATGCGTCAGTCGTCCGTCATATGCTTGAGGCCCGCGCGCATATAGTCCCAGCCCGTGTAGAGGGTCAGCAGGGCGGCGCCCCACAGGAGCGTCAGGCCGATCATCTCAGTATAGGGCAGGACTTTCTCTCCGGCAGGCCCGGCGATCAGAAAGCCCAGCGCCACGAGCTGAAGCGTGGTCTTGTACTTCGCCACCCGCGTCACCGGCACCGATACGCGCAGGGCGGCGAGATATTCGCGCAGGCCCGACACGAGGATCTCGCGGGTGAGGATGATGATGGCCGCCCACACCGAGGCGCCGCCGATGGAGCCATGGGCGGAGAGCATCAGCAGGCACACAGCGACGAGCAGTTTGTCGGCGATCGGGTCGAGCATCTGCCCGAGCGAGGATTGCTGCGACCAGACGCGCGCGAGATAACCGTCGAAGAAATCGGTGATGGCCGCCACCGTGAACACGCCGAGCGCCGTCCAGCGCGCCCAGTCCTCCGCCGGCCACATCAGCAGCGCGGCCACGACAGGCACAGCCATGACGCGCCCATAGGTGAGCAGGTTCGGCAGACTGAAATTGTGCGACTTGGCGCGGGCCGGAGCGTCGGTCATGACGTCGATGGACCAGACTGGCGCGCGGGCGTCAAGCGGCCCGCGCGGGAAGCGGGCGCGAAAGGCTCAGGCGGCGGTGGCGTCATATTCGGGATGCAGCGCGCGGAAGGCTTCCAGCCAGGCGACCAGCGCGGGATGGGCGGCGCGCCAGTCGAGCTGCTTGCGCAGGTCCAGATAGCCCAGCGCGCAGGCGAGCGTGATCGTGCCCACGTCAAAGGAGCCGGGATCAGGCAGGTCCGCCTCAAAGGCGGCGAGCCCGCGGCGGATCTTGGCGAGCTGGCGCTCCACCCAGGGTTCATGCGCACGCTCGGCGGGGCGGAAGCGGCTCTCGTAGACCACGAGCAGCGCGGCGTCGAGGACGCCGTCGGCGAGCGCCTGCCGGGTGAGCGCGGCGAGGCGCGCGTCCCATGCGCGCGGAATGATGGCGCCCCCGCCAGCCATATGGTCGAGACATTCGAGGATCACGCGGCTGTCATAGACGCGCCGGCCGTCGTCCAGCACGAGCAGCGGGATCTTGCCGAGCGGGTTGTCGCCCAGAAGCGGATCGGCGGGGTCGGTCGTGTCGGCCGTCACCACCTCCATGCGGGCGTAGAGCCCGAGGCGGCGGGCGGCCATTTTCACCTTGCGGCCGAAGGGCGAAGGCGGGCTCGAACGCAGCAGCATGTCACGTCTCCCCGGTCGAGCCGCCTTCCGTGCGCCGCATCCAGGCGACGATGAACGGCAGGCTCAGGTTGATCAGGAAATAGCGGCCCAGATGATGGGTGGCGACGAAAATCGGGTCCGCGTCGAGCACGAGGGCGAGCGCCACCATCGCCTCCTGACCGCCCGGCGAATAGCCGATCAGCGCGGCGGCGAAGGGCACGCCCAGCCATTCCGAGGCCGTCCAGGCGAAACCGATCGAGACCGCCAGCGCCGCGCCCACCGCCATTGCGGCGCCAAGGCAGATGCGGAAGAACAGGCTCCAGTCGAAATCGACGAAACGCGAGCCCACCCATGCGCCGAGCAGGATTTGCCCCATGTTCATGAGCCAGTTGGGCGCGCGCCCCTCCGCCACGCCCAGAATGTGCAGCGCGCCCGAGGCGACGATGGCGCCCAAAATCATGCCGCCGGGCGCGCCCAGCCGCGTGAGCAGGGAGCCGACCGCAATCCCCGCCGCGAGCAGTCCAAGCACGGTGAGTTCGCTGGCCGCCTGGGCCAGCGGGGCGGCGGCTCCGATCGCCGAAGCGTCCCGCCCCTGCTCCCAGACGATGATGAACGGCAGGATGGTGACCAGAAAGACGACGCGCGACATCTGCACCACGGCCACGCGCGCCGCGTCCGCACCCATGCTCATGGAGACCGAGACGATATAGCCCATGGAGCCCGGCACCGAGGCCAGCAGCGCCATGGAGGGCGGCCAGCCCATCAGCCAGCGCCAGACGGCGGCGGAGGAGAGCGTCATCGCCACCACGCAGACGGCCATCAGCGCCATGCTGGCGGGATAGGCGGCCACATGCTCCAGCGTGTCCGGCCCCACGACGGAGCCGATCGCCACGCCGATCGAGGCCATGCCCAGCACCCGCAACGGCCCGCCGATGGGCGTCGCCCGGCCGAAGACCGACAGCAGGGCCACCGCCACCACCGAGCCCGACATGGCGCCGCCGGGAATGTGGAGCAGCATGAAAAGCCCCGCCCCCGCGCAGCCCACGGCGAGCGTCAGCGCCTCGCCGGCGAGCTGGGCTTTCGAGAAAGGTGCGGGTGCGGGCTTTTTCGCCCCGGGCGCGGACATGAACGGGCTTTACGCCGATTCTTCCGGGCGCGCGAGCCGCCGGTTCTTCCGCGGGCGCGAGCCGCAGGGCCCGCGTCTCAGCCGGCCGCGTCGAGGGGGCCGGGCACGCGCACCGCCACAACGGCGGGCGAGCCCTTGCGCACCTGGGCGAGGCCTTCGGCCAGCGCGGGCGCCACGTCCGCGCTCTCCGTCACGTGCCGGCCATAGCCGCCGGCGGCCTCCGCAAGTTTGGCGAAATCAGGCGGCGGATCGAACACGCCGCCATTGTAATTCCCGTTCGTGACGGCGACGCCGTCCGGGTAGAGGTTCTTCAGCCCCGTGGTGCCCGTGCTGTAGGAGCCGTTCACGAAGACCACAGACAGATAGGGCGCCTTGTGGTGGCTCGCCGCCCACAGGGCCGCCATGGGCGTGCCGAACATGAAATAGCCGTCGCCGCTCGCCAGAACGATCTCGCGATCAGGCGCGGCGAGCTTGGCGCCGAAGGCCGCCCCCGAACCCCAGCCGCCGGAGCTGCCGCCGCTGCGGAAATAGGTTCCCGGCTTCTCGCGGCCCGCATAGGCGCGCACGTGCTCGCTATTGCTGATCGCGTCGTTGAGCAGGACCGCGTCGGGGCCGATCAGGCGGCCGAGCTCATGGGCCACATAGCGGCCCGTGGGCCGGGACAGGCGCGCATCCGCCGCCGCAGCCTCAGCCAGCCTCGCCTCCTGCGCCTTCCTGGCCTGCGCGAGCCGTTCGGCGCGATCCGCGATGCGCGCGAGGTCCGCCTTGTCGAGCAGGCTCTCCGCCGCCGCGCGCACCGCGCGCAGGGTCAGCGCCACATTGGCGGGAACCCACAGGTCCGCGCGGAACTCCATGGTCTTGTAGCGGGCGTGGACCGGATCCGGCCCCACCCATGCGATCTTCGCCTCCGCCGGCGGCGAGCCGCGGCCGGGCACGAAAGGCGCCACCGCGTCCAGCATCAGCAGGACGTCAGCCTGCGCGGCCTGCGGGCCCGTGCCGAAATGGGCGTGCGAATTGGGGAAATTGAGCCGGTCGGCGGCCGCGTTCTCCATCACCGGCAGGGCGAGGAGTTCTGACAGGGCGACCAGTTCGGCGACCGCCTGCGGGTCGCGCCCCGAACGCTCCACGAACACGCAGGGATTGTGGGACTTCACCAGCCAGCGGGCGATGGCGCGGGCGTCCTCCTCGCAGGGGGCGACGGGCCGGGCGAGGCCAAGCTGACCCACCGTGGGGAAATGGGAGACCCCGCCCGTCGGCAGCATCGCTGTTTCACGTGGAATGGCGAGATAGACCGGCCCCTTGGCCTCGCTCTGCGCGATCTGCAGCAGGCGGCTGACGATCAGGCCCGGATTGTCCTGATGCTCCATCCGGTGATCGGCCTTGGTGAAATCGCGCAGGATGCCGTTCTGGTCGCGCGGCTCCTGATGCCATTGCACCAGCGAATCCCGCGCGCCCCGCATGGAGCCGGGGAAGGCGCGCGGCCCCGTGCCGCCCATGATGAGCACCGGATAGCCCCCGCGCCAGGCGGTGTGCAGCGCCGCCCCGTAATGGAAGGTCCCCACGTCCACATGGACGATGGCCGCCGCAGGCCGGCCCGAGATCATGGAGGAGCCCAGCGCCGCATTGAGAGCGACGGATTCATGCACCATGGTGACGAGGCGCGGCGCCGGGGTTCCGCGCGCCTGCGCCTTGGCGATCGCCTCCTGGAAGAAATTGATCTCCGTGCCCGAGACGAAGAACAAATGGTCCACGCCGCCGAGCTTCATGGCCGCGACGATGGCGTCGGACCATTCGTCGCTCGCATGCGCCTGCCAGAAATTGTCCACGCCCGCCCGCGGCGCGCCGCCCGCATCGCTCATCACGCACCCCGAAGGTTGAACGCCAGCCCTATTCCGCCTTGATGTTGTTGGCGCGGATCAGCGGCTCCCAGCGCGCGAATTCATCGGTCAGCAATTCGCCGAACTCCTTCGGCGAGGCGCCGATCACGTCGAGGCCCAATTGCTCCATCCGATCCTTGATCGCGGGATCCTTCAGACCCGCGAGGGAGTCGCGATAGATCTTGTCGATGATCGGCTGCGGCGTGCCCTTGGGGACCATGAGGCCGTTGATCGCGTAAACGAGCACGTTGGGATAGCCGAGCTCCGCGAAGGTCGGCGTGTCGGGGAATTGCGGCGCGCGCTCCTTGGCGCCGATGGCGATGGGCTTGATGCCCGGCGCGCTCTTCATCGCCGACATGGCCTGCGGGATGAGGCCGAGGGTCAGCTCCACCTCGCCGGTCGAAAAGGCCTGGCCCGACGGCGCGCTGCCGCGATAGGGCACGTGGACGAGCTTGATCCCCGCGGCGGCGGCGAACAGCTCCACCCCAAGATGGCCCGACAGGCCGACGCCGGAGGAGCCGTATTTCACCTTGCCCGGATTGGCTTTGGCGAAAGCGATCAGCTCCTGCAGGTTGGAGGCCGGCACCTTTGAGTTCGCCATCAGGATGTTGGGCGCGGAGGTGAGCAGGATCGCCGGCTCGAAGGCGTCGCGCGCGTAGGGCACGTTGGATTGCAGCAGATGCGCCATCACATTGGTGGCGAGCGTGCCCATGAGAATGGTGTGGCCGTCGGCCGGCGCGCGGGCGACCGCCTCGGTGCCGATGAGCCCGCTCGCGCCGCTGCGGTTCTCCACCACCATGGCGTAGGGCCAGACCTTCGACAGATGCTCCGCGATGAGGCGCGCTGCGATGTCGGTGGCGCCGGCCGGAGGGAACGGCACGATCAGCTTGACGACGCGGCTGGGGAATTCCTGCGCGGCGGCGGAGCCGGCCCCAAGGGCGCCGAAAGCCACGGGCGCCCATAGCGCGAGCGCGGCGGCCGCCCCGAAAACCCGGCGTTTCGTCAAGCGCATATCCATCCTCCCGTCGCATGCGGCGGCGCAAACCGCCCTTGGCGCGCCAAGGTAGGGAGCGCGCAGGGGGCGGTCAACCAAGGGTATTTGCGGAGACGCGCGCCGCCCTGCCGCCAGCGCGGCGGGGCGCCTGGATGGACCCAAACCGCGCGGCGCGGCATTCTCCCGGCGTGCAAGGATACGACCATGACCGCCGCCGCCCCCGATTCGCCCGCCCCGCCCTTCACCCTGCGCATCGAGCGCACGCTCGACGCGTCGCCCGAGGCCGTGTGGCGCTGCTGGAGCGAGCCTGACCTGCTGATGCGCTGGTATTGCCCCCTGCCCTGGCGCGTGACGGACGCGCGGATGGACATGCGGCCCGGCGGCGTCTTCGCGGTCGTGATGGAAGGGCCGAACGGCGAGCGCCAGGACGTTCCCGGCGTGTGGCTCGCCATCGAGCCGCGCAGCCGCCTCGTGTTCACGGACGCTTTCACGCAGGACTACAAGCCGTCGGGCGCGCCGTTCATGACGGGCGAAATCCTGTTCGCCCCGACGGCTGACGGGCGCACGCATTACGTCGCCATGGCGCACCACTGGCGCGCGGAAGACATGCAGGCCCATCGCGACATGGGATTCGAGGCGGGATGGAACGCCGCCGCCGATCAGCTCGAAGCGCTCGCGAAGGGGCTGTGAGGGCGGGAATAGCGGCGCGGATCGCGAAACCCGGACGTCAATCCGCGACACGCCGAACACCCTACTGAACGCGGCCATCAAATTCCGACAGAACAAGGCCTCAACGCGAAGCGCGATGCGCGCGCAGCGTCACTCAGCAGCGGCATGATCACCCTACACCAGAAGGATAGCCCACCACTCGCGCCCTAGGCGCTGGGTCTGTGGGTTTGCTAATGGCTAGCCTCCAGGGCGCAAACAATTGGGAGCGAAACAGCCCGCGCTCAATCTCCATAATCCGGCTTGAGCATTCGACGTCGGGCCGCCTCATTTGGAGTTTCCAAAGCGAAGCCGTCACGGAGGCGCCTGCAATGCTCATCATCGTCATGCTGTATTTGCTGGTGGTATGGCTTGTCTTTTTCAAACTCAAGATTTTGCCATTGAACTGGACGTGGGGAACGGCAGCCGGGCTTCTTGGCGTGACGATCATCGCCGTCTTTGTCGCGCTGCTGAACACATTAACGCCATCCGGGCGCATCACGGTGATTGGGCGTGTTGTCGAAGTCACGCCGAACGTCGCCGGCTCCGTCACTGAAATCGCAGTCGAACCAAACGTTCCGGTGCAGGCTGGCGCGCTTCTGTTCCAGATCGACAAAGCCCCCTACGAAGCGAAAGTGAAGCAATTGACCGCCGCCGTCGCCGAGGCGCGACAGAAGGTCGAACAATTGAAAGCCCAGGTCGAACTTACGGTCGCCGACGTCAAGGGGCTCGCCTCGCAGCTCGAATATGCGGAACGACGCCGCAACGACCTAGAGAGACTCGCGAAAACAAGCGCAACGACAGAATTCAAGCTGCAGGATGCGCTCGCGCAGGTGAGTCTTCTGGATGCGCAATTGCAAGCCGCGCGCGCCCGGGAAATTAACGCAAGGCTCGCGCTTGGATCGGAAATCGATGGGGTGAACACCAGTGTCGCGCAATTGCAGGCGCAATTGGAGCAGGCGGAATGGGAGCTGGACCAAACCAGCGTCAGAGCCGCCCAGGATGGATACGTCAGCACGATGGCGCTGGCGGTCGGCGCACGCGCTATGCCGATGCGATCCGCCCTCTCGCTCATCGTACGCGACGACATAACCATCGTCGGAATATTCGACCAAAATGGCTTCAAAAGCATCAAGCCCGGCTCAAACGTGCGCCTGGTTTTCGCCAGCCGTCCCGGTGCGGTTTATGTGTCGCGCGTCGCCGATGTTTCGTGGGGCATAGGACAGGGGCAGCTGGCGGTGTCGGGAACGCTCGCGCGTGCGGAGACGATTGGAACCGCCACCACCTACCCGGCGAGGATAGAGACGCCGCTCGACGTTGATCCCGAGGCGCTTCGTCTGGGGATGGTCGGAACCGCGACGGTCATCTCGGACTCGGCTGGACCTATTGGCGTTCTGGCGTCCATCCTGCTGTGGGTGAAGGCTTATGCGGCCTATTTGTAATAACGACGATCCGACATGAATGAGACGTTCGAACGGCTGCATACGAAAACAGCCTCTGCAACGTCAACTTGCGGCTCGAGCGCTGAACAAAAACATCACTTCCAACAAACGCCAGCGCTCAATTACGCCTCGACGCATCCGGCGTAAATCCCAAAGACACTCTGTACCATCCGATTTAATTGGCCGACGATTCAAAACAATCTCGGCAATATTGCTTATTGCGAACAAATGCGAAGGAGCCACGCATGAGACCCACATTGTTGACTTTAGCCGCGAGCGCGATGGCTATCTCCGTGGGCGTCGTAAAGGCCGCCGACTACAAGTTCACAACGCCGATGCCTCCGGGCGTCATAGCGCCCGATTCTGTCGAGACCCGACTGGGGACGCTGAAAATGTTTGGAGGCTTCCCGGACAACGACAGCGTGCAGAAACTCTACGACAACCTTATCTTCCAGCAAGCCGTCCAAGCCTACCTGCTCGCGCTGCCCGTGGTGAATCAGGTCGGCAATCGAGATGGCGTCCTGAGCCTTGGGCCCGCGAACACGACGGTGCCGATCTGGGAGACGATGGTCGATTCACGAACCATCGAACTGACGGCCAACAACAACACGCCTTACACATGGTTCTGGCTGGACCTGCGTGACGGCCCGGTTGTGGTCGAGGCGCCGCCGAACGTTCTCGGAGTGTCGAACGACATGTGGTACAATTGGGTTGGCGACATTGGCCTTGCGGGCCCCGACAAGGGAAAAGGCGGCAAGTTCTTCTTCGCTCCTCCAGGATACAAGGGCGACATCCCCGCAGGCCATTTCGCGATGCGGCCGGAATCCAATGCGGTGTGGGTCGCGTGGCGGACGTTCCTGGTTGACGGCGATCCCAAGCCGGGAGTTGAAGCGGTCAAGAAGCAGACCAAAATCTATCGCCTGAAGGACGCCGCCAATCCGCCGAAACTCACTTTCGTCGATATGTCGAGCAAGCCCTTCAACATGGTCGCTCCCGCCGACTATCGCTTCTGGGAACTGCTCGACAAAGTGGTTCAGGAGGAGCCGACACATTCGGTGGACGCGACGACGCTGGGCTTCTGGAACGCGATCGGCATCAGGAAAGGCAAGCCTTTCGCACCCGATGAGCGCATGAAGAAGATCCTGACGGAGGCCGCGACCGTCGGCGACGCAACGGCCCGTGCGATCATGTATCGCTGGCGCGGAGAAGACGGCTACTGGTATCCTGACGATCCAAAGAGCAATTGGCGCCTCGGATTCATCGGCGGCTATCAGTTTAAAGAGAACGGCGCGAGGCTGCTGAACGGCTATGCCGGCTTCTTCTTCTACGCCACCGGCGTCACGCCAGCGATGGACAGCCGGGTCGTGGGCGAAGGCTCGCAATACATGGCGTTGTTCGTCGATTCGAAAGGCGACGTCCTTGATGGCGGCAAGAATTATAAAATGACGCTTCCCAAGAACATTCCGGTCAGGAATTTCTGGTCGGTCATTGTCTACGACAACCAAACACGTTCAATGCTCCAGACCGACCAGCGCTTTCCCAGCGTGAGCAGCCAGACGAAAGACGTTCAGGCCAATCCAGACGGCTCCGTGGATGTCTATTTTGGTCCGAAGCCCCCTGCCGGCAAGGAAATGAACTGGGTTCAGACCATCCCAAATAAAAGTTGGAACATTTTGCTTCGACTCTATGGGCCGGAGAAGCCCTGGTTCGACAAAACCTGGCGACCCGGCGAGATCGAAGTTCAGCCCTGAGCGGCGAGCGGCATGTGGACGGCACGCCCCGAGTTCGGCGGGCTTGCCGTCCCAATCTGGCGGACGCCCTCCTCCTTCGAGGCGGCCGAAGGAGGCTTACATGAGCCTCGTTCCGGCTGTGTTTCGCGCGCCATTCCTGAAGCCGCCATGCCGGCGCGCCTCATCTTCACCGACGCCTATTCGAAAGGCTTCGCGCCCTCCGCAGCGCCCTTCATGACGGGGCGAGATCCTGTTCGCCCCCACGGCTGACGGGCGCACGCATTACGTCGCCATGGCGCACCACTGGCGCGCAGACGACATGCAGGCCCATCGCGACATGGGATTCGAGGCGGGATGGAACGCCGCCGCCGATCAGCTCGAAGCGCTGGCGAGGAGCTTGTGAGCCGCAAGCTCGCGCATGCATGACAAGAAGCGTCGCGCATGGCGAAGCATGAATCCGTCGAATTATCTGAGCGACAAAACGAAAACGC
>CAZYBF010000044.1:0-25769 GCA_964645525.1 uncultured Beijerinckia sp.
TGCCGATGACCCCCCGCCAGCTGGTGAACATGTTCGCTTCCCCCCATGATTGTTGCGGACAGTTTATCCCGGAGGCGCAGGCGCGCAAGGCGGGCCTCCGGGGCGGTCTTTTGCGTCGGTTCAGCGCGTCCTTTCCGCCGCGCCGGGCGAAAATCGGTCGCTTGGCGCATTTTCCGCTTGTTCTTGGGCTGGTTTCGCTGAACATGGCGCATGGGCGCGCGCTGCGCGCCGCCCCTCGAGAGCCGCTGGCCGTTCCCATGCGCCGCAAGGCTTCCTGTCCTCCAGTCCGAGACCGCCGAACTTCATGTCTTTTCCCGTGACGAACCCGGGCCTGGCGCGCGCGCTGGCCGAAAAGGGCTATGCCGACCCTACGCCCGTTCAGGCCGCAGTGCTGGAGCCCGAAGCCCATGGCCGCGATCTTCTCGTCTCCGCCCAGACCGGCTCCGGCAAGACGGTGGCCTATGGCCTGGCGATGGAGCCCGACATCGCCGCCTCAGCCGAGCGTCTGCCGCCCGGCGGCCCGCCGCTCGCCGCCGTCGTCGCGCCCACCCGCGAGCTTGCGATGCAGGTGCAGCGCGAGCTGATCTGGCTTTATGGCGGGCTTGGCGCGCGCATCGCCACCTCCATCGGCGGGCTCGACGTGCGGCGCGAGGCGCGCGCGCTGGAGGATGGCTGCCATGTCGTCGTCGGCACGCCGGGCCGCCTGCGCGACCATATCGAGCGCGGCCGTCTCGACATGTCGCGCCTGCGCGCCATCGTGCTCGACGAGGCCGATGAAATGCTCGATCTCGGCTTCCGCGAGGATATCGAGTTCATTCTCGACGCCGCGCCGCAGGAGCGGCGCACGCTCCTGTTCTCCGCCACCATTCCGCGCGACATCGCCGCGCTCGCCAAACGCTATCAGCGCGACGCCCTGCGCATCGACACGGTGGACCGCAGCCAGCCCCACGGCGACATCGAATATCGCGCGCTGCGCATCGCGCCCGGCGACGACGAACATGCGGTCGTGAACGTGCTGCGCTTCCATGAGCCGCGCAGCGCCATGATTTTCCGCCAGACGCGCGAGGCCGTGCGTCACCTGCACGCAAGCCTCGTGGAGCGCGGCTTCGCGGCGGTCGCCCTCTCCGGCGAATTGTCGCAAAGCGAGCGCACGCGCGCCTTGCAGGCCTTGCGCGACGGGCGCGCGCGGGTGTGCGTGGCGACCGACGTCGCCGCCCGCGGCATCGACCTGCCGGGCCTCGAACTCGTCATTCACGCGGATCTGCCGAACGATCCCGAAACCCTTCTCCACCGCAGCGGCCGCACCGGCCGCGCCGGCGCTAAGGGCTTGTGCGTGCTGCTTGCGCCTTACAATCGCCGGCGCAAGGCCGAGGCGCTGATCGCGCAGGCGCGCATCGACGCCGCCTGGCAGGCCCCGCCGACCGCCGAACAGATCCGCGCCGCCGATCAGCAGCGCCTGTTGCAGGACGCCGTCTTCACCGAGGCCGCCACCGAGGATGATTCCGCTTTGGCCGCCGTACTGACGGAAAACCGCACGAGCGAGGAGATCGCGCTTGCGCTCGCGCGCATGTTCCGCGCCCGCATGCCTGCGCCCGAGGATCTTCTCGACGCCCAGGCCCGTCCCGAGCGCGGCCCGCGCCCCGAGCGCGCGCCCCGTCCCGATCGCGAGCGGCCCGACAAGCGCGAGCGCGAGGCGCGGCGGCAAAACGGCGCGCGAGATTCCGACGAACCGAAACTCTGGTTCCGCATGAATGTGGGGCGCAGCAACAACGCCGATCCGCGCTGGATCGTGCCGGTGATCTGCCGTCTGGGCGGCATCACCAAGAACGAGATCGGCGCGATCCGCATTTTCGACCGAGAGACGAAGTTCGAGATCGTCGAATCCGCCGCCGCCCGTTTCGCCTCCGCCGTGCGCAAAGGGTCCGGCGAGGAGAATGTGCACATCCAGCCGGCGCAGGGGACCATGCGTGACATGCGTGGCGCGCCGCGACGTATGGATGAGCGGTCCGGCGATGACACTGGCGGCTATGCGCGCAAAAAGCGCTTCGCCGGCGAGAGCGAAGGCGAACAGGCGGGAAAGCCCGCGCACGAAAAGAAGCCCTACGGCAAGAAGTCTTTCGAGAAGAAACCCTTCGAGAAGAAACCTTTCGAAAAGAAACCTTTCGAAAAGAAGGCCGCCGAACGCAAGGCGTCGGACGCAAAGCCGTTCGACAAGAAGAAGCCGTTCGAGAAAAAGCCTTTCGGCAAGAAGAAGCCGCGCGTCGGCTAGACGAAGGGCGCGCGCTGCTTCACGTAATGCGCGCGCATGGCGGGGCGAAAACGCTCCATGCCTTCGCGGTTCATCGCGGCGGGCGCCTTCTGGTCCGCAGGCAGGAGCGGCGCGTAACGCACGTCGCCGATCTCGCGGGCGAAAGTGCGGCGCGCGTCCTCGATGAGCGTGGGCTTTTCAAACAGGTCGATCACGGCGCCCGCCAGCGCCTTGGCGCCTGCGAGCGCGCCCTTATGCGCGATGGATGTGGCGAGCGGCGCGCCAGCGCTCCAGTGATGGAAGGGAAGGTTGGGCGCCGTCGCGGGAAATGAGAGACGCCCCATAGGCGTCTTCCAGGAAATGTCGCCGCAATCATTCGACGGCGCGCGTTGTGGCGAGGGCCCGCGCAGGGGCGTGGGCGCATCCAGCAGGCCCACGGCCTCAACTTGCGCCGCCTCCTGCAGCTTGCGCGCGAGCGCCTGTTCTTCGGCATTCCATGCAGGCATGCCGATGGCCTCGATATTGGCCTGCAACACATGGGCGAGCGTTTCATTCGCCCGCACCGGCCAGACCGCGCTGAGCGTCTCCACCTCGAGCTGCGTGTTCGTCATCAAAGCGGCGCCCTCCGCCACGCGGCGGGCTTTTTCAAACAACGCGCGAACGCCTTCCGCCGTGGGGTCTCGGAAATACCACCACAGCGAGGCGCGCGCGGGAATGACATTGGGCTGATGACCGCCTTCCAGCACGACGCGATGGGCGCGCATCTCCGGGCGCATATGCTCGCGATGCTGCGCCATGCCGGCGTCCATCATCATCACGGCGTCGAGCGCGTCGCGCCCGCGCCAGGGCGCGGTGGAGGCATGGACGGATTCGCCATGAAAGCGGAAGATCGCGGAGATCAGCGCGACATGGGTGACGCCGTGGATCGCCTTGAACTCGCCGGCGATATGATTGTGGAACGCCGCGTCCACATCGTCGAAATGGCCGTCGCGCACGAAATAGGGGCGGCTGAGGATCTGCTCCTCGGCGGGCGCGCCGAACACTTTCAGCCTGCCCTTGAGGCCATGCGCCTCCATGGCCTTCTTGATGGCGATGGCTGAGGCGACGAGCACCGCGCCGTTGACGTTGTGCCCCTCGCAATGGCCCGGCGCGCCGGGCGTGATCTCCGCGCGCTCGGCAACGCCGGAGACCTGCGAATTCTCGGGGTTCGCGTCATATTCCGTATGCAGCGCGATCGTTGGCCCCTCGTCGCCGAAAGTGGCGAGGAAGGCGGTTTCAAAGCCGCTGAGGCCGCGCTGCACGCGAAAGCCCGCCTCCTCCAGATGGGAGCACATGAGGCCAGCGGTCTCATATTCCTGCAGGCCCAGCTCGCCGAAGTAGAAAATGCTGTCGGAGAGCGTCGCCAGCGCCTGCGCGTTGCGGTCGAGAAAGGCGAAGGCGTCACGCTTGGCGCTGGAGATCGTCATCGCTCACGAACCCGACATGGATTCGATGAGCGTTTTTTTCACTTCCGGATCGATGGTCTTGAGGCGGTCGAAGAGCGGCTTTAATTCCTCCGCGGTCACGAATTCCGGCCGCTCGCCGGTGATTTTCTGGAACTCGGTGAGGAAAGCCTCGTCCTTGCCGATCTTGTCGAAAGCGCCGCGCAAGGCGTCCACCGCCGCTGGCGGCGAGCCTTTCGGCAGAAGGATCGCGCGTTGCAGATTGGTGCCCACCGTGTTCATCGTGAGCAAGGTCTCGAACTTGACGCCTGACGGCGGTTTGCCGAAGGCTTCCTCATAGACTTTGTCCATGGTGGGAATGCCTTCGGCGATCAGCGAAGGATTGCCCGCAGGTTTTCCGTCAGCCCCCATCACAGGATAATGGAACAGCGGCACGCCCACGCCGGGCTTGATGATGTTGGGGATCACCTGCGTCTGGTAGCCGGGCAGCGACGAGCCGGACAGGTTCACCTCGTTCTGCTGCATCGCCTTGTTGATGTCGGACGTGCCGGGGAAGCCTGTCACCGCCACATAGGGCACACCGAAAATCTCCAGCATCAGGCGCAGGCGCGTATCGTGCGAGGACGCGCGGCTGTAGCCGCCGAAGAAAACTTTCTGCGCCTTCGCGAAGTCCGCCGGCTTGTTGACGCCGCCGGGCGTCATGTCCTTGCGGCCGAACACGATCGTCCATCCGCGCGCGCCGCCGATCACGATGAAATCATCCTGCAGCGTCACTTTCAGCGCCGGGTCGCCCACCATCGCGTGGCTCGCGCCGATGGTGAAATAGCCCGCTGTGAGTCCGTCGGGCCGCGCGCCGATCTCCAGCCCCAGCATGTTCATCGCCTTCAGGCCGCCGGCGCCCGGCGCGTTCTGCACCACTATGGTGGGATTGCCGGGGATGTGCTTGCCCATGTGGCGCTGATAGACGCGCGCTTCGGTGTCGGCGTTGCCGCCGGCTCCATAGTTCACAAGAAGCGCGAGCGTCTTGTCCTTGTAGAATTGCGCATGGGCCGGGGAGGCGAGAAGCGCGCAGGCGCCGAGCAGGCTGAGGAGGATCTTGCGTTTCATCATCATCCCGTCCTCACTCGACGAAGGATTCCAGAAGTTCCTTGGGGTCGCCGAAACGGGCGGCCGCCTCCACCACCTGCGGGTCGCGCAATGAGGTGAGGAAGCCCTTGTCGATCAGCGTGCGATTGCCGGCCTTCACCGTCATGTCGAACACGACGCAATCCTGATGGGTGTGCGGCTCCTCCCAGGCGGGCACCATGCGCTGCATGAACTCGCTCGGCTTGTTGCTGTCGGTGCCGAAATGCAGCGCGCCGGGCGCGTTGGAGCCGGCGGGATAGGCTTTGAAGCGCGGATATTTCGGGTTGAAGCCGCATCCAAGCTCATGCAGATGCGCGTCCACGCCCACCAGCATGTCGCGCAGGATCTCCGCCTCCAGCGACTTGCCGACGACTTTCACCACCACGTCGTCCTTGTATTCGATGGCGATTGGCTCCTCGAAGGGCTTTTTGAACCCGACCGCCCATTGCGGAAAGATCACGCCCTGCATTTTGGCGTGTTTCGTGCGGTCGTAGCGGAAGCAATTGCGGTCGTAGATATTGGGCCCGTGCGTGGGCAGGAAGTGCACGTAGCAGCCCGGCTGCACGGCCGTGTCCTGTCCCTGCCAGCGATTGTTGGCGTGCAGGTTCTTCACCATGTCCGGCGTGAAGTGGATCGAAAGATCGCTGCCGCGCGGGCAGGAGAACGTCATGTCGAACTCTTGATCGGTGGGATACATGCGCGCCGTCGCGCGGATGATCTCGCCGACGAGCTCAACGGGGAAACGCGCCTGCGGCGTGTGCAACACATCGAGATTGCGGAAATAGGTGATCTTCACCCAGCGCTGGCCGGCTTCCTTGCGCATCTTCTGGAAGAAGGGATCGTTGACCGAGCAGAACCAGCTCGAGATCACGAAGGTCGCCTGTTCGATCAGCATTTTCACTTCCGGCGGGCAGGACATGACCTGCGTCGTCGGCGCCATGAATTCGCGCGGATGCACGCCGCGTGAATTGGCGATGCCGGTCAGACAATCGATCACGCGCCGGTCGAGCAGCGGATCGGTGAGGAAAAGCACCTGATCGCCCGGGCGGAAATCAAACACCTTGATGAGATTGTCGATCGCCTGGAAGTAATGGCGCGTCTGGGTGGAGGCGGACAGTTCGGGCGCCGGCAGGGCGGTCGCCGTGGACGAGGCGAGAATGTCTTGGACGCTGGGACCGGCTCCGGCCATATGTTCCTCCCAAAGATGTCTTTTGCGCGCGCGCGCTCGAGCGCAGCATAGGAGGCCCGCTGGAGAGCGGCAAGCGTGCGCCGGGCGTGCGGCGGCGTTCCGCGCAGCGGATTATTTCGCCGCCTTGAGCGCCTCCGTCAGCGTGGAGACGATCTCCTCGGGCTGGCGCAGCGCGCGCGCGACGATCTGCGCGACCTCCTCGCCATAGGCGGGCTCGATGGGATAGCCGAATTTCTCCGCGCGCGCCTGCAGGTCGGGATCGTTCATGGCCTTGCGATAGGCCTCAATCAGCATGGCGAGCCTGTCGGCGGGCACGCCCGGCGGGCCCGCAGTGAGGCGCGCGATGTCGCCTTGCGACTGGATGAGCGCGACGGAATTGGCGGCGCGTTCGTCCTTCGCCCATTTGCTCATCTGCGGCGGCTCGCTCTCGCGTCCGCCGATCTGCGCGATGAACCGGCCATAGCCGTTGTCTACGAATTGCTGCAGCGAGGAGCGCGACCCGATCGTGCCGGCGATCTCGCCACGACGCATGGCGAGCTGGTCCGCGCTGCCGGAATATCCGGTGAGGATGCGGATCGGCATTTTCATCGTGTTCGAGAGCAGGAGCATCTCGATATAGGAGGCGCTGCCAAGGCCCGACGTGGCGAAGTTTAGCGGTTCTTTCTGCGCAAGAAATTCATCGAATGTCTTGATCGGCGAATGGGACGCGATCACCACGACGCGCGGATCCGAACCCGCCTTGCCGATCCAGCTCATTTTCGCGAGATCGAATTTCACGGCGGTGTTCTTGCTGATCTGGTTATAGATCAGGCCCGTGCTGAACGTGCCGAGCGTATAGCCGTCCGCCGGGGAGGCGTAGAGGGCGTTGGCGCCGATGAGATGACCTGCGCCCGGCATGTTGCGCACCACGAAAGTGGAGCCGGGCAGATGACGCTGCATGAATTCAGCGCTCAGGCGTCCGTAAAGGTCATAGCCGCCGCCCGCGCCAGCCGAGATGATGTAGCTGAAGGCCTTGCCGGTGGCGAAGGCGGCCACCTTCGCCGGGTCGCTCTGCGCCGGGGCGGATTGCGCCTGTGCGGATGAATGGAGCGCGCAAACGAGCGCGGCGGCGCAGGCGAGGCTTTCGCGAAACATGGTTTCCTCCCGATCTTTTCGGCCATGATCGACAAAGTCGTCGAAAGGATCAAGCGAAATGGCGGGGTCGCGCGCGCCGCCTCAGGCCTGCCGCGCAGGCGCTTCGGCGAGGCTTTCGCGCGCCTCGAGCGCGAGCGCGCGCAGCAGGTCCCCGTCGATGATGCCCGCCTCCCCGGCGGCGTCGAACGCGCTCGCCTCGGCGTTCTTGGGCGAAAACAGCCGGGCGCCCCCGTCGCGCAGCACGATCTGCGCGCCGATGCGCGTGCGGTTGAGAATGACGAGCCGCACGCTGGCCGCCTCGTCGGGGTCCGCGAGGAGGGAGGCGAGCACTTTGACGAGCCGCCGGCCCAGCGTCACCTGCTCCACCAGCTCGCCGAAGGCCACGCACGCCTCCACGGCCTGAGAGGGCTTGGCGGCGCCGAAATGGGCGAGGAGGCCGCAGGCCAGCGCGTCGCGGTCGAGCTGCGGTCCGTAGCGGCCCCGCCCCTTCGGCCACAGGCCCGCATTGCGCAGCGCAAGGCTGCGCGTCTCCAGATCGCCGCGCCCGCGGGCGAGCGCCGCGCCCATGAGGCCTTCGAAGCCGCGCCCGCGCATCAGGTGGGCGCAGACGCGGGCTGCGCCTTCTCCCTATGCGCGTCGGCCGCCTCAGCCGCCCTCTCAAGCAGGTCGTCGAGCTCGGCGTCCTCGAAGGGCTTGCGCAGCATGTGGTCCATGCCGACGGCATGGGCCCGCGCCTGATCTTCTTCGAGCACCTGCGCGGTGAGCGCGGAGATGAAGGGTCGGCGCCCCTGCCTTTGCAGCGCGCGAATGGCGGCCGCCGCCTCGAAGCCGTTCGCCTTCGGCATCTGGATGTCGAGCAGAATCAGGTCGAAATCGCGCGCGCGCGCCGCCGCGACCGCGGCTTCGCCATCCTCCACGCAGGTCGCCAGGCAATTGCGTTTCTCCAGCATCAGCCGGATCAGAAGCATGCTGGCGTAGGTGTCCTCGGCCACCAGAACGTCGAGCGGGCGCCGTTTCACGCTGCGCGTCTTGCGTGGCGGCTTTGCGGCCGCCTCGCGCGCATGCGTCGTTGGAATGGTCACGGAAAAGATTGATCCCGCGCCCAGCTTGCCAGTCGCCTGAACGCTGCCGCCCAGCAGCGTCGAAAGCTCCTTGACGATGGCGAGCCCAAGGCCGGAGCCGGGTTTGTCAGCTGTGCGTTCGTCGCGGTTGAACGCCTCGAACAGAGCGTACGAAGTCGCGGGGTCGATCCCGCAGCCGGTGTCCTCCACACTAAAGCGCAGCGCGTCCTTCTTCGTCTCACGCGCGACGCGCAGGGTGACGGAGCCCACGTCCGTGAATTTAATCGCATTGCTGAGCAAATTCGTCAGGATCTGCAGAAGCCGGCGCTGATCGGTGGAGATGCGCTTCGGCGTGTCGGATTCGATGATCATGCGCAAGGTGAGGCGCTTTTGCGCAGCGAGCGGCTTTACGATGGTTTCCAGACGCTGCACCAGCTCCGCGATCTCCAACGGCGCTGTATGGATTGTGAGCCGTCCCGCCTCCGCGGAGGAGAAATCAAGAATGTCGTCGACAATGTCGATGAGATGCGCGCTCGATTGATGAATCATGTCGGCGATATTGCGCGCGCTCGTTGGCATCGGCTCTTTCGCCAGCATCCGCGAGAAGCCCAGCGCAGCGTGCAGCGGCGTGCGGATCTCATGGCTCATGCGCGCAAGGAAGTCAGATCGCGCGCGGCCGGCCGCCTGCGCGTCGTCGCGCGCCTTGGCGACGATCATGGCGTCGCTATGGGTGCGCGTCACGTCGGAGATAGTGCGCACGAAGCCGCCGTCTTCTAGCCGTTTGGTGCGCACATTGAGCACCCGTCCATCCGGTCCTGCGCATAGCGCCGCGCGGGAGAACACATCCAGGCGCATGGCGTCGCCAAGCTCGGCGAGATCATCGAAAGCGGGCGCGATTTCCATATGGGCGATCCGTTTGCGAATCTGCTCATTGGCTTGCGGCCGTTCTTCAGCCGGCTCATTGAGGCCCAGAAGGGCGAAGGCCTGATCGTTGCTGACGAGAATTGCGCCATGCGCGTCCAGAAGCATGATTCCATCGGTCATGTTTTCGAGCGCGCAAGTGAGGTCGCGGGCGGCGAGCGCGATCTTCTTGCGCGCGTCCGCGAGCTGGCCGATCGTGCGCGACAGGCGGTAGCGACGCAGGCTGGCCGCCGCAATCAGCGGCGTGCAGAAGATGGTGAGCGCGAGAGCCATCAGCGACAATCGGCGCCGCATCGCCTCGATATCGTCATCAATCAGCTCCAGCGGTTTTGAGACGACCACGTAGAGATCGGTTCCGCTCACCTGCCGCGCGCAGAGGAGTTTTTCGACCCCGTCCAGGCCGGATACGGCGGAGAAACAGTCGCGGGCGCGCGCTGATTCCCGCACTTTGTCGAGATTGGCCACTCTGCGCGATAATTGATCCACAACGTCGGGCCCGCCGCGCGCGCGCACGACGCCGTCCCCGCCCAGAAGCGTGATTGCGCCTCCGTCCAGTTCGACTGAGGAATAGAAGTTCGAGAACGATTCTGGATTGACGGAGGCGACAAGCACGCCTGCGAGCTTGCCGGAACCGTCGAGAATCTTGCGCGTGAACTGGATCGACCAGCGCCCTGAGACACGTCCCACCAGCGGCGAGCTGATGAACAGCGTGTCTTCCGGGTTCTCCAGATGGAAGCGGATATGTTCGCGGTCGCTGAAGTCGAGCCTCTGCTCCAGCAAGCCGAGGTTGGTGTCCGTGATCACGCCGCGCGCGTCAACGCTGGCGATCTGCATAATGATGTCGCTTTTGAAGTAATCCGAGCTGGCGTAGTCGGCGAGTCGGAAGCTTGCGCCTTGATTCACCATCGCCCGGCGCAGCAGCAGCAGCGAGGCGTCGATCTCTTTCACGCTACGGTTGACGTGTTCGGCGAAGGCGGCGGCGAGATTGATCTGCATGCGCTCCGCCCCCGCGCGCATCAGCCTCTGTTGCTCGTCCACATGGAAATAGACGAAGGACCAGAGCGTGGCGACGAGCAGCAGTGCGAAGCCTGTGGAGGCCTGGGCGAAGGCGGCGACTGCGTCGCGCAACCAGCTGGCGGGCCGGTGGGGCTGGCTATGTTCGGCTCCGGACGCGATCTCCGCAGCCCTCCGTTCAGGGCGCGGTCTGCAGGTCGGCGGGCGCTTCAAGCGACGGGGCGCCGTCCTGCGGACGCTTGCGCTCCAGAGCAAAACGGTAGCCTTCGCCGCGCACGCTCCAGATCAGCGAGGATTGTCCTGTCGGGTCGAGCTTCTTGCGCAGTTTGCTCACGAGCACGTCGACGGCGCGGCTGCTCGCCACGTTCGATTTGCCCAGCACCCGGCGGGCGATCGTGTCGCGGGTGAGGATCTTGCCGTCCGCCTCCATAAGGATGCGCGCCAGCAGGAACTCCGAATGGCTGAGCGAAACGTCAGGAAAGCCCGGCCGCACGATCTTGCGGTTGACGAGATCGAGCACGAAGGCGCCGAAGTCGATGATCGAGCCATAATTGCGGCTGGCGGCGAGCCGTTCGATGCGGCGCATGCGCAGCAGCAATTCGCGCAGGTCGATCGGCTTCACCATGTAGTCTTCCGCGCCCAGCTCGAGGCTGATCACGCGGTCGCCCACTTCCTCGCGCGCTGAAATCACCAGGATCGAGAGGTCGCGGTCGGCGTATTCGCGCAGCAGCGAATAACCGTCGCCGTCTTCAAGCTGAAGATCGAGCAGCATCAGATTGGGCTGAACGGAAGGCAGGAGACGGCGCGCGGACGCCAGCGACCAAGCCTCATAGACCTCATAATTGTTCTTGCGCAGAAAAGTCCCGAGCATTTTGCGGAACGAGGATGCGTCTTCGACCAGGAGTACACGGCTTGTCATGATCGGTTGCCCTTGTTACTCGCTTCCCGGGGTCGCGCGTCCGCGCCGCCCGCAGGGGGAGGCTGGCCGCGATGACTCCTGATTGCGTTCCCGGCGCCGAAGTGGATCTCGCGGCGCTTCAACGCCTGCGTGACGCCCTCGGAGCAGAAACCGTCGCTCTGCTTGTGGGCGAATGTGCGCAGGACCTCGAAGAGGCATGCGCAGCGCTTTCGAATCCCTCGGTCGACGCCGACACGATCCAAAAGCTCGCCCACAAAATGGCTGGCCTTCTCGGCCAATACGCCTGTCCTGACGCCGCAGCTTTTGCGCGCGGCCTCGCGAATGGCGGGGCCGACGCCGCGCTGGCGGCGCGCGAACGCCTTGTCGAGCGCGCCGGCGCATGCATCAGGGAGTTGCAAGCGCTGGCCACGACCTAGCCCTGCCAGCGAGTGCTGCGCGGAGCGGCGATCATGGTCTCTGGCTAACAGATAGTTCATCAATGCCATGGTTACAATTACGAAAAACTGTGCATCGCTTGTATTTAAATTGAGATTAGTCGTGGCTATTTGAGGGCGGCGCCCACCTTTTGCCAGCCGCCTGCCGTCTGGCGGCGCATGTCCGCCTCGCCCGTTGGGGCGCGTTCGCTTTGCCGCAGGTCTCGCAGGAAGGCGGTTGTCCACCACCCCACGTCGCAGCGACGCAAATTGGCCGCCATCGCGCTCCACCGCGCGCGTCGCTCCTCCAGCGGCATGTCGAGGGCGCGCCGGATGGCCTCGGCCACTTCAAACTTGTCGTTGGGATTGACGATGAGCGCCTGCGGCAATTGCTGCGCGGCTCCGGCGAAGCGCGAGAGCACGAGCACGCCGGGATCCTGCGGGTTCTGCGCGGCGACATATTCTTTGGCGACGAGGTTCATGCCGTCGCGCAAGGGC
Organism: uncultured Beijerinckia sp.; assembly: GCA_964645525.1. GTDB lineage: Bacteria > Pseudomonadota > Alphaproteobacteria > Rhizobiales > Beijerinckiaceae > Terripilifer. The sequence goes on from CAZYBF010000044.1 coordinate 11,965, forward strand.
GTTACGAGGCCCACGCGCGCCATTTTGAACAGGCCGGCGAGCGCCGCGCGCGGATAGGCGTGGGTCACGTAGCGGATCGGGGTCCAGTCGGGCTCTCCCATCTCGCCGTTGATGCGTCCCAGCGTCTCATTGGTCTGGCGCATCAGTTTGGCGTATTCGGGCACTTCGCTGCGGCTTGTGGGCGCTATTTGAAGGAAAACGACCCGCCCGCGCTGATCGGGATTGGCGAGCAGGAAGCGCTCATAGGCCGCCATGCGCTCGGGAATGCCCTTCGAATAATCAAGTCTGTCCACGGACATGATGAGGCTGCGTTCGCCAAGGCTCGCCGCCGTTTCGCGCACCACGCGTGCGCAGGGCGCACGGTCGGCGGCGGCGCGGAAGGCGTCGAAGTCGATGCCGATCGGATAGGCCTTGATTCGGGTGCGCCTCTTTTCATGCGCCACGCTGCGCGCGCCGGCGCGCAAGGCCTGCGCGTCTTCGATGAGCCCTCGTCGCAGATTGTCCGCGTCGCGCTCGGTCTGCAGGCCCACGAGGTCGTAATCGAGCATGGCGCGCAACAGGTCGCAGCTGCCCGGCAGCACGCCGAGCACTTCAGGCGCAGGCCAGGGAATGTGATGGAAATAGCCGATGCGGTTATGCGCCCCGAGCGCGCGCAATTCCGACGCAAGGGGAATGAGGTGGTAGTCATGCACCCAGATGAAATCCTCCGGCTTCAGCAAACGCGCGAGCGCGCTGGCGAAGGCGCGGTTGACCCGTCGATAGCCGCCGTAATCCGCGCGTGAGAACTCCGAAAGCCCTATGCGGTAATGCATCAGCGGCCACAGCGCGCGATTGGCGAAGCCGCTGTAATATTCCTGTTTGTCCTGCGCGGTGAGGTCCATCACCGCATATTGCGCCGCGCCTTTCTCGAAAAAGGCCGGCGTCTGACAGGGCTCGGCCGACAGCCGTCCGCTCCATCCAAACCACAGGCCATGATGGCGTTCGAGCGCTTCTTTCAGCGCCACCGCCAGTCCGCCAGCGGCGATCTTGCCCGTGGGGTCGGGCAGCGACACGCGGTTTGAGACCACCACGAGCCGGCCGGCTGCGCGCGCTGCCCGCAGGGGAATGGCGGCTTGCGCGGGCGCGGGATGTGGTGAGGCCGCTTCCGGCAGGACGTTCTGGATCATGCCGATCAACGCGCGAACGGCCGCGCCGGTTTCACGCCCAGCTACAGGCGGCGGTCAATCGGCGCTCAGCACCATCCTGCATTCCGCCGGCAATTGCGCCATGGTGATCGGCGGCTTCGGCTTCCAATTGGGATCCGGCTTTGGATTGAGCGCCTCTTCGGTGAACCACCAGTCGAGCGAGCCGTCGCAGCCTTCGCCCTGCGGCGCGGGCTCCTGCGCGCGGCACGCCGCATCCCCGTTCGGGCAGGCGATGCGCACATGGAAATGGTAATTGTGCCCCCAATAGGGGCGCACTTTCGCAAGCCAGCGCCGGTCGCCGCGCGCGTCGCGGCACAAGGCCTTTTTGATGGCGGCGTTCACCAGAACGCGCTCCACCTCCGGCTGCTGGGCGGCGATGCGCAGAAGGTCCACATGCGCCTGCGTGAACCGGCTTGCCTCCACGTCGCGCTTGTCGGCGCGCACCATGTCCACTGCGGACATTTCCTCGCGCTCCTGGCGCGTGAGCGTGCGTGGGGGCATTGGCGTGAGCCAGATGTCCGCGTCGAGGCCGATCTGATGGGAGGCGTGGCCGGTGAGCATGGGCCCGCCGCGCGGCTGCGAAAGATCGCCCACGAGCAGACCGGGCCAGACCCCTTGCGCTTTCGCCTGCCGCGCGATGCGCTCGACCGCTGAGATCAGCTGCGGATGGCCCCAATTGCGGTTGCGCGACAGGCGCATCACCTGCCAGGCGTCGGCGTCCACCGCCAGCGCCTTCCCGCCGGCGAGGCAGCCGCGCGAATAGAAGCCGATCGAGCGCGCCTCCATGCGGGCAGGCAGGGCGCGGCGCGCGAACAATTCCTTCGCCGGGGTTTTGGGGTCGTCGGGCCGCGCAAGCGGCGCAAGCGGCTTCGGCTCAAGCGCGCCCGGCTCCTGCGCGCGCAGCGCTCCTGCGGCCGCGATCGCGGCCGGCAGAATGAGCGCCGCGCACAGCGCGCGGGCGCGAAGGGTTATGCGTTTGGCTTTCGTCTGCGCCGTCATCGCCTGCGATTCCTCGTCCGGCGCCCTCCATTAAGCGGCGCCGCGGTTAAGGGCTGGTCAACCTTCGTGGCTTTTTTAGCTTTGCCTCGACTTTGCTTGGGTTCATTCTAAAGCTCAAGTCAGACGAGGGGCGAGTGCGTTCATGCGTGTGCTGGTGGGGCGCGGCGCGGCTGCGGCGCTTGCGGGATTTTTTGGCTTGAGCCTGTGGGCGACGCCTGCGGCCGCCGTCGTTCAGATCGACATTGATCTGTCGAAACAGCGCATGGTTGTTTCCGACAAGCGTGGCGCGAAACACGTTTGGCCGATCTCGAGCGGGCGGCGCGGCTATGTCACGCCGCGCGGGCATTTTCGCCCCACGGCGCTGAAGCGGATGCATTACTCCCGCAAATACGACAATGCGCCCATGCCGCATTCCATCTTCTTCCGCGGCGGCTACGCCATTCACGGCACGAATGCGGTGGGCGCATTGGGCCGGCCGGCCTCCCATGGCTGCGTGCGGCTTGCGCCAGGGGCTGCGGCGCGCCTGTTCTCCATGGTGCGCAGGGACGGCGCGCGCATCCGCATCGTCGGCTCGCCGCCGCTCTCGCGCAGCGCGGACGCGACTGAGCCCTCGGCGCTGGCGCTCGCCGCCGCCGCGATGAGCGCGGACGGCGTGACGCGCATCGCGCGCGACGATCCGCAGGACACGCCGCATCTGGCCTTGATCGCGCCCAACGCGCTCGTGGCTTTCGACGCGCAGGCGCCGTTCGACCTTCTCGAGATCGTCGCGGGAGATGAGCTTGAGGATATGGAGGAGGAGAGCGACGACGCGCCCGCGCTCCCGCCTGCTTTCGCCGATCCGGTCCTGTGGCGCCTGCGCGGCGCGGACTAATCAGTCGTTGAACACCACGGTCTTGCGGCCGTTCAGCACCACGCGGTCTTCAAGATGCCAGCGCAGCGCGCGCGCCAGCACGCGCCGCTCGATGTCGCGCCCCTTGCGGATCAGGTCGTCGGGCGTGTCGCGGTGGGTGATGCGCTCCACGTCCTGTTCGATGATCGGGCCTTCGTCGAGATCGGCCGTCACGTAATGGGCCGTCGCGCCTATCAGCTTCACGCCGCGCACATGGGCCTGCGTGTAAGGGCTCGCGCCCTTGAATCCGGGCAGGAAAGAATGGTGGATGTTGATGCAGCGCCCCGCGAGCTTGGCGGTCAGTCCGTCAGAGAGAATCTGCATGTAGCGTGCGAGCACCACCACATCGGTGCGCGTCCGCCGGATCAGCTCCCACAGCTGCGTCTCCTGCTCGAGCTTGGTCTGTTTCGTGACCGGCAGGCAGTGGAAGGGCGCGCCGCCCAAATCCACATGGGCGTAGGTGTCGCGCGCATGATTGGAGACGACCGCGCTCACCTCCATCGGCAATTCGCCGATGCGCCAGCGATAGAGCAGGTCCACGAGGCAATGGTCGAACTTGGAGACGAGGATCATCACGCGCTTCAGGTTCGCCATGTCGCGCATGATCCAGTTCATGGCGAAACGCTGGGCGATGGGCTCGAAGCCGCCGTGCAGCTCCTCCTGCGGCGCTTGCGCTTCGAAGGTCACGCGCATGAAGAACAGCCCGGTCGCCACGTCGTCGAACTGCTGGGCGTCGAGAATGTTGCAGCCCTTCTCGAACAGATAGGTCGAGACTGCGGCCACGATCCCCGGCCGGTCGGCGCAGGACAGCGTGAGAACGTAAGTGGTGAGCGACATCAGGCGACCTTCCGGACAAGCCCCCGGGACGGAGGGCGGCGAGTCTTAGCCCGGCCCGGGCGCGCGCTCAACCCGCGCAGCGCGCGCGGCGTGCGCCGGGTCTGCCCACTTCTGTCTGAAAACGCGCGGCTTTCCCACCTCGCGCGCGCGGGACGCCGCCCACCCGGGCGCCCCTCGGCTATGTCCGAGCTCACGCTTTCTTCGAACTTCCGCCACGCTCGTGGTCGCCGTTCGTCACATTTCAGCCTATATAGGGGCTGAGTTTCCGCGGCCTGTCCGCTCCCGCGCCCCATGGCGCCGAACACCGGAAACCTGATGCCGACCATCGCCCTCGTCGACGACGACCGCAACATCCTCACATCCGTCTCCATCGCGCTCGAGGGCGAGGGATACCGGGTGCAGACTTATAACGACGGAGCGAGCGCTCTGGACGGGCTCAAGACCAATCCGCCCGACCTTGCGATCTTCGACATCAAGATGCCGCGCATGGACGGCATGGAGCTGCTGCGGCGCCTGCGGCAGAAGTCGGACCTTCCGGTGATCTTCCTCACCTCCAAGGACGAGGAGATCGACGAATTGTTCGGCCTCAAGATGGGCGCCGACGATTTCATCCGCAAACCTTTCTCCCAGCGCCTGCTTGTCGAGCGCGTGAAGGCGATCCTGCGGCGCGCCAATCCCAAGGAGGCCGCCGCGCAGAAGGAATCCGAGGCGCGTATTCTTGAGCGCGGCCTGCTGCGCATGGATCCCGAGCGCCACACCTGCACCTGGAAGGGGGAGGCCGTGACGCTCACCGTCACCGAATTCCTGATTCTGCAGGCCCTCGCCCACCGCCCCGGCGTGGTCAAGAGCCGCAACGCCCTGATGGACGCGGCCTATGACGATCAGGTCTATGTGGACGACCGCACCATCGACAGCCACATCAAGCGGCTGCGCAAGAAGTTCAAGGTGGTGGACGCGGAATTCGAGATGATCGAGACGCTTTACGGCGTCGGATATCGTTTCCGCGAGGCCTGAGGCGCCTCGCTTCTTTTCCTGATCGCCCGGCGCCATGCGGTGGGATAAAGTGAGCCGATGAGCGTCGACGCGCATGAGGAGAGCCCCGTCTCGCAGGTCGCGCGGCCGAAGGGCCGCGGCCTGCGCGAGCGCACGCGGCCGCTGCGTCGCACGCTGGCCGCTCCCTTCTCCTCCTCGCTGACCCGGCGCATCGTCTTTCTGAACCTCGGCGGCCTGCTGTTGATGCTGCTGGGCTTCCTTTATCTCAACCAGTTCCGCGAGGGCCTCATCGCCGCGCGGATGCAGAGCCTCAAGACCCAGAGCGAGATCATCGCCGCCGCCGTGGCCGCCTCCGCCACCGTGGAGACCGACGCGATCCGGCTTGATCCCGAAAAGCTCCTGCAGCTCGCGCCGGGGCAGAGCTACGGGCCCGGCGACAGCGACGACCTGTCGCTGGAGTTCTCGATCAATCCCGATCAGATCGGCCCGGTGCTGCGCCGCCTCGTCTGGCCCACGCGCACGGTGGCGCGCATCTACGACCGCGACGGCTATCTTCTGCTGGATTCGCGCTCCATGACGGAGCGCTCCACGATTCTGCGTTTCGACCTGCCGCCCGCCGCCGAGGAGAAGCCCGCCAATTGGCGTCAGCGCGCATGGAACTGGCTCAAAAACGCGGTCGGCGGCGCCAACCTGCCGCTCTATCAGGACATCGGTCTCGCCAATGGGCGCGCCTATCCGGAAGTGCAGAAGGCGCTTGCGGGCGAGACGCAATCCATCGTGCGCGTCAACGCGCGCGGCGAGACCATCATTTCCGTCGCTGCGCCGGTGCAGCGTTTCCGCGTCGTGCGCGGCGTCCTGCTCCTGTCCACGCAGGGCGGCGACATCGACAAGATCATCGCCTCTGAACGCTGGGCGATGATCCGCGTGTTCCTTGTGTTCGCCGGCGTGATGCTCGTCGTCTCGCTTCTGCTCGCCGGCGCCATCGCCGAGCCGATGCGCAAGCTCGCGGAGGCGGCGGAGCGCGTGCGCCGCGGCATCAAGTCGCGTCAGGAGATTCCCGATTTCACCGATCGCGCCGACGAGATCGGCCATTTGTCGGGTTCGCTGCGCGACATGACGGACGCGCTCTACAATCGCATCGAGGCGATCGAGAGCTTCGCCGCCGACGTCGCGCATGAGTTGAAGAATCCGCTCACCTCCCTGCGCAGCGCGGTGGAGACCCTGCCCATCGCCCGCACCGAGGAGGCGCGCGCGCGTCTGCTCGAGGTCATCAAACACGACGTCAAACGGCTGGATCGTTTGATCAGCGACATTTCCGACGCCTCGCGGCTCGATGCGGAAATGGCGCGCGTGGACATGCAGCCCGTCGATCTCGCGCGCCTCGTGCGCGCCGTCGTCGATCTCGCCAATGAGGTCAAGCGCGAGGACGGCGTGCGCTTCAGCCTCGACGTCGCGCCTGCGGGCGCGCAGGCCTATACGATCCTCGGCCACGATTCCCGCCTCGGGCAGGTCGTCAACAATCTCGTCGACAATGCGCGCTCCTTCTCCCCGCGTGGCGGCGGCGTGCGCCTTGCGTTGCGGCGCGCGCGCGGCGTCGACCGTCGCGGCGTCGCCGGCGAAGGCGTCGAGATCATCGTCGACGACGATGGGCCCGGCGTGCCCGCCCATGCGTTCGAGCGCATTTTCGAGCGATTCTACACCGATCGCCCGGATCAGGGCTTCGGCCAGAATTCGGGCCTCGGCCTGTCCATTTCGCGCCAGATCGTGGAGGCGCATGGCGGCTCCATCCGCGCGACCAACCGCATGTCGCCGGCGGGCGACGTGGCGGGCGCGCGTTTCGTCGTCTGGCTGCCGGAGCGGCGCTGATGGGCGGGCCTGCGCAGGAGAGCGGCGCGCATGGCTGCGTCGTCCTGGTGGGCGAGGCGGGCGTTCTCATCCGCGGCGCCTCGGGCGCCGGCAAGAGCGCGCTGGCGCTGGCGCTGATCGAGGCTGCGGGGCGGGCCGGCCTGTTCGCCCGGCTCGTCGCCGACGACCGCGTGCTGCTGCGCGCGGCCTGCGGCCGGCTCCTCGCGCGGCCTCATCCCGCGCTCGCCGGCCGCGTCGAGAAGCGCGGCGAGGGGATCGTCGCGGTGGAGCACGAACCGTGCGGGGTGGTGCGCTGCGTGGTGGAGCTTGAACCCGCGGGCGCGCGCGGCGCAGACGTCCCCCCGCGGATGCCCGCGGCGGAGGCCTCCGCCTGCCGCGTGGAGGGCGTGGACCTGCCGCGCCTCGTCCTGCCGGCGGGCATGCCGGCCTGCGACGCCGCCAGCCGCGCGCTCGCCTTTGCGGCCCGGGCGGCAGGCGCCCTTTCTGGCCCGCTTCCTGGTCCGCATGGCGGAACGTCCCCGCCGGCCTAGTCCTGTTTCTCGGTCGGCGGAATTGCGCTTGCCAATCGCGCCGCAATGCACAAAATTGCGCACCCTCGCGCCGCCGGCCTTCGGTGGCGGAGTCTCCGCGCCGTGCGGCGTCAGTTGATGGACGGTCTTGTCCGATGATCGGAATGGTCCTGGTGACCCACGGCTGCCTGGCGACGGAGTTCCGCGCCGCGCTGGAGCATGTCGTCGGTCCGCAGAAACAGATCGCGACTGTGACGATCGGTCCTGAAGACGACATGGAGATGCGTCGCAAGGACATCCTGGCCGCCGTCGCCGCCGTTGACGCGGGCGACGGCGTCGTCGTCTTGACGGACATGTTCGGCGGCACGCCCTCCAATCTCGCAATTTCCGTCATGGAGGGCGCCAAGGTCGACGTTGTGGCGGGCATCAACCTGCCCATGCTCATCAAGCTGGCCTCGGTGCGCGAGGACGCCTCGCTCGAACAGGCGGTGCTTCAGGCGCAGGACGCAGGCCGCAAATACATATCCGTGGCCAGCCGGATCCTGAGCGGAAAATGAGCGACCCGTCCGACAAATCCCCCGATCCCGCGCAGGACGATTGCGACTGCCCGCCCAATCCCGATTTCGACGGGTTTCTCGTGCGCGAAATGCCGATTGTGAACCGCAAGGGCCTGCATGCGCGCGCCACTGCGAAATTCGTGCAATGCGTGGAGCGCTTCGATGCGGAGATCACCGTCACGCGCTGCGGCGAGACGGTCGGCGGCTCCTCGATCATGGGCATTCTGACGCTGGGCGCGGGCATCGGCACGACGATCACCGTCGCAGCCCGGGGCGAGCAGGCGCAGGAGGCGCTCGACGCGCTGGCGGCGCTGGTGGCCAACCGGTTCGGCGAGGACGAATGAAAAAGCGCGCGGCGAACCGCGCGCTTGTTTGTGAGCGAGCGCCGTCGCGCCGCGTTCAGTCCTTGGTCGCGAGCAGAACCTTGTAGCGTTCGATGTCGCCCGTCACGAGCTGGCGCACATGGTCGCCGGTCATCTCGCTGTCGTCGGCGGGCGTCGAGCCCAGCTCCTCGAAACGCTTGCGCACGGCGGAGTCGGCGAGCGAGGCGCGCAGCGCCGCGTTCAGCCGGTCAACGATCGCCTGCGGCGTTTTCGCCGGCGTGAAGATCGCGTTCCATCCTTCCTGCTGGAAGGCGGGCAGGCCCGCCTCCGCCGAGGTCGGCGTGTCGGGCAGGATGTCGAGCTTCTTGCGCGCGGCCACCGCAAGCCCGCGCACCTTGCCGGTCTGGATCGAGGGCGCGACGGAGGTCGCCGCGTCGCACACGCCGTCCACGTGGCCGCCGAGCAGGTCGTTGAGGGCGGGGCCGGCGCCGCGATAGCTGACGAGCGTCACCTGCGTCTGCGAGGCCGCGATGAAATTCTTGCAGATGAGGTAGTTCGACGAGCCGACGCCCGCATGGCCGAGATTGACCTTGCCGGGATTGGCCTTCGCATAGGCGACGAATTCGGCGAGCGTCTTGGCGGGCAGGTCGTTGCGGATCGCCAGCACCGGCGCCGTCTTGGCGATCAGCCCCACGGGCGTGAAGGATTCGGGCGTGTATTTGACGTCGGGCGAGAGCACATAGGAGGCGGCGTTGGTGCCCGTGTTGCCGATCAGGATCGTATAGCCGTCGGGCGCGGCGTTTGCGGCGCGGGTGAGCGCGATGACGCCGCCGGCGCCGGCGACGTTCTCGTTCACGATCGCTCTGCCCAGATGCTTGCCCATCTGTTCGCCGATCACGCGGGCGATCACGTCCGACGTGCCGCCGGCTGCGAAGGGCACGAGCATGTTGATGGGCCGGTCGGGATAGGATTGCGCGAGCGCGCCGGCCGGGAGGGCGGCGGCGCCGAGGCCTGCGGCCAGGAGCGCGCGGAACTTGAGATTGCGGACGACAAGCATGGTTTCCCCCTTCTGGATTCGGGGCATTTTGTCCGCGCCCGCCTGCGCCTGCAATGGGACGAAGGTCGCCTCAGCCGCCGACGAGCCGGCGCCGCTCCTCCAGAAGCGCGGCGGTCGCGGGATCGAGCCCATCGAGCGGCGCCTGCGGGTTTTCCGCCACGGGAGCGAGCTTGCCGCATAATTCCTTGCCCAGTTCGACGCCCCATTGGTCGAAGGGGTTGAGGTCCCAGATCACCGATTGCACGAACACCTTGTGCTCATAGAGCGCGATCAGCCGGCCGAGCGTGCGCGGATCAAGCCGGCGATAGAGGAAGGTCGAGGACGGGCGGTCGCCGGGGAAAACCTTGTGCGGCGCAAGCCGCGCCGCCTCGGCCTCGTCGAGCCCCTGCGCGCGCAAGAGCGAGCGCGCCTCCTCGAGCGTGCGCCCGCGCATCAAGGCCTCGCTCTGCGCAAGGCAATTGGCGAACAGCAGATCATGATGGCGCTGATCCGCAGCCACGGGCTGCGCGGCCACGAGGAAGTCCACCGGCACGACGTCGGTTCCTTGATGCAGCATCTGGAAGAAAGCGTGTTGGCCGTTGGTGCCGGGTTCGCCCCAGATCACGGGCGCGCTCGCCATGCGCGCGGGCTCGCCTGCGCGGGTGACGCTCTTGCCGTTCGACTCCATGTCGAGCTGCTGCAGATAGGCGGGGAAGCGCGCGAGCCTCTGGTCGTAGGGGATGACGGCGTGGGTCGCGTCGCCCCACACATTGCGCCGCCACACGCCCAGAAGCGCCATCAGCACGGGAATGTTGTCCTCCACCGGCGCTTCGCGGAAATGCGCGTCCACATCGCCGCCGCCGCGCAGGAAATCCTCGTAATGGCGCGGGCCGATCGCAATGGCGAGCGCAAGCCCGATCGCCGACCAGATCGAATAGCGCCCGCCCACCCAGTCCCAGAATCCGAACACGCGGTCGGCCTTCACGCCGAATTGCGCGACGAGGTCAAGGCGCGTGGAGACGGCGGCGAAATGCTCTCCCACAGCCTTTTCGCCAAGTCGCGCGGCCACGCGCGCGCGCGCGCTTTGCGCATTCGCCATGGTCTCCTGCGTCGTGAACGTTTTCGAGGAGACGATGAACAGCGTGCGCGCGAGGTCGAGCCCGGCGAGCGTGTCGGCTATGTCCGCGCCGTCCACATTGGAGACGAAATGCATGCGAGGCCCCTCGCCGCGAAACGGCGAGAGCGCGCGCGCGGCCATGGCGGGGCCGAGATCCGAGCCGCCGATGCCGATGTTCACCACATCCGCAATGCGCTCGCCGGTCGCCCCGCGCAGGGCGCCGTCGCGCACCTGCGCCGCGAAGGCGAGCATTTTGGCGCGCTCGGCCTGCACGTCCTGCGTCACGTCGCGGCCTTCGACCAGCGCAGGCCCGCCCGTGAAGTCGCGCAGGGCCATGTGCATGGCCGCGCGTTTCTCGGTCAGGTTCACCGCCTCCCCGCGCATCAGCGCGTCGCGCCGCGCCTCGAAATGGGCGGCGCGCAGGAGCGAGAACAGATGGGCGAGGGTCGCCTCCGTGATTCCATGTTTGGAATAGTCGAAGGTGAGGTCGTCGAGGCGCGCGCGGAAACGCTGCGCCCGGCCGGGGTCCTGCGCGAACAGGTCCGCGATCCGCCGGCTCCCGATCTCGAGCCGATGCGCCTCGAGCGCGGCGAGGGCGGCGGAAACGGCGGAATCGGTCATCGGTCACCTCTTTCGCGCCCTCGGGGGGCGCACGCCGCTCAACGATAGGCCCAAAGAAGGCAAGAAAAGGTTGAGGCCGCCGGGGCTTGTCATGGTTTGCCGGGGCTTGCCAGGGGCCGCCGGCGCAAGCTCGAGCGCGGGCGGGCGGCCCGCCGCCGTCCGTGATGGGGGCTTGCTGCGGGGCTTGCGCGCGCGTCCGCTTTCTCCCACAAGCGGTCCCATGGCCGCGCCCCCCCTTCTCCTGTTGCAGGACATCGCCCTCACGCTTGGCGGCAAGCCGCTGATTGAAAGCGCGGAACTCTCCGTGCGCCCGGGCGAGCGGGTGGCGCTGGTGGGCCGCAACGGCTCCGGCAAGTCCACTTTGCTGCGCATCGCGGCGGGCGAGGTGCAGGCCGATTCCGGCAAGCGCTTCTTCCAGCCCGACGCCAGCGTGCGCTACCTGCCGCAGGAGCCGGACCTGTCGGGTTTCGAGACCACGCTCGCCTTCGCCCAGGCGGGCCTCGGCCCTGCGGACGATCCCTACAAGGCGCGCTACCTGCTGGAGGAGCTGGGCCTGACGGGTGAGGAGGCGCCCGCCCGGCTGTCGGGCGGGGAGGCGCGCCGCGCCGCGCTGGCGCGCGTTCTGGCGGCCGAGCCCGACGTGCTTCTGCTCGACGAGCCGACGAACCATCTCGACCTGCCCGCCATCGAATGGCTGGAGAAGCGGCTCGCCGCCTTTCGCGGCGCGCTTGTGCTCATCAGCCACGACCGGCGTTTCCTCGAAACGCTCTCGCGCGCCACCGTGTGGATGGACCGGGGCCGCACGCGCCGGCTCGAGAAAGGGTTCGCCGCCTTCGAGGCCTGGCGCGACGAGACGCTCGAACAGGAGGAGCGCGACCTCCAGAAGCTCGATCGCAAGATCGTCGCGGAGGAGCACTGGATCGTCCACGGCGTGAGCGCGCGCCGCAAGCGCAACATGCGCCGCGTCGGCGAGCTCGCTGAATTGCGCAAGCAGCGGCGCGAGACGCGCAAGATCGCCGGCGACGTGAAGATGGAGGCCGCCGAGGGCAAGGTCTCCGGCAAGCTCGTGATCGAGGCCGACCGCGCGAGCAAGGCCTGGGGCGATCGCCCCATCGTCGTGGATTTCTCGATCCGCGTTCTGCGCGGCGACAGGATCGGCGTCGTCGGTCGCAATGGCGCCGGCAAGACGACGCTGGTCAATCTGCTCACCGGAGCATTGGCGCCTGATTCAGGGCGCGTGCGGCTGGGCGCCAATCTCGAGATCGCCTCGCTCGACCAGAAGCGCCAGCAATTGAAGCCCGAATGGACGCTGAAGGACGCGCTCACCGGAGGCAGCGGCGATTGGGTGGAGATCAACGGCGAGCGCAAGCATGTCGTGGGCTATATGAAGGACTTTCTCTTCACGCCCGAACAGGCGCGCCAGCCGGTGACGAAATTGTCCGGCGGCGAGCGCGGGCGCCTCGCCCTCGCGCGCGCCCTCTCCATGCCCTCCAATCTTCTGGTGCTCGACGAGCCCACCAACGATCTCGATCTCGAAACGCTCGACCTCCTGCAGGAATTGCTCGCCGATTATCCCGGCACCGTGATCGTGGTCAGCCACGACCGCGATTTTCTCGATCGGGTGGCGACGTCCGTCGTGGTGTCGGAGGGCGACGGGCGCTGGCGCGAATACGCCGGCGGCTATCGCGACATGATCGCCCAGCGCGGCTATGGCGTGGGCGAGGAGAAGCCCGATCCCGCGGCCGTGCGCCCGCGCGCGGAGACAAGGCCCGCCGCCGAACGCGCGCCGGCGCGCGATGAGCCGCGCCGCAAGCTGTCCTTCAAGCAGAAGCACGCGCTCGAGACCCTGCCCGGGCGGATGGAGGAGCTGCGCGCGCTCTCCGCCCAGATTTCCGCCGCCCTCGAGGCGCCCGATCTTTACGCGAAAGACCCCGCCCGCTTCGCCAAGCTGACCGACGCGCTTGCCAAGGCGCAGGCCGACCTCGCCGCCGCCGAGGAGGAATGGCTGGAGCTTGAAATCTTGCGCGAGGAGATCGAGGGATAGCGGCGAGAGGCGGCTCCTCGCCCCCCTTGCCCCATCGCCCGCGCGCGCTTATGGCTTGGCGCGCAAGGAGTTCGCACGTGGCTGACAATCTTTTCTTTCTCTGCAAGGTCGGCGACCTTCCGCCTAACAGCGTGCGCAAGGTGGAGCGGGCCGAGGGCGCGCTGGCCGTCTATAATCTCGACGGAACCTTCCACGCCACCGACGACCGCTGCACCCACGGGCTCGCCAGCCTTTCGGAGGGCGACATCATCGACGGCGAGATCGAGTGCAACATGCATTTCGGCTCCTTCGACATCGCCACCGGCGAGCCGCGCCAGGCGCCCTGCAGCGTGCCGGTGAAAACCTACAAGGTCGAGGTGCGCGGCGACGACGTGTTCGCCGTGCTCGCCTGAACAGGGGGCGGGCGAGCGATGATCCGCGTCACCCGCTCCATCGTCCTCGACGAGTCCGAGCTTGAGGAGCGTTTCGTGCGCGCCTCCGGCCCCGGCGGGCAGAACGTCAACAAGGTGGCCAGCGCCGTCCAATTGCGCTTCGACGCCGCCCGCTCCCCCGCCTTGCCAGACGACGTGCGCGCGCGGCTCATGGAGATGGCCGGTTCGCGGCTCACCCGCGAGGGCGTGATCGTCATCTCCGCCGACCGCTTCCGCACGCAGGAGCGCAATCGCGCCGACGCGCTCGAACGGCTGGTCGAACTCATCCGCGCCGCCGCCGTGCGCCCCGCGGTGCGCCGCGCGACGCGCCCCACGCTCGCCTCCAAACGCCGCCGGCTTGAGAGCAAGCAGCGCCGCGCGCAGACCAAGCGCGATCGCAGCGGCAAGCTCGCCGACTGA
>CAZYBF010000045.1:0-1509 GCA_964645525.1 uncultured Beijerinckia sp.
CCTCCTGCCGCATCCCCTATACGGCGAATCCGAAGGCCAAGCGCGTGGAAGTGCGCTTCCCCGATCCGACAGCCAATCCCTATCTCGCTTTCGCGGCCATGCTCATGGCTGGCCTCGACGGTATTGCCAACAAGATCGATCCGGGCCCGGCCATGGACAAGGATCTCTACGATCTCCCCCCGAAGGAGCTCAAGAAGATCCCGACCGTCTGCGGCTCGCTGCGCGAGGCTCTCCAGAACCTCGACAAGGATCGCGCGTTCCTGAAGGCCGGCGGCGTGTTCAACGACGACTTCATCGACTCCTACATCGAGCTGAAGATGCAGGACGTGATGCGCTTCGAAATGACGCCGCACCCGGTCGAGTTCGACATGTACTACTCCTGCTGATCTCTCCGATCGCAGGATACGAGAAAGCCCCGGGAAACCGGGGCTTTTTTGTTATGCGCCGCTGCGTGGGCCTTGCACGCGAGGACGCGCGCGCAACTGACTGGACCGCGCGCGTCCTCGCGCGCAAAACCAAGACGCGCCGCGCGCAAAACAATCAGAACCCCAGCGCCTGCCCCTCGATGGTGAGGCGGCGCATGAGGCGCGGCTCCTCGCGCGGAAAATCCTTGCGCGCATGGATCGAGCACCAATTGTCCCAGATCACCAGATCGCCCACGCTCCAATTGTGCTCATAGACGATGCGCGGATCCTCGGAGAGATCGAACAGACGCTCCAGCACGTCCTCGCTCTCCTCGCGCGACAGGCCCTCGATCTGCGACGACATGAGGCGCGAGATATAGAGCGCCTTGCGACCCGTCGCGGGATGGCGCACGAACAGCGGCTGCCAATTGTGCCGGATCTTCGACAGATCAGTCGTGTCGAGATTGAGCCGCTCGCGGCGCTTGTAATCGTGCATCTGCAGCACGCGCCGGCCTTCGAGCCGGTCGCGCAGCGCGGACGGAATCATCTCATAGGCGCGATACATGTTGGAGAAGCATGTCTCGCCGCCCCAGCTCGTGAGCTTCATGGCGTAGAGCAGCGTCGCGCGATGCGGTTCGGGATAATAGGACGTATCGTGGTGGAACCACATTTCGCCGTCGCCGAACGCGCCGATCGGCTTGCCGTTCTCCACGATATTGGTGACGAGCATGAAGGGCGTGTCGAAATCACCGCCCGGCCCCGGCCCCGACACGGGTTTCTTGCGCCAGGCGACGCGGCCGAATATCTCCGCCGCGCGCAGATGCTGCGCCTCGTCGAGCGCCTGATCGGGAAAGATGAGCACGATGTGATCGTCGAACGCCTTGCGGATGGCGGCCGCCGTGGCTGCGTCCACCGGCTTCGACAGATCGACCCCACGCACGCGCGCGCCGACTTCCGGATGCGCTTTCTCGATGATCAGCGACATGTTTCCTCCTTGGCCGCGTTTGCGGCTCCCTTTCGCGCAGTATAGCGGCGGGCGGCGGGGGCGCGAAAGAGGGCGCGCGAGGGAGGGCGCGGTCCAATTCAGGCGCGCGAGGACGCGCGC
>CAZYBF010000045.1:1609-11517 GCA_964645525.1 uncultured Beijerinckia sp.
CGCGCGCAAGCCCCCTGCGGAACTTCCAGCCCCATGGGCAATTGTCGCGTCCGAGTCTAACATCGCCCGCCATGGAGCCAGATCCCCTGCGCATTGATCGACGCGCGCTCATCGCCGGCGCAGCCGCGAGCCTCGCCGCCCCCGCCCTGCGCGCGCAAGAGGCCCTGCGCGTGCAAGACGCCGGGCGCGTAATCGAGGCGAAGGCCGGCGCGATGCAATTGATTCCAGGCGCCTCCACCGCCATCGAAGGCTATGACGGGCGCGCGCCCGGCCCGCTCCTGCGGCTGCGCAAGGGCGAGCCGCTTGACGTGACGCTCGTCAACGCGCTCGCGCGGCCGACGTCGATCCACTGGCGCGGCGTGCGCGCGCCCAACGCCTTCGACGGCGCAGCGCCGCTCACCCAGAAAGCTGTGGAGCCCGGCGCGCGCTTTCCCATCCGCTTCACGCCGCCCGATGCGGGCACGTTTCTCTACCACGCCCATGCGGAGCCCGATCTCGCCGCGCAGGTCGAGCGCGGGCTCTATGGCGTGCTGATCGTCGAGGAGCCCGACGCGCCGCCCGTCGATCATGACCTGCTCGCCGTGATCGACGACTGGCGCCTCGACGAGACGGGCGCGATCATCGCCTGCCAGCCGACGGGCGGCCCCTTCGTCCATACGCGCGAGGAACTCGCCGGCGCAGGCCGGCGCGGCGCGCTGCTCACGGTCAACGGAGCGCCGGCGCCGCTGGCGCAGGAGGCGGCGCCGCGCGCGCGCGTGCGGCTGCGGCTCGTCAACGCCGCGACCGCGCGGCTCATGGCCGTGCGCTTCGAAGGCGCGCGGGCTCATGTCATCGCCATCGACGGCCAGCCCTGCCGGGCCTTTCCGCCACTGCGCGACACGATCCCCATCGGGCCGGGCGCGCGCTTCGACGTCGTTCTCGACCTGCCCGAGCGCGAGGGCGAAAGCGCGCGCGCGGTGCTGGCGGGCGCCGAGGGCGACGCCGATCGCCCGCTCGTGACGCTGACCGCGCGGGGCGCCCCACTCGCGCCGCGCCCGCCGGTCGAGGCCGCGGGCCAGAACCCGCTTCTGCCGCAGGAGATCCGCCTGCAATCCGCCCGCAGGCTCGACCTCGCGCTCGAAGCCGTCGGCCCGGCGCAGGGCGCGGCCAGAGAGGCCGGCGACGCCTGTCCGTCCGGCGCGCCGGCCCTGTGGCGGATCGCGCCTCCCAAACCCGTGCGCGCGGGCGAGCCGCTATTCTCCGTCAAGCGGGGCACGCCCGTGAGCCTCGGCTTCGTCAACCGTTCCCCCGTCGCGCAGGCGGTGCATGTCCACGGCCATGCGATGCGCCAGCTGCACCAGCTCGACGACGGCTGGGAGCCCTATTGGCGCGACAGCGTGATCATCGCGCCCGGGCGCACGGTGCGGGTCGCCTTCCTTGCGGACAATCCGGGGCGCTGGCGCATCGGCTCCGCGATCATGGAGCATGCGGCGACGGGCCTCTCCGGCTTTTTCGAAGTCGGCTAGCGCGCGGGACCAGCCTCGCCCCAGAGCACGCGGAACACGCCCGGCAAAGCCTCGGGCAGGTCTTCGGCGATGAGTCCCGGCCCGCAGGCCCGCCCCGCCGCCCCATGCAGCCAGACGCCCGCGCAAACGGCTTCGAAAGCGGCCGCATCCGGGCCGCGCGCCCGCGCCTGCACGAGCCGCGCGGCGATGATCCCCGCGAGCACGTCGCCCGAACCCGCCGTGGCGAGATGGGCGGGCGCGTCGGCGAGGATGGCCGCCCGCCCGTCCGGGGCCGCGACCACGCAGTCGGGCCCCTTCAAAACCATGAGCGCGCCGCTCGCCGCAGCCCCGGCGCGGGCGCGCTCAAGGCGCGAAACATCTTGAGAAAAAGCTTCAGCTTTCTCGTCTTGTTTATTGAAAAGGCGTTCAAACTCGCCGTCATGCGGCGTCATCACCACCGTCGCGGCGCTGGCCCTGACGGCGGCGAACAGCGCGTCGGGCGCATCGGCGAAGGAGGTCAGGGCGTCCGCGTCCAGCACGATCCCCCGCCCGGCCGGCGCGCCTGCGAGCGCGGCCAGAACCATGGCGCGCATGCCCTCGCCCACCCCGCCTCCGGGGCCGATGACGAGCGCGCCGATGCGCGGGTCGGCGAGCAGGCCGGCGAGGTCGTCGGCGCCGTCGCAGGGGGCGAGCATGATCGCGGTGAGATGGGCGGCGTTGACCGCCAGCGCCTCGCGCGGGGAGGCGAGCGTGACGAGCCCCGCCCCGCCCCGCAGGGCGCCGCGGGCGGCGAGCCGGGCCGCCCCGGTGCGATGAAGCGGACCACTGACCACAAGCGCATGGCCGCGCGCATATTTGTGGTCGCTCCAGTCCGGCGGCCGGACGGCGGCGCGCCACAGGGCGGGCGCGTTGCGGAAGGTCTGCGGGCGGATCGCGGCGAGGACGCTGGCCGGCACGCCGATCTCGGCCAGCCGGACCGCCCCGCACAGCGCCCGTCCGGGCAGCAGGGCATGGCCCGGCTTCAGGCGGAAGAAAGTCACCGTCTCGTCGGCGCCCGCCGCGACCCCGCGCACGCGCCCGCTGTCCCCGTCGAGGCCCGAGGGGACGTCCACCGCCAGAATGAAGCCGCCCGTCTCCCGCCGCCAGGCGTCGAGGCGCTCGATCACGGAGCGCGCGCGCCCGTCCACGTCGCGCGACAGGCCCGCGCCGAAAATGGCGTCCACGACGAGGCTGACGTCGGAATAATCCACGAGAGCCGCCGAGGTCGTGCGGCCGGTCCAGCGCTCGGCCATCGCCCGGGCGTCGCCCTTCAGCCCGCTGCGGTCGTACATGAGCCCGACGAGGGTCTCGATCCCGGCCTCCCGCAGGAGGCGCGCGGCCACGAAGCCGTCGCCGCCATTGTTCCCCGGCCCGCACAGGACGACGACGCGCCCCCCGCCCCGGCTCGCCAGCGCGGCGCGCGCGGCCTCCGCCACCGCCCGGCCCGCCGCCTCCATGAGCGCAAGCCCGCTGGTCCCGCCGGCGATCGCAAGCCGGTCGGCCTCGCCCATCTGGGCGACGGTGAGCAATTCGGTCGGCTCGTCAGGCGCTGTCATGTCGCCATGCTGGGGCAAGCGGCCGGCGCGGGCAAGGACCCGGCGCGCGCCCATTGCGCCCCCGGCGGCGCCTTGATAACCAGACGGCCATGAGGGAAACGGCAAGGCTGCGGGTCGCCAAATTCGCCATCGGACAGGTGGTGCGCCACCGCAAATATCCATTCCGCGGGATCGTGTTCGACATCGACCCGGAGTTCGCCAACACCGAGGAATGGTGGCTGGCGATCCCGGAGGATTCCCGTCCGCGCAAGGACCAGCCCTTCTATCACCTGCTCGCGGAGAACGCGGAGACGGAATACGTCGCCTATGTCTCCGAGCAGAACCTGCTGCTCGACGAGAGCGGCGACCCGCTGCGCCATCCCAAGGTGCGCGAATTGTTCGTGCGCGCCGACGACGGCGGCTATCGCTACAAGGCCGCGCGCCCGAACTGAAGCGAAGATCCAGACTCAGCGTGGCTTGCGCCACCATGTGTCCAGCGTCGCGCCGAACAAGGGCGCGGCGAAGCGCGCCGTGCGCTCCGGCCGGGCCAGCGCCGAGGAATGGACGAACCATGCGTCCGAGGCGTGATAGAAGGGAATGACGTAGAAGCCCGACAGAAGCGCGCGGTCGAAGGCGCGCACGGCGGCCACGAAATCCTCCTTATCGCTCGCCTTCACGATGGCCGCGATCAGCCCGTCCAACGCCGGCGAGGCGGCGCCGGCGAGATTGAACGAGGATTCCATGCGCGCGGCGCCCGAGGACCAGCGGTTGCGCTGTTCGTTGCCCGGCGAATTGGAGGCGACCCACGTCCCCATCATCATGTCGAAGTCGAACTTCTGGCGCCGGCGCTGATATTGCACCTCGTCCACATGACGCACCCGCGCCTCGACGCCGATGCGCCGCAGGGCGTGGGAGAAATTGAGCGCAAGCCGCTCCTGGCTGCGGTCCACCACCATGATCTCGAACGCGAAAGCGGCGCCGCGCCGGTCGCGCAGCACGCCGTCGGCCACCGTCCAGCCCGCCTGTTTGAGCAGCGCCAGCGCCTTGCGCGCGTTCTCGCGATCACGGCCCGATCCGTCGCTCTCAGGCGGCGACCAGCGCCCCTCCAGAATGTCGGCGCGCACGGCGCCCGGCCATTGCGCCAGTAAGGCGCGCTCGCGCGCGTCCGCAGGCCGGCCCACGGACGACAATTCGGTCTCGTCGAAGAAAGAGCGCGTGCGCCGATAAAGGCCGCCGAACAGATTGCGGTTGATCCATTCGAAATCGAACATGAAGCCCAGCGCCTCACGCACGCGCACGTCCTTGAACAGATCGCGCCGGGTGTTGAAGGCGAAGCCCGCAAGCCCCTTCGCGCCCCCCGCCGGCTCGCTCGCCTTCACGAGTCGCCCGTCACGCACAGCGGGAAAATCATAGCCCGTGAGCCAGCGCGTGGGATTGGTCTCGTCGCGATAATCGACGAGCCCGCCGCGCAGCGCCTCATAGAGGCTCGCGGAATCGCGGAAATATTCGATGCGGATCTCGTCGAAATTATACAGGCCGCGATGGATCGGCAGATCCTTCGCCCAGTAATCGGGATTGCGCTCGAGGCGGATCAGCTCGCCGGGCCGCACCTCGCGGATGACATAGGGACCGGAGCCCAGAGGCGGGGCGAGGCTCGCCTCGTCGAAGCGCGCGACGTCCACCGCATGTTTCGGCAGGACCGGCATCAGGGCGAGGTTGAGCGGCAATTCGCGATCATCCGCCCCGGCGAGGTCATAGCGCACGGTGAGCGGATCGGGCGCAGAGGCCGATTTCACCTGACCGAAGGCGGCGCGATGCTGGGGCCGGCCGCGCGTCTTCAACAGTTCGAAGGTGAAGAGAACGTCGGCGGCCGTGATCGGCGTCCCGTCCGAGAAGCGCGCGCGCGGATCGAGCCGGAACGTGACCCAGGAGCGCGCGGCGTCCGTCTCCACGCTTTGCGCGATCAGCCCGTAGAGCGTGAAGGGCTCATCGCCCGAGCGCATCATGAGGGGCTGGAAGATGTTGCCGTTCAGACCCTGCGCCGTCGAGCCGGCTTTCAGATTGAACGGGTTGAGGCTGTCGAAAGAGCCCTGGAAGCCGATCGACAGCCGCCCGCCCTTGGGCGCGTCGGGATTGGCGTAGGGCAGATGGGCGAAATCGGGCGCAAGCGCCGGCTCCCCGTGCATCGCGATCCCGTGCCGCGGACCGGAGCCGCCCTCCCCCGCGCCCGCCGGCGTCAGCCCGGCGGCGAGCAGCGCGCCGCAGGCCAGGGCGATGAGCCCGGCGACCGGCGCGCGCCTGCGGACTGCGGCGAGGCGAATCGAGAGGAACTGCATAAGCCGGACCCTAATGGAGCGGGCCGCCCGCGTCGATGGAACGTCAACCATGCGAACATGGCGGCCGCCTTAACCCAAGGTCGCGCCCGTGGACCCGAAATCATTTGTGGCGAATGATGG
This sequence comes from uncultured Beijerinckia sp., assembly GCA_964645525.1. Taxonomy (GTDB): domain Bacteria; phylum Pseudomonadota; class Alphaproteobacteria; order Rhizobiales; family Beijerinckiaceae; genus Terripilifer. Next base: position 7,124 of record CAZYBF010000045.1, read on the forward strand.
CGGAAAGCGTTAAGAGGCCCGGGTCAATCTGTCGCCTCATTCCCGGGCGAAGAGCGTCGTTGATTCACCCTGCGAGTCTGCGCAGACGCCGCCAGCGGAATCGCCCGCGCAAGCGGGCCAGAGGTTTTCGAAAGGAACGTTCATGCCGATCACGTCCATGCGCATCGGAGCCGCGGCCCTGGCGGCGGGCCTCGCCCTCGCGGGCGGGATCGCGCCGGTCTCCGCCCAGGGCCAGGCGCCCGCCCAGCAGCGCAAGCCGGCCCAGCCCCAGCAGCAACAGCAGCAGCCCGCGCCGGCGGCGCCCGCCAGCAATCGCGTTGAGCTGAAGGCCACCCAGCCCGAATGGACGAAGGTGTGCGGCAAGGACGAGGCGGCCAACAAAGAGATCTGCTACACGACCCGCGATTTCGGTCAGGCGGCCGATCAGCCCCCGGTGCTCGCGGTCGCGATCTACGACGTGAAGGGCGACGAGCAGCGCATCGTGCGCCTGCTCCTGCCGGTCGGCCTCATGCTGCGTCCCGGCTTCCGCTTCTCAGTGGACAAGGGCGCCGCGCTCGAGGGCAATTACGAGATCTGCTTCCCCAACGGCTGTTTCGCCGAGGCGCGGGTGAAGGGCGTCACGCTCGACCAGATGAAGAAGGGCGCGATCCTCAACGTCAACGTGAAGAATCAGGCGAACAACGAAGTCGTGTTCGCGGTGCCGCTGGAGGGCTTCGCCAAGGCCTTCGACGGTCCGGCCATCGATCCCAAGGTGCTCGAGGAGCAGCAGCGCGCTTTGCAGGCGGAACTGCAGAAGCGGGCCGAGGAGGAGCGCAAGCGCCTTGAAGGCCAGATCAACCCGCCGACGGCCCCGCCGCCGGGCGCGCCCAAGTAATCCTTTTCGGTTTTCATTGCACGAAACGCGCGGCTCCCGAGCCGCGCGTTTTCTTTTTGAACCGCGCATTTTTTGGACCGCGCATTTTTTGGACCGCGCGTATTTTGGACCGCGCGTTTTTGGACCGCGCGTTTTTGGACCGCGCTTATCTTGGACCGCGCGCGTCCTCGCGCGCAAACAAAACCCGCCAGACTTGCGGGGAGCGAGCGGCGGCGACATCGAATGTTCATCTGCGCCATTGCTGCGCGCGAGGACGCGCGCGGTCCGGGTGCGCGCACAACAAAAAAGGCGGCTTGCGCCGCCTTCTTAATGTTCTGATCGAACTGACCGAGCGCGCTGCGCTCAGCCCTTCGTCATGCTGGCGACTTCCGCCGCGAAGTCGGACTCGACCTTCTCCACGCCCTCGCCGAGCGCGAAGCGGACATAGCCCTTCAGGGTGACGGGGGCGCCGGCGGCCTTGCCGGCCTCCTGCACGACCTGACCGATGGTCTTGTTGGAATGTTCCGCATGGATCGACGGCTGGTCGATCAGGCAGACCTCCTTGAAGTAGGACTTCAGGCCCGACTCGATGATCTTGTCGAGCACATTGGCGGGCTTGCCGGCGTTCTTCTCGCGCAGCACGTTCTTCTCGCGCTCCACGACCGCCGGATCCATGCCGGCCGCGTCGAGGGCGAGCGGGCCGGTGGCGGCCACGTGCAGGGCGATCTGGCGGGCGAGGCCCGCAAGCGCGCCGGCGTCGCCGGTGGATTCCAGCGCGACGAGCACGCCGATCTTGCCCTGACCGTCGGAGATCGCGTTGTGGACGTAGCTGCCCACGACGCCATTGGCGACTTCGATCATGGCCGCGCGGCGCAGGGTCATGTTCTCGCCGATGGTGGCGATGGCGTTGGCGATCGCCTCAGACACCTTGCCGCCCGCCGGATAGGCGGCCGCCTGAATGGCGTCCACGTCGGCGGAGCCGGCCGAGAGCGCCACGCCGGCGACATTGCGCACGAGGCTCTGGAAGTCGGAGTTGCGAGCCACGAAGTCGGTCTCGGAGTTCACCTCGACGGCGACGCCGCGCTTGCCGGAGACGGCCACGGCGACGAGGCCCTCGGCGGCCACGCGGCCGGACTTCTTGGCGGCCTTGGACAGGCCCTTCTTGCGCAGCCAGTCGACGGCGGCCTCGATGTCGCCGTCCACCTCGTTGAGCGCCTGCTTGCAGTCCATCATGCCCGCGCCGGTCTTTTCGCGCAGGTCCTTCACCATCGCGGCGGTGATCGTGGCCATGGGATCGTCCTTTCGAAGCCGCGCGCGGCGCGGCGCATCAGGGAAGAAGATAAGGGTTTTGGAGTGAATCGACGCGCGCAGCAGGGCCGCGCGCGTCGAGGAATGCGAATGCTGACTGGATCAGCCGGCGAGCAGGTTGCGCGCCTGATCGACCCAGTTGTCGCGGCTGATGCGGCCGGCGAGCTTCAGGTCGGCGTCGACCTTGGACACGTCGTCGGCGGTCATCGCGGCGATCTGCCAATAGTGGAAGACGCCCGCGTCGTTGAGCTTCTTCACGATCTGCGGGCCGACGCCCGGCAGTTTGGCGAGATCGTCGGGCGCGCCGCGCGGGGCTGCCAGCAGTTCGAACACGTCGGTGGACGCGCCGTTGGCGGACGTCTCGACGGGCAGATCCTCGTCCACCGGAGCCTCGTCGGCGCCCACGTCCACGCCCGACATGCCCTGGCCGCGCGAAATGCCGTCGATGGCGGCGCGGGCGATCAGATCGCAGTAAAGCTGGATGGCGCGGCCGGCGTCGTCATTGCCGGGGACCGGATAGGTGATGCCGTCCGGGTCGCAATTGGAGTCGAGGATGGCGGCGACGGGAATGCCAAGGCGGTTGGCTTCCTTGATCGCGAGCTGCTCTTTGTTCGTGTCGATCACGAAGATGAGGTCAGGCACGCCGCCCATGTCCTTGATGCCGCCCAGCGCGCGCTCGAGCTTGTCGCGCTCGCGGGAGAGCATCAGGCGCTCTTTCTTGGTGAGGCCGACGGCGCCGGCGTCCAGCGCGTCCTCGACCTTGCGCAGGCGCTGGATCGAGCCGGAGATCGTCTTCCAGTTCGTCAGCATGCCGCCGAGCCAGCGGGAGTTGACGTAATACTGGGCCGAGCGCTTGGCGGCGTCGGCGATATGGTCGGCGGCCTGGCGCTTCGTGCCAACGAGCAGCACGCGCCCGCCCTTGGCGACCGTGTCGGAAACGACCTTCAGCGCCTGATGCAGCAGCGGCACCGTCTGGGCGAGGTCGATGATGTGGATGTTGTTGCGCGCGCCGAAGATATAGGGGCCCATCTTCGGGTTCCAGCGATGAGCCTGGTGGCCGAAATGGGCGCCGGCTTCGAGGAGCTGACGCATAGTGAAATCGGGCAGCGACATGACTTATTCTCCGGTTGAGCCTCGACGGAGCGCGGACGGGAAACCCGCCACCGGAGCGGCCCTTGGATCAGGGACGCCGAACTCTCCGTCTGTGGATTGCGGGCCGCTTCTAGTCGAGCCCGCCTGCGAATGCAAGGCCGCAGCCCCGCCTCCGGCCGGAAAACGCCGTTTTATTGCGGCTGGATGCCGGCGGCCTTGGTGACCCGCTCCCATTTCCCGATTTCCCGCGTCAGCCGGGCGGCGGTCTCCTCCGGCCCGCCGATCTGGGGCGTGCCCGCCACCCCGGCGAGGAAGGTCCGGGTCTCCTCCATGCGCACGATCTCGCCAAACCAGCCCGCGAGCTTCTCGATCACGGGCCGGGGCGTGCCGGCGGGCGCCCAGGCGGCCCACCAGGAGGCGAATTCGTCGTATTCGGCCACGCCGGCCTCCTTCATGGTCGGCACTTCGGCCAGCGCGGGGTGGCGTTCGGCCGTGGTCACGGCCAGCGGGCGGATGCGCCCCGCCCGCACCTGCCCGGTGCCGAACGTGCCGTCCACCACCATGAAATCGATGGCCCCGCTGGCGAGGTCGCCCACCGCGTCCGCCGAGGTGCGGTAGGAGACGGGCGTGGGCCGCACGCCCACGAGCGAGACGTAGAACTCGGTCGCCAGCTGCGAGGTCTGGTTGGTGTAGGCGTATTTCGCGCGCTCGGAGCCCTTCAGCGCCTTGGTGAGCTCCTCGATCGAGCGCAGCGGCGAGTTCGGCCCCACCGCCAGCAGGAAGGTCGTCTGGGTGAGCTGGGCGATCGGCAGAAAGTCCTTCTGCGTGTCGAAGGGCAGATCCTTGAACAGGAAGCGGCTGCCGGCCATGTTCGAATTGGCCGAATACATGATCGTATGGCCGTCAGGCTTGGCCTTCTGCAACAGGCCGAGCGCGATATTGCTGGTGGCGCCGGACTTGTTCTCCACGATCACCGGCTTGCCGGCGAGCTCGGACAATTTGCGGCTGAAATAGCGCGCCAGCACATCGGCGCCGCTGCCGGCGGGAAAGCCCACATAGGCGGTGATCTGACGGGTGGGAAACTCCTGCGCGAAAGCGCAGGACGCAGACGCGGACACAGCCGCCGCAACCAACCCAAGCA
>CAZYBF010000045.1:11617-23573 GCA_964645525.1 uncultured Beijerinckia sp.
CCCATCGCATCCTCCCAATTCACGCCGGTCGGACCTGTGTTTTTCCGCCGGCTTTGGACGACAGACTGCCCGCCCGCGCGCGCGCGCGCAAGCGCTGGAAATCACACCGGGAGATTTCTTCAGGGCGCGCGCAGAGCGGCCCGCAGACGCGCCTTCGCCTCATCCGGCAGGGCGTGCAACGCGCCCACCCGCTCGCTCACAAGGCGCCCCGGAAGCGGGTCGAGCGCGACGCCGGCGCGAGCGGCGTCCTCGACGGCCTCCCGGTCGGAGGCGAGCGCGAGAAGCGCGGACTCGAACCCCCGCGCCAGCGGCTCCGGCAGGCCGGGCGGGCCGGCGAGCGCGAAGGCGTAATCCGCCTCCCCCGCCAGCGCGTCGAGCAGGACGCGGGCGGACGGCTCCGCGCCCTCGATCCAGCGGCCCTGCGCGGCGCCGGCGAAGACCGCGGGAAGCTCCATCGCGCCCTTGAGCCAGTCGGGACGGCGCGCCTCAAGGTCGCGCATGGGCCAGCCGCAGGCCGCGTCCGCCTCCCCCGCCTCAAGCGCGCGGGCGATCTCCCCGCGCCCGGCGTAGCCCGACAACACACCCCCCTGCACGCCAGCCAGTTCAATCAGCGCGCGCGCCTGAAGGGCTGCGCGCGACCCCGCGCCCGCGGCCGCGAACCAGAGCGGCCCGCGCCCGAGGCCCGGCCGGGCCACGCAGGCCCAGGCCTCCGGCGCCACAGCCCCGATCCACACGAAACGCGCCGCTTCGAACCGCCCGCCCGCGAGCCCCAGAGCGGAGGCCTGCGCCACATTGGGCGACAGCAGCGCGAGGACGCCCCCATCCGCCGGCGCGCGCGCGAGGGCGGCCGCCGCCGCAAGCCCGGCCGCGCCGGGCGCCTGACGCGTCTCCACGCGCATGTCGCCCGGCAGATGGCGCCCAAGGCGGCGGGCGAGGAAGCGCGCCGTCTGGTCGTAGCTCATGTCGGCGGAAGCGCGGGCGGCCGCGTTGGCGGCGCTCTCCGCGCGCAGGGGCTGGTCCGCGCCCTGCCCCGGTCCAAAGCCGATCAGGATGACGAGGGCGGCGAGGAACATAGAAGGCGCGCCGCTCTCTAGACCGCGGGCGGCGCGGAGGGCGCAGGCGGCGCGGCCTCCCGCCGACGGCCGTAAACGAGATCGGCGCGCGCCTCGAACGCCTCCGCGAAGCGGCGGAACGCGGTCTCGAACATGGAGCCCATCAACAGGCCCAGCATCCGGTTGCGGAACTCATAATCGATGAAGAAGCCGACCTCGCAGGAAGGCCGCCCGCCCGAGGCCGGGGTTTCGAGATCGCGGAAGCTCCAGCGGTTGTCCAGCCGGCTGAACGGGCCGTCGATATAGACGACATGGATCTCCAGCGCCGCCCGGTCGAGGGTCACGCGGCTGGTGAAAGTCTCCCGGATCGCCTTGTAGCCCACCGACATATCCGCCGTGAGCACGTCGCGGCCCTGCGCGTCGCGCGCGCGCGAGCGCACCCGCAGGCCCGTGCACAGCGGCAGGAACAGCGGATATTTCTCCACGTCGGCCACGAGTTCGAACATGTCGGACGCGGAATGGCGCACGCGGCGGGTTGTGCGGAAAGAAGGCATGGCGCTCCCTGAACCGGCGGGCCGTATAGCGCTTTTCTCCGCCCCCGCACAGGGCCCTGCGCCCCGGTCTATGACTTTCGTCGTAAGACTGTTCCGATACGACTTTTGATACGGCCCCCCTTGCCGAACGCATGGCGCCGCCCCAGCCTTTCGGAGCACGTCCGCGGAGGGGCGGCGTTTTTGCAAGGGAGGGTTGCAGCATGACGCAGGACATGGGCGGCGCGAAGGCCGACCGCAGAAAGTTCATCAAGGTCGCAGGCCTCGCCGGCGCCGGCGTGATCGCCGCGCCCAACGTCTCGCGGGCGCAGACGGTGAGCTGGAAGTTCCAGTCCACCTGGCCGACCAAGCACATCTTCCATGAATTCGCGCAGGACTACGCCAAGCGCGTGAACGAAATGTCGGGCGGCCGCATGCGCCTTGAAGTGCTCGCGGCGGGCTCCGTCGTGCCGGCCTTCCAGATGCAGGACGCGGTCAACGCCGGCATTCTCGACGGCGGCCATGGCGTGGCGGCCTATTGGTACGGCAAGAACAAGGCGTTCTCGCTGTTCGGCACCCCGCCGGCCTTCGGCTGGGACGCCAACAACTTCCTCGCCTGGATGAATTACGGCGGCGGCTATGAGCTCTACAACGAGCTCGTCGGTCAGGTGTTGAAGCTCAACATCGTCGGCTTCCTCTCCGGCCCCATGCCCTGCCAGCCGCTCGGCTGGTTCAAGAAGCCGATCGAAAAGCCGGAAGACTTCAAGGGCCTCAAGTATCGCACCGTGGGTCTCGCAGCCGACCTCATGAAGGAGATGGGCGCGGCCATCACCATTCTGGCGGGCGGCGAAATCGTGCCCGCGCTGGAACGCGGCGTAATCGACGGCGCCGAGTTCAACAACCCGTCCTCGGACTCCCTGCTCGGCTTCCAGGACGTGTCGAAGACCTACATGCTCAAGAGCTACCACCAGTCGGCGGAAAGCTTCGAGATCCTCTTCAACAAGGGCAAGTTCGACTCGCTGCCCGCGGAGCTGAAGGCGATCTTGAAATATGCGGCCGAGTCCGCCTCCTCCGACATGCTGTGGAAGGCGCTGGACCGCTATTCGAAGGACCTCGACGCGCTGCGCGCGCGCGGCGTGAACGTGATCCCCACGCCCAAGCCCGTCCTCGACGCACAGCTCGCGGCGTGGAACAAGGTGATCGACGACCTCTCCAAGGACGCCTTCTTCAAGAAAGTGGTTGAATCGCAGAAGGCCTGGTGCAAGCGCACCATCGCTTTCGAGCGCATCAACGAGGTCGACTCGGGCGTCGCCTACGACCACTTCTTCAAGGCGTGATCGCACCCGCCGCCGATCCATCAGCCCCGCCCCTCACCGGGCGGGGCTTGCGCATTTTCTGAAACCGGTCCGCGCCCATGATGACTCCCCTCACGCCGACGATCGTGATGCTTGCGATCGGCGCGATTGTGCTCGCGCTCGTCCTGTCGCTCCTGTCTGAACGCTTCCGCTTCGCCGTCGAATATTTCCACACCATGGTTGGGAAGCTCGCGGGATGGGCGATCCTCGCGCTCACGCTGGCGATCAGCTACGAAGTCTTCATGCGCTATTTCCTGCGCAGCCCGACGGAATGGGCGTTCGATGCGAGCTATATGCTCTACGGCGTGCTGTTCATGCTGGCCGGACCCTATGCGCTGGCGCGCAACGCCCATGTGCGCGGCGACTTCATGTATCGCACCTGGTCTGAGCGCCGACAGGCCGCGTTCGACATCGTGCTCTACGTTCTTTTCTTCTTTCCCGGCATTCTGGCGCTCGCCTGGGCGGGCTATGGCTTCGCCAAGTTCTCCTGGATGATCAACGAACATTCATCCAATTCGCCGAACGGCCCGCCGCTCTACCATTTCAAGACGCTGATCCCCATCGTCGGCGCGATGCTCGCGCTGCAAGGCGTGGTGGAGGTGGCGCGTTGCGTCCTGTGCCTCAAGACAGGCGCATGGCCGCAGCGCCTCTCGGACGTGGAGGAGACCGAAAAGCTCATCCTTGAACAGGCGCAGCAGCGCGAACAGGGAGCCGCCTGATGTTCGGTCTCACCAATCCTGAACTCGGCGTGCTGATGCTCGCTCTGTTCATTGTGTTCATCATGTTCGGCTTCCCCATCGCCTTCACGCTGATGGCGCTGGGCGTGGGCTTCGGCTATCTCGCCATGGGCGACACGGTGTTCCAGCTCGTCGTGCAACGCACCTATTCGGTGATGACCAACGACGTTCTGGTCTCGATCCCGCTGTTCGTCTTCATGGGATACATCATCGAGCGCGCGAACATTCTCGACCGATTGTTCAACTCGCTGCAGCTCGCCCTGCACTGGGTGCCCGGCGCGCTGGCGGTCGCCACGCTCGCCACCTGCGCGATCTTCGCCACCGCCACGGGCATCGTGGGCGCGGTCGTGACGCTGATGGGCCTGCTCGCCTATCCCGCCATGTTGCGCGCGGGCTACGACAGCAAATTGTCCGCGGGCGTCGTCTGCGCCGGCGGCTGCCTCGGCATTCTGATCCCGCCGAGCGTGATGCTGATCCTGTATGGCGCGACTGCGGGCGTCTCGGTGCCCAAGCTCTACGCGGGCGCGCTCCTGCCGGGTCTGCTGCTGGCGGGCCTCTACATGATCTATGTGATCGCGCGCTGCATCCTCAATCCCTCGCTCGCGCCCAGATTGCCGCCCGAGGAGCGCAATGTTCCGCGCCTGCAAATCGCGATCGCCCTGCTCACGAGCTTTTTCCCGCTCACGCTGCTGATCCTCGCGGTGCTGGGCGCGATCTTCTTCGGCTTCGCCACGCCGACGGAGGCCGCCGCCATCGGCTCGCTGGGCGCGCTGATCCTCGCGGCCGCCTATCGCTCGCTGTCGTTCCAGAAGGTGCAGGAATCCGTCTATCTGACGGCGCGCACGTCGGCCATGGTGTGCTGGCTGTTCGTGGGCTCCTTTATCTTCTCCTCGATCTTCGCCTATCTGGGCGGGCACGAGCCGATCAAGCAATTCGTGGACTGGATCAACCCCTCGCCGCTCACCTTCCTGCTGCTCACGCAGATCATCATCTTCGTGCTTGGCTGGCCGCTGGAATGGACCGAGATCATCGTGATCTTCGTGCCGATCTTCCTGCCGCTTCTGCAGCAATACGGCATCGATCCGCTGTTCTTCGGCATTCTGATCGCGCTCAACATCCAGACCTCGTTCCTGTCGCCGCCCGTCGCCATGGCGCCTTTCTATCTGAAGGGCGTGGCGCCGAAGCACGTGACGATCAACGAGATCTTCGCGGGCGTGATGCCGTTCCAGATGATCGTCATCATCGCCATGGCCTTCGTCTACATCTTCCCGCAGATCGCGCTCTGGCTGCCGAAAGTCCTCTACGGCTGACGCGCGGCGCAGGCTTGACATGCGAAAGGGGCGGCCATGCAGCCGCCCCTTTTTCATGCCTCACATGCGAAGACGTGCGCGCCTGTTTCGCGAAAACTTATTTTGCGAAAACTTATTTTGCGAAAGCTTATTTCGCGAACACTTGGCTCATGTCGGCGAAGGATTTGAACTCCAGCGCATTGCCAGAGGGATCGAGGAAGAACATCGTCGCCTGCTCCCCCACCTCGCCCTTGAAGCGCACATGGGGCTCGATGATGAAATCGATCCCCGCGCTTGTGAGCTTTTGGGCGAGCGCCTCCCATTCGCCCATCGGCAGGATCGCGCCGAAATGGCGCACCGGCACGTCATGCCCGTCCACCGCGCTGGTCTTGCGATGCCCGCATTCCTCCGGCGCGAGATGCGCCACGACCTGATGGCCGTAGAAGTCGAAATCGACCCAATTGGGCGCGCTGCGTCCCTCGGGACAGCCCAGAAGCTCGCCGTAAAAGCGGCGCGCCTCTGCGATGTCCTTCACGGGGAACGCGAGATGGAAAAGCGGCTGGGCGGTCATGGCGTGTCCTTCAGGAGGCGCTTTGCAGGCGGGCGAGGCGCGCGGCCTTCAGGCGCGCGAAATCCTCTCCCGCGTGATGGGACGAACGGGTGAGCGGGGTGGCGGACACGAGCAGAAAGCCCTTCGCCATCGCCACCTCCTCATAGGCCTTGAACTCGTCGGGCGTGACGAAGCTCACTACGCGATGATGCTTGCGGGTGGGCTGCAGATATTGGCCGATGGTGAGGAAATCGACCTCGGCGGAGCGCAGGTCGTCCATGAGCTGGAGCACTTCGTTGCGCTCCTCGCCCAGCCCCACCATGATGCCCGACTTGGTGAAGATCGTCGGGTCGAGCTCCTTCACCCGCTGCAGAAGCCGCACGGAATGGAAATAGCGCGCGCCGGGGCGCACGGTGAGATAATTCGAGGGCACGGTCTCGAGATTGTGGTTGAACACGTCGGGCCGCGCCGCCACCACGATCTCCAGCGCGCCGGGCTTGCGCAGGAAGTCGGGGGTGAGAATCTCAATCGTCGTGCCGGGCGAGCGCTCGCGGATGGCGCGGATCGTGCGCGCGAAATGCTCCGCGCCGCCGTCCTCAAGATCGTCGCGGTCCACCGACGTGATGACCACATGGGAGAGCCCGAGCTTGGCGACGGAATCGGCGACGTTGTCGGGCTCGTGCGCGTCGAGCGCGTCGGGCCGGCCGGTCTTCACATTGCAGAAGGAGCAGGCGCGCGTGCAGGTGTCGCCCATGATCATGAAGGTGGCGTGCTTCTTCTCCCAGCATTCGCCGATGTTCGGGCAGCCCGCCTCCTCGCACACGGTGACGAGCTTGTGCTCCTTCACGATGGCGCGGGTGGCGTTGTACTGCGGAGAGCCCGGCGCCTTCACGCGGATCCAGTCAGGCTTGCGCGCCACCTCCTGATCGGGGCGGTGCGCCTTCTCGGGATGGCGAAGGGCGGCGGCGTCCTTCTTCTTGCGCGGGTCGTTGTTGAGCGTGTCGATGACGACGGCCATGTCGGCTCCACTGGCGCTGCGGCGGGCCGGCCCGCCGCCTCCACGGCCTTCATGTAAGCCAAGCCGGGCGCTCCGGCAATCGCGGCGGGTCGGGTCGCGCGGGCTATTGCAGGGCGCGCGGGGACGCGCGCGGTCCAACGCAGCGCCCAACAGGACCGCGCGCGGGCTATCGCAGGGCGCGCGGGGATGCGCGTGATCTAAAGCGGCGCCCAAACGGACCGCGCGCGTCCTCGCGCGCACATCCTAGCGCGCGCCCAGCCACACCACATGGCGGCGCCCGCTCTTGCCGCGATGGGCGCGCACGCGCGTCTCCTCCACGCGGAAGCCAGCCCGCGCGAGCCGTGCGGCGAAGGCCGCGTCCGGCTTTTCCGACCAGACGCCGAACAGGCCGCCGGCCCGCAACGCGCGCCGCGCCCGCGCGAGCCCGACTGCGCCATAAAGCGCGTCATTGGCCGATTGGGTGAGGCCCTCGGGGCCGTTGTCCACGTCCAGCAGGATCGCATCCCATGCGGGCGCCTCGCCATAGCATTGCGCGACGTCGCGCAGATCCACGCGCACGCGCGGATCATCGAGGCAGCCGGCGAAGAGCTCCGCCATCGGCCCGCGCGCCCAGGCGAGCACGCAGGGCAGAAGCTCGCCGACGACGACCTGCGCATGCGCCGGCAGGGCGGCGAGCGCAGCGCGCAGCGTGAACCCCATGCCGAGCCCGCCGATCAGCACCCGCGGCGCAGGGCGCCCCGCAAGACGCGCGCAGGCGAGCGTCGCCAGCGCCTCCTCCGACCCGCTGAGCCGGCTGTTCATCAGCTCCGCGCCGTCGAGCCGGATGGAATATTCATCCCCCCGGCGCGCAAGGCGCAGCGTCCCGCCGTCAGGCAGCGGCGCCGCGTCGAGCTGAACCCAGGGGATCACCGCGCCACGTCAGCTGTGAACGACGCGTCCATAAGCGTCCATCACGCTCTCGTGCATCATCTCCGACAGGGTGGGATGCGGGAAGACCGTGTGGATCAGCTCCTCCTCGGTGGTCTCGCAATTCATCGCGACCACATAGCCCTGGATGAGCTCCGTGACTTCCGCGCCCACCATATGCGCGCCGAGAAGCTTGCCGGTCTTGGCGTCGAAGATCGTCTTCACGAGGCCCTCCGGCTCGCCCAGCGCGATCGCCTTGCCATTGCCCTGGAAGGGGAAGCGGCCGACCTTCACCTGATAGCCCGCCTCCTTCGCCTTCGCCTCGGTCAGGCCGACGCTGGCGACCTGCGGATGGCAATAGGTGCAGCCGGGGATCATCGTCTTCTCCATCGCATGCGGATGGAGCCCCTTGATCGCCTCGACGCACAGCACGCCCTCGTGCTCGGCCTTGTGCGCGAGCATGGGCGGGCCGGCGACGTCGCCGATGGCGTAGACGCCGGGCACGTTCGTCTTGCCGAGACCGTCGGTGACGATGGCGCCGCGGTCGATCTTCACGCCGAGCTTTTCAAGCCCGAGCCCTTCCGTATTGCACACGACGCCGACGGCGGAGATCATGCGCTCGGCCTCGATGGTCTGGCGCCCGCCCTTGTCGTCCTCGAGCGTGCACACGACGGAATTCGCCTTCTTGTCCACCTTCACCACTTTGGTGGAGGTGAGGATCTTCATGCCCTGTTTCTCGAAACGCTTGCGCGCATGGGCCGCGATCTCGGCGTCCTCCACGGGCATGATCTGCGGCAGGACTTCGACGACCGTCACCTCCGCGCCCATGGTGCGATAGAAGCTCGCGAACTCGATGCCGATGGCGCCCGAGCCCATGACCACGAGGCTCTTGGGGAAAGCCTCCGGCTTCATCGCCTCGAAATAGGTCCAGATGAGCTTGCCGTCAGGCTCCACGCCCGGCAGCACGCGCGGGCGCGCGCCGGTGGCGACGATGATGTGCTTCGCGCCATAGGTCCCCGCCCCCAGCACGCCTTTCGGCACGGGGTTCTGCGGCTGCACGGCGGGCTTCTTCGTTTCCGTGACGACGACCTCGCCGACTTTGGAAATCGTCGCCTCGCCCCAGATCACGTCGATCTTGTTCTTCTTCATGAGGAAGGCGACGCCGCCGTTGAGCTGCGCGGAGACGCCGCGCGAGCGCTTCACCACGGCGGCGGGATCGAAGGTCATCTTGCCTTCAAGCGTCAGGCCGTAATCCTTGGCGTGCTGGGCGTAATGATAGATCTCAGCCGAGCGCAACAGCGCCTTGGTGGGAATGCAGCCCCAGTTCAGGCAGATGCCGCCCAGATGCTCGCGCTCCACCACGGCGGTGCGGAAGCCCAGTTGCGCGGCGCGGATCGCGGCCACATAGCCGCCCGGACCGCCGCCGATGATGAGAACGTCGTAAGGATTGCTCATGGGTCAGACTTTCGTGTTGGCGGCCGGAACAGACGTGGTCTTGGCTTTGGAACAAAAAGAGATTACAATGTCTTGGTTTGGAGGTTTGTTGCTGTACGCATCGTTCCCCTCGCCGTCGATCCAGCGCACGCGTGCGGCATGGCTGACAGCCGCTCGCCAGCTTGAAGCCCGCCTTCTGGCGTTAGGCAGTGCGATCAAATTCTCCCCGTCCCAACCCCGGGTTCCTGCCGGCGATCCGAATGGCGGACAGTGCATTGGCGCAGACATCACTTTGATTGGCGGCATAGACCCTGCTGATCGGCGCAAGTCCGTACAAGCGTTGAATGTCCCCCGCCGCGCGCATCACACCAGCATGCCGACCGGGTTTTCGATCAGGTCCTTGAAAGCGGCGATCAGCTCCGCGCCCAGCGCGCCGTCCACGGCGCGATGATCCGTGGAGAGCGTCACGCTCATCACGTTGGCGACCTTCATCTGCCCCTTCTCCACGATCACGCGCTCCTCGCCCGCGCCCACCGCGAGAATGGTGGCGTGGGGCGGATTGATCACGGCGGAGAAATTCTTGATGCCGAACATGCCGAGATTGGACACGGCGGCCGAGCCGCCCTGATATTCCTCCGGCGCGAGCTTGCGGGCGCGCGCGCGCGTCGCAAGATCCTTCATCTCGTTGGAGATGGCGGCGAGGCCCTTCGTCTCCGCCTTGCGCACCACGGGCGTGATGAGCCCGCCGGGGATCGACACCGCCACCGCCACGTCGGAGTGGCGATGTTTCAGCATCGTGTTCTCGGTGTAGGTGACATTGGCTTCGGGCACGCGCTGCAGCGCCATGGCGAAGGCCTTGATCACGAAATCATTGACCGAGATCTTATAGGCGGGCTGCTTGTCCTTGTTCTTCGGCGCGGCGGCGTTGATCGCCTCGCGCGCGGCGAGCAGCGCGTCGAGCTTGCAATCCACGCTCAGATAGAAATGCGGGATCGTCTGCTTCGCCTCCACGAGACGACGCGCGATCACCTTGCGCATGGAATCATGCGCCACTTCCTCATACGTGCCGGGCTCGTACATCTTCTTGATGGTTTCGTCCGACATGCCGGGCGCGAGCGCCGGCGCGCCCTTGGCCGCCTGCGGCGCGGCGCTGCGCGCGCCCCCGCCGGCGAGCGCCGCCTTCACGTCGCGCTCGACCACGCGGCCATGAGGCCCCGTGCCGGCGATGGAGGCGATGTCGATCCCCGCCTCCTTCGCGAGCCGACGCGCGAGCGGCGAGGACGGCGTGCGGCCATTGGCGGATTTCGCGACAGGCGCCGCGACAGGCGCGGCGACTTGCGCAGGCGCGGCTGCGGCAGCAGGAGCAGCAGGAGCAGCAGGAGCAGCCGGCGCAGGCGCCTTCGCGCCGCCGGAGGCCGCCACGGATTTCGCGTCCTCGCCCTCGCCGGCGATCACGCCGATCAGCTCGTTCACCTTCACGTCCTGCGTGCCGGCGGGCACGACGATCTTCGCGAGCACGCCCTCGTCCACCGCTTCGACTTCCATCGTCGCCTTGTCGGTCTCGATCTCGGCGAGCACGTCGCCGGACTTGATGGAATCGCCTTCCTTCTTGAGCCAGCGGGCGAGATTGCCCTTCTCCATCGTGGGCGACAGCGCGGGCATGAGGATGTTGATGGGCATTGCGAAAGCCTCAGTTGATCGGATCGGACTGGCCGGGATCGCCGGAGCGGTCCCATTCGGCCTCGAACATGCCGCGGATCTCCCGCATCGCGTCTTCGAAGCTCATGTCGGTTTCTTCCTCGTAGATGCGCGCCACGTGGCGGGCGAGATCGACGAGCAACACGCCCCAGGTCTGGGGCTCGTCGAACGCGCGCTGCAGGCTGACTGACAGGCCGCCGTCGACGACGAAGGCGCGCAGCACTTCGTGGCCGCCTGCCTCCTGCGCATCGGGAGGAACCGGGAGCTCATGCAGATTTTCATTGGCCATGGGACTGGTCCTTTGCAGAAGCCCCCGCTTCGGGATCAGCGGTAGAGAACCGCCTTCGCGGCTTCCACCACTTCGGCGACGCTGGGCAGAGCCAGCTTCTCGAGATTGGCGGCGTAGGGCATGGGCACGTCCTTGCCGGTCACGCGCGCCACCGGCGCGTCGAGATGGTCGAACGCGCCCTCCATGATGCGCGCAGCGATCTCCGCGCCCATGCCGCACTGGCGATAGCCCTCGTCAATGGTCACGCAGCGACCCGTCTTCATGACGGAGCGGATGATCGTCTCGGTGTCCATCGGCCGCAGCGTGCGCAGGTCGATCACTTCCGCCTCGATGCCTTCCTTTTCGAGCTCGGCGGCGGCCTTGAGCGCATAGGTCATGCCGATCGAATAGGAGACGAGCGTCACGTCCTTGCCCGTGCGGTGGATGCGCGCCTTGCCGATCGGCACGATGAAATCGTCCATCACCGGCACGTCGAAGCTCTGGCCGTAAAGGATCTCGTTCTCAAGGAACACCACCGGATTGGGATCGCGGATGGCCGCCTTGAGAAGGCCCTTGGCGTCGGCCGCCGTATAGGGCGAGACGACCTTGAGGCCGGGGATGTGCGAATACCAGGCCGCGAAATCCTGGCTGTGCTGGGCGGCCACGCGCGCGGCCGCGCCATTGGGTCCGCGGAACACGATGGGGCAACCCATCTGCCCGCCCGACATGTACAACGTCTTGGCGGCGGAGTTCACGATCTGGTCGATGGCCTGCATCGAGAAGTTGAAAGTCATGAACTCGACGACCGGCTTGAGGCCCGCAAAGGCGGCGCCGACGCCAAGGCCTGCGAAGCCGTGTTCGGTGATCGGCGTGTCCACGACGCGGCGGGCGCCGAACTCCTGCAACAGGCCCTGCGTCACCTTATAGGCGCCCTGATATTCGGCCACTTCCTCGCCCATCACGAACACGTCGCCGTCGCGGCGCATTTCTTCCGCCATAGCGTCGCGCAGGGCTTCGCGCACGGTCATCGTCGTCATCGTGACGCCTTCGGGAATCTCCGGCGTGGCGGGCGCTTGCACAGCGGGCGCGGCGACGGGCGCTGCGGCGGACGACGGCGAT
>CAZYBF010000046.1:0-23207 GCA_964645525.1 uncultured Beijerinckia sp.
CGCCGGGCTGGCGCCCGCCGCGGCCGGGGCGGCCCCCGCGCGCCTTCAGCGGCTTGAGGCCGCGTTCGAGCGCCTGCGGCTGGCGCAGCGGGAGGGGCGCGCCCTGCGCGTGAGCTTCGCCGGCGCGGTGCTGACGCTCGACCGCAAGGGCGGGCTTGCGGCGCGCCCGGAGGGCCCGCGCCGGCGCGGGCGGGCGGCTGCGGGCGAAAAGCCGCAATCCGTTCACGCAATCGACGAAAAGCGGGCGCGTGATCAATCATGCTCGGGCGCTTCCCTTGGCAAGGGGGCTGCGCGCGCCTAGATTAAATGATCAGCCAGCGGCGCCAGGGTCCGGCGTCTCGCTGCAGCGCATCACCCGGCAGGATCTACGGCAGGACGCAATGAATCCCAATGTGCGGAACTTCGCTCTCTGGGTGATTATCTTTCTTCTGGTGGTGGCTCTGGTCATGTTGTTCCAGAACCCCTCCCAGCGGGAGCTTTCCCAGCAGATCACCTTCAGCCAGCTCCTGAGCGAGGTCGACCAGGGCCGCGTGCGCGAGGTGACGATCTCCGGGCCGGAAATCTCCGGCCATTTCACGGACAATCGTCCCTTCTCCACTTACGCGCCGAACGATCCGTCGCTGGTGCAGAAGCTTTATTCCAAGAACGTCTCCATCGCGGCCCGCCCCCCGCAGGAGGGCAACAGCTGGCTCGTGACGCTTCTCGTCAACGGCCTGCCGCTGATCGCCTTCCTCGGCGTGTGGATCTTCCTGTCGCGCCAGATGCAGGGGGCCGGCGGGAAAGCCATGGGCTTCGGCAAGTCGAAGGCCAAGCTCCTCACAGAGGCGCATGGGCGCGTCACGTTCGAGGACGTGGCGGGCATCGACGAGGCGAAGGAGGACCTGCAGGAGATCGTCGAATTCCTGCGCGATCCGCAGAAGTTCCAGCGGCTGGGCGGGCGCATTCCGCGCGGCGTCCTGCTGGTCGGCCCGCCGGGCACCGGCAAGACGCTGACCGCGCGCGCGGTCGCCGGCGAGGCGAACGTGCCCTTCTTCACCATTTCGGGCTCGGACTTCGTGGAGATGTTCGTGGGCGTGGGCGCAAGCCGCGTGCGCGACATGTTCGAACAGGCCAAGAAGAACGCGCCCTGCATCATCTTCATCGATGAAATCGACGCGGTCGGGCGTCATCGCGGCGCGGGCCTTGGCGGCGGCAATGACGAGCGCGAGCAGACGCTCAACCAATTGCTCGTCGAGATGGACGGCTTCGAGCCGAACGAAGGCATCATCATCATCGCCGCGACGAACCGGCCGGACGTTCTCGACCCCGCGCTGCTGCGTCCGGGCCGTTTCGACCGCCAGATCGTCGTGCCCAATCCCGACGTGTCCGGCCGCGAGAAAATCCTGAAAGTGCACGTGCGCAAGGTGCCGCTGGCGCCGGACGTGGACCTGAAGGTGATCGCCCGCGGCACGCCCGGCTTCTCGGGCGCGGACCTGATGAACCTCGTCAACGAGGCGGCCCTGCTCGCCGCGCGCCGCAACAAGCGCGTGGTGACGCATCAGGAATTCGAGGACGCCAAGGACAAAGTCATGATGGGCGCCGAGCGCAAGTCGATGGCGATGTCCGAGGAGGAGAAGAAGCTCACGGCCTATCACGAGGCGGGCCACGCCATCGTGGGCCTGTTCGTGCCCGCCGGCGTGCCGGTGCACAAGGCCACGATCATTCCGCGCGGGCGCGCGCTCGGCATGGTGAAATTCCTGCCCGAGGGCGACCGCTATTCGATGAAGTACAAGGAGTTCACCTCCCAGCTCGCGGTCGCCATGGGCGGGCGCGTGGCGGAGGAGGTCACCTTCGGCAAGGAGAACATCACCTCCGGCGCCTCGGGCGACATCGAACAGGCCACCAAAATGGCGCGCGCCATGGTCACGCGGCTCGGCTATTCCGACGAACTGGGCCTCGTCGCCTATGGCGAGAACCAGGAGGAAGTGTTCCTCGGCATGTCGGTGGGCCGGCAGCAGAACATTTCCGAAGCGACCGCGCAGAAGATCGACGCCGAAGTGCGCCGGCTGGTGGACGAGGGCTATCAGACCGCCCGTCGCATCATCACCGAGAACAACGAGGGCTTCACGACCATCGCCGAGGCGCTGCTCGAATTCGAGACGCTCACCGGCGATGAGCTGAAGGACCTGCTCAACGGCAAGCGCCCCACGCGCGAGCCCACCGATGAGCCGCCGGCGCCGCGCGCCTCCGTCCTGCCGACGACCAAGCCGCGCCCGCCCCGGGCCGAGCCGGACGCGGGCGGGCTGGAGCCCCAGCCCTCGGCCTGACCGGCGCATGTCTTGAAATTGCGAAAAGCCCCGCTCATGCGGGGCTTTTTTGCGCGCGCCGAATATCAGGGTCCTTGCCAAATCATTCGTTTTGCGGCTCAGTTCTGGCGAGCAGAACATGAGGGAGGGATCCATGTCGCATTTCAGCAAGCGCGCGTTCGGCGCGCTATTCGGCGCGTCTCTGGCGCTGGGGCTCGCCGCAGGCGGCGCGCAGGCGCAGAGCTCGCCCACGCCCGGCTTTCCCAACAAGCCGCTCCGCCTCATCACGCTGACCACGCCCGGCGGCTCGCTCGACATTCTCGCGCGCATGATCGCCGACGAGATCGGCAAGCAATGGGGCCAGCAGGTGATCGTGGAGAACCGCGTCGGCGCCGGCGGCAATATCGGCGCGGAGGCGACCGCGCGCTCCGCGCCCGACGGCTATACGATCGGCATGGTGACGGTCTCCACCCATGGCGTGAATCCCTCGCTTTACGGCGACAAGATGCGCTTCGATCCGGTGAAGGATTTCGCGCCGATCATCCTTGCCGCCGAACTCAAGAACGTCGTCGTCGTGCATCCTTCGGTGCCGGCCAAGAACGTGCGCGAGCTCGTTGATTACGCGCGCGCCAATCCCGACAAGATCTCCTTCGGCTCCGCGGGAACCGGCACGACCCAGCATCTGGCCGGCGAGATGGTGAAGATGATGGAGGGCGTGAAGATGCAGCACGTGCCCTATCGCGGCGCCGCAGCCGCCGTGCCGGATCTTCTGTCGGGCCAACTGCAATTGATGTTCGTCTCCATCCCCGACGTGATCTCGCACATCCAGGCGGGCACGCTGC
This sequence comes from uncultured Beijerinckia sp., assembly GCA_964645525.1. Classification (GTDB taxonomy): domain Bacteria; phylum Pseudomonadota; class Alphaproteobacteria; order Rhizobiales; family Beijerinckiaceae; genus Terripilifer. The sequence continues at coordinate 3,128 of CAZYBF010000046.1, forward strand.
GCGCGATCGGCGTCACGTCGAAGGAGCGTTCGCGCTCGCTGCCCGACGTGGTTCCCATGGCCGAACAGGGCTGGAAGGATTTCGACGTGCGCGGCTGGTTCGGCGTCGTCGCGCCCGCTGGCACGCCCAAGCCGATCGTCGACCGCTACCATGCGACGATCAGCGCCATGCTCGCGCGCCCCGACATGCGCGAGAAGCTCTTCACCATCGGGCTCGATCCGCTCACGAGCACGCCCGAGGAATTCGCCGCCTTCATCAAGTCGGAGGTGGAGAAGTGGGGCCCGGTCGTGAAGGCCTCCGGCGCCAAGGTGGAATAGGCGCGGCCGGGGCAGGGCCATGCGCGCGGGGACGCGCGCGGTCCTTTCAACGACGCGCGGGGACGCGCGCGGTCCATTGATTGATGCGCGCGGTCGGCTTGCGAATATGGACCGCGCGCGTCCTCGCGCGCATGCAGCGCTCAGTCCGGCGTCCAGGCGCCTTTGGCGAGCCAGGTCTCCAGCATCCAGAAATGGTCGCAGCCGAAAAAGGGCTCGCCGTCGGCGATGACGAAGGGCACGCCGAACACGCCGGCGGCGACCGCGCTCTCCACGTCGCGGTGCAGCGCCTGCTTGGTCTCCTCGAGTCCGATGGCGTGTGTGAGCTCATCGAGATCGATGTCGAGCGCGCGCGCCTCCGCCTCCCAGGATTGCGGCAGGGTGAAATCCTCGCCGCGCGTCCATAGTTTCTCGAACATCGCCATGGCGAAACGCTTGGCGAGCTGCGGGTCGCGCGCCTTCAGCCAGACATAGGCGCGCATGGCCTTGAAGGACGTATGTCCGCGCAGGCCGTGCATGCGCAGCGGCGCGTTCCACAATTTCGCGAGGCGTTGCGCGTCGTGGGCGAGATAGGGCCCTTTCAGCGGATATTCGGGCAGGGGCTTCATGCCCATCACCTTCACCACCGTCACGCCGACGAGCACGGGCTTCCAGTCCGTCGTGCGGCCGTGGCGGGCGGCGAGCGCGTCGATGCGCGTGGCCGCGAGATAGGCGAAGGGAGAGAAGACGTCGAAATAGAAATCGATCGGCGGCTTGCTCATGGGCGCGCCTCCTGTTCGGCGACCAGCGCCTCGCGCAATTTCACCTTGGCGATCTTGCCGAAGCCGATGCGCGGCACGTCCTCGACGACGCGGATCTCCGCGGGCCGCTTGAACTTCGCGAGGGAGGCGAGGCAATGGGCCTCCACGCGCGCGCGCAGGGCCTCGGGCGCGTCGGCGCCCTGCGCGGCGATCACGAAGGCCACCACGCGCTCGCCCCATGTGGCGTCCGGCGCGCCCACCACGGCGGCTTCGCGCACGCCGGCCACCTGCATGATGCAGGCCTCCACCTCGCCGCCCGACACGCCTTCGCCGCCGACCTTGATGACGTCCTTCGTGCGGTCGGCGAATTCAAGCCAGCCGTTCTCGAGCAGGGTCACGCGGTCTCCGGTGACGAAGCGTCCGCGCGCGTCGAACGCCTCGGCGGTCGTGCGTTCGTCGTTGAAGTAATCTCGGAAGATCGACAGGCCGCGCACGCCGCCGACGAACAGATGGCCCGTCTCGCCGGGCCGAACGGGCCGGCCGTCGTCGTCCTCCACATGGATGCGGTAGCCCATGGAGGGCCGCCCGATCGAGCGCGCAGGCTGCGGCGACCAGGGATCGCCGACGATCCCCTGCGCCACCATTTCCGTCATGCCCCAGCCGGTGAGCTCGCGCACGCCGAAGCGCTGCGTGAAGGCGGGCGTGTGGTTGGCGGTGATCCACATGCGGAAGGCGTGCGCGGGCGGATCGCTCTGGCCGAGCACGCTCGAGGTGAACTTCACCTGCGAGGCCATGGTGGCGCGATGCTCCATCGCGACAGGCCAGAAACGGCTCGCCGAGAAGCGCGGTTGCAGCACCACGGTCGCGCCGGCGAAAAAGGCGCCGAGGAAAGACCACGAGAAGCCGACGACGTGAAAGAGCGGCAGGAAGATCTGATACACGTCGTCTGCGCGCACGCCCTGCTGGGTGGCGGCCATTTTCGCGCCCCACAGAATGTTCGCATGGGTCCACACCACGCCCTTGGCGCGCGCCGTCGTGCCGGTGGTGAACAGGATCAGCGCAGGGCTCAGCGGATCAGGCGCGCGCGCGGGCGCGGGATCGGCGAACAGCGCGTCGAGCCGGGCGGAGGCGGGCGCGGCGCATGCGGGCGGCGCGCCTGCGTCATCCTGCGTGCAGACCACGAAGGACAGGCCCGGACAGGCGGCGACCATGTCATAGAGGCGCGGCTGGGTGAGCGCGGCGCGCGCGCCCGTCGCCTCCACGAGGTCGCGCACTTCCGGCGCGGCGAGCGCGGGATTGCCCAGCACGGCGACCGCGCCGATCCATGCGCAGGCGAAGCGCATCAGCAGGGTCTCGGGGCAGTTCTCCAAAAGAATGAACACGCGCTCGCCGGGCTTCACGCCGCGCGCGAGCAGGCCGCCGGCGAGGCGCGCCACGTCGGTTTCAAAGGCGCGCCAGCTCCATGCGCGGCCTGCGCCTTCCAGAGGCGCCCAGATGAGAAAGGGCTTGTCGGGGTGGGCCTGCGCGCGTTCGCGCAGACAGGAGGCCGCGTCCATTCCCGCGAAGGGGTGCAGAAAAGCCTCGTCCTCGATATGCGGCGACGTGATGCGCGTCATGGTTTGCGCCTTGTCCTTTGCGGTCTCATCCCGGTCCGCAGCGTCGTTGCGCGGCGGACGACGTTCTCATTCCCACGCGGCCGGGCGGGCTTCCTGCAGCCGTCCGCCGAGGCGCACGGGCGCGATCATGGTCGCAAGGCCGGAGGCGTCCGTCTCCACCGCGACGCCGCACACGGTCGCAGGCCCTTCCGCCGGCTCGAAACGTCCAGAGGAAATGCGCCGTGTGAAACGGTTCAGCGGTTCGGCCTTGTTCATGCCGATTACGGAATCGTAATCGCCCGTCATGCCCGCGTCGCTTTGATAGGCGGTGCCGCCGGGCAGGATCTGCGCGTCGGCGGTGGGCGCATGGGTATGGGTGCCCACCACGAGCGAAGCGCGCCCGTCGCAGAAATGGCCCATGGCGTATTTCTCGCTCGTGGTCTCGGCATGAATGTCGACGATGGCGGCGTCGCAGCCGCGACCCAGCGGGCAGGCCTCCAGTTCACGGTCGGCGATGGCGAAGGGATCGTCGAGCGGATCCATGAAAATGCGGCCCATGAGATTCATCACGAGCACGCGCGCGCCATTGTGCGCCTCGATCAGGTTCACGCCGCGCCCGGGCGTGCCGGGCGGAAAGTTCGCGGGCCGGATGAGGCGGGGCTGGCGCTCGATGAAGACGAGCGTCTCGCGCTGGTCCCATGCGTGGTTGCCAAGCGTCACGCAATCGGCGCCCGCGTTGACGAATTCCTCGCAGATGGATTCGGTGATGCCGAAGCCGCCGGCCGCGTTCTCGCCATTGACGCAGACGAAGTCGAGCTTCCAGCGCGCGCGCAGGTCCGGCAGCGCGTCCACGAGCGCGTGGCGCCCCGCGCGGCCCACGACGTCGCCAATGAAAAGCATGCGCATGCAGCGCTCCTATTGCGGTTCGCCCGCGCGCCAGGCGAGCGAGCAGTCGATGAGTTCTTTTTCGGTGAGGATGAAATCGAGCGGCTGGTCGTGGTCTTCCTCCGGCGCGCGCGCGATCTCCTGGCAGGCGAATCCCACGCCGATCGCAGGCACGGGGCGGCGTGCGCGGATGCGCGCGAGCGTGGCGTCGTAATAGCCGCCGCCATAGCCCAGCCGATAGCCGCGCCGGTCGAAGGCGGTGAGCGGGGTGAAGATGAGATCGGGTTGAACTTCGGGCAGGCTCGGCGCGGGTTCGGGAATGCGCCTCGCGCCTTCGACCATGGGCTGGCCCTGGCGCCAGCGGCGGAAGACGAGCGGCGTTCCCGGCGCGCCCGCGCAGGGCAGGCCGACGACGATCTCGTGATAGTCGCAGGCGAGGGCGAGCAGCAAAGTGTCGGGCTCCGTGCCCACCGGCCAGAACAGGGCCACGGTGCGCGCGAAGGCGCGGCGCGCGAGGGCCACGCCCTCCAGCGCCAGCCGCTCCGCGAAGGCTTCGCGCACGGCCTGCGGCGTTTCGGCGCGCCGGGCGAGGGCTGCGCGGCGCAGGGCGGGCTTGTCTGATGCGGGATCGACCATGCCCGCTCGCTAGCACAATCCGCGCGGGCGCGGGAGGGCGCAGACCGCATGGCGCGCGAGCGTTTTGCGCGCGGTCTGGGGTGTCGCGGTCTGGGGAAGCGCGGAGCCACATGAGCCGTGGGACATCGATCCCGGGAACCTACAAAGTAGGTGGGCGCCGTGTGCCCAGGTCCACGGACGAGGGCAGGGACAGCTCCCAAGAGATCGATAAGGCCCCGGAAATAGTGTCCACACGCGATCCGCAGCCCCGCCCGGTCAATGTAGGGGAGCGGCGGGCGAAAAGCCAGCGCTGGCGCGGCCAAGGGGCGCGTTCAGGGCTTGCGCCAGCCGGCGTTCATCTGCTGGGTCAGGCCTTCGATGCGCGCGGAGGCGGCGTCGAGCGCTTCGGCGAGCGCGGTGGCCCAGCCGTCGGTGGCGTGGAGCGCGGCCTCGCGCGTCTCGTTCACGCTGGCGACCTCCGCCTGCAGCGCCTCGATCTTGCGGCGGGCCTCGGACATTTCGTCGGCGATGGTGATCGCCGCCATGACGGTGAGGCGCTGGTCGCCGATCTCGCCGAAAGCGCGGCGCATCTCCGCGATCTTGGCGTCGATGACGCGCGCCAGCTCTTCCAGATGGGCTTCCTCGCCGTCGTTGCAGGCCATGCGATAGGGGCGGCCGGCGATGGTGACGTTGACCTGCGCCATGAGCTTCAGCCCTCCCGCGCCGCGCGGGCGGCGTCCAGCACCGCGCGCACCTGGGCGCTCGCCCGCTCCACGCGCTGGCGCACGTCCTCGTTGGCGTGGCCGAGCGCGCGCGCCCGCGCCATGGCGCCGTCGAGCTCGGCGGCGAGCCGCGCGCGGTCGTCCTGCATGACGGAAAGCTCGTCCTCGAGGTCGGCGCGCACTCTGTCGGCGACGGCCAGCCGTTCGCCGGCCGCCTCGAGCTGGTCGAGGGCGGAGGCGAAGCGTTTGAGCGAGTCTTCGAGTCGGACGGGAAGCTTCATGCGCGGGCCATTAGCGGCCCCTTGCGGGGCAGGGTCAACGTCGGTTTTCCGCTTTGCCCACAGGTGAATCGCGGCCAAGCCCGGCGTAGCGCCGCAAGGCGGGCGGCTGCGCTTTGACAGGCCCCGGCGAGGTGTTAATGGAAACCCCGTTCCGGCCGCCGGGCGCGTTCCGCACGGCCTTTCCCGCGTCACATTTGGAAAGCCGACATGACGATCTCCCACACCGCCATGGCCAACGCCATCCGCGCGCTCGCCATGGACGCGGTCGAGAAGGCGAAGTCCGGACATCCCGGCCTGCCCATGGGCGCCGCTGACATCGCCACCGCCGTGGGCATGGCGCTCGCCGAGCGCATGCTGAACGCCGAGTTCGGCGACGTGGTGGACCATCGCACCTATGTTCTGGCCTCCGACGGCGACCTGATGGAGGGCGTCAGCCAGGAATCCATCGCCATCGCGGGCCATCTCAAGCTCAACCGTCTGATCGTCCTGTGGGACGACAATGGCATCTCCATCGACGGGCCGCTGTCGGTTTCCGACTCCATGGACCAGCTCAAGCGCTTCGAGGCGGCGGGTTGGGCGGCGACCCGCGTCGACGGCCACGATCAGGACGCCATCGGCGCCGCCATCGAGGCGGCCAAGGCCTCCGACCGGCCGAGCCTCATCGCCTGCAAGACCATCATCGGCTATGGCGCGCCCAAGCGGGCGGGCACCGCCAAGTCCCACGGCGAGCCGCTGGGGGCGGAGGAGATCGCCGGCGCGCGCGCCGCGCTGGGCTGGCCGCATGAGCCCTTCGTGATCCCGCAGGACATTCTGGACGCCTGGCGCGCGGTGGGCGCGCGCGGCGCCGCCGCCAACGCCGCCTGGAAGGCGCGTCTGGCCGCCATGGACGGGGCGCGTCGCGCCGAGTTCGAGCGCCGGCTCTCCGGTCAATTGCCGCTCGCCCTGAAGGCGGCCGCCCAGCACTACAAGAAGAAGATCGCGGAGGACGCCGCCGAGATCGCGACCCGCAAGGCTTCCGAGGCCGTGCTCAACGCGCTTGCGCCCCATGCGCCCGAACTCGTCACCGGCTCGGCCGATCTCACCGGCTCCAACAACACCAAGGTCGCCGCCACGCCGGCGGTGGCGCCGGGCGCTTACGCCGGGCGTTTCGTGCACTGGGGCATCCGCGAGCACGGCATGGCGGCGGCGCTCAACGGCATGGCGCTGCACGGGGGCTACATCCCCTCGGGCGCGACCTTCCTCGTGTTCGCCGATTACATGCGCCCGTCGCTGCGCCTCGCCGCGCTCATGGGCCTGCGCCACATCGAAGTGCTGACGCATGACTCCATCGGCCTCGGCGAGGACGGGCCGACCCACCAGCCGGTGGAGACGATCGCCAGCCTGCGCGCCATGCCGAACCTCAACGTCTTCCGCCCCGCGGACCAGACGGAGACGCTGGAATGCTGGCAGCTCGCGCTCGAGGCGCGCGGCACGCCTTCGGTGCTCGCGCTGACGCGGCAAAATCTTCCGCAGGTGCGTAAACAATTCGTCGAGGAGAACCTCAGCGCCGGCGGCGCCTATGAATTGTCGCCCGCCAATGGCGCCGCGCAGGTGTCGCTGTTCGCCTCGGGCTCGGAGGTCGCGATCGCGCTCGAGGCGCAAAAGCTCTTGGCCGCCAAGGGCGTCGCGGCGCGCGTCGTCTCCGTGCCCTGCATGGATCTGTTCCTTGCGCGCGACGTTTCCGAACGTCAGGCGGTGATCGGCTCCGCGCCGGTCAAGGTCGCTATCGAGGCCGCCGTGCGCATGGGCTGGGACGCGATCATCGGCGCGGACGGATCATTCATCGGGATGGATGGCTTCGGCGCGAGCGCGCCCTACAAGACCCTTTACGAATATTTCGGCATTACGGCGGAGAAAGCGGCTCAGGCTGCGCTCGACCGGCTGAAGCGATAAGGCGGCGCGCCGCGCGCACCCTGCGCGGCGGACGCAAGACAAGGATCGAAAGAACAAGGATCGGAGAAAAGAGCCATGGCTGTGAGGGTCGCTATCAACGGGTTCGGGCGCATCGGCCGCAACGTTCTGCGCGCCATCGTGGAATCGGGCCGCACCGACATCGAGGTGGTCGCCATCAACGATCTCGGGCCGGTGGAGACCAATGCGCATCTCCTGCGCTTCGACTCCGTCCATGGCCGCTTTCCCGCAGACGTGAAAGTCTCCGGCGACACGATCGACGTGGGCCGCGGTCCCATCAAGGTCACCGCCATCCGCAATCCCGCCGAACTGCCCCATCGCGAGCTCAAGGTCGACGTCGCGCTGGAGTGCACGGGCATCTTCACCTCGAAGGACAAGGCGAAGGCCCATCTGGACGCCGGCGCCAAGCGCGTGCTCGTCTCCGCGCCCTGCGACGACGCGGATCTCACGGTGGTCTTCGGCGTGAACCACGACAAGCTGACGAAGGATCACCTCGTCGTCTCCAACGCCTCGTGCACGACGAACTGTCTCTCCCCCGTCGCCAAAGTGCTCAACGACACGATCGGCATCGAGCACGGCTTCATGACGACGATCCATTCCTACACCGGCGACCAGCCGACGCTGGACACGATGCACAAGGACCTTTACCGCGCCCGCGCGGCGGCCCTGTCGATGATCCCCACCTCCACCGGCGCGGCCAAGGCGGTGGGCCTCGTCCTGCCGGAGCTCAACGGCAAGCTCGACGGCGCGGCCATCCGCGTGCCCACGCCCAACGTCTCCGTGGTGGACCTGAAGTTCACCGCCAAGCGCGCGACGACGAAGGACGAGATCAACAACGCCATCAAGCGCGCCGCCTCGCAGGAGCTGAAGGGCGTGCTCGGCTACACCGACGTGTCCAACGTCTCCATCGACTTCAACCACGACAGCCATTCCTCGGTCTTCCATCTCGACCAGACCAAGGTGATCGACGGCACGTTCGTGCGCATCCTTTCGTGGTACGATAACGAATGGGGCTTCTCGAACCGCATGGCCGACACCGCCGTCGCCATGGCGAAGCAGATCTGACATCGGGGCGCGGTCACAAGGCCGCGCCCTTTTTCTTTCGCCCGCACCGCATCAGCAGCAGGCCTGCGCAGGACAATGCCCAAATTCCGTTCGCTCGACTCAGCCGATTTTCAGAACAAGCGCGTATTGCTGCGCGTCGACCTCAACGCGCCGATGGAGAACGGCAAGCTCGCCGACGCCACGCGCATCGAACGCATCGTTCCCACGATCCATGAAATCGCCGACAAGGGCGGCAAGGTGATCCTGCTGTCGCATTTCGGCAGGCCCAAGAACGGGCCCGATCCTGAGAATTCGCTGCGCATCCTCGTCGACATCATGACCCGCTATGTGGGCCGTCCCGTCGGCTTCGCGACCGACTGCATCGGCGCGCCGGCGGAGCAGGCGGTGGCCGCGATGAAGCCCGGCGACATCCTGCTTCTTGAGAACACGCGCTTCCACAAGGGCGAGGAGAAGAACGATCCCGCCTTCGTCGCGCAGCTCGCAGGTCTCGGCGACCTTTATGTGAACGACGGCTTCTCCGTCGCTCATCGCGCCCACGCCTCCACCGAGGGCGTCGCGCGCGTGCTGCCGGCCTATGCGGGCCGCACCATGCAGGCGGAGCTTGAGGCGCTGGAGAAGGCGCTGGAGAATCCCGCGCGCCCCGTCGCCGCCATCGTCGGCGGCGCCAAGATCTCCACCAAGCTCGACCTGCTCGCCAATCTGGCGAAAAAAGTGGATTTCATCATCATCGGCGGCGCCATGGCGAACACGTTTCTCGCCGCGCAGGGCAAGGCCGTCGGGAAATCGCTGTGCGAGAAGGACCTTCTCGACACCGCCCGCAAGATGGTGGAGGCGGCCAAGGCCGCCAAATGCGAGATCGTGCTGCCCAGCGACGCGGTGGTCGCGCGCGAGTTCAAGGCGCATGCGCCCTCCCACGTGGTGAGCGTGGACAATGTGGGCGCGGATGAGATGATCCTCGATGCGGGCCCGCGCTCGGTCGTCGAGGTGGAGCGCATTCTGGGCATGTGCCGCACGCTCGTGTGGAACGGGCCGTTCGGCGCCTTTGAGCTGGAGCCCTTCGACGCGGCGACCAATGCGGTGGCGAAAACCGCCGCCGCGCTGACCGACGCCGGCAAGCTTGTGACGGTGGCGGGCGGCGGCGACACGGTTTCCGCGCTCAATCAGGCGGGCGTCGGCGAGCGGTTCACCTATGTGTCGACCGCCGGCGGCGCCTTTCTGGAATGGATGGAAGGCAAGGATTTGCCGGGCGTCGCCGCGCTCGGCGCCTGACCCGATCATTGAAACGAACACGCACGCGGCGGCCGCTCAGGCCGCCTTCTTTCGGAGGGAGCACATGGCCCGCATCACGCTGAGACAGCTTCTCGACCACGCCGCCGAGCATGATTACGGCGTGCCGGCGTTCAACATCAACAATATGGAGCAGGCGCTCGCCATCATGGCCGCCGCCGACGCGACCGACGCGCCGGTCATCATCCAGGCCTCGCGCGGCGCGCGCCAGTACGCCAACGACATCATGCTGAAGCACATGATGGACGCGGTGATGGAGATCTATCCGCACATTCCCGTCTGCGTGCATCTCGATCACGGCAACGAGCCGGCGACCTGCATGACGGCGATTCAGGCCGGCTTCACTTCCGTGATGATGGACGGCTCGCTGAAGGCCGACGCCAAGACGCCGGCTGACTGGACCTACAACGTCGACGTGACGAAGAAGGTCGTCAACATGGCCCATCTGGGCGGCATTTCGGTTGAGGGCGAGCTGGGCGTGCTTGGCTCGCTGGAGACCGGCATGGGCGAGAAGGAAGACGGCCACGGCGCCGAAGGCAAGCTCTCCCACGACCAATTGCTCACCAATCCCGACGAGGCGGTGAAATTCGTCAATGAGACGCAGGTGGACGCGCTCGCCATCGCCATGGGCACGTCGCATGGCGCCTACAAGTTCTCCCGCAAGCCCGACGGGGCGGTGCTGGCGATGAACGTGATCGAGGAGATCCATCGTCGCATGCCCAACGTGCATCTGGTGATGCACGGGTCCTCCTCGGTTCCGCAGGACCTGCAGGACGTCATCAACAAGTTCGGCGGAAAGATGCCGCAGACCTGGGGCGTTCCGGTGGAGGAGATCCAGCGCGGCATCAAGAACGGCGTGCGCAAGATCAACATCGACACCGACAACCGCATGGCGATCACCGGCCAGATCCGCAAGGTCCTCGCCGAACATCCCGGCGAGTTCGATCCGCGCAAATATCTCAAGCCGGCGATGGATGCGATGACGAAGCTCTGCAAGGAGCGTCTCGAGCAGTTCAACACGGCGGGTCAGGCCGGCAAGATCAAGCCGCTGCCGCTCTCCGCCATGGCGAAGCGTTACGCGTCAGGCGAGCTGGCGGTGAAGGCTTCCTGACCTTTTGGCTAACCTTCGCGGTGAAGGGCTCGCGCGCGGCGCGGGCCGCATCCGAGCAAAAAAAAGGACCCGGCGTGAAGCCGGGTCAAGTTTGAGCGCGACTCTGGAGAAGATCGCGCCGATCGTCGCAGGGTTCAGAACGTGCGCTCGACGCGCAGGCGGCCGGTGACGTTGCCTTCGCTCTCGCGGCTCACGCGGGTGGTGGGGCCTTCGAAGCCGGCGGGAAGCCCGCCGATATAGCCACGCACGTCCTGGTCCACGCGGGCGTAGAGAACCTCGACGCCGATTTCGAAATTGCGCGTGGGCAGCCAGGCGAATTGCGTGCCGATGTTCCACGCGGTGGCGTCGCCGAAGCCGGAGCGGCCGTTCCACACGCGGGCGCTTGCGGCGGCGGGCGCTTCAATCTGTCCGTAGGAACCGAACACGACGGAACGATATTGCGGCGTCCAATAGTGTTCGAACAGGGCGGCGACGTTCCAGGATTTCACCGTGTCGATGCCGCCGGCTTCCGCGACGACGCTCGGATGGTTGATCACGAAGCCGCCGACGTCGCGGCGATAGGCGGAGGATTTGAACGACGTCCAGTTCGTCGTGTACTCCGTCATGCCGTCCGCATAAGCGGCGGTGAGATAGAGCGCGTCGCCGCGCGCGATGCTGGGCAGGTTGATCTTCGCGCCAACGCCCACGGCCCACACGCCCTTCGAGCGGTCGTATTCGTCGCGCGCCGTGTTGAGCGACACGTCCGCATAGGCGCCCGAGAGCTGGAAGGAGCCCCACGACTGGTCGAGACGCATGTTGGCGACGAGCTGCGGGACCGAATTATAGACGTAATAGGGCGAGAGGCCCGTGGCGTCGGCGATGGCGAGGCCGGTGTCGATGTAGTCTTGCACCGCGACCGTCGCGGAGAAGCCGCCGCCGAACGAGGCTGTGTAAGCGATCTGCTTGGCGCCGTTCGCGAAGGAGCCCCAGTGGCCCGCCCCGTACAGCAGGCTCGGCATGAACACGAAATTGTCGCGCGCGGCGCCGAAGGTGAATCCGGCGAAGCGGATATAGGCCCATTCGAGCGTCGGCGAGGCCGAGGCGGAGGAGGGGCCGGCGGCGACGTCGAGCACGCCGGTCACGCGCGCGAAGCGCAGGCCGGCGGTGGCCTGCACCGTGCCCCAGGGCGTGTTGGTGCGGGCGTCGAAGTCGATGCGGGCGCGGGCTTCCCAACCCACCACGTTCTGACCGTCCGCGGCGGTCGACAGAACGGGGGCGCCAGTGCTCAGCCGCGCGGGCGTGATCGTGCCGATCAGCGCGCCAGCCGGGATCGCCGTGCCGGCGGGCGCCGCGACATAGGCGTTGGTCTCGGGGTTGTAGATGACGTACTGGCCGGCCGCCACGTCGCCGCCGGCGATCGCCGAGGGGTTCACCCCATAGACGGTGCGGGCGCGTGCGGCGGCGGTTCCCAGCGCGGAATAGGTGTCCTGCGCAGGGACGACGGCGTAGTCGGCGCGCACGCGGCCGCCGATCTTCAGGCAGGTTTCCGTGCCAGGGATGTAGAAGAAGCCGGCGCCATAGGCGTCGCAGATCCTCACATATTCGACAGGCGCGGCCTTCCGGGTCGGGAGGTCAGCGGCCTGCGCGCTCGCGACGGTGAGCAGGGCGGCCCCCGATCCCAGTAGAATTCCCTTAACAAGCCCCATTTTTCCCTCCAGTATGGCGGTGTTCCAGCTGGCGCCTGCGCCAGTTGCCGGACGGCCGGAAATGGCCTAGATTAGTCGTGCCACGATTAGTTCGTGTTACGATCAATCTTTTGTCGTGATACGAGATATTCATCGCCGTGTTAAGGGGCGGCCGTATGCTTGACGCTGATAAGTCGGGGGATGTGGCAAATAAGCCACTCAGCCAGTCCGATTACGAAGCCCTCGCCCGCTTCCGCCAGGCGCTGCGGAACTTCATGGCCTTCAGCGATTCCCAGCTCGAGGCGCTTGGGCTTGGTCCCCAGCGTTATCAAGCGCTTCTTGCGATCCGGGCGAAGCCGGACGGCTCGCGCGTCTCGGTGGGGGAGTTGGCCGATCTCCTGCTCATCAAGCCCAATACGGCGGCGGAGCTCGCCAACCGGCTGGAGGCGGCGGGCCTCATCGAGCGCGTGCGCGACGCCGCCGACCGGCGCCGGGCGCTGCTGGCGCTCACCCCTGCGGGCGCCGCCAAACTCGACGAGGCGGCGCAGGCCCATATCGCCCGGCTGCAGGAAAGCCGCTCCGCCTTGCGCATGCTTCTGGGCGAGGGGGAGCACGGCCTCGATGGGGAAAACGGCGCGGCGCGCTAGTCCGCAGGCCGTCCTTTCGCCCGATTCCCGCCCCATGCAGGGGCGCTCCTGACACGAACAGGTTAGTCTGCGCGCATGACGGACGATTCGCCGGGCCTTTATCTCTTTTCGCCCCCGCTCGCGCAGGCGGGCGAATTCGCAGCCCCCCTTCAGGAGGCGCTCGCCGGCGGCCCGGTCGCCAGCGTTCATCTCGATCTCGCCGGCCTCGGCGAGGGAGAGGGCGCGCGGGTCGCCGCGCCTTTCGTCGCCCTCGTCCAGAAAGCGGGAGCCGCCGCGCTCGTGGGCGACGTGCGCACGGCCGGGCGCGCCAAAGCCGACGGCGTGCATGTGCGCGCCTCCGGCGAGGCGCTGGAGGGCGCGCTTGAGGAGGCGCTTCAGTCCATGCGTCCTGACCGCATCGTGGGCGCGGGCCTGCTGCGCAACCGCCACGACGCCATGACCGCCGGAGAGGCTGACGTGGATTACGTGGCCTTCGGCGAGCCGTCCGCGGACGGCTGGCGTCCTCCGCTCGCCGAGACGCTCGAGCGCGTGGGTTGGTGGGCGGAGATTTTCAACGTGCCCTGCGTGGCCTTCGCCGGCTCGCTTGAGGAGGCGGAGGCGCTGGCGGCGGCGGGCGCTGATTTCGTCGCGCTGGGCGCGGCGGTCTGGGACGATCCGCGCGGACCCCGCGCCGCCGTCGCCGAAGCGCTGACCCGGCTCGCCGAAGCAGGACGGGCGCGATCGCGATGACCGCGCGGACGTGCGGCCCGCGGGCGCTCGCCGTCATGCTCGCCCTTGGCCTTTGCGCCTGCGCCTGCGCGTCCGGCGCGGCGCGCGCGCAGGTTCCGCCCGGACAGCCGGACCTCGCCTTCGGCGCCTTTCAGCGCGGCCATTACCAGACCGCGCTGGAGGAGGCGCTCAAGCGCATCAAGGCCAATCCCGACGATGCGCCGGCGATGACGCTTCTGGGCGAATTGCATCGCGAGGGTTTCGCGGTGCGCCGCGATCCCGAGGCGGCCGCGCGCTGGTACAGGCTCGCCGCGACCAAGGGCGACCGGCAGGCGCAATTCGCGCTCGGCATGGCCCATCTGTCCGGTTCGGGCGTTGAGAAGAACCCGGCGCTCGCGCGCGAATGGCTCGACAAGGCGGCGGCCGCCGGCCATGCGGGCGCGCTTTACAATCTGGGCGTCATGGCGCTCGAGGCCGAGGTGCAGGACGCGCGCACGGCGGCGCGTCTGTTCGAAAAGGCCGCCGCGGCGGGCGATCCGGACGCGGCCTATGGATTCGCCATGCTCCTGCGCGAGGGGCTCGGCGTCTCCCGCGACCGGCCCCGCGCGGTTGGCTATCTGCGGCAGGCGGCGGAGGAGAAACATGTCGCCGCCATGGTCGAATACGCCATCGCCCTGTTCAACGGCGAGGGCGTGGAGCGCAACGAGGCCGAGGCCGCCCGCCTGTTCGCCGCCGCCGCCGCGCGTCATTCGCCTGTGGCGCAGAACCGGCTCGCCCGGCTCTACGCCACCGGGCGGGGCGTGAAGGCGAATATGGTCGAGGCGATGAAATGGCATGTCCTCGCCCGCGCCGGCGGGCTGGGCGACCCCTGGCTTGAGAGCAAATTGCCGACCCTGACCGCCGAGGAGCGCGCCGCCGTGGAGCTGGCGGTGCAGCGCTTCGTCGGGAAATGACGCGTCATCCGGCCGTTGGGCCTTGACGGCCCGCCCGCGCGGCGGGCATGTCGCAGAACAACAAGCGAAAGTCCGATGATCCGCACCGCCCTCATGAATGTGATGACCGCCGCCGCCCTGAAGGCCGGCCGCGGCCTCAAACGCGATTTCGGCGAGGTCGAGAACCTCCAGGTCTCCATGAAGGGGCCCGCCGATTTCGTCTCCGCCGCCGACCGCAAGGCCGAAAAGACCCTGTTCGAGGAATTGTCCAAGGCGCGGCCCGGCTATGGCTTCCTCATGGAGGAGAGCGGCGCCGTGGAAGGGTCCGACAAGACCCATCGCTGGATCATCGATCCGCTCGACGGCACCACGAATTTCCTGCACGGCCTGCCGATCTTCGCCATTTCGCTCGCCCTCGAACGCGAGGGCCAGATCGTCGCCGGCCTCGTCTACAATCCCGCCACCGACGAAATGTACGTCACGGAAAAGGGGCAGGGCGCCTGGCTGAACAACCGGCGCCTGCGCGTCTCCGCGCGGCGCGAGATTCCCGACGCGCTGATCGGCTGCGGCGTGCCCCCGCTCGGCCGCGCGGCGCAGCATCCCAAGTTCAAGGCGGAGCTCGCCGCCGTAATGGCGCGCGCGGGCAATGTGCGCCGGCTCGGCTCGGCCGCGCTTGATCTCGCCTTCGTCGCCGCGGGCCGGTTCGACGCGTTCTGGGAGCGTGGGCTCAACCCTTGGGACCTTGCAGCCGGCGTGCTTCTCGTGCGCGAGGCTGGCGGCTACGTCACCGACGCCGACGGCGGCGTCGACATTTTGCAGAAAGGCTCGGTTTGCGCGGGAGCTGAAGCGATTCAACGCCATTTGCTCACGCTCATTCGTGCGTCATGATGCGACGGGCTCCTGATCCGGCATAGGGCCGGATCGCGCCAGGCTGCGGCCGGGCCGGCCGCCGGGGAAGACAGATGACGATGGACGACAGCGCGCCGCGCCGCATCACGCCGCCCCGCATCTATCTCGTGCGGATGCTCGTCTTCCTCAGCCTTGTGGGTTTCGTCGCGCTCATCCTGTGGCGGCAGATCCTCGTCGCCTTCCAGGCCAATCCGGGACTCAACGCGCTCATCATCGGCGTGATGACGGTCGGCGTCGTTCTGGCGCTGCGTCAGGTCGGGCGCCTGTTTCGCGAAGCGCGCTGGGTGAACGAACTGGGCTCCGTCGCGCAAGACTCCGCGCGCCAGCCCGCGCTGCTCGCGCCCATGGCGAAAATGCTCGGCGAGCGCCGTGATGGGCGCATCTCGACGACGACGCTGCGCGCGATCCTCGACTCGGTCGGCGCGCGTCTCGATGAATCGCGCGAGACCTCGCGCTATCTCACCGGCGTGCTCGTTTTCCTCGGCCTGCTCGGCACGTTCTGGGGCCTGCTCGAGACAGTCGGCTCCATCGGCGGCGTCATCCGCTCCATGGGCGGCGGCGCCGATGCGAACGTGATGTTCGAGGAGCTGAAGAACGGTCTCTCCGCGCCCATCGCGGGCATGGCGATCTCCTTCACCTCCTCCCTGTTCGGCCTCGCCGGCTCGCTGGTGCTCGGCTTCCTCGATCTGCAGGCGGGACAGGCGCAGAATCGTTTCTACGTTGAGCTCGAAGACCATCTGTCGGGCGCGGCCGCCGATCCGTTCATGGAGGGCCTCGTCGCCGATCTGGGCGCGCCAGAGCGCGGCGCGCGCGATCCCGACGCCTCGCGCGCCGCCACCACCGCCATGGCGAATCTGGCGGACGGCATTCACGGCCTCGTGAAGCACATGCGCAGCGAACAGCAGATGATCCGCGACTGGGTGGAGGCGCAGGCCGAACAGCAGCGCGAGATTCGCCGCGTGCTGGATCGCCTCGCCAATGAACGGGAGCAGCGGTGATGCCGCTTTCCCGCTCGCGCCGCCGCCCGGGCGGGTTCGATTACTGGCCGGGCTTCGTCGACGCGCTGTCGACCATGCTGCTCGCCATCGTCTTCCTGCTGTCGATCTTCGTCTTCGCGCAATATTTCCTGTCGCGCGAAGTGTCGGGCAAGGACGTCGCGCTGCAACGGCTCAACCGGCAGATCGAGGAGCTGACCTCGCTGCTCGCGCTGGAGCGTTCGAGCCGCACGGACGCGCAATCCAGCGTCGCCGCCATCATGGCGACCCTTGAGGCGACGCAGCGCGAACGCGATCGCCTGCAAGGGCTGGCGAGCGCCAGCGGCGCGGACGCTGCGGCCGCCGGCGGCGTCGCCTCTGCAGCGCGTCAGGCGCTTGACGCGGAGCGGCAAATCTCCGCGCGCGCGCAGGCGCAGGTCGAGATCCTCAACCAGCAGATCGCGGCGCTCCGCCGCCAGCTCGCCGCGCTGGAGGAGGCGCTCGAGGCGTCCGAGAAGCGCGACCGCGAAAGCCAGACGCGCATCGCCGACCTTGGCGCGCGGCTCAATGTGGCGCTCGCGCAGAAAGTGCAGGAGCTCGCGCGTTACCGCTCCGATTTCTTCGGCAGGCTGCGCGACATTCTGGGCCAGAGGCCGGGCGTGCGCATCGTGGGCGACCGTTTCGTGTTCGAGTCGGAAGTGCTGTTCGACACCGGCCGCGCGGAGCTTAATCCCGCCGGGCGCGCGGAGCTCGACAAGCTCGCCGCGGCGCTCGCCGACCTCGAGCGCGAGATCCCGCCTGAGATCAGCTGGGTGATGCGCGTGGACGGCCACACCGACAAACGGCCGCTGCAGGGCGTGGGCCTCTATCGCTCCAATTGGGATCTTTCGGCCGCGCGCGCCATTTCCGTCGTGCAATATCTCGTCATGCGCGGCGTGTCGCCGCAGCATCTCGTCGCCGCCGGTTTCGGCGAGTTCCAGCCGCTCGACGCGGGCGAGACGGAAGAGGCCTATCGGCGCAACCGGCGCATCGAGCTCAAGCTGACGGAGCGTTGAGAATGGCCGCCGCCCATGACGTGCGCCTGCATTATTTCCTGCGGCCGGACCATTGGGACGTGGCGGACCTGTGGGTCGCCAATTGGGGCCCGGACATGCCGGACCTCTCTTTCCGCGATCGGCACGACTGGCTGTTCGAGCATATCGAGAATCTGCACGACACCGGCTCGACCACGATTTGCGCCGTCAACGCCGTCAATGGCGCCGTGGCGGGCTTCGTCACGCTCAATCCCCGCGAGGGCGCGCTCACGCGCATCGTCGTGGCGCAGACCGCGCGCGGTTCGGGCGTCGCCGGCGCGTTGATGGACGCCGCCAAGCGGCTCGCCGCCGGCGTGTTGCGCGCCCGCGTGCCCACGCAAGACGCGAAGGCGCGGCGCTTCTTCCTGCGCGAAGGCTTCGTGCGCGCGGGCGAGGCGGACGGGTTTACGCTGATGACCTGGCGCGGGTGAGGCGCGCTCCGCTCTCAGCCTCAGCTCAGAAGCGGGCCCCAGCTCGGGTCCGAGCCGAAGCCGGGCGTGGCGACGGGAAATTCGCCGCGGCCTGACACGTCCGCCATGTGGATTTTCGGCCCGCCCTGTCCACCGGGATCGCGGAAGAACATCACATAGAGCCCGTTGGGCGCCCATGTGGGGCCTTCGTTGTGGAAGCCTTCGGTGATGATGCGCTCGCCTGATCCGTCGGGCCGCATCACGCCGATGCCGAAGGCGCCGGCGCGCTGGCGCGTGAAGGCGATGAAATCGCCCTTGGGCGACCACACCGGCGTGGAATAGCGCGCGTTGGAGCCGAAGGAGATGCGCCGCGCGCCGCCGCCGCCCGCCGACATCACATAGATCTGCTGGCCGCCGCCGCGGTCGCTTTCGAACACGACCTGCCCGCCGTCGGGCGAATAGGAGGGCGAGGTGTCGATGGCGGAGCCGTCGGTGAGGCGCGTGGTCGTGCGCGAGCGCAGGTCCATGGTGAAGAGATTCGTCGCGCCGCCCTGCGACAGCGACATGATGATGCGCTGTCCGTCAGGCGAAAAGCGCGGGCTGAACGTCATGCCGGGGAAATTGCCGACCACTTCGCGCTGGCCGGTCTCCACCGACATCAGGAAGACGCGCGGATCGCCCTGGCCGAAGGCCATGTAGGTGACGTCCTGCGAGGAGGGCGAGAAGCGCGGCGTGAGCACGAGGTCGTCGCCGCGCGAGAGATAGCGCACGTTCGCGCCGTCCTGATCCATGATGGCGAGGCGCTTGCGGCGGTTCTCCTTCGGCCCCGTCTCGTCGATGAAGACGACGCGCGTATCGAAACAGCCTTTCTCGCCGGTGATGCGCGAGAAGATCGCATCGGAGACGATATGGGCGACGCGGCGCGAATTGTTGGGATCGGTGACGAATTGCTGGCCGGCCACTTGCTGGCCCGTCGTCACGTCCCACAGGCGGAACTCGGTGCGCATGCGCCCGTCAGGGCTGCGGCCGGTGCGGCCGGTGACGAGGAATTGCGCGTTGACCATGCGCCATTGGTCCATCGCGGGCGCCTGATCGGGATTGGGCGCGCGATCGGCGAAGGTGCGCGGGTCCACCGGCGCGAGATAAACGGAGCGGCGGAAGTTGTTGATGATGATCTCGCTCATCGCCGCGCCCTGCTGCGCGTCGCCGGCGAAATTCGTCACCGCGATATTGACGGGGCGAAACGAGCCGCCGCGGATATCGAGCTCGCGCGGCTGGGCCAGCGCGTTGCGGGGCGTTATGAGCGCGGCGCCCATGGCGCCGGCGGCCGAGCCCATCAGGGCGCGACGGGTGAGGAGCGGCATCACTATCCTCCGTGACCTGAACGGATCGACCGCGCGCGGCTCATCCCATCATCTCCTCGGGATCGAAGCGGAGAATGCGGTCTTTCCATTCGTTGTAATAGGGCTGGAACTGCGCGGGGATGCGCAGCGGATTGCAGGTCTTCACCGCGCGCAGCGCGCTCTCGGCGAGCGGCAGCAGCGCGGGATCGGCGGGCGGGTTGCGCAGCCGCGGCTCGCGCGCGAGCGCGCCGGAGGCGAGATAATTCACCTCAAGCTGCGGCACGTAGCGCGTGGCCATGCCGGGCGTGGGCATGAAGGTCCAGCAGCGCTTGTATTGCTCCTGCAGGAAACCGTCGAGCGCGCCCCACAGCGAGGGCGACATGCGCGCGGCGTTGGAATTGGGCGAGCCCAGCGAAGCGGTCTGGTTGACCGTGCGGCCCGTGTTCGCGCGCTGGCCGGGATCTTCCTTGGCGAGCAGGCGCGAGATTTCGCCCGGATCGAGCCGGCGCGCGGGCTCGCTCGTCTCCTGCCCGGATTTCGGGCGGGCGGCGGGCTTGGGCGGCTCTTCCTTCTTCTTCTGGTCGAGAAGCGCGGCGATCTGGTCCGGCTTCATCTGCGGCTTGGGCTTCGGCTCCGGCTTGGGCGGCTCGGGCTTCGTCTCTTTGACGGGCTCGGGCTTTGGGCGCGGCGGGGGCGGCGGCGGCTTGTCGATCGCCTCCGCTTTCGGCGGCTCGGGCTTTGGCGGGGGCGCCTTCACCGGCTCGGGCTTCGGCGGCGGGGGCGGCGGCGGCGGTGGCGCGGCGCGGCGCGCGGGCGGCGTCGGCTCGGGCTTGTCGTCGGCGCCGGGGTCGGGGC
>CAZYBF010000047.1:0-22997 GCA_964645525.1 uncultured Beijerinckia sp.
CCCAGCCGCCCATGATGACGCCATAAACGCCGAGCGAGGAGATCGCGAAAATGTAAAGGATGCCGACGTTGATGTCGGCGATCGCCCAGCCGTCCGCCACCGGAATGACGGCCCAGGCCGCGAGCGCAAGGCCCGCCATCACGAAGGGCGCCAGCAGGAACACGCCCTTGTTGGCGCCGTCGGGGATCACCGGCTCCTTCAGGACGAACTTCAGCATGTCCGCGAAGGATTGCAGCAGGCCCCACGGCCCCACCACGTTCGGGCCGCGGCGCAATTGCACCGCCGCCCAGATCTTGCGGTCGGCGTAAAGCATGTAGGCGATGTAGATCAGCAGCGCGCCCAGCAGAAGCAGGCTTTTGCCGACGATCAGGAGGAGAGGGAGCAGCCAGGAGAAATCCATCATCCTCACTCCGCCGCTTGCTTCGCGCGCCCACTGGCGAGGGCCGAACATTCAGCCATCACCGCGGAGGCGCGCGCGATCGGGTTGGTCAGGTAGAAGTCGCGCACGGGAGACGGGAAACCTCCCGACTGCGTCGCGCCGGCAGGCAGGCGCGCCAGATCCGCAACGTCGCCCGCCGCAATCTCGTCGAGGGCGGCAAAATGCGGATGGGCCGCAAACAGCGCGCTGCGCAATTGCGCGAGCGAGTCGAACGGCAGGCGCTGGCCGAGCACGTCGGAAAGCGCGCGCAGGATCGCCCAGTCTTCGCGCGCCTCGCCGGGCGGGAAGCTCGCGCGCTGCGCCATTTGCACGCGCCCCTCGGTGTTCACGTAGAGGCCCGACTTTTCCGTGTAGGCCGCCGCCGGCAGGATGACGTCGGCGCGGTGAGCGCCGCGATCGCCGTGGCTGCCGATGTAAACGACGAACGGCCCCGCCGCGACTTCGATCTCATCCGCGCCGAGGTTGAACAGAAGGTCCACGCCGCCGGCGGCCATGGCGGCCGCGTCAAGCGCGCCCGCGCCGGGCGTGAAGCCGAGATCGAGACCGCCCACGCGCGCCGCCGCCGTGTGCAGCACGCACAGGCCGTTCCACTGCGCGCTCGGGCGCGCGATTTTTGCGGCGAGCGCAAGCAGCGCAAGACCGTCGGCGCGGGTGAGCGCCCCCTGCCCGATGATGACGAGCGGGCGCTGCGCCTTGGCGAGGACCTCGCCAAAACCCTTGCCGGCCGCGATGTCGCCAAGCGTCTCCGCGCCGGCGCCGAGATAGTCATAGGGATAGGTGAGGTCGACGCGCTCACCCACGACGCCTGCCTGCAGGCCGCCGGCGAGCCAGCGCTTGCGAATGCGCGCGTTGAGCACGGGCGCTTCCTTGCGCGGATTGGAGCCGACGATGAGGATGGCGTCCGCCTGCTCAACGCCCGCGATGGTGGCGTTGAAGAGATAGGAGGCGCGGCCGTGGGCCGGATGGAGCTTCGCGCCATCCTGCCGGCAATCGAGATTGCGCGAGCCGAGCTTCTCCACCAGCGACTTCAGCGCGAACATATCCTCGACGCTGGCGAGGTCGCCGGCGATGGCGCCGATCTTCGCGCCCGCGACGCCCTTGGCGCGCGCGGCGATAGCGGCGAAGGCCTGCGCCCATGTTGCGGGACGCAGCTTGCCCGCTTCGCGCACATAGGGGCGGTCGAGGCGCTGGGTCTTCAGCCCGTCCACCACGTGGCGCGCCTTGTCGGAGATCCATTCCTCGTTCACGAGTTCGTTCACGCGCGGCAGGATGCGCATGACCTCGCGGCCGCGCACGTCCACGCGGATCGCGCTGCCGAGCGCGTCCATCACGTCGACGGACTCGGTCTTGCCGAGCTCCCACGGACGCGCCTTGAAGGAATAGGGCTTGTGCAGCAGCGCGCCCACCGGGCACAGGTCCGCGACATTGCCCTGCAGCTCGGAGGCCATCGCCGTCTCGAGATAGGTCGTGATCTCCATATCCTCGCCGCGGCCGATGGCGCCCATGTCGGCGGTGCCGGCGACTTCCGCGGTGAAGCGCACGCAGCGCGTGCAATGGATGCAGCGGTTCATCGAGGTGCGCACGAGCGGCCCGATGTATTTGTCCTCCACCGCGCGCTTGTTCTCCGCAAACCGCGAGGAATCGACGCCGAAGGCCATCGCCTGATCCTGCAGGTCGCATTCGCCGCCCTGATCGCAGATCGGGCAGTCGAGCGGATGGTTGATGAGCAGGAACTCCATCACCCCTTCGCGCGCCTTTTTCACCACAGGCGTTTTGGTGTTGACCTCCGGCGCCTCGCCGTTGGGTCCGGGGCGGCAGTCGCGCACAGCCCATGCGCAGGAGGCGACCGGCTTCGGGGCGCCTTTCAGCTCCACAAGGCACATGCGGCAATTGCCGGCGATCGACAGGCGCTCATGGAAGCAGAAACGCGGAATCTCCGCGCCCGCGGCCTCGCACGCCTGCAACAGCGTGTATTCCGCGGGGACGTCCACTTCCTTGCCGTCGACGATGATCCTGGTCATCGCTTGATCCTTAATCTGCGCCGATCATTCCGCCGCCACACGGACGGGTTCGGAATGGGGATTGGCGGAATATGCGTCGATCTTCTTTTCGATCTCGTGCCGGAAATGGCGAATGAGGCCCTGTACGGGCCAGGCCGCCGCATCGCCCAGCGCGCAGATCGTGTGGCCTTCAATCTGCGTCGAGACTTCAAGCAGCATGTCGATCTCGCGCTTTTGCGCGCGCCCTTCGGCCATGCGGTTGAGCACGCGCCACATCCAGCCCGTGCCTTCGCGGCAGGGCGTGCACTGGCCGCAGCTCTCGTGCTTGTAGAAATAGGAGATGCGGGCGATCGCGCGCACGATGTCGGTGGACTTGTCCATCACGATCACCGCCGCCGTGCCGAGGCCGGACTTGAGGCCGCGCAGCGTGTCGAAGTCCATCGGCGCATCGATGATCTCATGCGCGGGCACGCAGGGCACCGAGGAGCCGCCGGGGATGACGGCGAGCAGATTGTCCCAGCCGCCGCGCACGCCGCCGCAATGGCGCTCGATCAGCTCGCGGAAGGGGATCGACATCGCCTCCTCCACGTTGCACGGCGTGTTCACATGGCCGGAGACGCAGAACAGCTTCGTGCCGGAATTGTTCTTGGCGCCGAAGCCTGCGAACCACGACGCGCCGCGGCGCAGGATCGTGGGCGCCACCGCAATCGACTCCACGTTGTTGACCGTGGTGGGGCAGCCATAAAGGCCCATGTTCGCCGGGAACGGCGGCTTGAGACGCGGCATGCCCTTCTTGCCTTCAAGGCTTTCAAGCAGCGCGGTCTCTTCGCCGCAGATATAGGCGCCGGCGCCGTGGTGCACGTAAAGGTCGAACGGCCAGCCGTGCACATTGTCCTTGCCGATGAGCTTGGCGGCGTAGGCTTCGTCCACCGCCGCCTGCAGGCGCTCGCGCTCGTGGATGTATTCGCCGCGCACATAGATGTAGCAGGCGTGCGCATGCATCGCGAAGGAGGCGATCAGGCAGCCTTCGATCAGCAGGTGCGGATCATTGCGCATGATCTCGCGGTCCTTGCAGGTGCCCGGCTCCGACTCGTCGGCGTTGACGACCAGATAGGAAGGACGCTGCGGATCGGGCTTGGGCATGAAGGACCATTTCATGCCAGTCGGGAAGCCGGCGCCGCCGCGCCCGCGCAGGCCCGACGCCTTCATCTCGTTGATGATCCACTCGCGGCCGCGCTCGATGAGCAGTTTCGTGCCGTCCCAAGCGCCGCGCTTCTGCGCGTCCTTCAGGCCCGGCGAATGGAAGCCGTAGAGGTTGGTGAAGATGCGATCGCGATCAGCAAGCATGGCGCGCCCTCACTTCTTCTCTGCAGCAGCCGCAGCGGCCGCCGCTTCCGCCTTCGCGCGGTCTTCCTCGAAGCGCGCGCGCCAGGCGCCCACCACGGAGCCGTCGTAGAGGCTTGCGTCGGAGAGCGTCGTGCCCTTGCCGGGCGCGGGCTCGGAGGAGACGCGGCCCGTCTGCGAGCCCTTCTTCACCGGGCGACCGGCGGCGAGATCGTCGAGCAGCTTCTCGAAATTCTCGGCCGTCAGGTCTTCGAAGTAATCATCGTTGATCTGCACCATCGGCGCATTGCAGCAGGCGCCGAGGCACTCGACCTCGAGCCAAGCGAATTTGCCGTCGGCGGAGACCATGCGCTGCTCGCCCACGCGCTTTTCGAGCACTTTGCGAATGTCGTTGGCGCCGCGCAGCATGCAGGGCGTGGTGCCGCACAGCTGGATGAAGTGGCGGCCGACCGGCTCCAGATTGAACATCGTGTAGAAGGTCGCCACCTCCATCACGCGGATCACGGGCATGTCGAGCATCTGCGCGACCTTTTCGATCGCGGCGCGCGGCAGCCAGTAATCGTTCTGGGCCATCGCCTTCCACAAAAGCGGGATCACCGCCGAAGCCTGTCGGCCGGGCGGATATTTTTCGATCTGCGCTTTCGCCCACGCCAGATTCTCCGGCGTGAACTCGAACGAGTCGGGCTGTTTCTCGGCTAGACGACGGACGCTCATGGCTCGCTCATCCTGAAAGCGTGTTGCGCGGCGCTCTGGCTCACCGGTCGACCTCCCCGAACACAATGTCGAGAGATCCGAGGATCGCGCTCACGTCGGCGAGCATGTGCTTGCGGCACATGAAGTCCATCGCCTGAAGATGCGCGAAGCCCGGCGCGCGAATCTTGCAGCGGTAGGGCTTGTCGCCCCCGTCCGCCACCAGATAGACGCCAAATTCGCCCTTGGGCGCCTCGACCGCCGCGTAAACCTCGCCGGCGGGCACGTGGAAGCCCTCGGTGTAGAGTTTGAAATGGTGGATCAGCGCCTCCATCGAGCGCTTCATCTCAGCGCGCGAGGGCGGCACGATCTTGTTGTCGATGGCGGAGACCGGCCCCTGCCCGCCTGCGACGGACAGTTTTTCGACGCATTGCTTCATGATGCGCACCGACTGGCGCATCTCCTCCATGCGGATCACCTGGCGATCGTAATTGTCGCCGTGGCGGCCCACCGGAATGTCGAACTCCATTTCCTCGTAGCACTCATAGGGCTGCGACTTGCGCAGATCCCACGGCGCGCCGGAGCCGCGCACCATGACGCCCGAGAAGCCCCAGGCCCAGCATTCCTCCAGCGTCACGACGCCGATGTCGACGTTGCGCTGCTTGAAGATGCGGTTGTCGAGAAACAGGTCGGTCAGGTCGTCGCACACTTTCAGGAACGGGTCGCAGAAGGCGCCGATGTCGTCCACGAGCTGTTGGGGAATGTCGCGCGCCACGCCGCCGGGGCGGAAGTAATTGGCGTGCAGGCGCGCGCCCGAGGCGCGCTCATAAAACACCATCAGCTTCTCGCGCTCCTCAAAGCCCCACAGCGGCGGGGTGAGCGCGCCCACGTCCATCGCCTGCGTGGTGAGGTTGAGCAGATGCGAGAGCAGGCGCCCGATTTCCGAATAGAGCACGCGGATCAGCTGGCCGCGGCGGGGAACATCAACGCCCACGAGCTTTTCGATGGCGAGGCAGAAGGCGTGCTCCTGATTCATCGGCGCGACATAATCGAGCCGGTCGAAATAAGGCACGTTCTGCAGATAGGTGCGCGCCTCCATCAGCTTCTCGGTGCCGCGGTGCAGCAGGCCGATATGCGGATCCACGCGCTCCACCACTTCGCCGTCGAGCTCCAGCACGAGGCGCAGCACGCCGTGCGCTGCGGGATGCTGCGGGCCGAAGTTGATCGAGAAATTACGGACTGAAGATTGGTCGTTCATGTCTGTCTCGATCACTCTTGCCGGGCCTTCTCATCGCCGGGGAGCGCGTAGGGCGTGTCGCCCTCCCAAGGCGAGAGGAAGTCGAACTGGCGGAATTCCTGCGTCAGGCGCACGGGCTCGTTGACCACGCGCTTCTGGGCGTCGTCGTAGCGCACCTCGACGAAGCCCGTCATGGGGAAGTCCTTGCGCAGCGGATGGCCGTCGAAACCATAGTCGGTGAGGATGCGGCGCAGGTCGGGATGGCCGGAGAAGGGAACGCCAAAGAGGTCCCACACCTCGCGCTCGTACCAATTCGCGCTCGGGAACACGGGAATGACGGATGGAACGGCCACGTCCTCCGCCACCGCCGCCTTCACGCGCACGCGCCGGTTATGGCGCGGCGAGAGCAGATGATAGACCACGTCGAAACGCTTCTCGCGGGCGGGGTAATCCACCGCCGTGATGTCGATGAAGCATTTGAACAGGCAATCGGGCGCGTCGCGCAGATAGGTGAGCGCCTCCACGATGCGGGAGGCGTCGACGCAGAGATTGAGTTCGCCGAACTCGACATAGGCGCGCGTCACCCCGGGCGACGCTGCGGCGACCGCGTCGCCGAGAGCCTTCAATTCCTCGTCCATTCGCCTGCAGTCCCCCTGCGGTGGCACGTGCGTTCATTTAAAGTCAGGCCCGCCGCCCCCGCGGCGCGCCCACGGGCCCCGTGGGGCCCGCGCGTCAGCGTTCGATCGTTCCGGTGCGCCGGATCTTCTTCTGCAACAGCAAGACGCCGTAGAGCAGCGCCTCCGCCGAAGGCGGGCAGCCGGGCACGTAGATGTCGACCGGAACGATCCGGTCGCAGCCGCGCACCACGGAATAGGAATAATGGTAATACCCGCCGCCGTTGGCGCAGGAGCCCATGGAGATCACGTAGCGCGGCTCCGGCATCTGGTCGTAGACCTTGCGCAGGGCGGGCGCCATTTTGTTGGTGAGCGTGCCGGCCACGATCATCACGTCCGACTGGCGCGGCGAGGCGCGCGGGGCGAAGCCGAAGCGCTCCGCGTCATAGCGCGGCATCGACATCTGCATCATCTCCACTGCGCAGCACGCAAGCCCGAAGGTCATCCACATGAGCGAGCCGGTGCGCGCCCAGTTGATGAGGTCTTCCGTAGCTGTGAGCACGAAGCCCTTGTCCGCGAGCTGGTCGCTCACGTTGAGGAAAAACGAATCGTCGGCGCCCACGGGCTTGCCGGTGTTGGGATCGATCAGCCCGCGCGGGCTTGGCGCGATCAGAGGCGAAGGCGTTGAGGTTTGCATCAATCCCACTCCAGGGCGCCCTTTTTCCATTCGTAGACGAAGCCGATCGTCAGCACGCCGAGAAAGACCATCATCGACCAGAAGCCGAACAGGCCGATCTCGCCGAAGGCGACGGCCCAGGGAAACAGGAAGGCCACTTCAAGGTCGAAGATGATGAACAGCAGGGACACGAGGTAGAAGCGCACGTCGAACTTCATGCGCGCGTCGTCGAACGCGTTGAAGCCGCATTCGTAAGCGCTCAGCTTCTCAGGATCGGGCTTCTTGAACGCGACAAGGAAGGGCGCCACCAGCAAGGCCGCCGCAATAAAGGCGGAAACCCCGATGAAGATGACGAGCGGCAGATAGTCGTTCAGCAGTCCCGACATGGGGCGTCCCAGGGAATCGATAGCGATGCGAAAACGCTCGAATGGAGAGCGCTGGCCCTGAGCCAAACGCGCGCTTTCTGACGCGCGGAGGACTATCGCACCGTCTTCCTCCACGCAAGCCGCAAGGCCGCGTCCTCCTGCCGCGCGCGCGGTGAATGCCTTTTATTTCCGCATTTTGCTTTCAAGCTTATCCGATAGGATGACCGGGCGCGTCTCTCACATGAGCCCGGCGCGGCCGGCGGCGATTCCCAAAAGCGCGCCGCCGCCGATCACCCAGAGCGGATTTCGCTTGAGCGAGAACATGAAAACCGCGGAGGCGGCCGTCAGCCCCCAGGCGACGGCTGAGTGATTGGCCGCCTGGGCCGTGACGAGGCCGGAGGCCACCATGAGCCCCACCACGACCGGGGCCAGCGCGCCCTTCACAGCCGCCAGCCAGGCCGCGTCCTTGACCTTGTGCATGCCCCGGCCCACGAAAAAGGCGAGCACGCTCGGCGGGCCGACGATCGCCAGCGTGGACACCAGCAGGCCCGGCACGCCGGCGATCCGCAGGCCCAGCAGGCTCACGATCAGCATGTTGGGCCCGGGCGCGACCTGCGCCAGCGCCACCAGATGGGCGAAATCGGCGTCGCTCATCCAGCCGCGCACCCCCACGATCTGGCGGTGAAACTCGGGAATCAGGGCGCTCGCCCCGCCGATGGAGAAGAAGGCGACCGACAGGAAGGCGACCGCAAGCTGGGCCAGAATACTCATGGCGTCCGCCTCCGCCACAGCGCCACGCCTATCGAGATCGGCACGATGACCAGCACGACCCCGGCGAGGGGAATGCGCAGCAGGCCAATGGCGGCGAAGGTGGCGAGGCCGAAGACGAGGCTCGCCCAGCTGCGGTCAAGCCCGCGAATCAGCTTGGCGGACGTGCCCATGATCATGCCGGCGGCGGCGGCGGCGGAGCCTGCGACCGCGGCCTGCACGTCGGGCAGGTGTTCATAGGCGGAATAGGTGGCGAACAGCGCGAGCAGGATCGCGAGCGGGGCGAGCAAAAGGGCGGTCAATCCCACGAGCGAGCCCAGAACGCCCTGATAGCGATCCCCCAGGATCACCGTCGCATTGAGGAAATTGCCGCCCGGCAGGATGGAGCACACGCCGAACAGCTCAACGAACTCCTTCTGGTCGAGCCAGCGATTGCGCTCCACGATCACATAATGCGCGCTCGGCGCGATGCCGCCGAAGCCCAGCAGGCCGATCAGCAGGAAGCCCACGAACAATTCGGACAGGCTGACGACCCGCGCGGCGCCGCCGGCGGAGGTTTGCGGTTCGGACAAGGCGTTCCCCTCGTTTCGGGCCGGCGCGCCGGCGCTTTCTTGTGTCGCCGTTCGCGCGATGGATCAAGAGCGCAGGACGTTCGCACAGGAACGCACCCATCCAACCGACGTTGAAAGCCCAGGGAATGGGCCGCACGCGTCCGCGCAGGCGCCTGCGCATCGCGCCGGCCTCGCCCGCAACCCGACGACCAACGGAGGCTTCAACATGGGTTTCTTCTCAAAAGACATAAAGACGCTCGACGATCTGTTCGTGCATACGTTGCGCGACGTGTACTACGCCGAAAAGCAGGTCCTCGCGAACATGCCGGCCATGCTGGCGAAAGCGACCGATCCGCAATTGAAGGCCGCGCTCAGCAGCCATGAGGGCGAAACGCGTACGCAGATCGCAAGGCTTGAGCGCGTGTTCGAAATGCATGGCGCCCCCGCCAAGGCGGTGGATTGCCCGGCCATCGACGGCATCTTGAAAGAGGCCAGCGAACTCGCCGGCGAAGTGGCCGACAAGCAGGTGCTGGACGCGGGCATCATCGCCGCGGCGCAGGCCGTCGAGCACTACGAGATCACGCGCTACGGCTCGCTGATCGCGTGGGCGAACATGCTGGGGCGCAGCGATTGCGCGCAGGTGCTCCAGCAAACCCTCGATGAAGAGAAAGCGACCGACCGCAAGCTCACCGCGCTCGCGGAGGCGAGCGTCAACCGCAAGGCGGCCTGATCCTCAAGCCTCGCGCGCCCTCGTCGCCCGACGCAGGGCGCGCGCGTCAGGGCCGCGTGCGCAGCACGCCCAGTTTGGCGGCGCGCACGACCGCCTGCACGGTGTTGCCGGCCGAAAGCTTCAGCCGCGCGCGCGCAAGGTGGAATTGGACGGTCTGCTGTCCGATCCCCAGTTCGTCGGCGATCTGCTTGGCCTTCAGACCTTCAGCGGCGAGGCTCAGGCATTCGATCTCGCGCGGGGCGAGGCGCGCCACGGTCGGATCGGCGCTCAGGCGCTCGATGCGGTCATGGGCCATGAAGGCGAGCAGCATCAGCCGCCCAAGCCAGCCGTTCTGCTGCACCACCCACGCGCTGTGATCGATGCGCAAATGCGCCGTCAGCGCGCCATAAGTGTGCATGCGCCCGACTGTGGGCACCGACACGCCCAAAATCTCCGGCGCGCGCTCCCGCCGCCAGGCCTTGGGCGCGAGCGAGGCCCAGGTCTCCCCCTCGACCGTGAGCCCGGCCCCAACCTGATCGGCGAAGGCGCCGCTCAGCGCCGTCCAGTCGGCGGCGGCGCGGGGCGAACTGCGCCACCATTGCGCGCCGAGCCCCACGACAGGCGCGCTCCAGGACTGGCTCTTGAAGCTCAGCTCAAGGGCCTCGTGGGAGGTGGCTTTGCCCACAGCGCTGATGATCTGGTCCAGCGCGTCGAACGCGTCTGATGTGGCGCCTGCGCTCATCGGCGGCCGCTCCCGTCCGGGCGCGGACAAGCCAGCGGCGCCGGACGCGGGCCGCAGACGCGCGAGAGAAAGGCCGGACGTGGGTTATTTTTCGTCATTTCACACGCTTAGCGGACACGCAAAAGGCCACGAAAGCCCCCCGCGGCGGGCTGCTGCGACTCAACCGCAACCTATGACCAAGTAAAGCTATGCTTCAATCCCACGCCTTTCTCAGCGTCTATTTTCAACTAGCGAAAATATGGGAAGTTCCAGACGCATAAACCGTCCGGGCCGCCCCTCCCCGCCCGCGTTCAGGCAACCCCGGCCAGCGGCCTGGTCACAGCTGAACGCCAGACCCTCGACTCATGGCGAGGGGAGCGACCTTTTTGGGCGACGATCTAAAAGGGGATGGAGGCGGGGAAATGGCGAGAGAGACGGGGCTCGAACCCGCGACCTCCGGCGTGACAGGCCGGCGCTCTAACCAACTGAGCTACTCCCCCGCATCGGGGACGCCGAGGGCGACCGACCGGAGACCGTTGCGATAGTCGAGCGCCGTTGGCGTGTCAAGACAAACGCACGAAAGGCTGCGCAGTTTCACAGCGCGCCGCGCGCCAGCCGCCAGCGCCGCATTTCCTGCTGCGTGACCACGTGCACGCGATCGGGCGAGACCTGTTCGGCGCGATGCACGAGCTCCTGGCTGACGCCCATGCGCCGCGCATATTCGGCGAGCCGCTCCACGAGCTGCGGATGCGCGTACACGCGCGACACCTCCGCGCCGTCGATCCCCTCCGAGACCCGCTCATACATGAACATGCGGTGCACGCCGATCTCGCTGCCCTTTGGGGCGGCGCGCGAGACGCCGCCGATGAAGGCGTAGACGCAGGCGGAATAACAGCGGCCCGGCAGCACGCCCTCGCTGCGCGCGCGCGCAACGATCACCGCGGCGCCGGATTTACGAAACGCCTCCCCCAGCCGCAGCGAGGCGCCCACATTGCCGCCGGGCGAATGCAGAAGAACGACGCTGCGCGAACGCCGGTCGCGCCGCTGTGCGGCGAGAAAGGCCAGATAATCCTGGGCAGAGGATTCTGCGATCTGACCTTCCGCGACGATCAGCATAGGGCACTCGGGCTTGCACAGGCCGGGGTCGCGCGCCTCAACGGCGCGAAACGACATACTCGCCGCGAAAGCCGACCCGCCGCCCATGGCGAGACAGGCCGCCAGCAAGGACGCCAGCCCCCAAACGCGCACCGCCGATCGCCCCATGCCGCTCCCCGTTGCGCGCCGCGCGGGGCGCTCGACACGCCCCCAGAGCCCACGTATACCCGTCGCCTTCCATGAAATCGAGCCAGCAAGACAGGGAGAGCCCATGCCCGACCTCTATCTCAACCCCCTGCTCTTCGAGGCCGCCGTGCGCGCGGCGATCGAGGAGGATCTGGGCCGCGCGGGCGACATCACGACCGAGGCCTGCATTCCCGCCGGCATGAAGGCGACGGCCGTGCTCGCGCCCCGCAAGCCAGGCGTGATCTGCGGCCTCACCGTGGCGGAGACAGCCTTCCGCATCCTCGACCCTCAGGTGAGCTTCGAGCATCTGGCGAAAGACGGCGACGAAATCACGACGCCGCGCACGCCGGTGGCCCGCATCCGCGGCGACGCGCGCGCGCTGCTGACGGCGGAGCGCACCGCGCTCAATTTCGTGTCGCATCTGTCGGGCGTCGCCACGATGACGTCGAAACTCGTCGCCGTCACCAAGCACACGAAGGCGAAGGTCATCTGCACCCGCAAGACCACGCCCAATCTGCGCGCGCTCGAGAAATACGCCGTGCGCTGCGGCGGCGGCATGAACCACCGGTTCGGCCTCGACGACGCCTTCCTCATCAAGGACAATCATATCGCCGTGTGCGGCGGCATCCGGCAGGCGCTGCAGGCCGCCAAGGCGCGCGCCGGCCATCTCGTGAAAATCGAGATTGAGGTCGACAATCTCGAACAGCTCAAGGAAGTGATCGCCGAAGGCGCCGACGTCGTCCTGTTCGACAATATGAGCCCGGAGGACATGCGCAAAGGCGTGGAGATGATCGCCGGACGCATGAAGACGGAAGCCTCGGGCGGCATTTCCCTCGACAGCGCGAAAGCGGTGGCGGAGAGCGGGGTGGACATGCTCTCCTCCGGCGCGATCACCCATTCGGCGCCCATTCTCGACATCGGCCTCGACATCGAGATCGGCTGACGCGGACGCCGCGCCAACGCCTCTCCCAAAAAAGAACGGCGGCCCTGCGGCCGCCGTTTTCGTTTTCAAGGCGCCCCGATCAATCGTTGGGGAACCATTTCTGCATCTTCGGCTCGACGCCGTTCTTCTTCATCTCGTCGAGCCAGATCTTATGGATGCGCGCGTCCTGATCCTCATACTCGTACTGGTCGCCGCCCTGTTTGATCGAGGTCGACACGGCGCCCTTTTCGCCGGGCTTGACGCCCAGAAGCGAGCGACGCTGCCCAAAGGTGAGCGGATAGCGCAGGCCGCCGGTGCCGGTGGCCAGATAGCGCGCCGGCGCCGTGCTCGTGTTGAAGTGCTGATGGAACTGCTTGTCGGCGGGCGGGAAGACAACGCCGTGCTTCCAGTCGATGCGCAGGAAATCCTGCTGGCCTTCAAACCACAGCAGCGAATAGCCGTGGCCGGTGACGCACATCACGTGGAAGCCCGGCCCGTGGCGGTGCCCCTTCTTGTAGGTGCCGACCGGCATTTCCGAGATATGCGCGTGCATCGTGCCGTCCGCCAGAACGAACATGATGTTCGTGCCGCCAGCGCCGCGGTCGCCCCATTCCTTCAACTGGATCGCAGCAAGGTCGGGAACGAAGTTCGTCTCCCACATGTGATTGCCCGGACGCACGGCGATGAGATCGCCCTCGCCCGAATACCAGGACTGCTTGCCCGCGCGCTCGTTGAAGTCGAAATTATTGTCGAAGATGAATTTCTCGTTGTGGAACGTGTTCATCACCAGCGGCATGTCGGTAGTGGTGACAAGCAGCGCGCGCTCGCGGCCCGAACCATTGAAGTGACGGTGCTTCGCGTTGAGCGGAATCGCGAACAGGCTCTTGGGGCCCCATTCGAAGGAGCGCTTCGTGCCGTCCTCGAACTCAACCTGCGTCGAGCCCGTGCCTTCGAGCACGTAATAGACGTCCTCATAAAGATGACGCTGGGGCGTGGTGGAGCCGCCCGGCGGAATGTCGAGCAGGAACATGTTGGTGAAGTCGCCGCGTCCGATGAGGTGGACGGCGGCGCCCTTCACGCCGAAGCGCGGCCACATGGCGGTCTCGACCTTGAACAGGTCGATGCCGTAATCCTCCGTGACCGGAATCCCTTCCTTCGCCACCCAGTCGAGATATGGGTCGAGGCCGAACCGGCGGTCGGATTGCTCAGACATTTCCTCTTTCTCCCTTTGAGGCTTTTGCTCTTCCCTACGAGAAGAGAAGCGACTTGATGACCACAGGCACGACGCCCGGCGGGTCGATGAGTTCGCCGATGTCGACGAAATCCAGTTCCTGCAATTGCACGCCGTCGATGGACACGAGCGGGCCCGGCATGTCGAGCTCCTC
Organism: uncultured Beijerinckia sp.; assembly: GCA_964645525.1. Taxonomy (GTDB): domain Bacteria; phylum Pseudomonadota; class Alphaproteobacteria; order Rhizobiales; family Beijerinckiaceae; genus Terripilifer. The sequence goes on from CAZYBF010000047.1 coordinate 13,703, forward strand.
GCGCACGAGACGGCCCATGTTCTTGCCCACATCGCCGTCGATCATCAGCACGAGCAATTCCTCGCGCTTGCCGCCGGGCGCAAGCGCCGTGCGGATCGCGCGGCCCATCGCGGCGAGGCGCGAATATTCCGGGTCGCCCGCCCAGGTGAAGGCGAGCGCGAGGCGCTGCTGCGGCTCCATGTCGAGATTCGTGACCGCGTTGACGATGGCGGCGGCGATCTTCTTTTCGTCGATGTCGCCCGACAGGTCGATCTTGGGGCGCACGACCGGAATGTTATGGACGGGCAGCGCTTCCTTGTTGGGCAGATAGATCGTCTTGCCGCTCACCTGCACGGTGAATTGCGAGGCGCCGATCACCGTCGCGCGGATGCGCTGGCCCGGGTCGATCAGCGGCGGGCTCGTGCGCTCCTTCAGCTCGCGCGTCAGCTCATGGGCGAGCAGTTTGGCGATGTCGCCATATTCGCGCTCTTCATAGGTGAAGACATATTCGGCGACGCCGCCCGAGAAAGTGAAGGCCGCAGGCCGTGGGCTTTCCGGCAGCGGATCGGTGAGCTGGAGATCGCGTCCGAGCTGGTCCTTGGGCGCGCCGAGCACATAATCGGCGGCCACCTGCGCGAGCCTCTTGGCGTATTTGCGCCGCAGGCCCTCGTCGGCGAGCGAGGCGGGATCGCTCGGCCAGCCCTGCTCTTTCGCGATGAGCTGCACGGAATCGTCGAAGCGCGTCCAGGCGCCGCTGGCGTCCTGCGCGATGAGCCGTCCGCCGACCGCGAAAGCCTGCAACGCGAGAATCTCGCCCCTGTCGATCAGCGCGAGCTTCGTCGTGCCGCCGCCGATGTCCACATGCAGGATGCAGGAATTGCGCTCCTTGGAGAGCGCAACCGCGCCCGATCCGTGGGCGGCGAGCAGGCATTCAAGCTTGTGGCCTGCGGTCGCGCAGACGAACTTGCCGGCCTCCGCAGCGAAAATCTCGTCGATGGCGCGGGCGTTCGTCTTCTTGATCGCCTCGCCCGTGAGAATGACGGCGCCGCTGTCGACTTCGTGTTTCTGGATGCCCGCCTGCTTATAGGCGTCGGCGATGAACTCGCCGAGCTTGCCTGCGTCGATCGTGCCATTCGGCAGGAAGGGCGTCAGCATGATGGGCGAGCGCCATACGATGCGTCGGTCGATCACGACGAAACGGCTGGAGAGACCCTGAGTCTGGCGCTGCAGGATCACGCGGGCGAACAAAAGGTGCGAGGTCGAGGAGCCGATGTCGATGCCCACCGTGGTGAGTTCGACGTTTTCCTGATCCCAGATGGATTTCGCGATGGCGAGCCGGGCTTCTTCGGAAAGCTCCAGATGTTCGTGGTCGAGGTCCAGATCGTGCACGTCAAACTCCTCCCGCTGTCGGCTATTCAGCCGCTGTTTTTCCCTTCGCTGGCTTCGTCTGCGCTATGTTGCGCGGCTTCGCCTGCGTCTCCTGATGCTGCGCGCGGCGGCGCGTGCGCGCCGGCGTTTCGGCCGCGCGCGCGCTCTGCTCGAGTTCGTCGCGCGCGATGTTCTCCACCATGGCGAGCAACGTGCGCCGCGTCGTCGCCACATCCGCCGGCTCGACGCCGCGCACGGCGATTTCGTTCACCGCCTCCGCCAGCGGCACGAGCTTCTTCTTGAGCGCACGGCCTGCGGGGGTGAGATAGACGTAAACGTTCTTGCGGCTGTGAGGCAATTTGCGCCGTTCAATATAGCCCAGTTTCTCCATCGCCACGAGGGCGGAGAAGGTGGTGGGCTCCATGAGGCCGGCTTCCTCGCTCAATTCGCGCTGGGTGAGCCCCTCGCGCTCCCACAGGATGCGCAGGAACACCCAATGGCCGAACGCGACCCCATGGCGGGCGAGCCGCGCCTGCAGAATGCGCTGCAGGCCGCGCGTGGCGTCCTTCACGAGATGGGCGAGGCGGTCATTGGGCACCGCCTCGCGCCAATGGCGCAGCACGATGTCGGCGGGGCTGAGTTTGGCCTTGTCGGCGGCGCGGGTCACGGCGCCCTCCTGTCATGCGCGCACAGGCGCGGCGTTGGAACCTGATGGCGCAGTGCGATCTCGCGCCCCTCGCGGGCCGAGGCGAGGATGGCGAAGCAAACCTCCATCGTCGCAAGCCCCCAGCGTCCGTCGTGAACCGGCGGACGCCCATCGACGACGGCGCCATAGAGCTCGTCGATCACCTCCGCGCGCGGCACGCCGGGAACCGGCACGCTCTCCAGCCGGCGCGCCTCGTCGTCATAAATCATCACGCCCTTCGACGTGGGGCGCAGATCCGCGCGCTCGCAGGAAGCGACGAGCAGGCCGAAATTCTGGTGCCAGCGCTCCGCCGGCGCGGCCTTGCGCGGATCGAAGCCCGCATAGCGCGGCCCGCCGTAATTCATCTGCGCCTTCAGATCGAGCTCCGCCTGTTCGTCCACGCCGCGCAAATTGCGCCGCGCCGCGCCATAGGCTTGCGGATCTTTGGGCAGGCCGCTTTCGGCGATCCAGTCCACGAGCTCATCGGAATCGAAATGCGCATAACCCGAATAGACGATGCTGGCGGCCGCGCCGTTCTCAAAAGTCAGCAGCGCGTTGTAAGCGCCCTCGGTGGGGCGCGCCCTGTCCCATGCGCCGGTGACCGCGCGCACGCTCTTGACCAGACCGCCGCCGATGAAACGCACATTGTCGACCTGATGCGGCGCCTGATTGAAGATGACGCCGCCGCCCTTCGCGGTGTCGAGCTCCTCGGGCCTGCGCGGCCGATAGAGAAAGTCCGTATAATCCATCGCGCTGATCATGCGCACGTCGCCATAGGCGCCGCTCTCCACGATCTCGCGCGCGCGGCGAACGGGGGCGTCGAAGGAATGGCTGTGGCCGACCACGAGGCGCACGCCGGCGGCCTCCGTCGCCTCGATCATGGCGAGGCATTCCTCAACGGACAGCGCCATCGGCTTCTCGCACAGCACATGACGGCCGGCGGCGGCGGCGGCGAGCACGTTGTCCACGTGGAACTGGTGAGGCGTCGAGACATAGACGGCCTCCACGCGCGAATCCGCGCACATGTCAGCGACGCGCTCATAGGCGCGGGCGCCGAAATCCTGCTCGAAACGCGCCCGCGCCTCCGCGCGCGGATCGGCGCCTGCGACGATCTCGATGCGCGGATCAAGCGCGAGCGTGGGCGCCATGAGGCTGAACGCGCGGCCGAGCCCTGCGATGGCGAGGCGTATTTTGCGCTCAGCGCTCACAGATCGATCACCACGTCGCCGCCGCGCCCGCGCGACACGCAGATCATGATGTTGTCGGCGTGCTCGCCGGGCGTGAGCACGAAATCGCGATGCTCCACATCGCCCGAGACGAGCCGCGTGCGGCACGATCCGCACGAACCGCTCTCGCAGGATGAGGGCGCCGAATGGCCGGCCTTGCGCAAAGCGTCGAGGATCGTCACGCCGACGGGAACCTCGATGCGCTCGCCCGTGCCCGCGACGACGACCGTGAAGGGCTCGTCATGGGCTTGCGGCGCGGAGCCATCGACGAAGGCCTCGAAATGCACCGCGGACGAGGACCAGTGCCCGGTCATGTCGCGCACGGAATCCATCAGGCCGCGCGGGCCGCAGCAATAGACGTGGCCCTTTGGCTTCTCCAACGCAGGCCAGAGATCATAGGCCTTGTCGATGTCGCCGCCGTCGTGATGAATGACGACCTTGCCTGCGAATTCCGGCCCCTTCAATTCCTCAAGGAAGGGCGTCGCCTGCGGATTGCGCGTCAGGTAATAGAGCTTGAAGGACGGCCCGCCCGAATTCATCAGGAAACGCGCCATCGCCAGAAGCGGCGTGATGCCGATGCCGCCGGCGATGAACGTGTAGCCGGCCGGGGAAGGCGCCAGGGGAAAATCGTTCTGCGGCTCGCCCACGGGCAGGAGGTCGCCCTCCTTCACGTCGGCGAACATGCCAGCCGAGCCGCCGCGCCCCTGACGCTCCCACTTCACGGCGATCACGTAGCGATCGCGCTCGTGCGGGTCGTTGCAGAGGGAATATTTGCGCTCCTGCCCGGCGGGCGTGCGAACGCTCACATGCGCGCCCGCGGAAAAGGCCGGCAGGTCTGCGCCGGCGGGATCGCGCAATTCGAAAAGCCGCACGTCCTCGGCGATGATTTCAGCGCGCGCGACGCGCAAGTCTCGCATGGTTCGCTCGCATGGGTTCGCGTCATCCCTGTGTCGTCGCCGGGGTCAAGCCAGAGGGCATGATCCGGCGCGGCGGGCCCGCCCCGGGGCCGCGCGTTTGTTTAGACGCCTAACGATCCGGCGGCAAGGGCGCGCCCCGCCCGGCCGCGCGGGTGGGGGCTCGACAAGCCGGCGAGGCGGCGCTAAATACTTAGAGGTCTAACCAATGAGGGCGGGTCCCCGCCCATTGCAGCGAGAGACGCCATGCTCACGAGGGAAGAAAACGATCTGCTGTGCCGCGTCGAGGGCGACGCGCCGATGGGCCAGATCATGCGTCACCACTGGCTTCCCGCCTGCCTCATCGAGGAAGTGGCCGAGCCCGATTGCGACCCGCTCAAGGTGCGCCTGTGCGGCGTGAACCTCGTCGTGTTCCGCGACACCGAAGGCCGGCTCGGCGTCCTTGACGAATTGTGCCCCCATCGCCGCGCCTCGCTCGCCTATGGCCGCAACGAGGAATGCGGCATTCGCTGCCTCTACCACGGCTGGAAATTCGACGTGGACGGCAATGCGATGGAGCTCGCCTCCGAGCCGGTTGAGACCGGGCTTGTGAAGAAGGTGAAGGCGAAGTCCTATCCCGTGCGCGAGGCGGCGGGCTTTGTGTGGGTCTATCTCGGCGAGCCGGCGACGATGCCGGAGTTCGAGCCGCCGGTGTTCCAGCCGACGCCCGACACGAAAATCTCGATTGCGAAGTTCAAGGTGCCTTGCAACTGGGCGCAGATCCTCGAAGGCGGCATCGATTCCGCCCATTCCTCGAGCCTGCATTCCTCCGACATGGTGCCCGCGCGCGTGCCGGGCGCGCAGGCCAATGAGCAGAACTGGCTGCGCCCCTCCACCGACAAGTCGCCGCGCCTGCAGGCCCAGCGCACGCCCTTCGGCTTCCGCTACGCCGCGCTGCGCCGCCCGATCCAGAACGCGCAGACGCACGACTACATTCGCACCACGCTCTTCATCGCGCCCTATACGGTCTACATTCCGCCGAACAACAATTACCACGTGGCGATCCTGCACGTGCCGGTGGACGACACGAACACCGACTTCTACTTCCTCGCCTTCGGCGATGCGGCGACGACGCCCGACACCGAGACCTGGCGCAAGTTCCTCGGCGCCACGCGCGGCCTCGACCTCAATCAGGACTGGTCGAACAAGCGCACCCACGAGAACAAGTTCCTGCAGGACAGGCAGGCGATGAAGGCCGGCAATTTCACCGGCATTCGCGGCATTCCCAACCAGGACTATGTGATGTGGCTCACCATGGGCCCCATCGCCGACCGCACACAGGACGTGCTGGGCGCAAGCGACCTCGCCATCGTCGAGTTCCGCAAGCAGATGGTCGAGGCCGTGCGCACGTTCCAGAAGGACGGCACGGTGATCGGCCGCACGGAGCCGCGCGTGCCCCACAGCAAGCTGCGCTCCTTCGAAGGCGTGGCGCCCAAGACCACCGACTGGCGCATTGTGGGCCTGACCGAGGAAGAGCTGACGATCCGCGGCCTCATGCCGCCGTCCACCAGCGCAGCCGAATAAAGGCGACGCCCAAGACGTTTCGCGAACGCGGCCGAAAGGCCGCGTTTTGCTTTTGGGCATGTTTTCGCCGAACTTTTCTTCGCTCTGAGGCCGCCCGGACTTGCTTTGGGCCAGATCATCCCGCCACCATGTCCGCCACGAACCCGCGCCGGGCGCCAAGGGCTTCCATACGCCCGCCGGCAGCCGTGAAAGAGGAACGCCATGCTGGACCAGGCCCCCGGCTCGACCGGCCCCGAGGACGAGGTCTTCGACCTTTACTCGGACATCGACGAGAACCCCTTCCCGCTCTACGAGCGGCTGCGCGAAGAACATCCCTGCTACTGGACGAAAAGCGGCAAAGCGTGGGTCCTCTCGCGCTATGACGACGTGCTGCGCGCCGCGCAGGACTGGGAGACCTTCTCCTCCGCAAACGGCAATCTGATCGACGAGATTCCCGGGCGCGCAGGCGGAACGCTCGGCACCACCGATCCGCCGCGCCACGACCGGCTGCGCGCGCTCGCGCAGGCCGCCTTCATGAAGAAGAACAACGAGCATCTTGCGGGCCCAACCCACGACATCGCGACGGAGGCGCTCGACAAGCTCGTCAAACAGGGCCGGCTGGACTTCATCTCGGAATATTCGAGCCTCATCACCGTGGGCGTGCTCTTCCGCCTCCTCGGCCTGCCCCATCAGGACCCCGCCGACATCCGCGACAAAGTGGTGCTGTCGATCTCCACCGACCGAAAGAACCGCGGCCGCAATCCGCAGCTCGACGCGGCGTTCAAATGGATCACCGACTTCATCACGCAGGAAGTCGCCAAGCGCCGCAAGACGCCGCAGGACGATCTCATCACCCGCCTCGCCGAAGCGGAGATCGACGGCGACCGCCTGTCGGAGCGCGAGATCGTGCTGACCACGGGCACGTTCGTGATGGCGGGCGTGGAATCGCTTTCAAGCTTCATGTCGGTTTTCGCGCTGAACCTGTGCCAGCATCCGCAGGCGCGCGCGCGCTGCGCGGCCGACCCGACGCTGATCCCCAAGGCGATCGAGGAATCGCTGCGCTACAACACCTCCGCGCAACGCTTCATGCGGACCGTCGCGAAGGAGACGCAGATCCATGGGCAGACGCTGAAAGTCGGCGACAAAGTGATCCTCGCCTATGGTTCGGCGAACCGGGACTGGCGCAAGTTTCCCAACCCAGACGTCTATGACATCGACCGCAACCCGCAGGGCCACGTCGGTTTCGGATCGGGCAAGCACTTCTGCCTCGGCAATCAGATGGCGCGCTTCATCACGCAAATCGCGATGGAGGATTTCCTTGCGCGCATTCCCGACTTCCAGCTGACGGGGGAACATTTCGACTGGGTGCCCTCGTCGAATTTCCGCAGCCCGAAGAAACTGCCCATCGAAATCCTGCGCAGCGCGTGAGCGCGCGTGCGCTAAGGTCACGCGGGATGCGGCTCGGGGGCGGAGTCGTCGCTGAGCGCGCCGGCTTTGCTCGCGCCTTGGCTCGCGCCTTGGCTTGTCGCAGAACTTGCTGCGGAGCTCGCCGCTGAACTTGCCGCTGAACTGGCGGCGTAGGCTGCGGGCGTCTGCGCGTCCGCGCCTGCGACCAGAGCGGCGTCCATGCGCGCAAGCCGCAGGACCGCCTCGTCGCGGCGGTCGCCCCGGAACGGCGCGCGCAGGGTCAGCCACAGGATCCGCAGATCCACCAGCAAGCCCGCATTGCGCACATACCAGCCATCCAGCTCACCCTTTTCCTGCGCGCTGACGAGCTTGCCGCCATGCACCTGCGCCCATCCGGTGAGGCCGGGGGGCGCGGCCAGGCGAATGAAGGCGCGGGGCGGAAGATCCGCCGGCAGAAGCGGACGCGGCCCGATGAGGCTGAGGTCGCCGCGCAGCACGTCGAACAATTGCGGCGCCTCGTCGAGCCGCGTGAAGCGCAGAAACCGCCCGATGGGCGACAGCCGCTCCTCATCGCTCAGCAACCGGCCGCTCGCGGACAGCGGATGGCGAAGGGTGCGGAATTTGTGGACCCGGATGCGCCGGCCGCCACGCCCGACCCGCTCCTGCCAGAACATGAGCGGCGCGCCCACGTCCAGCAGCACGAGCAGAGAGACAAGCGCCAGCAACGGCGACAGGAGCGCAAGGCCCGCCGCGGCCGCCGCGACGTCGAAGATCCTGCGGCGGCGCCAATAAGCGCTGCGCGCTTGGGCCGCGGCGATACTCCGCGCCATGAAACTCTGGGCCACGTAACTCTGGGCCATGAAACTCTGGGCCATGGGACTCTGGGCCATGGGACTCTGGGCAGTGCGACTTTGCGCGGCGTGCGGGACGGAAGAAACCGGCGCAGCCGCGGCGGCCTCGCCCTGCGCCGCGTCGCCGACTGCAAGCGCGTCGCCGAAACGCTCGAGCGCCACGCCATGTTCGCGGCACACCGGCAGCAGTCTAGCGACCGCCCGCTCCGCCTGCGTCGGATCGGAACAGGCGACCACGATCTTGTCGATCCGCACGCCATGCACGCCGAACTCCGCGATCATGCGCGAGGCCGCGCCCAGCGGGCCTGCGATGACCCGTCCGCGCACGCAACGCCCAAAGCGAGGATCCGCCGCCGGCGCCCGACCAGCGTTTCGCTGACCCGGATGTAGAGCGCCGCCGCCTCGTCAGCGCCGGCGACCAGCACGTTCTCAAACGCCAGCCCGTCGCCCTGCCCGCGCTCATGCGCTATGGCGCCGGTGAACGCGCGCCGGCGCGTCTCGGCCCAGGCGCGCAAGCCAAGAAGCGCCGTTCCGAACACCAGAGCGTGCAGCGCGGGCGCCGAACGCGGCACGCCCGCAAGCCCGTGCAGGCTGAAAGCCAGAGCGGCGGTCGCCAAGGCCGTCGCCGCCGCCGCCTTCACGCATTGGCGCACGTCTTCAAGGCCGAGGAAGCGCCCGTCGATCTGTCCGACGCGGAAATAGGCGAGACAGGCGAGGCCGCACAAAAAGCCCGCGCAACAATAAAAGACCAGCGCCGGCTCCGCCCGCGCGGCCAGCCCGGAGTCGCGCAGCAAAAAGGCGAGCGGCGGAGCGAGCGCCGCAATGAAGGCGTCGGCGAAGGTGAGGCGCCAAGCCAGCGGGGCGATGGAAGACGGGGTGCTGGAAAACCGCATAAGCCAATCCCATGGCGCGCCCGGACGAGCCGGCGCGCGCAAAACAAAAAACAAAAAAGAACCAGAAACCCGACGCGACGAACCAAACCGGGGCGAGATCAGCGCGAGAGCCCCCACATGGCGGAGGCCTCACGCGTTAACTTGATCTTAACATTCGAACTGGCTCGAGGCAATCCCATGGTTGTGATCAAGTTCAATCGTATTTTTCAGCCAAGTCCCTGATAAGAGCCTCGAAATCCGTCAGAGCCCTGCTTCTGCCGAACTTCGCCTCAAGGTTTTTGCGCGCGTTGTCGCCCATACGCCGGCGCAGATCGGGATCATCCGCCAGCCGCGCGATGGCGCGGGCGAGCCCCGCCCCGTCGCCGACGTCGATCTGCAGGCCGCTCTCAGCCTCCCGCAACATGCGCGCGACGTCCCCATCCGCCGCGCC
>CAZYBF010000048.1:0-22471 GCA_964645525.1 uncultured Beijerinckia sp.
CTCCGCGCCAGACGCGCCCCGCACGCCCGATCCCGCGCGCACAGGCTCCACGCCGCCCGCGGCAGCGCCCCTGCTGGCCCCGCTGGCGCCCGCCCCCAATCTCGCGCCCGCTCCCCCGGCGCAGCCCGCGCCGCTCGCCAGCCCTGAGGAGCGCGCGGCGCTTCGCGCCTGCGCGGAGGAATGGCGGCGCCTGCAGATGCTCGGCGAGGACAAGGGCGCGCTGTGGCGGGAGTTCTCCGCCGGCTGTCTTGCAGGACGCGCCGCGCGCGCGGCGCAGGAGACGCCGTCCGCCCCGATGCGCTGATCCCCGCATCAACGCACATGAAAAAGCGCCCCCGCGCGAAAACGCGGAGGCGCTGGAATGAAAACGCCCCCGGCGCAGAAGCGCGGGGGCGCAGAAAGTTCAGTGCGACCGCTTTGTCCGTTAGGTTCGTCCATGAAGCCGGCTCAGGCGCCGGCGGTCGGACCTCACGGAGACGGTTCGCGCTGCGACTTACGCAGCCGGAGCCGCAGACGCAGCCGGCTTCGCGCGGCGCGTAGCCTTGCGAGCCTTCTTGGCGCCCTTCTTGGCGGCCTTCTTCGTGGCCTTCTTGGCGCCCTTCTTGGCGGCCTTCTTGGCTACCTTCTTGGTGGCCTTCTTGGCGCCCTTCTTGGCGGCCTTCTTGGCAACCTTCTTGGTGGCCTTCTTGGCGCCCTTCTTGGCGACCTTCTTGGCTACCTTCTTGGTGGCCTTCTTTGCACTCTTCTTCGCGGCCTTCTTGGCCGGCTTACGCTTTGCTGCCTTCGCCATCAGAGGTCCCCTCTAAGTTGAGACGGCGCATCTCGCCGTCACCCAGGCGGAGTTAAACTAACTCGGTTAACTAGACGTGCAAGCGCTGATCGTCGTTCACGGCTCCGCAAGCCCCTCTGCGCGCGCCCGTTCGGCCCCTCCAGCGCGCGCGCGCGCATCGCTTCCGACGGTGCGCGCGCAGGCGCGATCGGACCAGTCGCGACGTCCGCGAGGCGCGCCCCGCGCAGACGCCGAGGAACCTGCGCAAGCCTTCGGCGAGGCGGCGCGACGCGCGCCCGGGCGCCGGCGACGAAAGCCGCCACACGGCGCAGCGATGCCCAAAAGTTATTGATTTTTCGGCGAGTGCGGAAACGACGCCAAGCGTCGCGCAAGCCGCTGCGCATTGCCGTGCGCGCCGTCCGCTCTCACGCGAGCGACGCATGAGCCGCGTGTCGCACGCGATCGGCGAGGCCGCGCGCGCGCCGCGCGCGGGTCGATGGGAAGCGAGCGAGAGCGGCGCGAGAGAGGCGACGCGCGACCGTCTGCTGCGCGTGCGCAACGGACGAAAAAAAATTTTCGAAAAACGAAATTTTTTTCGCTTCGGGGCTCGCTCCGCGGGTCGATTTCGCGCAAGGCGCGCGAATCGACCCCGGTGATTCGCCCGGATCAGATCCCGAGCTTGCTCTTCAGGAGCGCGTTGACGGACTGCGGATTGGCCTTGCCGCCCGTCTCCTTCATCACCTGTCCGACGAACCAACCAAGCATGGTCGGCTTCGCCTGCGCCTGAGCGACCTTGTCCGGATTGGCGGCGATGATCGCATCCACGGCGGCCTCGATGGCGCCGGTGTCGGTGACCTGCTTCATGCCGCGCGCGGCGACGATCGCGCGCGGATCGGCGCCGCGGCCTTCCTCCCACACGATCTCGATCAGGTCCTTCGCGATCTTGCCGGAGATGTCGCCCGACGAGATCATCTGCACGATGGCGCTGTTGGCGGCGGCGGTCACGGGACCGTCCACGACGCTGAGGCCGGCTTTGTTGAGGCGGCCGAAATACTCGTTGATGAGCCAGTTGGCGGAAGCCTTCGCCTCCGCGCCCTCGCGCACCATGTCCTCGAAGTAATCCGCCGTGTCGCGCTCCATCACCAGCACGCCGGCGTCATAGCCGGCGAGGCCGTAATCGCGCATGAAGCGAGCCTTTTTCTCATCCGGCAGCTCGGGCAGGCCGCGCGCCAGCTCATCGACGAACGCCTGGTCGAACTCGAGCGGCAGGAGGTCGGGATCCGGGAAATAGCGGTAGTCATGCGCTTCTTCCTTGGAGCGCATGGAGCGCGTCTCGCCCTTGCCGGGATCGAACAGGCGCGTCTCCTGATCCACGGCGCCGCCGTCCTCGATGATGGCGATCTGACGACGGGCCTCGGTCTCGATGGCCTGGCCGATGAAGCGGATCGAGTTCACGTTCTTGATCTCGCACCGCGTGCCCAGCGGCGCGCCGGGACGGCGCACGGACACGTTCACGTCGGCGCGCAGATTGCCCTTCTCCATGTCGCCGTCGCAGGTGCCCAGATAGCGCAGGATCGTGCGCAGCTTGCTCACATAGGCGCGCGCCTCCTCGGCCGAACGCATGTCGGGGCGCGAGACGATCTCCATGAGCGCCACGCCCGAACGGTTGAGATCGACGAAGCTCGCGGTGGCGGACTGGTCGTGGATCGACTTGCCGGCGTCCTGCTCCAGATGCAGGCGCTCCACGCCCACGCGGATCTGCTCGGTGGGGGAGACGTCGACGATGACCTCGCCCTCGCCCACGATCGGGTGCTTGTACTGGCTGATCTGATAGCCCTGCGGCAGGTCCGGATAGAAGTAGTTCTTGCGGTCGAAGACCGAGCGCAGATTGATCTGCGCCTTCAGGCCAAGCCCGGTGCGCACGGCCTGGCGCACGCATTCCGCGTTGATGACGGGCAGCATGCCGGGCATGGCCGCGTCGACGAGCGAAACGTGGGCGTTCTCCTCGCCGCCGAATTCGGTCGAGGCGCCGGAGAAGAGTTTCGCTTTCGAGGTCACCTGGGCGTGGATCTCCATGCCGATGACGACCTCCCAGTCGCCAGTGGCGCCCTTGATGAGTTTGGAAACGGTCGCCGGAGCGTTCATGACAGCCTCACAGGTGGGCGGGCGCGGCGGGGCCGCGCGACAGGCCGGTTTGGTAGCCGCTTCGGCGGCCTGCTTCAAGGCGGCCCTGCGCCGGCTGCGCCCGCATGCTCGAGATCATGCACGCGGAGACGGCCCTGCGCGTCACGCGGCGGGCCGCGTCAGGCTCAGGCCCACCAGGCTTTCGGCAGATCGATGCGGCCGGCGGAATCCTCAAGCGCCTGCGCGACGGAGAACAGCGTCTCCTCGTCGAAGGGCCGGCCGATCAATTGCAGGCCGAGCGGCAGCCCGTCCTTCGACAGACCGGCGGGGACGGCGAAGCCCGGCAGGCCCGCCATGTTCACCGTCACGGTGAACACGTCGTTGAGATACATCTCCACCGGATCGGCGGAGGTCTTCTCGCCGATGCCGAAGGCGGGCGACGGCGTGGCGGGGGTGAGGATCGCGTCCACGCCCGCGTGGAAGGCGGCCTCGAAATCGCGACGGATCAGCGTGCGGATCTTTTGCGCGCGCACGTAATAGGCGTCGTAATAGCCGGCCGAGAGCACATAGGCGCCGATCATCACGCGCCGACGCACTTCCGGGCCGAAGCCCTGCGCGCGGGTGTTCTCGTACATTTCGCGAATGTCGCGGCCGGCCGCGCGCAATCCGTAACGCACGCCGTCATAGCGGGCGAGATTGGACGAGGCTTCCGCCGGCGCCACGATGTAATAGGCGGGCAGCGCGTATTTCGTATGCGGCAGCGAGATTTCGACCACTTCCGCGCCGGCGGCGCGCAGCCAGTCCACGCCCTTGCGCCACAGCGCGTCGATCTCCTCGGGCATGCCCGCCACGCGGTATTCTTTCGGAATGCCGATCTTGCGGCCCTTGATGGAGGCGCCCACCGCCTTCTCGTAATCGGGCACGGGCGCGTCGACGCTGGTCGTGTCCTTCGGATCATGTCCCGCCATGGAGCGCAGCAGGATCGCGCAGTCGCGCACGTTGCGCGCGATCGGCCCCGCCTGATCGAGCGAGGAGGCGAAGGCCACCATGCCCCAGCGCGAGCAGCGCCCGTAGGTGGGCTTCACGCCGGCCGTTCCCGTGAAGGCGGCGGGCTGGCGGATGGAGCCGCCGGTGTCGGAGGCGGTGGCGCCCAGACACAGATGCGCGGCGACCGCGGAGGCCGAACCGCCTGAGGAGCCGCCCGGCACGAGAAGACCCTTCTTCTCTTTCGAGCCCAGCGCGGCGCGCGCCTTGTCCGCGCTCCAGCCCGGCGGCAGCCAGGGCGAAGCGACGGGGCCATAGAAAGAGGTTTCGTTCGACGAGCCCATGGCGAATTCGTCCATGTTCAGCTTGCCGAGCATCACCGCGCCGTCGCGCCACAATTGCGCGGTGACGGTGGATTCATAAGCGGGCTTGAACCCGTCGAGGATATGGCTGCACGCCTGCGTGTGCACGCCCTTGGTGGCGTAGAGATCCTTGACGCCGATGGGCAGTCCCTCGAGCGGGCCAGCCGCTCCGGCGGCCAGGCGCTTGTCGGACTCGCGCGCCATGTCGAGCGCGATTTCCGGCGTCTCGGCGATATAGGCGCCAAGGCCGCGCGCCTTCTCCATCGCGTCGAGATGGGCCTGCGTCAGTTCGACGGAGGAGAGTTTTTTCGCGGCGATGGCGTCGCGCGCTTCAGCAAGGGTGAGTTCGTTGGGCGAAGTCATGAAGACGATTCCGAAAAGAAGGCGCAGGCGTCGGCGGCGCGGGAGGCGCGGCTCACTCGACGACCTTGGGCACCGTAAAGAAGTGATCCTCGCGCGCAGGCGCGTTAGCGACGATGACGCCGGCGCCGGCCTGATCGTTCACTTCGTCGGCGCGCATCTTCATCTTCATGGGAATGACGGAGGTCATCGGCTCGACGCCGTCCACGTTCACCGCGCCCAGCTCCTCGACGAAGGCGAGGATGGCGTTGAGCTCCTTTTGGAGGTGCGGCACGTCCTCGTCCTTCACGGCGATGCGCGCCAGATGCGCAATGCGCCGCACGGTCGCTTGATCGACGGACATCTCGACTCCGAGGTTTGAAAAACTCGCGCCGGCTATAGCATTGCGGGCGGGGAACGCCAAATCCCCCGCCGCGGATGACAGGCCCGCCCGCCCATGCTACGGGGCGCCATGGCCGGCCTGTCCAACGTCTCGACCCTTGAGGAGATCGCCCCGTCGCTCGGGCGCTTCTCGCGCCTCATGGGGCTCGACCTCGGCACGAAGACCATCGGCCTTGGCCTGTCCGACGTGGAGCGCAGGCTCGCCTCCCCGCTCGAGACCATCGCGCGCAAGAAGTTCTCGGCGGACGTCGCGCGCCTCATCGCGCTTGCGGACAAGCACGAGGTGGCCGCCTTCGTGATCGGCCTGCCCCTCAACATGGACTCAAGCGAAGGCCCCCGCGCGCAGGCCACCCGCGCTTTCGTGCGCGCCATGGCGCCGCTCGATCGGCGCCCGTTCGTGTTCTGGGACGAGCGCCTGTCCACCGCCGCCGTCACGCGCGCGCTCATCGACCAGGACGCCTCGCGGGCGAAACGCGGCGAGGTCGTGGACCGCATGGCCGCGGCTTACATCCTGCAGGGCGCGCTCGACCGGCTGCAGGCGCTCGGACGCGCCGCCGCGCCCGACGCCTGATCTCAGAAACCCGCGCCACGCCGCACGAACCGCGCGCCCCGCTCAACGCCGATGACGCAGGACGCGCGGTCCGCCGCCGCGATGGACGAAACGCGGTCCCGCGTGACGCACGACGAAGCGTGGCCCCGCGTGATGCGTCACGTAGCGGTGGCGATAGATGCGCGGATGATAATAAACAGCGCGTCGCCGATAGGCCGGATAATAGCCGCCCACATAGGCCGGATAATAAGACGGCCCGTAGTAATAAGAGCGATGGCGCACGCAGCGCCCCCATGGATCGACATAGCGGCAGCGATTGCTGGCGATGGCGGCGCCGACGATGAGACCGAACGCGCCGAGCGCGGCGGCGGCGGCGGCCCCGCCGCCTGCGCGACGATGGCGATGGCGCCGGCCGTTGTAATGCGCCTGTTCGGTGAGATTGGCCGGCGCGACGTCCGCGCGCGCGGCGATGGAGAGCGGGCCGGCCTGCGCGGCGCGCGGGCCGAAACCGTCAATCCCCGCCCCGGCGATCGTGAAAGCTGCGGCCGCAAGCCCGTTCACCACAACGCGGCGCAGGCGGCCCGACGCGGCGGACGTCTGCGCAGAAACAGGGGCGGAGGAGGGAGACGGAGGGGGGACGGGTGGAAATCTCATGGCGAGGCTCCCTGGATTGGCCGCGCATGCGGCCGAGATGCGCAAGCAACGCCAGGACCTCCCTCTGGTTGCATTTCGCGGGAAATAGCCGTCAGGCGCAACCCAAAGTTTAGGCGAAGCCCTAGCTCTATGGTCTCGGTTGTGCTAAGCATCGTCCATCCGGCGCGCGCGGGAGAGTCCGCCCCCGCCGGGACAGGAGCGACCCATGGCGAAACAGGCCAAGCCCCGCGAGGGGGCGCGCGATTCCGAAGGCGCGAACGATCCGCAGGCAGGGCGGGCCGAGGGCCGGTTCGAGGCGGCCGAGCCGGCTCGCCGCGCCGACTACCTGTTCGAGCCCGAGCCCGAGGAGGAAGGCTGGGTCGCCTATCCCAGCGAGGAGCTGGAGCCCATGGAGCCGGTCGACGCGGCCCGCTACATCGCCCAGATGACGCGGGAGCTGTCGGCCATCGCCGCCAATGCGCGGCTGGAGACCCTGAGCTATCTGCTGTCCATGTCGGCGGCGGAAGCCGAGATCGCCGCCGAAGAGGCCGAGAAAGAAAGCTGAGCGGGCTCAAGCGCGCGTCACGCGGTGGCCGCGCCGGGACGCGCGCCCCTGCAGTTCAAGATCGGTCAGCGCCGCGAATACATCCGCAGCAGGCGCGCCGCACGCGCGCACGAGATCGTCGAGCGACACAGGCGAGGGACTGAGCAAATGCGCAAGCCGCTCCGCGAGCGGCCGCTCGTCAGCAAAGTCCTCGCGCTCCGAAGCGCCTTGCGAGACGGCCTGCGAGGTGGCGTGCGAGACGGCGCGCTGCGCGCTGGCGGTGCGCGGCGCGGACATGGCGGGCGCCGGCGCTTCGTCGAGTTCATGACCCGGCTCGCCGTAAGGCGGCGACATGTCGCCGAACAAATCCGTCTCGTCCCACAGGCGTTCGGCCGGCGCGAAGCTCGCCTCGTCGAACAGGCGCGCATGCGCGGGCGCGCCTTCGCCTGAACGCAACGGCGCCAGCGCCTCCAGCACGTCGCGCCCCGACGTGCATAAGGTCGCGCCCTGCCGCAGCAGGTCGTTGGCGCCCTCCGCGCGCGGATCGAGCGGCGAGCCCGGCACGGCGAACACTTCCCTGCCCTGTTCGTTTGCGAAACGCGCGGTGATCAGCGAGCCCGAACGCAAAGCCGCCTCCACCACGATCGTGCCCAGCGACAGGCCGGAGACGATGCGGTTGCGGCGCGGAAAATCGCGGCCCCGCGGCTCCCAGCCCAAGGGCATTTCGCTCACGAGCGCGCCGCGCGCGCAGATCTCCTGCGCAAGCTCTATGTGTTCGGGCGGATAGATGCGATCGAGCCCGCCGGCGAGCGCGGCCACCGTGCCGGTGCGCAACGCGGCGCGGTGCGCACGCTGATCGACGCCGCGCGCAAGCCCGGAGGCGACCACATAGCCATCCTCGGCGAGTTCATGGGCGAGCCGCTCGGTGAAGGCGAGGCCGGCGGCGGAGGCGTTGCGCGCGCCCACGATCGCGACCATCGGACGCGCGAGCGTCTCGATCGCGCCTTTCACGCAAAGCAGCGGCGGCGGGGAGTCGATCTGGCGCAGCGCCGCCGGATAATCCGGCTCGCCCATGGCGAGGAAACGCGCCCCCGCGCGCAAGGTCGCCGCCATCTCCCGTTCGCAGGCGCCCCGGTCGGCAAGCCGCACGGCGCGCGCCCCGCCTGCGCGCGCAAGCAGGCCCGGCAGCGCCTCAAGCGCGGCGCGAGCCCCGCCGAACTTGTTGACGAGGGTGCGGAAAGTGCGAGGCCCGACGTTTTCGCTGCGGATCAATTGCAGCCAGTCGAGCCGTTGTTCGTCGCTGAGCATCATGGGCGCGCGGCCGGCAATGAGAT
This sequence comes from uncultured Beijerinckia sp., assembly GCA_964645525.1. Classification (GTDB taxonomy): domain Bacteria; phylum Pseudomonadota; class Alphaproteobacteria; order Rhizobiales; family Beijerinckiaceae; genus Terripilifer. The sequence continues at coordinate 8,042 of CAZYBF010000048.1, forward strand.
GAAAAAGGAACGTCTGAAACGTCCCCATCATCGCTCATTTCGCGCCCGCCGTCACCCCGGCGCCGCGCAAGGTCGAAAGCCCCGCGCCCCTCAGCCCTGCGGCGCCTCAGGCTCGCTCTTGCGGCCGATCTTGCTTTCCGTGCCGGCGAGCAGGCGCTCGATGTTGGGGCGGTGCTTGAACCACAGCAACACGGCGAGCGCGGCGAGCAGTTCCGCGGCCTGCGAACGGCCCATGCCCCACAGGACAAGCGGCGTCGCCACGCTGGCGGCGAGCGCGGCGGCGGAGGAATAGCGCGTGATGGCGGCGGTCGCGAGCCAGACGAGCGCGAAGGCGACGGCGCCCGGCCAGGCGAGCCCGATCGACACGCCGAGGAAGGTCGCCACGCCCTTGCCGCCGGAGAACTTCAGCCACACGGGATAGAGATGGCCGAGAAAGGCCCCGAGCCCCGCGATCACCGCGGCGTATTCGCCAAAGCGCATCGCGACGACGACGGCGAGCGTGCCTTTCAGCGCATCGAGCAGCAGCGTGGCGGCGGCCAGCCCCTTGCGCCCCGTGCGCAGAACGTTCGTCGCGCCGATATTGCCCGAGCCGATGGAGCGCAGGTCCTGCGTGCCCGCGATTTTCGTGAGCACGAGACCGAACGGAATGGAGCCAAGCAGGTAGCCGAAGCCGAGTGCGACGAGATTGGCGGCGAGATCGGGGAACATGCGAGCGCTACTTTCGAAAGGTTCAGGGCCCAACCACGCGGCCAGCCACCATCGTCGTCTTCACGACGCCTTGCAGGCGCGCCTCGTCGAACGGCGTGTTCTTGGCGCGCGAGCGCAGTCTGGCGGCGTCCACGACAAAGGGCTCGTCCGGGTCGAAACGAATGAGGTCGGCAGGCGCGTCCTTGGCGAGCCGGCCTTGCGGCAGGCCCAAAATCTCAGCCGGGCGCAGCGTCATCGCGCCGATGAGGCGGGTGAGCGAGACCTGGCCCGCATGCACAAGGCGCAACCCCGCGGCCAGCATCGTCTCAAGCCCGACGGCGCCATATTCGGCCTCCGAGAAGGGCACGCGCTTGGCCTCCACGTCCTGCGGATCGTGGTCGGAGACGATCACGTCGATCAATCCGCTCGCCAGCGCCTCCACGAGCGCGAGACGCTCCTCCTCCGCGCGCAGCGGCGGCGAGAGCTTCAGGAAGGTGCGGTAATCGCCGACGTCGGTCTCGTTGAGCGTGAGATGATTGATCGAAGTCGCGCAGGTGACGGGCAGGCCCTCCGCCTTCGCCTGCGCGATGACGTCGAGCGAGAGGCGGCAGGTGACAAGCGCCGCATGATAGCGCGCGCCGGACGACTGCGCGCCCAGCGTGAGGCGCACGAGACGCATGTCGCGGTCGAGCACGATCGCCTCCGCCTCGGCGGGCACGCCGGGCAGGCCGAGGCGGCTTGCGAATTCGCCCTCGTTCATCACGCCGGCGGTGGCGAGATCGGCGTCCTGCGCGAGATGGATGACGAGCACGCCGAAATCGCGCGCATAGGTGAGCGCGCGGCGCATCACCTGCGCGGACGCAACCGAACGCGCGCCATTGGAGAAGGCGACCGCGCCGGCTTCCTTGAGAAGGCCGATCTCGGCGATCTCCTGCCCCGCAAGCCCCTTGGTGAGCGCGGCGCTGGGCAACAGGCGCACGCGCGACTTCTCCCGCGCGCGGCGCAGCAGATAATCGACGGTGGCCGCCCCATCCACGGGCGGATTGGCGTCCGGCGTCGCGACGATGGTCGTCACCCCGCCCGCGGCGGCGGCGGCGCTGGCGCTGGCGATGGTCTCGCGATGGGTCGCGCCCGGCTCGCCCACGAAAGCGCGCATGTCGATGAGGCCGGGACACACGACGTCGCCGGCGCAATCGATGGCTTGCGTGCGCGCGCCCACATTAGCCTGCGTGACCTTGGGGCCGACGTCGACGATGGCGCCGTTCTCCACCAGCACGCCGCCGGTCTCGATCTTGCCGGAGGCGGGATCGACGAGCTGCGCGTTGAGGAAGGCGAAGGCGGGCGTGGCGTGTTGTCTGGGCTCCATGGCCTCACCCGTTCGGCAAATTGTGGGAGAGCGCCTCGAGCACCGCCATGCGCACGGCGACGCCCATCTCCACCTGTTCGGTCACGAGCGAACGCGGTCCGTCGGCGACCGCCGAGTCGATCTCCACGCCGCGGTTCATCGGACCCGGATGCATCACGAGCGCGTCAGGCTTCGCCCATTGCAGCTTTTCCTCGTCGAGCCCGTAGAAGCGCGAGAACTCCTTGAGCGAGGGCACGAAGGCGCCGTTCATCCGCTCGCGCTGCAGGCGCAGCATCATCACGATGTCGGCGTCCCGCAGGCCGCTCTCCATCGTGCGGTGCGCCTCGACGCCAAGCCGCTCCACGCCCGGCGGCAGGAGCGTCGAGGGGCCGACGACGCGCACCCGCGCGCCCAGCTGCGTCAGCAGGATGATGTTGGAGCGCGCGACGCGCGAATGCAGCACGTCGCCGCAGATCGCCACGTTCAGCCCCTCGATCCGCCCCTTGTTGCGGCGGATGGTGAGCGCGTCGAGCAGGGCCTGCGTGGGATGTTCGTGGCTGCCGTCGCCCGCATTGACGACCGAGCACGACACTTTGCGCGCCAGCAGATGCACCGCGCCGGAATGATGATGCCGCACGACGATCACGTCCGGGCGCATGGCGTTCAGCGTCACCGCGGTGTCGATGAGCGTCTCGCCCTTGTTCACCGAGGAGGTCGCGACCGACATGTTCATCACGTCGGCGCCCAGCCTCTTGCCCGCGAGCTCGAAGGAGGCCTGCGTGCGCGTGGAGGCTTCGAAGAAAAGATTGATCTGCGTGCGCCCGCTCAGGACGCTGCGCTTCTTGTCGACCCTGCGGGAGACGGCGACCGCCTCTTCCGCCATGTCGAGAAGGGTTTCGATCTGCGGCCTCGACAGCCCGTCGATGCCAAGCAGGTGGCGGTGGGGAAAGGGCGTTCGCTCAGCGCTCATGAACGGTCCTGATAGGCCCTCCCATGCGCCCCCGCAAGCCTTCGCGCGCCGCCCCTTGCGCGCTGCGCACAGGCGCAAGCCCCGCCAAGAACATGGTCGCGCCACAGCCCGCGATTTGACACGCCCCGCCCCCTCAACCATGTTCCCGGCCGCATGAATGGGGCGAGGCTGCGGCCCGCAAAGCGCCCCCCGCCCCGCGCCGACGAGGCGTTTTCACAGGTTTTTCAAGCGCTTGGTCGCCAGGACTCCCGAGCCATGAACGCAGTCGTCATCGTCGAATCCCCAGCCAAGGCCAAGACGATCAACAAATATCTCGGCAGGGATTACGAGGTGCTGGCCTCGTTCGGCCACGTGCGCGATCTGCTCGCCAAGGACGGCGCGGTGGACCCGGAAGCCGATTTCGCGATGCAATGGGAAGTGGACGCGAAGGCCGCCAAACGCCTCGCCGACATCGCCCGCGCCGTGAAGGACGCCGACACCGTGATCTTGGCGACCGACCCCGACCGCGAGGGGGAGGCGATCTCCTGGCACGTGCTTGAAGTGCTGCGCGGCAAGAAGGCGCTCAAGGACAAGAAGATCCAGCGCGTCGTGTTCAACGCGATCACCAAGAGCGCGATCCTCGACGCCATGCGCCAGCCGCGCGAGATCGACGTCGCGCTGGTGGACGCCTATCTCGCCCGCCGCGCGCTCGACTATCTCGTGGGCTTCACCCTCTCGCCGGTCCTGTGGCGCAAGCTGCCGGGCGCGAAATCGGCCGGCCGCGTGCAATCGGTCGCGCTGCGTCTGGTCTGCGACCGCGAGCTTGAGATCGAGAAATTCGTCGCGCGCGAATATTGGTCCATCAACGCCCATTTGAAGACGAAGGACGCGGCGCCTTTCGTCGCCCGCCTCGTGGGCGCCGACGGCAAGCGCGTGCAACGTCTCGACGTCGGCTCCGCGCAGGAGGCGGAGGCGTTCCGCACGGCGCTTGAGGGCGCGAAATTCTCGGTGGTCTCCGTGGAGGCCAAGCCCGCCAAGCGCCATCCCTATGCGCCTTTCACCACCTCCACCCTGCAACAGGAGGCCTCGCGCAAACTGGGCTTCGCGCCCGCCCACACGATGCGCGTCGCCCAGCGCCTGTATGAAGGCGTGGACCTTGGCGGAGAGACCGTCGGCCTCATCACTTATATGCGCACCGACGGCGTGGACGTGGCGCCGGAAGCCATCGCCGCCGCCCGCCGCGTGATCGAGAAGGAATACGGCCCGAGCTACGTGCCGCAGGTTCCGCGCAAATACACAACCAAACAGAAGAACGCGCAGGAGGCCCACGAGGCCATCCGCCCCACCGACATGACGCGCCTGCCGCGCCAGCTCGCCCGCGCGCTCGACAAGGATCAGGCGCGTCTCTACGAGCTGATCTGGACGCGCACGCTCGCAAGCCAGATGGAATCCGCCGAGCTCGAACGCACCACCGTCGAGATCGCCGCCGACGCGCCGGCGGGCGCGGCCTACAAGCGCGTGGACCTGCGCGCCACCGGACAGGTCGTGCGCTTCGACGGCTTCCTCACCCTCTATCAGGAGGGCAAGGACGACGAGGAGGACGAGGAAGGCGGCCGCCTGCCGCCCATGGCCGCGGGCGAGGCGCTGACCAAAGAGCGCATCGAGGCCGGCCAGCACTTCACCGAGCCGCCGCCGCGCTACACGGAAGCCACGCTCGTCAAGCGCATGGAGGAGCTGGGCATCGGCCGGCCCTCCACCTACGCCTCCACGCTCGCCGTGCTGCGCGACCGCGATTACGTGCGCCTCGACAAGAAGCGTCTCGTGCCGGAGGACAAGGGCCGTCTCGTCGTCGCCTTCCTCGAAAGCTTCTTCAAGCGCTATGTCGAATATGATTTCACGGCGGCGCTGGAGGAGAAGCTCGATCTCGTCGCCAATGCGGAGATCGACTGGAAACAGGTGCTGCGTGAGTTCTGGCGCAATTTCTCGGGCTCGGTGGAGGAGATCAAGGATCTGCGCACCACCGAAGTGCTCGACAACCTCAACGACCTGCTCGGCCCGCACATCTTCCCCGCCAAGGCGGAAGGCGGCGACCCGCGCGCCTGCCCCGCCTGCAACGAGGGCCGGCTGTCGTTGAAACTCGGCAAGTTCGGCGCCTTCGTGGGCTGTTCGAACTATCCCGAATGCCGCTTCACGCGCACGCTCTCCCAGCAGGCGACGGGCGAAGGCGCCAATGGCGTGGAAGGCGATCGGCCGGGCGTGCGCTGCCTGGGCGTCGATCCCGACACCAGCGAGGAAGTGACCCTGCGCGACGGCCGCTTCGGCCCCTATCTGCAATTGGGCGAAGGCGAGAAGCCCAAGCGCTCCTCGCTGCCCAAGGGCCTTTCGAAAGACGACGTGACGCTGGAGAAGGCGCTCGCCCTGCTCTCGCTGCCGCGCGAAGTCGCCAAACATCCGACAAGCGGCGAGCCCATTCTCGCGGGCATCGGGCGCTACGGGCCCTATGTGCAGCACCAGAAGACCTACGCCAACATCGGCCGCGAGGACGACATTCTGGAGATCGGCGCCAACCGCGCCATCGACCTGATCGTGACGAAGGAACAGGGCGGCGGCGGCTCGCGCTTCGGCGCCTCCGCAGGCCGCGCGCTGGGCGATCATCCGCAAGGCGGCGCGATCGCCGTGAAGTCGGGCCGCTACGGGCCTTATGTGAACTGGAAGAAGGTCAACGCCAACCTGCCCAAGGGCCGCAATCCCGACGAGGTGACGCTCGAGGAGGCGATCGCCCTCGTCAATGCGAAAGCCTCCGGCGAAGGCGGCGCGGACGGCGGCAAGCTTCTGGGCGAACATCCGCAGGGCGGCGCGATCACCCTGCGCGAGGGCCGCTACGGGCCTTACGTGGCGGTGGGCAAGGTCTATGCGAACATTCCCAAATCCATGACGCCGGATCAGGTGACGCTGGCCGACGCCATCGAACTGATCGACGCCAAGGGCGGGCCCGCCAAAAAGGCGGCGTCCAAAAAGGCAGGGGCGAAAAAAGCGCCTGCGAAAAAGCCGGCTGCGAAAACCGCTGCGACGAAAAAAGCAGCGCCGGCGAAAAAAGCCGCGGCCGCGAAGAAAAAGGCGCCAGCGAAGAAAAAGGCGGCCGGCTGAGAGCAGGCCGGCTGCGCGCTTGACCTTCATCCACAGATTCGGCGCGGCTGCGCTTTGACGCCGCCGCCCCGGCCTTTCTAAATGCGCTTTGACGCAGGAAAGGCGCAGGCATGAAATCGATCAATCTCCGCATCGCAGAAGAGCTGGGCGTCAAGGAGACGCAGGTGGCCGCGGCCGTGGAGCTGATCGACGGCGGGTCGACCGTCCCCTTCATCGCGCGCTACCGCAAGGAGGCGACCGGCGCGCTCGACGACGCGCAATTGCGCACGCTTGACGAGCGGCTGCGCTATCTGCGCGAGCTGGAGGAGCGGCGCAAACAGATCCTCGAAAGCATCGAGCAACAGGGCAAGCTCGACGACGCGCTGCGCGCAACCATCATGCAGGCCGACAGCAAGGCGCGGCTCGAAGACATTTATCTGCCGTTTAAACCCAAGCGGCGCACCAAGGCGCAGATCGCGCGCGAGGCCGGGCTCGAACCCCTCGCCGATCTCCTGCTCGCCGACCCGGCCAAGGAGCCCAAGGAGGCCGCCGCCGCTTATGTGGACGCGGCGAAGGGCGTGGAGAGCGTGGATGCGGCGCTTGAGGGCGCGCGCGCCATTCTGGTGGAGCGCTTCTCGGAAGACGCGGAGCTGATCGGCGCCCTGCGCGAGGATTTCTGGAACGGCGGCCGGCTCGCATCGAAAGTGCGCGAGGGCAAGCAGACCGCGGGCGCCAAATTCGCCGATTATTTCGACTTCGCCGAACCGCTGCGCAAACTGCCCTCGCACCGCATTCTCGCGCTCTTCCGCGGCGAGAAGGAGGAGGCGCTGGAGCTGGCGCTGGAAGCCGAGCCTGACGCGGTCCCCGGACAGCCCGGCGCCTTCGAGAACAAGATCGCGGCGAAGTTCTCCATCGCCGACCGCGGCCGGCCTGCGGACAAATGGCTGCGCGATTGCGTGCGCTACGCCTGGCGCTACCGCATCCAGTCCTCGCTCTCGGTGGATCTGCGCGTGCGCCTGTTCCAGAGCGCGGAGGACGAGGCGGTGAAGGTGTTCGCCGGCAATCTGCGCGACCTGCTGCTCGCCTCGCCCGCCGGCGCGCGCCCCACCATGGGCCTTGATCCGGGCTTCCGCACCGGCGTGAAGGTCGCGGTGATCGACGCCACCGGCAAGGTGGTGGACACCGCGACGATCTATCCCCACGAGCCGCAACGGCGCTGGGACGATTCCATGGCGACCATCGCGGCGCTTGCGCTGCGCCACAAGGTGGAGCTCGTCGCCATCGGCAATGGCACCGCCTCGCGCGAGACCGAGAAACTCGCCCTCGACGTGATCAAGAAGTTTCCCGAACTCAAGCTCACCAAGGCGATCGTTTCGGAAGCCGGCGCCTCCGTCTATTCGGCCTCCGCCTTCGCCTCGCAGGAATTGCCGAGCCTCGACGTGACGCTGCGCGGCGCGGTCTCCATCGCGCGCCGCCTGCAGGATCCGCTCGCCGAGCTCGTGAAGATCGACCCGAAATCCATCGGCGTCGGCCAGTATCAGCACGATCTCGCCGAGCACAAACTCTCGCGCTCCCTCGACGCCGTGGTGGAGGATTGCGTGAACGCGGTTGGGGTGGACGTCAACACCGCCTCCGCGCCCCTGCTCGCGCGCGTGTCGGGCGTGGGCGAGCAATTGGCGCAGAACATCGTCGGCCACCGCGACGCGAACGGCCCGTTCCGCACGCGCGCGGAATTGAAGAAAGTGCCGCGCCTCGGCCCCAAGGCGTTCGAGCAATGCGCGGGCTTCCTGCGCGTTCTGGGCGGCGACGATCCGCTCGACTCCTCAGCCGTGCATCCGGAAGCCTATCCGGTCGTGCGTCGCATCATCGAGGCGACGAAAAGCGACATCAAGGTGCTGATCGGCGACGCGCGCACCCTGCGCACGCTGAAGCCGCAGCAATTCGTCGACGAACAATTCGGCGTGCCCACCATCACCGACATCCTGCGCGAGCTTGAAAAGCCCGGCCGCGATCCGCGCCCCGCCTTCAAGACGGCGGAGTTCATGGAAGGCGTGGAGACGCTCGACGATCTCAAGCCGGGCATGATCCTGGAAGGCGCCGTGACCAATGTCGCCGCCTTCGGCGCTTTCGTCGACATCGGCGTGCATCAGGACGGGCTCGTGCACATCTCCGCCATGTCGCGCACCTTCATCAAGGATCCGCGCGAGGTCGCAAAGCCCGGCGACATCGTGAAGGTGAAGGTGCTGGACGTGGACAAGGCGCGCAAGCGCATCGCCCTCACCATGCGGCTTGAGGACGAGCCCGGCGCAGCCCAGCCGCGCGGCGCGGCGCCCGTGCGCCCAGACCAGCGCGCCCATATGCAGAAAGGCCCGCCACGCCAGAGCGGCGCAGGCGCGCCCGCGCCCGGCGCCATGGGCGGCGCGCTCGCCGAGGCCATGCGGCGTGCGGCGGAGAAGCGCAAATAGCGGCCGCGTTTGCGGCGCAAGGCCGCTTGCGGCTATGGTGAACCTGCGACCCGCCGCTGCGTTGCGGTCTGGCGCGTCCATCACAGGTTCATATGGCCCCGCCCAAACGCCCGCCCTCCGAACGCCCCCTGCCCGGCAAGGAGGAGATCCTCGCCTTCGTGGCGCGTGAGCGCGCGGCCGCGCAGGAGGCTGGCCGTCCCCTGCCTGACAAGATCGGCAAGCGCGAGATCGCGCAGGCCTTCGGCATACGCGGCGCCGCGAAGATCGAACTCAAGCGCCTGTTGAAAGAGCTTGAGGCGGAGGGAGAACTGGAGCGGCGCGGCAAGACGCTTCATAAGCCCGGCCAATTGCCCAACGTCGTTCTCGCTGACGTGAAGACGCGCGACCGCGACGGCGAATTCATCGCCGTGCCCGTCGAGTGGGACGAGGCGGAGCTTGGGCCTGCGCCCCGCATCCTTGTCTCCGCGCCCCGGCGCGACAAGAAAAGGCGCGACCAGCCGACGCCCGGCGTGGGCGACCGCGCGCTGCTGCGCGTCTCGCGCGATCCGCACGCAGACGAAGGGGAACCGGCTTATCTGGGCCGTGTGATCAAACTCGTCTCGCGCACGCGCGCGCAGATCGTCGGCGTGTTTCGCGCCAATCTCGCCGCTGGCGGCGGCCGTCTGCTGCCCATCGACAAGAAGAGCCTCAATCGCGAATTGCTGATCCCGCCGGGCGCGGAAGGCGACGCGCGCGACGGCGATCTCGTGAGCGTGGACATGCTGCGCGCCGGCCGCTTCGGGGCCAGCGCGCGCGTGGTCGAGCGACTCGGCGCCGTCAATAACGAAAAGGCGATCACGACCATCGCGCTGATCACCCATGGCGTGCCGCATGTCTTTCGCAAGGAGACGCTGGAGGAGGCCGCGCGCGCCGCGCCCGCCACCATGGAGGGGCGCGAGGACTGGCGCGCCCTGCCGCTCGTCACCATCGATCCCGCCGATGCGAAGGACCATGACGACGCGGTGCATGCGGCGCCCGACGATGACCCCGACAATGCGGGCGGCTTTCTCGTCACCGTCGCCATCGCCGACGTCGCGGCCTATGTACGGCCGGGCTCCGCGCTGGAGCGCGAGGCGCTGGAACGCGGCAATTCGGTCTATTTCCCCGACCGCGTCGTGCCCATGCTGCCCGAACGCATCTCCAACGACTTGTGTTCGCTGCGGCCCAACGAAGATCGTCCCGCGCTCGCCGTGCGCATGCGCATCACGAAAGACGGGCGCAAGACCGGCCACACATTCCATCGCGTGATGATGCGCTCCGCCGCGAAACTCGCCTATCCGCAAGCGCAGGCGGCTATCGACGGCTGGCCCGACGAAGCGGCGAGGCCCTTTCTGGAGCCCGTCCTCAAGCCGCTGTGGGACGCCTATCGCGCGCTGAAGATCGCGCGCCACCACCGCAGCCCGCTCGATCTCGACCTGCCCGAGCGCAAGCTCATCCTCACGCCTGAGGGCAAGATCGACCGCGTGTTCACGCCGCCGCGGCTCGACGCGCATCGGCTGATCGAGGAGTTCATGATCCTCGCCAACGTGGCCGCAGCCGAGACGCTCGAACAGCATCGCCAGATGCTGATCTACCGCGCCCATGACGCGCCAAGCGTCGAGAAGGTCCACGCGCTGAGCGAGTTCCTCTCCACCATCGACATCAAGCTGGCGAAGGGCCAGACGCTGCGGCCGCAAAACTTCAACGACATTCTCGCGCGCGTGAAGGACACCGAGCACGAGAACGTCGTCAATGAAATCGTGCTGCGCACGCAGGCGCAGGCCGAATATGTGGCGGAGAATTACGGCCACTTCGGCCTGAACCTGCGCCGCTATGCGCATTTCACCTCGCCCATCCGCCGCTATGCGGATCTTGTGGTGCATCGCGCTCTCATCCGCGCGCTCAAACTGGGCCGCGACGGCCTGCCCGACATGCCGGCCGCCGCGCTTGCGGAAGTCGCAGCGCAAATCTCCGCCGCCGAGCGCCGCGCCATGGCGGCCGAGCGCGAGACCACCGAGCGGCTGATCGCGAGCTTCCTGAGCGAGCGCGTGGGCGCGACCTTCGAAGGGCGCATCTCGGGCGTGACGAAATCGGGCCTGTTCATCAAGCTCGCCGAGATCGGCGCAGACGGTTTCACGCCCGCCGCCACGCTGGGGGACGATTACTTCCGCCATGAGGAGCGCCTCCACGCGCTCGTGGGTTCGCGCACGGGCGAGGCCTATCGGCTGGGCGACAGCGTGCAGGTGCGCCTTGTGGAGGCCGCGCCCTTCGCAGGCGCGCTGCGCTTCGAGGTGATCAGCGACGGCCGCGGTCGCGGCGAATTGCCCGGCGCGCCGCGCGGGCTGCGCAAGCCTTTCAGGCGCGACAAGAAGCCGCCTTCCAGAAAAGGCTCCAAACCCCCAGGTAAAGGCTCGGCTGGCAAACGACCTGCGGGCGAACGCGCGAAAGGCGCGCCCGCCAAAAGCCGCCGCCGATCCGCCGAGGACGCTCCATGACCCAGCACACGCAACAGGATTTCGAACGCCCCGAGCCCGAGCGCGACTGGCGCAGCGCGGCGCGGCGCGGCTGGAGTCAGCGCTGTCCGCATTGCGGCGAAGGCGCCATGTTCCGCGCTTATTTGAAAGTGGCGGACGCCTGCCCCGCATGCGGCGAGGAATTGCACCACCAGCGCGCGGACGACGCGCCGCCCTATCTCACCATTTTCGTGGTGGGCCACATCGTGGTCGCAGCCCTCATGATCGCAGACGAACGCTGGCCTGCGCTGTCCTTGTGGATCCATGCGCTCGTCTGGCCTGTGCTGACGGTGGCGCTGAGCCTGTGGTTCCTGCCGCGCATCAAGGGCGCGCTTGTCGGCTATCAATGGGCGCTGCGCATGCACGGCTTCGGCGCAAGCCCCTCCGTGCGCCAGCCGGCGCAATGAGCGCGCGATGAGCGCGCCAGCCCGCGAGGGCGACGATCTCGCCGCCCTGCTCAATCGCGAGGTCTGGTCGAAACTGCGGCTGAAGCCGCCCACGGGCGCGCGCCCCATTCTCTCGGCGAGCCTCATCCTCGTGGACAGGACGGGCCGAGAGCCGCGCGTGCTCATGGGCCGGCGCCATGAGCAGGATCGCTTCATGCCGAGCAAATACGTCTTTCCCGGCGGCCGGCTCGACCCCTGCGACCGGCGCATGGCGGCCGCGGGCGCCTTGCCCGGCGCGGCGGAAGCGCGGCTCGCGCGCCTTGCGCACCGTTCGCCGGGCCTGCCGCGCGCGCTGGCGCTCACCGCGATCCGCGAGACATTCGAGGAGACCGGGCTGATGATCGCCGAGCGCGGCTACGGCGCGCCCGAGAACCCGCCGGAAGGCTGGGCGGAATTCGCGGCGCAGGGCTGCTATCCCCATCTCGAGCCGCTGCACTTCGTCGCCCGCGCCACCACGCCCCCGCGTCTGCCGCGCCGCTACGACACGATCTTCTTCGCCGCGGAGGCTGAGGCGGTCACCCACCGGGTCGAGGGCATGGTGGGGCCCGACCGGGAGTTGACGGAACTGGTCTGGACGCCGCTGTCGCAGGCCTATGGGCTCGACCTGCCCTTCATCACGCAGGTTGTGCTGCGCGAGCTCGAGCGCCGGCTGGCCGCCGGCATGTCGCACATGACCCCTTCGCCCTGGTATCGCGTGGGGCGCGCGGGCTGGGAGCGCGCGCAGATGTGAGGGGGAACCCCGCTCCTCGGCTTGACTTCCCGCCGCCCGTCCGTATTTTGCGCGCAACTTTCCGTTTCGAAGAGCAGGTTTCCCATGGCCAAGGCCGCCAACATCAAGATCAAGCTCGTGTCGACCGCCGACACCGGCTACTTCTACGTGACGTCGAAGAACGCGCGCACGAAGACCGAGAAGTTGAGCTACAAGAAATACGATCCCGTCGCGCGCAAGCACGTCGAGTTCAAGGAAGCGAAGATCAAGTAAGATCAGCGCTGTCCAAACGAAAAAGCCGCCCCTTCGGGCGGCTTTTTTCATTTCCGGACGACGCTGGCGGGTGAAGACGGCCGGCCGGCTGGGGTTCCGAGGAGGCCACTCCTGAACCTTCGCCGGCCGGCCTGCCCCACGGAACCCAGGAGATGCGGCGGACCTGAGCACTCGTAGGGTGCACGCCCCCCGGGTGACCGGCGAACGTTGCATCATCTTTACCTGCGCTGGCGGACGCCGGCAATCAGGCACGCGCGATTTCTAGAGCTATACAGTGACTTAACCACAACGTTTTGGGTTAACGCCACACCGCAGGACGCGAGCGCGAATCGCGCAAACCTCCGGCAACAGCCTGATTTCCATCGCATGGGGACGAAATTGCGGCGCCGGTCAGGCGGCCTCGAGGCTCACCCGGTTGCGGCCCTCGGCCTTCGAGCGATAGAGCGCGCGGTCGGCGCGGCGCAGCAGAAGATTGGCGTCCGCCTCCCCATCCGCCACCGTGAGGCCGGCGGAGACCGTCACGGGAATGCGCCGGGCGCCCTGCCCGATGGCGAAGGGCTCGATCTCGACGCCCCGCCGCACGCGTTCGGCGATGCGCGTGGCGAGGCTCAGGTCCGCGTCAGGCATGACGACGACGAATTCCTCCCCGCCAAGCCGGCAGGCGAGATCGCTCTCGCGCACCATATTGCGCAGGCGCGCGGCGAACGCACGCAAGACCTCGTCGCCCGCCTCATGGCCGAACGTGTCGTTCACCGACTTGAACCGGTCGATGTCGAGCGCCAGCAGCGACAGGGGCCGTCCGCGACGCCGGCACTCGTCGATCAGCGCGGGCATGCGCGCATCCAGCAGCCGGCGGTTGCCCAGCCCCGTCAGCGGATCGACAAGCGCGAGGTCGATGGAGCTTTGCATGTCGTTGCGCAGCGCCTCCGCATAGCGGCGCCGGCGCACCAGCGAGCGCACGCGCGCGACAAGCTCGTTGCGGTCGACGGGCCGCAGCACGTAATCGTTCGCGCCCAGTTCGAGCCCGCGCAGCACGCGCGCGCGATCCTCCTGCTCCGCCACCAGCAGGATCGGCGCATGGCGCGTCTGTTCAAGCGAGCGCAACTGGCCGCACACGCGCAGGCCGTCGAAATCGGAAAGGCCGAGGCTCACGATCATCAGTTCGTAATCGCGCGCGCAGGCGCTCGCCGCCGCCTTGGAAGGATCGCGCTCCACGTCCACACGGTGGCGGCTGCGCAAGGCGCCGACGATGCGCTCGATGGAGCTCGCCCGGTCGTCGACCAGCAGAATGCGCCCCTGTTCGCCCGTGTCGCCCAGAACGGCGGACAAAGTCGCGGCGGCGCCCATGCGCGCGGCCACCGAACGCCTGTTGCGCAATTCGTCGAGGGAGACCTTCAGCCGCGCGAGCGACTTCACCCGCGCGATCAGCGCCATCTCGTCCACGGGCTTGCCGAGGAAATCGTCCGCCCCGGCCTCCAGCCCGCGCAAACGGTCGGAGTTCTGGTCGAGCGATGTGACCATCACCACCGGCAGATGCGCGGTCGCGGGATCGGCCTTCAGCCTTCGGCAGGCTTCGAACCCGTCCATGCCCGGCATCATCACGTCCATCAGCACGACGTCGCACAGACCCTGCGCGCACAGCGAAAGCGCGGTCGGCCCGTCAGACGCGCTCAACACTTCGAAATACTCGGCCGACAGGCGAGCTTCGAGCAGTCGCACATTGGCGGGAATGTCGTCGACGACGAGAATGCGGGCGGTCATGCGAAATCCAGAGGAAAAAGACTGAATGAAAACGTCTGAAAAAAACGCGTCCGGCGCTCAGGCCGCGCCGGCGTAGGCGCGCACGGTCTCCAGAAATTTGGCGACCGAGATCGGCTTCGACAGATAGGCCTCGCAGCC
>CAZYBF010000049.1:0-22331 GCA_964645525.1 uncultured Beijerinckia sp.
GGACTAAAGTCGCATGAGGTCGCAGGGGCGTTTCGGGCGCCTTTTGCAGAGCGTCTGCAAACGGCGTCGAAGCCGGATAGAGCAAAGCGGACCATCGTGTGCCCCCACAAACGACGAACATGTGCCAACGACTCGTCGACACCTGTTTGTACAGCGAACTGCATACAAGCGCAAGCACGTGCTTCCACGCGCATTTCACCTTTCTGCAGCCAAGTTCAATAGCCATGTTTCGGCTCGAGGCAAGCCCTTTTTGCCCCCTGCCCCCTCACCGCCTCATTCCTAATTGTCAAGGTTATGCGGGAGCGCGGCTGAAAGCGGCTTAAAATCAGTGTGATTGGAATAAATGCCACACCTGCGCGCGTCGCGCGGCCGAGCCGGCCAAATTCGCAGCCATGGTGAACAAAGCCTTGCCGATTGTCGCGGGAATCACGCAAGCGTGGCGGCCCGGCCCTCAGCGCTCCCTGAAGGTGCGCGCGAATGCGTCCGTGAGCGGCTGCAAAAGAAACTGCAACACAGTGCGCTCACCGGTTGGAATGATCACTTCAACCTGCATTCCGGCGGTCACGCTCAGGCGCAGCCTTTCGGGCAGATTGGTGTCGCCGATTGCGATCTGCGCGAGAAAGTAAGGTTGCCGCGTCGTCTCGTCGATCAGGCGGTCGCGAGAGACCGCGCCCACGCGGCCGAGAATGACCGGCGTGCTGCGCGCCATGAAATTGATGAAGCGTACTTCCGCCTCCGCGCCTTCCCGCACTTTGTCCACGTCGGCAGGCGCCACCTGGGCCTCAACGATCAGATCATCGGCAAGCGGCACGACCTCCGCGATCGGCTCGCCCGGCCTAATCACGGCGCCTCGTGTCGACACGCGCACGTTCTGCGCCTTGCCCGAACGCGGCGCAAGGATATCCACACGCCGCAGAACGTCCTCCGCCACAATGCGCCGTTCACGCGCATCGTTGAGCCGCTGCCGCGCCTCCTGCAGCGCGACGGAGGCGTCTTCACGCACTTTCTGACGCGTCTGCTGAATCTGCAGGCGCATTTCGTCCATGCTGTTAGCGGCTTTCGCGGCCTCAGCCTCGTTGCGGCCGACAACGCCCTGCAAGCGCGCGGCCTCACGTTCGAGCGCGAGCCAGCGCGCCTTCGGAACGAGTCCCTTGTCCGCAAGGTCGCGCACGCCCTGCAATTCATCGTTGATCAGCGCTAATTGACGCTGGGCGGACTCATACTCCAGCCGCAGACCGCTAATCTCAGTCTGATATTGCTGCACACGCCCTTCGAGAATGCCGATCTGACCGTTCACAGAGGCGCGGCGCTCATTGAATTGCACCAACTGATCCTGAAGGCTTCGCTGAACGCTTTGCTGACCAGAGCGCGCGAGCAATTCCTCCGGAAAGGACACAGCGGACAAATCGTCGCGTTCCGCGAGCAGGCGGGCTTCTTGCGCGAGCAAAGAATCGACAGCGTTGACGATCAACTCGAGATTGGAGCGCGCCTGTGTCGAGTCCAGGCGGAACAGAACCTGCCCCTCTTCGACGCTTTGCCCCTCGCGCACAAGCACGTCATGTACAATGCCGCCCTCGAGATGCTGAACGACTTTGCGACGGCTTTCGTAAGCGATCGTTCCATTGGCGAGGATCGCGCTGTCGAGCCGCGCGAGGCCAGTCCAGACAAGAAACCCGCCAAGACAAAACACGATCACGAAATAACCGACGCGCGCCATGACGGCGACGTCATCGCTCACCGGCGGCGCGTCATGTTCGCCCTGCACGGCATGTCTTTCGGCGCGGCCTTCCTTCATGAAGCGACAGCCCCCGGCCGCACCATAGCGGCGCGATCAAGCGGCGCGCGCTGCGCTCCCAGTTTCGCGATCACTTCATCACGAGGCCCGGCGAGCTGCACCTGACCGTCACCAAGAAGGATGATGTAATCGACGCTGGAAAGCACATTCATGCGATGCGTCATGATGATGAGCGTGCGTCGTTGCGCCTTCAGCGCAGCGATCGCTTCGCCCAACGCAGCATCGCCGGCGGCGTCAAGGTTCGCATTGGGTTCATCCAGAACGATGAGGCTCGGCTTTCCAAACAGCGCGCGCGCAAGGCCGATGCGCTGCCGCTGCCCACCCGAAAGGGCCTGGCCGCCTTCGCCAATCTGCGTGTTGTAACCCTCCGGCGCCTTCTGGATCATGTCGTGCACGCCAGCGAGCATCGCGGCTTCGATAATTGCGCTGTCATCGGCTTCACTGAACCGTCCGATGTTCTCGGCGATGGAGCCGGTGAACAATTCCACATCCTGTGGAAGATAGCCAATATGGCGACCGAGCGCGTCAGGGTCCCAATGCTGCAGATCGGATCCATCAAGCCGCACCGCGCCAGAGGCGATAGGCCATACGCCGGTGATCACGCGCGCAAGCGTCGACTTGCCAGATGCGCTCGCGCCGATCACCGCGAGCGCGGATCCTGCGGGAACGTTGAAAGTCACATTGCGCAACAGCGGCGTCTGCCCTCCAGGCGCGCAAGCAACTACGTTTTCAAGGGTCAACTGGCCTTTCGGATCCGGCAAGGCGACGCGTGCGGAATCATCAGAGGATTTGCGCAACAGAGATTGCACGCGCTTGTAGGCGCTGCGCATGCCGACAAAACTCTTCCAGTTCGCAATCGCTACTTCGACAGGCTGGATGGCGCGCCCAACGATGATCGAAGCTGCGATCATCATGCCCGGCGAGATTTCACGCTGCAGCACCAGAAATGCGCCAAGCCCCAAAACAAGGCTTTGCGTGAGCATGCGATGAAACTTCGCCATCGCCACAAGAAAACCAGCGCGGCTGGATGCTGCCGCCTGCCACCCCAGAACGGCCTCATGCTGACGCGCCCAGCGACGGCGCAACGCCTCCACCATGCCCATGGCGTGAAGCGCCTCCGCATTGCGAAAGGTCGACGTCGCGTAATCCGCCGCTGCGATCGCCCTGCCCTGCGCCTTGGCCAGCGTTTCGCGGGTGGCGATTTCATTCGCCGCCGCAAGCCCGAAGGTGATGCAAACCGCGACGAGAACGAAAACGCCGTACCAGAAATTAATGAGAAAGGCGGCGACCATGTAGATCGGCACCCATGGAAAATCGAGCAGCGCGAGCAAACCGGCGCCGGTGAAGAACTCACGAATGGAATCGAGATCGCGCAAGGCCTGCGCATGGGTCGCGCCAGGCTGCAGCACGGAGGCCCGTTGGACCGAGCGGAACACATCCGCGCTCACCGCGCGATCGAAGCGAACGCCGCCGCGGATCAGCACTTGCGAGCGAACAAGCTCAAGCGCTGCGATAATCGCGTAGCAGAATGCCAGAATGAGCGTGAGGAAGAGCAGCGTCGTCACGTTCCGGCTCGCCAGAACGCGATCATAGACCTGCATCATATAGAGAGGGCCCGCCAGGAAGAGCAGATTGATGACAAGGCTGAACGCCACGACTGCGATGAACCCGCGCCGCCCTTCCCTCAGGCCCCGATCAATAGCGGTGAGCGGAGTGCGCATCCCATCACGCGACATCAGCTACGCCTTGCCCGAGAGGAGCGCGCTTGAGCGAGACTGATCTGCTCGCGAGCGTGCGCACAGCGTTCAGCGACCACTTGAGCGCGCGACGTATTATGATTACTATACACGTAGATCAGGAGCGTCGCCATGTATTCGAACCCGCAGCGCAGGACATCTTCGGAAACAATTGAGCTTCGCAAGGAAGGCGGCGCGTGGCTCAAATCGCTTCGTGAAGCGAGAGGACTGTCTCAGCGCAAGCTAGCCGATCTAATTGGCACCGATTACTATACATTCATCTCCCAATTGGAAACAGGACGTGGCCGCATCCCTCCGGATCGCTACGTCGCCTGGGCTGACGCGCTTGGCGTCGAGCCGCGCGAGTTTGTAAAGAACGTCCTGCGGTTCTATGATCCGATCACTTACGAGATCCTGTTCGGACAAGAGAAGTCGACCGCCTAACTCCGGAGCGTCGCATGGTCGCCAGCGTGCTGCCCCTGTTCCTGCGTCCATCGCCGCTCGGCGACTGGGGCCAACAGGAATTGGCGGAGTTTTACCGCGTCGAGTCCGTCCTGGTCCAATCAGGCGTCTCTATTGAGACCGATCGTGGCGTAAGCGACGAAGGTGACCCCTGGTTCGTTTTCTGCCGGCCGCAAACCGGCGACGTGATCGTACATTTCGCTCGTCATGGGCGTGAATACATCGCAGCCGGCGGCGCGCTGGGGCGCGTTTTCAAAGGCCGCGACTTCCGCTCCATCATCGACGAATTCATCAGCTTGCAGCCCGTGGTGATGTCTCGCCCCGGCGCGCAACCGCAGCTCTACGTCCATCCCGCCGCGATGCTCAGCGCTTTCGTAGCGACAGCCTATTTCCTGTTGACGAGCGTTGAGCGCGACGATGCCGAAGCCAGCAATGAGGCCCCGGCGCCCCACGCGAAACTGCCGCCCGCCTTCCTTGCGATGATGGAAGCCGCCGGACTCACGACCAACCGAGAAGCGTGGATCGCGCTTGGGAGCGTGGCTATCGCTTTCTCGCTTATCAGCGTCGAATGGCAGAGCGGCGAGCCTGCTCTCGCCACACGCTTGGATGTCGTCCTCAATGAAGAAACGTCGAATGCGCAGCAAACCGCAGACGACGAAACTCGCCACGCTGCGGCAGAATGGAGCCCGCAGGCGGAACGTGCGCAATTGTCTGCGACGTTGATCGATAGCGATTTGCTCGCCACGCCCTCGGCTCCGACAGGCGATGAGCCGCGCGCCCCTGCCATTTTGGCCGCGCAAGTTCTGGAGGCCGCGCCAGGCAAGTCGCAACAGGATAGCCATCAAGACGCCGCGCCCCGCCTCACGCTTCTAGCCGAGGATCAGGCGCACAACGTCGCAAGCCAGCTCGCGCAGGATCAAGGCGGCGAGCCGAATGCATTGGCGCAAGCGCCACAAACGTCAAACCATGCGCCAGGACAAATATGGGCGTCGCGCGAAGGCAGCGAAGCGCAATTCCTCGTACGGGACTCCCTCGAGCTTGCAGGCCATGCCTTGTCTGCCGAAGCGCTTGCGCCGGGGCTGATGGATGCGCTCGCTGCTGCGGCTTTGGGCGATGGTCACGTGAAGGGCGGCGTATTTAGCGCTGACGTAACTGGCGCCTCTGTCACGAACGTCGGCGCCGTCTACGCAGTCGGCGCCAAGGGCGAAACGTTCGCCTCACCAGCCGCGGCGACCACGGAAGCCGATTCATTCAGCGCCGTCGTAACCGGGAATGATCCAGAGGCGCTCGCCATGCGCGCGCTCGAATGGTTCGCAGCTGAACATCCCGATTTCAAGGTCGTGTCGCTGGGCCGCCACGTGGTCGTTTTCGATCTGGACAATGTTCATCAAGATCAAAACGTCTCTCTGGCGGTGCACACCTGGATGCTGGACGACGGATCCACCGTCAACATCATCGGCTCGCTACCGGACATATTCACACTGGCGGCCTGAGCTTTTCACGCGATCCAGTTCGCGTGCGGCCGGTCGAGCGCCACATCGATAGCCTGTTCAGCTGCGTCCGCCCAAGTTTGCGTGCGCACGCGTGAGGGATCGGGCAGATCCTGCTGCGGCATCTTCAGCCAGCTCTCGATGAAATCCGCCAGACCTGCAGCGCTTGAGCCATCGAAATAGCTCACGCCATCCGCCCCTATTTCCCTGAAAACAGGAATATCACGGGCGATGACCTGAGAACCATGGCGCGCCGCCTCTATCAGCGGAAGGCCGAAACCCTCGCCCTCCGACGCGGCGACCAATGCGCGCGCGCAGCCGTAGAGCTTATCTAGCCCTTCGTCGCTCAAGCCCTCAAACCAGTGCAGGCGCCGGTCGAACTCTGCATGGCTTGTTATTGCGCGTGCGACATCTTCAACTAACCACCCCTTCTTGCCCACAATGGCGAGAGATACGTCAACGCCGCGCGCCCAAAGCAGAGCGAACGCCTCAAGCGCCATCCCATGCCCCTTACGCGGCTCGACAGTCGACACCATCAGGAACAAAGGCCGCGCGGAAAGCTCTGCGAGACGCGCCTCAAAATCATCCGGCAGGCCGCGCGTCGGCGCGCTGGCCTCCAAATCCGAGCCCAAATGAAACCATCCGATTTGCGCGGGCGGCTCTTCTCGGACCTCGCCGGCAGCCGCGAGCTCGCGCGCAAAGGCGGCGAAGGAGCGCGCGACTGTCTGAGAGATCGCGAGCACAGCGTCGCTTGTTCGCGCGACGCCTTTGGCCCAAGCCCTGAACTCGTCGTGCACGAAATCCGGGAAGCGATGCGGCATTTCGAGCGGCAGAAGATCATAAACCACATTTACGATCCGCACGCCCGTGTTTCGCCAGGCGCGGTACGTGTCCTGCAGGCGCACGCTGGTGCCTGTGTGCAAATCAAGACCCAGATATACGTCGCCAGAACGCGGCTCCACGACCTCGTCGGATAAATCCACCACGCCTGACGACGCCAGGGCGCCGGCGAAGACGAAAGCCTTCCGATAGATCAAAGCATCGTCAACGTATATGGGATCAACCACGAAGCCCGCAGGCGGCGACGAGAGCAAATGCAGAAGAAGGCTGCGCACCACGCGCTGAATGCCCGTCTTCAGATCGGTTCGCACAAGGGCCGAGACATCAACATACATGCGCGGCGCGCCTGAGCGCGGCGCATTGGCGCGCAAAGCCGCAAGCAACGCATCATCGCCCAGATCAGGATTCGCATGCGTTTCGACGTGGCGCGCGATCATCCGGCTTTCGAGCTGTGGCGGGCCATAGGCGGCGGCCCATTCGATCGCATCGACATATGCGGCAATAGCCTTTTCGGCGCTATGCTCATTCAGCACATGCGCCGACGCGGCTTGAGAGAGGCGCTCCCGCTCGCCTGGAAATCGCTGCAGCGTCTCAAGCGCTGCGCTGATTTCGGCAGGGTCAGCGGATTCCGAAACCCGCCACACCACGTCCTCCGGCAGTTCACGCGCTGAACCATGGGCGTTCACAATGGTCGGCACGCCAGCTGCAAGGCAATCGAGCAAGGCTGCTGAGGTTTCGCCACGCGACTGAACACGCAGTTGAACGGCGACGTCAACGAGATCGATGTAATCACGATAGACGTCAGACGGCACATAGCCGATTCGCTCAATCCCCTCGACATTCGGGATGAGCCTGAGCCATGCGTCTATCGTCTTACGATAGCTCTCCTGTAAATATTCGCCCACAAGCAGAAGCCGCGCTGGCCGCGCCAACGCACTGTCCGCGAAAGCCTGAATGATCGCGTCATGACGCTTCGCGGGCGCCGCGAAACCAAATGAGGCGATAAGAAACTCCTCCGGCGAAAACCCGTAGCGCGCCCGCAATTCCCTGCGCCGCTCGGCGCTCGCGCGTCCGCGCGCTGGCTTGTAGAAGGGAACAACACCGCATGTCGCAGCGAACCGCTCGCCATAATGCTCTCGCGCGAGCGCACGCACGAAATCGGAATGGCAAAGAACGCTCGACCCAGAACTCAACGGCGCTAGGCTCAGTGGAAAATCGCCGCCGCCCGCGCCTTTCACTCCGGAAAGATGGGCGAAAAGCGCGCTTGCGCCATGTTCGCGCGCAAGCCGCTGCTCAGATGAGGCGCCTTTGACCCGCGCATCATAGGCGCGCATCGCATCCGCCAGATAGAAGTCATGCGCCATCACGACGCCGGGCGCATCCGCCATAAGGTCGAACGCGAGATCATGATATTGCGAATTTCCAACATGATAGAGAACACGCGCATGCAGGTCGCGCCGCTCCAGGAATGCGGAGCGCCCGATCACCGCGCCGGGAAATTCGGGATGGGCGTTGGTCTCTCCGTCTTCAACGACGAGCACGCAATCATACGCCTTCATCAGATGAGGCGTTAG
Organism: uncultured Beijerinckia sp.; assembly: GCA_964645525.1. Taxonomy (GTDB): domain Bacteria; phylum Pseudomonadota; class Alphaproteobacteria; order Rhizobiales; family Beijerinckiaceae; genus Terripilifer. Next base: position 7,898 of record CAZYBF010000049.1, read on the forward strand.
ATCGGCGACATAATCGGCGATGCCGGATCGCACGGGCGGATAAGGCGCAATAAGAGCAAGCGGCGGACGTCCCGGAGCAGACGAGCCTGATCGCGGCGCTGGCGCGCGTTGCGACACGCTGTCTCGCAACCAGCCAGCGCCAGCGAGAGCGCAGGCTTCGCCCCAGAAATTCTGCGCGTCCGCACGCGTCTCGCCGAATGTGTCAACAAGCCGGAAGCCATGCGCGGCGATGAATTGCGCGGCGGCGAGCGGCCGCACGCTTTCGCCAACGCCATCCAACCGCATATGCTCGAAAGCATGCGCCCAACCGGCATCCTTTAAGCGCGCGCGCAACGCTGCGGCCCCGCTCCAATCAGTCCGCAGGAGACCGTGCACAACATAGCCCTGCGCAGCGCGCTCACGCGCATGCTGTAAACGCTGATGAAGGCGCTGAGAAACAACCGCTTCGCGTTGCAAATCGGACAAGTCGAGCAGCAAACGGGTCATCCTTCCGCCCCCTTGCGGCGCAGATCGGACAAGAGCCGTGACGCCCGCGTCGCAGGCCCCGCCGGCTCCACGGGCCTTTGCGCCATTGTGGGCGCAGGCGCGAGGCCGAGAGCGCTGCGGACGCGCTGTTCAACCTGCGGAAAGCGGTTCAGGATTTGCTTGGCCGCCTTGCGCATCCACGGCGACCCCAAGAGCCGCGAACGCACAGCGTCGTGGCGCAAAACGGCGCTGATGCGCGCGCGCAAGCGGGCGACGATCTTTCGCCTCAAGCCGCTTGCGAAGTAGAATACAAAACGAAAAGGGGTGAGCAGGCTCGCTTTTTCATATCGCGCCTGCAGAACATGAACCTGCGCGAGCGCATTGGCGTGCGCTGCGCCCGCATCCGCCAGCGATTGATTGAGCAGATTCACCTCCCGCTCACGCATCCGCAATTGGGCCAGCGCGTTCTCATGCGCGTCGCGCTCCACCTGAAGTCGGCGCAACTCGCAGGTCGCGAGATATTCACTGTGACGGATGAATCCATCCAGCACGCTCACGGGGCGATCAAAAAAAGCCTGAAGGTTGGCTTTTTCCTGCGACACATAATAGCGGTTCAATCCATCGAAATGCGCGAAGCGATAACCAGCGGCAAGAATGATCGGCTCCCACGCGCCATGATTGGAGATCGTCGTGTTGGGTTCGGTCGCCTCAATGAGAATGATCCATGGGCGGAAGGTCGAAAAATCGACGCCGCGCAGCGCGGCTTCCTCGGCGCCCTCCACATCCACTTTCAGGAAATGAACCTCGGGGAATTCAAGCCGTGCGAGGATCGCGGCAAGCGTCTGACAAGGGGTGACGACGCTTCGCACCGTGGCGCCGCTAGAGGCGAGAGCGTCCGCGTTCGCCCGAACGCTTGTGGAAAGACCGGAACCCGCCACATCAAACAAGGTGATCTCGCCAGCGTGATCAGAAACCGCGATATTGAGATTGACGTCCCGCGGGCGGGCGGCGACAAGATGCGCGAACGCCTGCGCCGAGGGTTCAATGTTTACGCCGGACCAGCCGCGGTCGTAAAACGCCTTCGTGACAGAGTCCCGCACGGGATCACTCGCGCCCACGTCGATGTAGACGCCGCGCGCGACCTCACGCAGCGCGCGCCACAACAATACGTCTTCCTGATTTTGGGCATAGGAGACGAATGTCATCCTGTCACCTCGATGCGCGGTTCAAGCCATGCGGCGCCCTCAAAGGCCGCAGCAGAGCCCATAACCACGTCAAACTCATGCGCGTGATCGACCCATTCATAATTTTCGCCGAGATGTGTCGCGCCATCCACCAGAGCGGTGGAGATAGAATAGCGCCCAGCGCCAATGTTCAGCGGCATATGCGTCGCGAACTGAAGCCGCCGGCCCGCGTCGAGCGATTTCAACGCCTGACCGGTATGATGCGTGTTCGTGCCGAACACGACATTGCCGAGACGGTCGCGAATGGAGAAGCCAAGCACCAGCCGCTCAATACGCCGCTCAACAGCTACTTCGATCTTTAAGATCACCCTCTGTCCGACCTCGCAAACGGCGATGGGTGCGCCGCTTTGCGCGTCGCATAAGTTAACGCCGGTCACGCGCGCCTCGCCGCTCCCTGAGCGCAAGCGGGTCGCCCCGTCTGCCGACGGGCTGCGCTCCACGCTGGCCGCGCTCTCTCCAGCGATCAGCGCATTATAAAGATCGAACATGGGCGCGGGAGCATCGCGCGCGACGAGCCGTCCGCCGTCAAGAAGCATGACGGAATCGCAGATCGACTGCACGGCGGCCTTGTCGTGTGAGACGAGCACAAGAGTGGAGCCCGCAGCCTTGTACTCGCGCAGGCGCGCGAAACTCTTCTGCTGAAAATAGGCGTCCCCAACGGAGAGAGCCTCATCGACAAGAATGACGTCGCAGCGGCGCGCGGTTGCGACACTGAAGGCGACCCGGGCCAGCATGCCCGTGGAATAAGTCCGCATAGGGCGGTCAAAGTCCGCACCTATCTCCGCAAACCCCTCTATCTGCGGCATAAGGCTATCGATCTCAACGCTCGACAGGCCCATCAGCAAGCCGGCCATGCGCGCGTTCTCGCGGCCCGTGAGATCCTGGCGGAAAGAGAGCCCCAGCTCGAGAATGGCGCAGAGCGACCCGTTCACCTGCAGGCTTCCGGTGGAGGGTTGGAGCACGCCCGCGATCATGCGCAACAAAGTGCTTTTGCCAGCGCCGTTCATCCCGACGAGCCCAACGGATTCGCCCTGCCCTATTTCGAAAGACAGGTCCTGCAGCACCCACTTGGGCGCGTGACGCACGCGCGCGCGCGGATCAAGCCATTCGAGCATGCGATGGTGACGACGCGGATAGACGCGAAACGCCTTGCCAAGACCTTGCGCTAGAATCGAGGACATCAGATCTCCTCGACCATTTCATCGCCATGCGAAAGCAACAGGCGCCAACCTAGAAGATTCAGGGCGAGAGCCATGATGGCTGGATAGAGCAAGCGGCTCCACTCCGGCGCTTTCGCCTCGACCATGATCGTCTGGAATGCGCCCAAGAGCGACGTGAGCGGGTTAAGGCCCAAGAGCCAGCGATAATCTGCGGGGATGATGTCGGCGGTATAGACGATAGGCGTGAGCCAAAACAGAAACTGAAGCCCGACGGGAACGAGGTGGGATACGTCTCTGAAGAAGACGTTCGCTACGGCGAGCGTGAGGGCTAGGCCAAAGGCAAAGACCATGAGCAGCGCCACAAGAGGAATCATGGAGAGCAGTGCGACACCGGGAAATCTTCCCTGCGCAGCGAGCAGAAGCAGAAAAACCGCGAGCACAAGAACAAAACCGCACAAGGCGACCAGCGCTGCGACGAGGGCGAGAGATGCACGCGGCGCAGAGGATTTCTTCACGAGCTCCGCGTTTTCGATGAAGACGTTCTGGCCGCGCGTAGCGATCTCCGCCAGAAGGCTCCAGGGTAAAAGACCTGCGATGAGATAGGCGACATAGGCGCCAGGGGCGTCAGCTCCAGAGAGCCTCGGCTGCATCAGTGAGCCGAACACGAAAGCGTAGACCAGCACCATGGCGAGGGGATTGAGCACAGCCCAAGCAAGGCCCAGCATCGAACGGCGGTAGCGCAGATCGAAATCGCGCTTCACGCTATCGAACACGAAATCACGATAGCGCCAGATCTGCGACAGCTCCCTCCAGATCGTCTGGTTCATGATCGGGCACTCTGGCGTGGGTGGCCCGCGGTCGCTCGGGCGTTTACGTGACCGCCACCATGTAACGGCTCCCAGCGGCCGGGTCCACATGCGCGCGCGACAAGCCGCGCAGTGGTTACAAATTTTTACAAATGTCCGCGATCGGGAGACACCGAAGCCAGTACGTCTCGTCTCGTTCAAGCATCGACGCGCGGCGTGCGGGCACGCGGCTTCTAGGTGGGTTCTCATGGGGAAGACAGCGCTGATCACAGGCGTCACCGGACAGGATGGCGCTTATCTTTCGCGTTTTCTCCTTGAGCGCGGCTATCGCGTCGTAGGCGGTCAGCGCCGCTCGTCCTCGCTGAACACGAGCCGTCTGTCCTTTCTTGGCGTCAACAACGACATTGAATTCGTGGACATAGACCTCGTCGAACAGGCTAACGTTCTGCGAACAGTCGAGGACGTGCGGCCGGACGAGATATACAATCTCGCAGCGCAGAGCTTCGTCGGCCTTTCGTTCGAACAACCTGTTTACACGGCGGATGTGGACGCTCTGGGCGTGACCCGCCTTCTTGAGGCTATCCGCGTCGTCAATCCGAAGATCCGTTTCTATCAGGCGTCGACGTCTGAAATGTTCGGCGCAGCGCGTGGCGCGCTTCAGGACGAAACCAGCCCGTTCCAGCCGCGCAGCCCTTATGGCGTCGCCAAGCTCTATGCGCATTGGATGACGACGAGCTACCGCGAAAACTGGGGCGTGCACGCTTGCTCAGGCATTTTATTCAATCATGAATCGCCGTTGCGTGGGCGCCAGTTCGTCACCCGTAAGATCACGTCTGAACTCGCGCATCTGAAACATGGGCGCCGCGACGCTCTTGCGCTGGGCAATATCGACGCACGCCGCGACTGGGGCTTTGCAGGCGACTATGTCGAGGGGATGTGGCGGATGCTGCAGGCGGACGCGGCGGATTCCTACGTGCTCGCCACGGGCTGCGCGCGCAGCGTTCGCGAATTCGCACAGGTGGCCGCGCAGCATCTGGGCTTCGATCTGGTTTGGGAAGGCGCGGGGCTGAATGAGCGCGGCATCGATCGCAAAACGAACCGCACCCTCATCAAGATAGATCCCAAATACTATCGCCCCGCTGAAACCGACACTCTTGTCGGCTCGCCCGCGAAAGCTGAAAACGTACTGGGCTGGAAGCGCAAGCTCTCGTTTGAGGAGCTGGTCGGCGCCATGGCGCTTGCCGACGACCGGATGGCGCGCGATCAGGCGATCGCCTTCTGATCACCCGATCCGGCGCAGCGTCTCCTCATACAGCGCGATGGTCTTTTCAGCGGCGCCGCGCCATGTGAACGCCGGCGGAACCGCGCCCCGCGGCTCGTAGCGCGCCGCATAGGCGTCGCTGAGCGCCTGACGCCATCCATCCACGTCGAGCGCGTCCACGAAGCGGGCCGCTCCCGCGCTGGCTTCCCTGTGCGGGGGAATGTCGGATGCGATCACCGGCGCCCCGGCGGCGAGCGCCTCCGCGATGGGCATGCCGAAGCCTTCATAGGTGGAGGCGTAGGCCATGGCGCAGGCGCCCGCATAGAGGTCGCGCAGGTCGCTGTCGGCGACATATCCCGCAAAACGCACGCGGCCGCTGGCGACGAGGCCTTCGGTCTCCGGCGGCAGGGCGTTCGACCAACCCTGCGCGCCCACAAGCACGAGCGGGCACATGGCCTGCGCCTGCGTCGGCAACGCGGCGAAGGCGCGGATGAGCGTCGCGAGGTTCTTGCGCGGCTCGATCGTCGCCACCGACAAGAAGTAATTGCGCGCCGTCACGTCAAGCGCGCGCAAGGCCGCATCGCCGCTGGCTGGGGATTGGAAGATCGCGTCCACGCCCGGTTCGATCACATGGATGCGCTCGACCGGCACGCCATAGACGTCCATGATCTCGTCGCGCGTGAAGCGAGAGATCGTATGGATCACAGGCGCTGCGGCGACATGGGCGTCAAGCTTCTCCATCCAGCGCAGACGCTGCGCAGGATGGTGCTGCGGCACGCGCTTGTTGGAGAGATCGTAGATCACCGGCACGAAGGGAAGCGGCGCGAAGCGCGGCGGCCGATAGAGAAAGGCGTGGAAAAAAGCTGCGCCCGTTTGCGCCGCCGTACGCTCGTAAATCAATCCACGCGCGGCCTGATAGGCGGCGTGGACGAATGGAGCCCTGCGCAAGAAGCCCACGAGGGAAGCGCGCCGCTGCGCGGGCGCAGGATCGACGTCGAGCAAGTCTGCTGGCACGTCGCGCCAACCGCGATCCGCAAAGCCCGCATAGGCGAAACGGTCGCCGCGCTCGAGAACGGCGCCCATCAGCGCAGCCTGATATTTTCCGACGCCGGTGCGCTGCGCCAGCAGCGGCTTCAAATCGACGCCGATGCGCACGCTCATCGTGAAACCTGTTCGCTTGCGCGGCCGGCGGCGCATTCTTCGATCAACCGCTCCATGCGCTGCGCGTAGAGCGGGAGATCGTAATGTTCGAGCGCACGGGCGCGCGCGGCGGCGCCAAGGCGCCCGCGCAGCGCCTCGTCGCCCAGCAAACGATTAATCGCACCGGCGAGGGCCGCCGCGTCGCCCGGCGCCACGGTGAGCGCCTCGCTGTCATGACGTGCGAGCTCTGGCACAGCCGTCGGAAGGCTTGTGTTCACCACCGGCAGGCCGCAGGCCATGGCCTCCAACTGCGCAAGCCCAAATGTCTCCGCGCTTGTGAGCGATGGGAACGCGAACACATCCGCGCGCTGCAGCAGCGCGATGAGCGCCTCCTCCTGGAGCACGCCGGGCAGGCTCACCCGCGCGCTAAGACCCAATCGCGCAATTTTGCGGGCGAGCGCCTCGCGCTCGGCGCCCTCCCCGACAATGACCACCTGCGCATCGAAACGCTGCGCCGCTTCGATCAGCACGTCGAAGCCCTTGTATTTCACAAGCCGGCCGCAAGCGACGACAAGTCGCTGCGCTCCCGCGCGCGGCTGCGCGGGCGACCCCGCGAGCGGATGAAACTTCCGTGCGTCCACGGCATAAGGCGCGAACACGCATTTGGCGCGGTGCGGCTCGAGGATGGAGCCTTCATAAACGAGCGCGGGGTGCGAGAGGACGATCGCGTCGGCGCGGCGCAGAGTGAGACGCATGAGAGGCGCGACGAACCGATAGGCGAGACGCTGCGAGACAACATGCGAATGCCAATAGACCACCAGAGAGCGCGCCCTGCCCATAGTGAAGGCGAGAACGAGATCGGCGAGCGGAAACGGAGCATGCAGGAACACCACGTCCGCAGTCGCGAGACGTCGCCACAGGCGCCAAGGATAAAGCGGCGCGATCGGCAGCGAGAGCGCGTCGCCGAACGAGCGGACGCTCTCAACATCCACGCCCTCGGGCGTCATGCGACGGCCGGGCGCGCGGCTTGTCACAAGGAGAGAATGGGCGAAGCGCAGCGGCGCAAGGCGTGAGAGCGCGTCGAGCACGGTCGGCACTCCGCCCCGCACATCGGGGAAGAACACCTTATAGGCGTGCAGAACGCGAAGTCTCGAAACCATGCGGTCGTCCTTGGGCGCGCGCGGCGCCAGGGAGCGCAAGAGGCGGCCATGAATCGGCCCGCCAGCTATAGCTCATGGCCGATCGAATGTTAAAGGCTTCGTTCCCGTGAGGCGCAGGGCGAGCGCGCCAATGAACAGCGCGCTCCACCACCAGGCCTGCCACAGGCCATGGCTCACAAGCGAGGCGAGCGCGCCTGCGGCCACAAGCGCGCAGGCGCCTGGAAAAAGGCCGCGCTCGACGCGTGCGAGCGTGCGCGCGATCGCAAGGCAGGCCAAAAGCGCAAAGGCCGCGCCCGGCCCGCCAAGCTCCAGCCAGACCTGGATGAACGCGTTATGCGCGTGACCCCAACCCATGCCGCGCGGCGCCGAAGCGAGGTCCTGCGCATAAGCGAGCGATGCGCCCGCGCCATGGCCCCAAGGCAGGCCCTGCAGCGCGAAAGCGCCCGAGCCAAGCCAGATCTCAAGGCGCTCGCCTGCATGCCCGGCCTCGAGGAACGCGCCGCCGCGCGCGCCCAACAGCGGCTCCAGCGCCGCGCCGAGCCATGGCGCCCCCAGCATGCATGCGAGAAAGCAAAGACCTACGAGCCCCGCGAGCGCCCGCTGCGGGACCAGATGGGCGAGCGCAAAAGCGGCGAGAGCGCCAGCCAGCGCCAGCTTCGCGCTTTCGCTATCGCTCGCGAGAACGAAGACAGCGACGGCGCACAGAGCGACGAGGCGCCATCCCCGCGCCGCCTGCGCATGGGGGGCGAGGCCGCAGACCATCACGAGGAGGCTGAGGGCGACCATGTTGTAGCGGTGGGCTTCCGTGACGCCGCGCACCGCTTGGGCAAGCGGCGAGCCAATCGACAGATCCAGCGTCGAGATCGACGCTGCGGCGGCGAGCGCGCCCGCGAAAAGTTTATGGAAGAGCTGCGAGGAGGCCGGCGCGAGCCTGAAGAAGGCGACGCCGGCGGCGAAGACGAGCGCGCAGGCGCTCACTTGCGCAAAGCCGCGCAGGGGCGCCGGCGTCCACGCCAGACTGGCGAAAGCCCATGCGAAAAACACGAGGCAACCGAGCTCAAACGCGCTCAACGCGCGCGGGCGCAGGCCGGCGGCGAGCGGCGCGCGCAGACGCCAGGCGAGAAGCGCAAGCCCCGCCCCCGCCACAAGCGCAGGCGGGCCGAGCCGACGCGCGAAGGGCAGAACGAGCGGCGACACCAAGATCAACATGGCGCCAATGCGCGCTGGATCGAGCGCGCCCAGCGCCCTTTGCAGATCACGCAGCATGTACGGCTGCGGCTGGTGCGCGGCGCGCGGTCAGTTTACGCAGATGTTCAAGCGCGAGCGCCTCATCGTCGCGCTCGAGCGCAGTCGAAAGGCCCGCGAGCGCGCTTTCCACGTGATCGAAGGATTGCGGCGGCGTGGCGAGCTGGAACACGCCTTTCACGGCGGAGGGCTGCGCCTGTTCGTCCGCGCACACGAGCTGCTCCTCAAGCCGCTCGCCCGGCCGCAAGCCGGTGTAGACGATCTTCACGTCCTCATGCGGGATCCATCCACACCAGGCGATCAATTGTTCGGCGAGATCGACGATGCGCACAGGCTCGCCCATGTCGAGCAGGAAGGTCGCGCCGCGATCAGCCGGCGGATCGTCAGACCCGGACACAAGCGAGCATGACACGAGAACGAGTTCGCTCGCCTCCTTGATGCTCATGAAATAGCGCGTCATGGCGGGGTCGGTGATCGTGACAGGGCCGCCGCTTGCGATCTGCCGCAGGAAGATCGGCACGACCGATCCGCTGGAGCCCAGCACATTGCCGAAGCGCACCGACAGAAAGTCGCGGCCCTCGCGCGCCTTCATGCGGGCGACCAAAGTCTCCGCGCAGCGCTTCGTGAGCCCCAGCATGCCAACGGGCTCCACCGCCTTGTCAGTGGAGATGTTCACGAGCCGCGGCACGTTGAGCTCCGCAGCGCAGGAGAGCACGTTCAACGTGCCGAAGACATTCGTCTTGATGGCTTCCTGCCAATTGCGTTCGGCGAGATCGACGTGTTTCAGCGCAGCCGAATGCACCACGACATCAGGGCGCGCCTGCGCCATCAACCGGCGAATGCGCGCGCGATCCCGCACGTCCGCCAGATGGCCGATCACGCGGCAGCCCTGCGATTGCGCCGACAATTCCGCCACGATGGATTGCAGCGCCTGTTCGGATATGTCGATGACGACGAGTTCGCGGGCCCCATGGGCTAACACACGGCGCGCGATCTCGCCGCCGATCGTTCCGCCCCCACCCGTCACAAGCACCGACTTGCCGTGCACCAGCGCGTCGATGCGGTCGCGATCGACACGGATTTCGCTGCGCAGGAAGAAGTCCGCGAAGTTGAGCGGCACGGCCGCCGCTTCAGGCGACAGACCCACCGGCTGCAGACGCAGGATCTGCAGGCCCAGCCGCCGCGCGGCCACCTGCAGCTCGCGCAATTCCTCCGGCCGCTCGCTCATGCTGCCGGCGATCAGCACCGCGCACACGCTGATGCCGCCCAGCCGCAGTTTGGCGCAGGCGGTCTCCAGCGCCCCCACGTCGCCGAACACCGGCGCGCCCTGCACGCGCTTGGCGTCGGAGGCGCCGCGCGGCAGAAGGCCGCCCGCGATGGTGAGGTTCTTGAGCAGGCCCTGCTCGGCCGCGCGCAACGCGCCGTCGAACTCTTTCAGCGTGCCAACGAAAACCGCGGCCTCGATGTTCTCCAGCTCCTTGAGCTTGCGCTTGAGCAGCAGGCGATAGGCGCGATAGGCGACACGACCGGTGATCAGGATCGCGCTTTGCAGGAGGCAGAACAGGATCGCGGCCTGCCAGGAGAGGCCAGCCTGCGCGGCAAGCGCAGGCGCAGCCACGACTACGAAACCGATGAGCGCAGCGACAAGAAGCGAGCTTTTGAAGATCGCGAAGAAATCGATGAGCGAGGCGAGCCGCCACAGCGAAGAGAAGACGCCCACGGCCGCGAGCGCGCCGACGCTGACGAGCGCGACGAGCGCGGCCACGGGCGCGACATGCCAAAAATAGGCGAACAACGCGCGCGGCTGCTCGATCAGCGCCACCGCAAGCACAAGCGCGGCCGCGCTGCCGAAGGCGTCATGGACGACGACGAGGGCGTTCTTGATCCGCCGCAGCCGAGAACGACGGATGTTTCCCGGTTGCGTGAGGTCCGACATCGAGCATGAGCTTCCACAAGCGGCGGAGGCTCATCTCTAGCTCAAGGGAGGAAACCTCCCACGCAACGTTTGTAACCACTCAGACCGCGCCCGCGCGCAAGGCCCAGGCGCGCGCGCCCGCCAAAGAATCCGCATGCGCGGGGCGCCAGCCGGCGTCGAGCAGCGCGGCGGGATGATAGATCGCTGACCGCTGCGCGAGCTCCTCGAACAGGCGCCCCGCCCCGCACAGGCGCGCACCTGCGCGCAGCGCCGACGCCGGCATGGGAAACACGAGCGCGGGTCCGCCCAGCGCGCGGCGAAAGGCGCGCAGGAAATCAGGCAGGCTCGCGGGGGCGGGATCGGCCGCGACGCAAGGCCCACAAAGCGCGGGCGTCTCCAGCGCGAAGCGCACGGCGGAGGCGACGTTGGCGAGCGAGACAAGCGAACGGGGCGCGTCGAGGTTCGCGAAAGGCAGCGGCAGAAACGAGCGCGCGAGAAGCTCTAGCGCACGCATGTTGTAGCGCGCGCCAGGCCCGTAAACCGGCGCAGGTCGCAATGCGCAGGCATGCGGGGCGAGCGCCAGCAGCGCCTCCTCCGCCGCGCGCTTGGTCTGCGCGTAAGAATCCTGCGGCCGCGCCTCCGCCTCCATCGCACGCACCGAGGAGAGAAAGACGACGCGCCGCCCCTGCGCCGCCTGGGCGAGCGCACGCACAGGCGCAAGGTTCACGCGCACGTAATCCTCATGCGCAACGCCACGCGCATGGGCGATGGCGGCGCAATGCACGACCGCCTCAACATCGCCAAGGACAGAGTCCCATCGCAGCTCGGCGATGTCGCCGATCACGCATTGCTCCACGCCGGCGGGCAGAGAGGCAGGCGGATAGAGGGGCCTGCGCACAAGCGCGCGCACGAGCCAGCCGGCGTCCACGAGCGCATCCACGCAGGCGCGGCCGATGAACCCGTTGGCGCCGGTGACGAGCGCGCGCCTAGGCTGCATCGCCGCCGCCCCGGCGCAGGGAATGGAGCAACCACGCGGTCACTGCGCAGGAGATGAGCACATAAAGCGCGATCTCGGAAGCGGCTGCGCCACGCGAGGCGAAGGCGAGCGCGCCAAGCGCGCAGGCGCAGGCGCACACGCGCCGCAGGATCGACCAGTTCGACTGGCCTGCATCGAAGGCGCGCTGATAAAAATGGCCGCGGTGCGCGCGCCACACCTTTTCGCCGCGCGCGAGCCGGCGCGTCAGCGTGATGCTGGCGTCGGCGATGAAGTAAAGAAAGGGCGCTGCGGCCGCGAAAAGATTCACCTCATGGGCGACGCGCCAGGCGAGCGCGGCGCCGAGGAAGCCGAGCGGCACGCTGCCTGCGTCGCCGAGAAACACGCTCGCGCGCGGACGATTGAAGGCGAAGAAGCCAAGCAGGCCGCCCGCGAGCGCCGCCGCAAGCGCGCCCTCCCCGGTCGCCCATGCGCCTGTCGCAGCAAGCGCTGCGAAACAGGCGAAAGCAGGCGCGAATTGCGTCGCGACAATGCCGTCGATCCCGTCCATGAAATTGGTGAGGTTCATCGCCCAGACGATGGCGAGCGCAGCCAGCGCCGCCTCCAGCGCGAAGGGCAGCGCGGGAAACAGCCGCAACGCGGGGCCTTGCGCGAGAACAAAAGCGCCCGCGCACAGGAAGTAGAGCGCGAGGCGCAGCCAAACCGGAAGCCGCCATATGTCGTCGAGCGCGCCCACCACGCACAGCGCCGCCGCGCATAACAGCGCGGGCGCAAGCCCCGTCCATGCGCCGGGGCCGCCCTGCAGCGCAAGCCCCGCCGCGAGCGCGGCGAAGGCGGCGGCCAGCACGCATGCGCCGCCCATTTGCGGCACAGGGGTTTTGTGGGAGGAGCGCGCGCCGGGCGCAGCCATGGCGATGCGCCGCAGAAGCGGCAGCGCAATCCATATCGCCAGCGCGGATGCGGTTGCGCTCGCCGCGGCGAGCGCCAGCAGGAACGCGGCGCCGCTCATCGCGCGCGCCCTTCCCGCCTCACGCCTGTTTCTCCGAGAGCAGGCGTCCCACGAAATCGCTGATGCCGGCCTCGCTGCGCGCGCGCTTCAGGCGCTCGGCGAGGAGGATCGCCTTCACCTCCTCGAGCGCGCGCTGCACGTCCTCGTTCACGATCACATAGTCATACATGGACCAGCGCTCGATCTCGTTGCGCGCGTTCTCAAGCCGGCGGGCGATCACGTCGGGAGCGTCCTCCGCGCGGCGCTCCAGCCGCGCGCGCAATTCGCGCATGGAGGGCGGCAGGATGAAGATCGTCACCGTGTCGGCGGGCGCCTTCTTGCGCACTTTCTGCGTGCCCTGATAGTCGATGTCGAACAGCATGTCGCGCCCCTGCGCGAGCACCTGCTGCACGGGCGATTTCGGCGTGCCGTAAAAATTGCCGTGCACTTCCGCCCATTCGAGCAGATCGTCATGGGCGCGCAGCTTGTCGAACTCCTCGCGGCTGACGAAACGGTAGTGGATGCCGTCCACCTCGCTGGTGCGACGCTGGCGCGTGGTGACGGAAATCGAAAGCGTCAGGTCAAGCGCGCTGTCCTGCAGCAATTGGCGGGTGAGCGTGGTCTTGCCGGCGCCTGAGGGCGAGGAGAGGATCAGCATCAGCCCGCGGCGCTGGATCGCGCCCTGCGGCTTCAGGTCGGCGGCGCGCGCGGCCTCGGTCATCGGCTTGCCCTTTGCAATCGGATCATTCGACATTCTGCACCTGCTCGCGGAACTGTTCGATCTCCACGCGCAGCTCCATGCCGATCTGCGTCAGCTGGGAATCATTGGACTTCGAGCACAGCGTGTTCGCTTCACGCCCCAGTTCCTGCGCGAGGAAATCGAGCCGTCGGCCGACCGGCTTGCCTGCGCCCAGAAGCTCGCGCGCGGCGCTCACATGGGCCTTGAGCCGGTCGAGCTCCTCGCGCACGTCGGCTTTGGCTGCGAGCAGGATCGCTTCCTGATGCAGCCGCGCGGGATCGAGCGCGGCGGACGCCTCCGCAAGCGCCGCGACGGATTGCGCAAGCCGCGCACGCACGGCCTCCGGCTTGCGGCCCGGCGCATCGTCGGCGGCCTGCGCCAGACGGGCGATCGACTCCAGCCGCTGGCTCAGCACGGCGTGTAGCGCCTCGCCTTCGCGCGCGCGCATGGCGAGCAATTCGTCGAGCGCGCGCTCGAGAGAAGCGAGCGCAGCGGCGAAGGCGCGCGCCATCGTCTCCTCGTCGTCGACGCTCTCCACCACATCCACGACGCCGCGCTCGGCGAGCAGGCCGTCGAGGGATGCGGGCGCGACGCCGGGCGCGTTCACCCGCGCGAGCGCGGCGGCGAGCGCCTGCAGCGCGGCTTCGTTCACGCGCACATCCGGCGCCGCGCTCTCACGCTGGGCGGCCAGCGTCGCATAGCAGGCGCCGCGAGAAAGGCGCGCGGACAGGCGCGCGCGCGCGTCCTGTTCAATCGCGTCAAAACCCGGCGGCAGGCGCAGCCGCAGGTCAAGGCCTTTCGAATTGACGGTCTTGATCTCCCAGGCGAGCCGCCAGGGCGGCGCGCTGTCCTGCGCGCGCGCGAAACCCGTCATGCTGAGAAGGCGCGCGGCGGAGGAGGAGGATGCGGTGGTCAATCTGCGACACTCACGGAATCGGCGGACGCGACAGGCGCCGGGGCGCGCACCATAAGTCGCGCGGCGCGCCCGCTCAATCCTGCCGGCCGGCTAGGCCATGCGGCTCACGGCGTGAAGGGCGGGATCGTCTGGGTCGAATTGAGGTCCCAGGTCTTGTTGCGCAGCGGATCGAGGCGGGTGCCTTCGGAGGCGTCGACGACGCGGGTGCGCGTGGAGCGCAGCTCCGGGTCCACCGCCGGCGGCTGCAATCCGAGCCGGGCCGCGCGCGCCTGCATCTCCGCGACGCGGCGCTCGTCCACCGGGGTAAGCGCGAGGTTCACCTCCTCGTCCTCGGCGGCGGCCGCAGGCGGCGTCGCAGGCCCGTCCAGAAGCTCAGCGGCGCGCGGACGGGCGGAGGCGAG
>CAZYBF010000050.1:0-21144 GCA_964645525.1 uncultured Beijerinckia sp.
GGAGTGGTGCGCCCGGCCGCTCGCTCCGGCGCGCGCGCGTTCGGCTGGCCTGCGGGCGGCGTCGCGGCGGGGGCCTGCGCCGCGCGGGTCGCGGGCGCGCTTTCCGTGCGGCTCGCGTCCAGACGCGCGACCGCGGCGCTCGCCGCCAAAGCGATCGCGCCGCATGCGATGAGAAGCTTGGTGGATCCATTCATGGCAAGACGCGCTGAGGCCCTGACGAGGCGTCAGCATGGACGAAACCATGCGCGGAGTCCTTAACGCGGCCGCGCGCGGCGGGGGCTTCGCGCATTAAGGTTTCGGAAGCGCAAAGGCGCGCGCTCAGCCTTCGCGCAGGCGCTTTTTGAGCGCGTAGATCGCCTCGAGCGCGTCGCGCGGGCTCATCTCATCGGGGTCCAGCGCCTCCAGCGCCTCGCGCAGCGCGTTCGCCTGCGGGCTTGCGGCGACGCTGGCGGCGGTCTGGATCGGCGCGGCCGCGAACAGGGGCAGGTCGTTGACGATCTCGGCCATGGGCCTGCGCCGGTCGCCAGCCTCCAGTTCGGCGAGCAGCGTCTGCGCGCGCTCCACCACGTCCTTCGGCAGGCCCGCGATGCGCGCCACCTGAATGCCATAGGAGCGGTCGGCGGCGCCGCGCGCCACTTCGTGCAGAAACACCACTTCGCCGTTCCATTCCGTCACCCGCATGGTGAGGTTGACGAGGCGCGGCAGGCGTTCGGAGAGCCGTGTGAGCTCATGGAAATGCGTGGCGAACAAGGTGCGCGAGCGGTTCGCCTCATGCAGGCGCTCCACCGTCGCCCAGGCGATCGACAGGCCGTCGAAAGTCGCCGTGCCGCGCCCGATCTCATCGAGGATCACCAGCGCGCGCGGCCCGGCCTGATTGAGAATGGCGGCGGTCTCAACCATCTCCACCATGAAGGTCGAGCGTCCGCGCGCAAGATCATCCGCCGCGCCCACGCGCGAGAACAGCCGGTCGACGATTCCAAGATGCGCGCGCCGCGCAGGCACGAAGGAGCCCGCCTGCGCGAGCGCGGCGATCAGCGCGTTCTGGCGCAGATAGGTCGATTTGCCCGCCATGTTCGGGCCCGTCACCACGGCGAGCGCGCCGCCGTCCTCGCCCGTGAGGTCGCAATCATTGGCGACGAAGCCCTCGCCATTGCGCCGCAGGGCCGCCTCCACCACCGGGTGGCGCCCGCCTTCGATGTGGAAGGCGAGGCTGTCGTCAACGATCGGGCGCGTCCAGTCGCGTTGCGCGGCGAGTTCGGCGAGCGCGCAGGCCGCGTCCACGCAGGCGAGCGCGTTGGCCGCGTCCTTCACCTGCGCGTCCGCGCGCTGCGCGGCGGCGCACAAATCTTCGAACACGCCGATCTCCATCGCGATCGCGCGGTCGGCGGCGGAGGCGATTTTCGCCTCAAGCTCGCCCAGTTCGCTGGTGCTGAAGCGCATGGCGTCGGCCATGGTCTGGCGATGGATGAAGGTGGCGTTGAACGGGGGCTGCAGCAGGCGTTCGCCGTTGGCCTGATTGGTCTCGATGAAATAGCCGAGAAAATTATTGTGCTTGATCTTGATCTGTTTCGTCTGCGCAAGCTCGCTGTAGCGCGCCTGCAGCGAGGCGACGACGCGGCGGCTCTCGTCGCGCAGGGCGCGCGCCTCATCGAGTTCGGGCAGGAAGCCCGCGCGCACGAAACCGCCGTCGCGCTTGTTGAGCGGCAGTTCGTCGGCGAGCGCGCGCGCAAGCGCGTCCTCCAGCGCGGGATCGACGGCCAGAAGCGCGCCTGCGGCGGCCGTGATTTCCTTGGGCGCGTCGGCGGCGCCTGCGAAGCGCGTCTCGATCAGCCGGGCGGCGGCGCGACATGCGGCGAGCCCGTCGCGCAGCGCGGCGAGATCGCGCGGACCTCCGCGCCCCAGCGCCAGGCGCGAGAGCGCGCGCGCCATGTCGGGCGCGCCTTTCAGGCTGGCGCGCAGATCCGCGCGCAGCGCGGACTCGTTGAGCAGCGCCTCCACCGCGTCGAGCCGTTCGTCGATGCGCGCGCGCTCGGTCAGCGGCGCGGCGATGCGCTCGGCGAGCAACCGTCCGCCGGCGGGCGTGACGGTCATGTCGATGCAGGCGAGCAGCGAGCCTTCGCGCGCGCCGCTTGTCGTGCGCGTGAGTTCAAGATTGACGCGCGTGGCGGCGTCGATCTCCATCGTCGCGCCGCGATGCAGGCGGCGCGGCAGGCCCAGCGGCGGGCGCGCGCGCATTTGCGTGCGCTCCACATAGGCGATGGCTGCGGCCGCTGCGGCGATCTCCGCGCGAGTGAGCGCGCCGAATCCGTCGAGCGTGCGCACGCCGTAAAAATCGGCGAGCCTGCGTTCGGCCGTCACGTCCGAACCCGCGCGTGCGGTCAGGGTGAAGGGTATGCGCGCATCCGTCAGAAGCCGGCGTAGCTCGGGATCTTCGTCGAACGCGTCGGGCGCGACGATCTCGCTGGGATCGATGCGCGCGATCTCCGCGCCAAGGCTGGCGAAGTCGCATTCGCTCACGCTGAACGCGCCCGTGGATATGTCCAGCGCGGCGAGGCCGAAGGTCCATGCGTCTTCGCCGCTGCGCACGCGGGCGAGCGCGAGCAAAGCGTTCGCGCGGCCGGGTTCGAGCAGGCGCTCCTCCGTGATCGTGCCGGGCGTGACGAGGCGCACGACCTCGCGGCGCACCACGGATTTCGCGCCCCGCTTGCGCGCTTCCGCAGGATCTTCGGTCTGTTCGCACACGGCGACGCGATGGCCGAGGCCGATCAGGCGCTGGAGATAATCGTCGGCGCGGTCGATGGGCACGCCGCACATGGGGATGTCGGCGCCCTGATGCTTGCCGCGCTTTGTGAGCACGATGCCGAGCGCGCGGCTGGCGATCTCCGCGTCCTCGAAGAACAATTCGTAGAAATCGCCCATCCGGTAGAACAGCAGGCAATCGGGATTGGCCGCCTTGATCTCGATGTATTGCGCCATCATCGGCGTCGCCTTCGCCGCATCGGCGGGCTTTTCCGGCGCGGCGGGGGCGGGGTCGGACGGGCGTTCCAGCATGGCCGGGAAACTAGCAGACGCGCCGCTCAGCCGACACGGCCGCTCCGGCGGTTTCCCCTGTTTTCCCCTGTGGCGGGGGCGGCCGCTGCGAGGGCGCGCCGCGAGGCGGTTTCGTCGAACCGCTGCAGGCAATAGCCGCCCCGCGCCGCCAGGATGCGGGGAGCCTCGCTCAGGGCGGCGGCTGCGGCCATCGCCTGCAGCTTGCGCCTGATCTTGCTGATGAGCAGGTCCACGGCCCGGCTCCTTGCCGGCATCGGCCGGCCTGCGGCGGCGAGATGGATCAGGGGACGGGCCACGATGCGCCCGGAATTGGCCGCCAGCAGGCGCAGAGCCTCGAATTCCGCGCCCGTCAGCCGCACGCCCTCCATGCCCGCGCCTACGGCGCCTCGCGTCGCCGGGTCGAGCCGCAGGCCGCCCGCCCGCAGGAAGAGGCCGTCCTGCCCCTGCCGGCGGCGGATCGACTTCATGAGGCGGAGGAATAGCTCGTGCTGGTCGATGGGCCAGTCGAGCGCTTCGTCCGCCCCCAGGGCGAGCGCCCAGCACCGGGTCTGCGGGTCAGCGTCCCGCACGATCACGGCCACCGGCAGGCGCGTGGCGTAAAGCCTCAGGAGATTGGAGCAATCCCCGTCGCGAAGCTCGCGCTCGGTCAGGATGGCGTCAGGACCGATCGTCTCGATGAGCTCTATGGCCGCGTCGAGGCTGTCAGCTTCCGTCACGCGGATCCGGCGGGCGCGCAATCGTTCGGCCAGCTCGAGCCGCGACAGGGAGGAGCTGTTCACAAGCAGAAGGCGCGGCACGAGAATCTACCGTCACGGGAATCATACAAAAGTGTCATATGAGGCTTACATAGAGAGCGGCGGGGTGTCTCCGCTAGCGGAATGGCGCAGGTCCGGGAGAAAATTTCTCCGACTTTCGTCGCAGCCGGCGCGGCCCTTGTCTTGGCGTCCGGGCGGCGTCACAAGGGAGCGGACAGCCGACGCCGCGGAGCCCGCGGGCGCATGGCTCTGGCCGCACGGGGGTGATCGATGGACGGGCTTGTCGTGGACGGCGTCGTCACGGAATGGGTGGGCCTGCTGCTGCGCTGGCTCCACATCGTCACCGCCATGGCGTGGATCGGCTCGTCCTTCTATTTCATGCACATCGACGCGGCCCTGAAAGCCGCGCCCGACATTCCCGCCGGCAAGGGCGGGGAGGCCTGGGAGGTGCATGGCGGCGGCTTCTACCACGTGCGCAAATATCTGGTCGCGCCTGCGGCCCTGCCGCCGGAGCTGATCTGGCACAAGTGGGAGAGCTACACGACCTGGATCTCCGGCTTCTTCCTGCTCGTGTGGATCTATTACGTCTCCGCCGACGTCTATCTGATCGATCCCGCCGTGCGCGCGATTTCCGCGCCGGCCGCCGCAGGCCTCGGCATCGCCGGACTGGCGGTCGGATGGATCGTCTATGACTTGCTGTGCAAGTCGAAACTGGGCGAGAAGCCGGCCGCGCTGGCCGCCGTGGGTTTCGCCTTCATCGTGCTGATGGCCTGGGCCTTCCAGCAGGTGTTCTCGCCGCGCGGCGCCTTCATCCACACCGGCGCGCTGATGGCGACGATCATGACGGGCAACGTCTTCCTCGTGATCATTCCCAACCAGCGCAAGGTGATCGCCTCGCTGATGCGGGGCGAGGAGGCGGACCCGCGCTACGGCAAGATCGGCAAGATCCGCTCGACCCACAACAATTACCTGACGCTGCCGGTCGTCTTCCTGATGATCTCCGGCCATTATCCGCTTGTGTGGTCGGGCCCCTATGCGGTGGCCGTCGTCGCGCTCATTCTCGTGGCGGGCGCTTTCGTGCGCCACTTCTACAACCTGCGCCATCTAGGGCAGGGGAATTTCTGGTGGATGTGGATCGTGGCGGCCCTCGCGGTCGCGCTCGCCATCGCCGCGAGCCTGCCGGCGAGTCCGGTCATGCGCGAGAAATTCGGCTTCGCCGAGCCTGCGGCGTCCGCGCTCGCTCAGGCGAAAGCGAAAGCCGCGCCCGCCGAGGTCGCGGAGATCGTCGTCTCGCGCTGCTCCATGTGCCATTCGGATACGCCCGCATGGCCCGGCGTCGCCATCGCGCCCAAGGGCGTGCTGCTCGACACGCCCGAGCGCGTGGAGCGCTGGCGCGACCAGGTGCGCCTGCAGGCCGCCTTCACGCGCGCGATGCCGCCCAACAATCTCACCGAGATCACCGAAGAAGAGCGCGCGAAACTGCGCGCATGGGGCGCGCCCGCGCGTCGCGCCGAAGATGCGCGCGCCGGCGCGCCTTCCTGAGCGGCGTTAAAGGGACGGAGGAGACCATGGGCAGGCTGAGCGGACGCGTGGGCGTCGTGACGGGCGCCAGTTCCGGCATCGGGGCGGCGATCGCGGAAGGCCTTGCGGCCGAGGGCATGGCGGTCGTTCTCGCCGCGCGGCGCAAGGACCGGCTCGAAGAGCTTGAAGCGCGCATCGCAGCCGCCGGAGGCCGCGCGCGCGCCGTGCGCACTGACGTCACGGTGGAAGACGACGTGATCTGCCTGTTCCACGCGGTGAACAACGAATTCGCGCGCCTCGATCTGCTCGTGAATTGCGCGGGCTTCGCCGATCCCACGCCCACGCATGAATTGTCGCTCGCGCGCTGGCGCGCCATTGTGGACGCCAATCTCACCTCCGCTTTCCTGTGCTCGCGCGAGGCGCTGAAGATCATGCGGCCGCAGAAGCGCGGGCGCATCATCAACATCGGCAGCATTTCGGCGAGCGTGCCGCGCCCCGACCAGATCGGCTACACGTCGACGAAATTCGCGCTCGACGGGCTCACGCGCTCGCTCGCCCTTGACGGGCGCGCGCACGGGATCACGGCCTCCATCATTCATCCGGGCTCGACCGCCACGGAGCTTGTGCCCGACATGCACAAGCGCCCCGCCGTCGAAACCATGCAGGCCGCTGAAGTCGCCGCCGTCGCCGTGCTCGTCGCCAGCCTGCCCGACGAGACCAATCTGCTCGAGACGACGGTTCTGCCCATCGCGCAGCCGTTTCTCGGTCGCGGCTGAAACCGGCCATGAGCCAGTCCGTCCAGCGCCGGCTCGACGAGGTCGAGCGCGCCGCCTTCGCGGCGCTCGCGGAGGCGCTGACGGCGCCCGTCGTCGCGGTGGAGGCCGACGAGCGCGTCCTCGCCTCCAATGCGGCTGCGCGCGCGCTTTTGCCCGCCCTGCGCACGGGCGCCTTCCTGCAGATGGCGTTGCGCGCGCCCGAGGTGATCGATGCGGTGCGCCGCGTCGCCGCCGGCGGCGAGGCTGAGCGCGCGACCTGGAGCGAGCGCGTGCCCGTCGAACGGTTGTTCGAGGTGAACGTCGCCCCCGTCGCGCTGGCCGGCGCCTTCGTGATCGTCCTCTCGTTCCACGATCTCACCGAGCCGCGCCGCCTCGAGCGCATGCGCGCGGATTTCATCGCCAACGCCAGTCACGAATTGCGCACGCCGCTCGCCTCCCTGCTCGGCTTCGTGGAAACGCTGCAGGGCCCCGCGCGCGACGATGCGCAGGCGCGCGTCCGTTTCCTGCCGATCATGGCTGAACAGGCGCGCCGCATGTCGCGTCTCATCGACGATCTTTTGTCGCTCTCGCGCATCGAGCAGAGGGAGCATGTGCGCCCCACCGAGCGCGTCGATCTCGCCGACGTCGCGCGCCGCGTCGCAGGCTCGCTCGACGCGCTTGCGCGGGAGGAGGGCGCGCGGCTCGACCTTGCGCTCGCGCAGGACGTGGTCGTGCGCGGCGATGCGGACGAATTGTTCCGCGTGGCTGAGAATCTCGTCGAGAACGCGATCAAATACGGCGCGCAGCCGGGCGAGGGCGCGCGCGTGCGCGTCGAAGTCGCGCGGCAGGGCGGCGATGCGGTCTTCGCGGTGAGCGATCAGGGGCCGGGGGTGGCGCGCGAACATCTGCCGCGGCTGACGGAGCGCTTCTATCGGGCGGATGCGGCGACGAGCCGCGCCAAGGGCGGCACGGGTCTGGGCCTCGCCATCGTCAAGCACATTGTGGTGCGCCATGGCGGGCGACTGACGATTGAAAGCGAGCCGGGCGCAGGCGCGACGTTCCGCGCGCTCATTCCGCTCTCAGCGTGACGCGCGGCCTGCGCGGCGACGCCGGAAGGGGCGAATTAATTGGGGCGCTGGGCGCGGCGCTCGCGGCGACGGTCCTGCGCGGGCTGGTAGGCCATGCGCGCGTGATGCGAGCAATAGGAAGCGCCGACGTCTGAGCGCGAACCGCAATAGCGGAACTCCGGCGTGGAGGGGTCGCCCAGCGGCCAGCGGCACATCGCCTCGCGCAATTCCATAATGGTCACGCGCTCGGAGATCGGGATCACCACGTCCTCCACCGGGCGGGGCGCGGGCGCCTCATAGGCGCGCGCCTCCATCACCAGCGCGGTGTTTCCGCGCACAACGGTGGTGGCGCGTTGCGTGGTCGGCTTGGCGGCCCGCGGCGCCTGCACGCGCGGACGCGCGGCGGCCGGCGCGACGGTCTTGACGCGGCCCGACAGGCCGAGGCGGTGGACTTTTCCGATGACGGCGTTGCGGGTGATGCCATTGGCGAGCTCCGCAGCGATCTGGCTGGCGCTCAGGCCCTCCGACCACAATTTGCGCAGGAGATCGACTCGTTCATCGGTCCAGGACATACGCCCTCCTCAAGCATCCGATCCGGGAATCCAAACGCGCCGCCTCGCCGGCTTCGCCGGCGTCGTTGAACGCGTGGGAAACTCGTTTTGAAAGTCCGCCGCACGAAATGTCGTAGTGGACGAGCGGGAAACTACACTAGCCGTTGAATCGCACGCAAGGCTCGCCGGCCGGCGCCGCCGGGGAAAACCCATGTTTTCCCCAAGCCATTTGCAGCCGGCGCGCGCATCTTGCGCGCTCATGCGCGTTCGCGTCCGCAAAAGGGCTGACTCTTGAGTCATTATTGAGGCGCGCCGTCGCGCATGCGTTGACGATGGGGTGCGCGCCGCGCGCCTTCTTTCGCGCCGGGCTCGCGTTCACGCCTCATTTGACCGTTCCGCCGGAAAATTCTAAGAGTCTGGCGTTCGACCTGCCGCCCGCGAGGCGGCAGTTTGATTTTGGGCCACGCGCATCGCGCAGGCCCCCAACGTTTCGCTCAAGCCTGTGCCAGCCATGCCCGAGACGCCCGCCGCCAATTCTTCTTCGCCGCTCCTGCCGACCTATGCGCGCGCGGACGTCGCCTTCGTGCGCGGCGAGGGCGTGTGGCTCGTGGCGGAGAACGGCGATCGCTATCTCGATTTCGGCGCCGGCATCGCCGTGCTTGCGCTCGGCCATTCGCATCCGCGTCTGGTCGAGGCGCTGATCGAACAGGGGCGCAAGCTCTGGCATGTGTCGAACCTGTTCCGCATTCCCGAGGCGGAGGCGCTGGGGCGCAAGCTCGTTGACGCCACGTTCGCCGATTATGTGTTCTTCACCAATTCCGGCGCCGAGGCGCTGGAGGGCGCCATCAAGACCGCGCGCAAATATCACGCGGCCGGCGGCCAGCCGGAGCGCTTCCGGCTGATCGCTTTCGAGGGCGCTTTCCATGGCCGCACGCTCGCCACGATCGCGGCCGGCGGCAATCCGAAATATATCGAGGGCTTCGGCCCCAAGGTGGACGGGTTCGACCATGTTCCCTTCGGCGACCTTGAGGCCGTGAAGCGCGCCATCGGGCCTGCGACGGCGGGCGTGCTCGTCGAGCCTATTCAGGGCGAGGGCGGCATACGCGTGCCGCCGGCGGGCTTCCTGCGCGGTCTGCGTGAGATTTGCGACGCCCATGGCTTGCTGCTCGTGCTCGATGAAGTGCAATGCGGCATGGGGCGCACCGGCAAGCTGTTCGCCCATGAGCTCGTGGGCGTGAAGCCTGACGTGATGGCCGTGGCCAAGGGCATCGGCGGCGGCTTTCCGCTGGGCGCCTTCCTGTGCACGCGCGAGGCCGGCCGCGGCATGGTCGCGGGCACGCACGGCACGACCTATGGCGGCAATCCGCTCGCCACGGCGGTGGGCGCCGCCGCGCTCGACCTGATCCTGGAGCCGGGCTTTCTTGCGCGCGTCAGCGACGCCGGCCTGCGGCTGAAGCAAAAGCTCGCGGCGCTGATGGACCGGCGCCCCTCCATCATCGCCGAAGTGCGCGGCGAGGGCCTGATGCTGGGCCTGCGCCTGCATGCGCCCAACGTCGATTTCGCCGTGGCTGCGCGCGCGCAGCGCATTCTGGTGATCCCCGCCGGCGACAATGTGGTGCGGCTTCTGCCTCCGCTCACCGTCACGGACGCGGAGATGGACGAAGCGCTCGAGCGGCTCGACAGGACCTGCGCGGCGCTTGAAGCCGCGCAGAAGACGCAGGCCGGAGCCTCCGCATGACCGCCCGCCCCACGCCCCGCCATTTCCTCGACCTCACCGAGGTGGACGCGCGCGAACTGCGCGCCATCCTCGAGGCCGCCAAGCGCATCAAGGCGCGTCGCCGCAAGGGCGTGCGCTCGGACGTGCGCCCGCTGGAGGGCAAGGTTCTCGCGATGGTGTTCGACAAGCCCTCCACCCGCACCCGCGTCTCCTTCGACGTGGGCGTGCGCGAGCTGGGCGGCGAGAGCATCATGCTCACGGGCGCGGAAATGCAGCTCGGCCGCGGCGAGTCGATCGCCGACACCGCGCGCGTGCTCTCGCGTTTCGTCGACGGCGTGATGATCCGCATCCTCGACCATGAGGATCTGCGCGAACTCGCCGCCAATGCGTCCGTGCCCGTCATCAACGGGCTCACCAAGCGCAGCCATCCCTGCCAGATCATGGCGGACGTGATGACCTTCGAGGAGCATCGCGGCTCCATCAAGGGGCGCACGATCGCCTGGACCGGCGACAGCAACAATGTGCTGGCGAGCTGGATCCACGCCGCGCAGCGCTTCGATTTCGCAATGCGCGTGGCCACGCCCGCGGAGCTCGCGCCGGGTTCGGCCATCGTGGACTGGGCGAAGCGCGAGGGCGTCAGCCTCACGCTCACCAATGATCCGTTCGAGGCGGTGGACGGCGCGCATGCGGTCGTGACCGATTGCTGGGTGTCGATGGGCGACGAGGAGGAGGCGCGCCGGCGCCACAACCTGCTCTCGCCGTTTCAGGTGAACGCCAAACTGATGGGCGCCGCCGCCCGCGACGCGCTGTTCATGCATTGCCTGCCCGCCCATCGCGGCGAGGAAGTCACCGACGAGGTGATGGACGGCCCCAATTCCGTGGTGTTCGACGAGGCTGAGAACCGGCTGCACGCGCAAAAAGGCGTGCTGTGCTGGTCGATGGCGCCGGATTCCTTCGCCGCCCTGTGAGGCGGCGCAGTCGAGGATTCGAAGCAGATGAGCGACAATGCGCAGGCCTCGCGGCCGGTCTCGGACGCCGGCGGCGATGATCTTGTCATTCCTTTCGCGGTGATCCCGCTCGACGTGCGCGGCCGCCTTGTGCGGCTGGGCCCGGCGCTCGACGTGCTGCTCGCCAATCACGGTTATCCTGCGCCCGTGGCGCGCGTGGTGGGCGAGGCGGCGGCGCTGACCGCGCTGCTTGGAACCTCGCTGAAGTTCGAGGGGCGCTTTCAGCTGCAGACGCGCAGCGACGGCGTGATCGACATGCTCGTCGTCGATTTCGACGCGCCCGACCGCCTGCGCGCCTTCGCGCGCTTCGACGCCGACAGGCTCGCGCAGGCGCAGGCCGACGGCGCGGTGTCCGCGGCGGACCTTCTGGGCCGGGGCCATCTCGCCTTCACCATCGATCAGGGCGCGGACATGTCGCGCTATCAGGGCGTGGTCGCCTTGCAGGGTCAGGGGCTGGAGGCGGCGGCGCATGAATATTTCCTGCGCTCCGAGCAGATCCCCACGCTGGTGCGGCTGGCGGTGGCCGAACTCGTCACCGGCGGGGCGCCGGGTCCGCGCTGGCGTGCGGGCGGGCTGATCGCGCAATTCCTGCCGGACTCGCCCGAGCGGCGCAGGATGGCCGACCTCGATCCGGGCGATGCGCCCGCCGGCGCGCCGGAGCAGGATTTCGCTGAAGACGACGCCTGGTCGGAGGCGCGCGCGCTCGCGGGCACGGTGGAGGACCATGAGCTGGTCGATCCCGCGCTCTCCAGCGAGCGCCTGCTCTACCGCCTGTTCCACGAGCGGGGCGTGACGGTCTATGAGGCCGGCCCCCTGCGCCACGCCTGCCGCTGTTCGCGGGAGGGGGTGGAGCGCATGCTGAAGGGGTTTTCCGCGCAGGACCGCCGCGACATGGTGGGCGAGAACGGCCGGATCGGCGTGACCTGCGAGTTCTGCGGCGTGTCGCGGGAGTTCGACCCCGCGCAGGTCGCGGGCGAGGAGAGCGGGGACGGCGCGCCCGCCCGCCCGGTCTAGCCTTTCGGCGGGGCGGCAGGCCCCTACCCAAACGCGCGCGCCTCCCTTATGGTGCGCCCGTCCGATAAAGGGTTTTCGACATGGCCTCCGATCATTCCACGCCGCATTTCCACAATCAGCCGGGCGCGCCCGTCGTGCGCGTGGGCGTGAAGGAGTTCATGTGCATCGGCGCGCTGCCGCCGTTCGATCATCCTCACATCTTCATCGACATGGGCTCCGACACGGAGACCATCTGCCCCTATTGCTCGACGCGCTATTCGTTCGACGCGTCGCTGGGCGCGCACGCCTCTCCGGCCGAGTGCGAATGGACGGCGCCGGCCGCCGCCTGAGCGGATGGCGCGCGCGTGAGCGAACCTCTCCACGTCATCGTTTCGGGAGCTGGCGTCGGCGGCCTTGCGGCGGCGCTGGGGCTTGCGCGCGCGGGGCTGCGCGTCACGGTTCTTGAACGCGCGCCTGCGCTCGATGAAGTGGGCGCCGGCATACAGCTCTCGCCCAACGCCACCCGCGTGCTGCGCGCGTTCGGCGCGCTCGACGCCTGCCTGCCCCATGCGCTCGCGCCTGACGCGCTGCGCGTGCGCAACGGCCGCAACGGCGCGCTGCTCATGCGCATGCCGCTCGGCGCGCTCGCCGACGTGCGCTGGGGCGCGCCCCATCTCGTCATCCATCGCGCGGATCTCCAGCGCGCCCTTCTCGAGGCCTGCAGCGCGGCGGGCGTGGACCTGCGCACCGATTGCGAGACGCTCGGCTTCGCGGTCCTGCCTGACGGCGTTGAGGCGGGCGTGCGCATGGGCGGGGGACGGGGCGAGCATCTGCGCCTGCGCGGCGATCTGCTCGTGGGCGCGGACGGGCTTCGCTCCGCCTTGCGCGAACGTCTCGGCCTTGGCCTGTCCGACCGGCCGATCTATTCCGGCCGCACCGCATGGCGCGCGCTGGCGCCGGGGCGCGATGCGCCGGCGGGCGCGCTCGCCATGGAGACCAATCTGTGGCTCGGGCCGCGCGCGCATATGGTGCATTACCCGCTGCGGTCGGGCGATCTCATCAACATGGTCGTGATCATCGAGGACGACTGGCGCGACGATGAGCGCGCCGATCCCTGGCGCGCAGGCGAAACCGATCCGCGCGCCTTGCGCGCCGCGCTCTCGGGCTGGCGCAGCGAGGCGCGCGAACTCGTGGCGCTCGCGCCCTCATGGCGCCGCTGGCCGCTGTTCGAGCGTCCCCCCGCGCCGCGCTGGAGTCTCGACGGGCGCGTCGTGCTTCTGGGAGACGCTGCGCATCCCATCCTGCCCTTTCTGGCGCAGGGCTCCGCGCTCGCCATCGAGGATGCGGCCGCGCTCGTGCGCGCGCTCGCGCGTCGGGGCGCGGACGTGCCCGCCGCCGTCGCCGATTACGAGGCCGAGCGCATTCCCCGCACCACCGACGTCGCCATCGCCTCGCGCAGGCAGGGCGCGGTCTACCACATGTCCGGCCCCTTCGCGCTCGCCCGCGACCTCGTGATGCGCGGGCTCTCGGGCGAGGCGATGATGAGCCGCATGGACTGGATCTATGGCTACGCCGACGGCCGCGGCCAGCCTCGTCGCCTGCTGCCCTGAGCTTGCGATCCTGCGTCTGCAGCTTGTGCGCGCCCCGCGCCGACGATATTGCTGAAGCGTCGCGGACGTGGCGAAACTGGTAGACGCAAGGGACTTAAAATCCCTCGGGACTTCCCGTGCGGGTTCGATCCCCGCCGTCCGCACCACAGCCTCACCGCCGGAGAGGAAACGCAGATCATGGGCCTCGAGGTTTGGGAATACGCGCTCATCGCCGCCGGCGCCATCTGGGGCGCATGGCTGTTTCGCAAAAAGAAGAAGTGAGCCCGCGGCCGCGCCGCCAAAGATTGGGCGCATTGCCGCGCCATCCTGCCCGCATGGAGACGCCCGCAAGGGCGTGAGCGGGGCGGGGGCCGGGGCTCAGGGTTTTGCAAGCCAGAGTGGATTCGTCGCAAGCGCGCGCCGGGCTCCGGCGCCCGCGTGATCGGGCCTGTCATGCGTCTTTCGCGCCCGCGCAAGAGCACGCCGCGCAAGAGCACGCCGCGCAAGAGCGCGACGAGCAAGAGCGCGCCATTCCCGTCCTGCCCGCGCGCTGTCTCAATCGCGCGCGTTTCTTCTATGCGCGGCTCGGCTTCTTGGCCGAAGGCGAGACTGCGGCCGATTATCTCGTGCTGCGGGCCGGCGGGGTGGAGCTGCACTTTTTCGCCTGGCCTGATCTTGAGCCCGCGCGCTCGAGCGCGCTTGCGCATATGCGCGTGCCCGACGCCGACGCTCTTTGGCGCAGGTGGTCGCGGCTTGGCATTCCGCAGGACGGATTTCCTCGCCTCACCGCGCCCGCGGACACGCCCTGGGGCGTGCGCCGCTTCGCCCTCGTCGATCCGGACGGCAATTGCCTGAGCTGGGAGCAGGCGGGTCGCTGAGGCCAGGGCTTGACCTGTCGCAAGACGGCGCGGCGCATGTGTGTTAGAAAAAACTCATGTCCCCGTCGTCTTTTTCCGCGCGTCGCGCAGTCGTTTTGCTCGTTTTGGCGGCGCTCGCCGCCGGCGCCGTCGCCTGGGTCGCGACGGGCGGTTTCGCGCCGCAGGTGGGGGTCGCCGCCGCGCGACGCGGTTCGGCGGCGGAGATCGTCTATGCGACGGGCGCGGTCGAGCCGGTGCGCTGGGCCAAGGTCGTCTCCCTGCAGCGCAAGCGCATCGTCGAATTATGCGATTGCGAGGGCAAGCGCGTGAAGGCGGGCGACGTCCTCGCAAGGCTTGACGATTCGCAGGAGCGGGCCGCGCTCGCCGAGCTGGAGGCGCGCCGCGCGCGCCTCGCCGCCGATGTGAAACGCATCGAAGGTCTGGTCGCGCGGGCCGCCGCGCCGCAAACGCTGCTCGACCAGACTGAAACGCAATTGCGCGAGTTCCAGGCGCGCATCCTCGCCCAGCGCGAGCGCATCGACGACCTCGTCCTGCGCGCGCCGATGGAGGGCGTCGTCCTGCGCCGTGACGGCGAAGTGGGCGAGATCGCCGGCACGGGGGCGAACGACGTGTTGTTCTGGGTCGGCCAGCCAAAGCCCCTGCGCATCGTCTCCGACGTCAACGAGGAGGACGTGCCGCGCGTGAAAGCGGGGCAGAAAGCAATGCTGCGCGCGGAAGGATTCCGCTCGGAAAGCCTTGCGGCGCAGGTCTCCGAGATCACGCCCAAGGGCGACCCCGCCACCAAGACCTTCCGCGTCTATCTCGATCTGCCGGCGGAAAGCCCGCTCATGATCGGCATGAGCGTGGAGGCCAACATCGTCACGCAGGAGAAGGCGGACGCATTGTTGCTTCCCGCCGAGGCTCTGCTCGACAACGCCGTTTTCGTCGTGGCGGACGGCGCGCTGGCGCGGCGCAACGTGCGCGTCGGCCTGCGCGGCGTGCGCATGGTTGAGATCGTCGAGGGCTTGAAGGAGGGGGAGCGCGTGGCGAGCCCGGCGCGCGCGAATCTGCGGGACGGCATGCGGGTGCGCGTGGCGCCCGAGGCCACGCCATAGGCGGAACCCACGAGGCGGGACCAATGAGGCGGAACCAATGAGGCGAGCGTCATGAGTGGAGCGTCATGAGCCTCATCGTCAGCATCGCGCTCACCCATGTGCGCGCGCGTGCGCGCCAGACGCTCGTGGGCATCGTTGGCGTCGCCACGGGCGTCGGCTTTTCCGTGATGATGGCGGCGCTGATGGAAGGCTCCCAGCGCGATTTCGTGACGCAATTGGTGGACGCATTGCCGCATGTCTCAGTGAGCGACCAGCGGCGCGATCCGCCGCGCCAGCCCGCCGAAGCGCTCTACGACATGGTGGAGTTGCGCGGCCTCTCCACCCCGGCGACGCGGCCTGGCATCAAGAATCCTTATGCGATCATGGCCGGCATTGAAGCCTGGTCGCCCGGCGCCGTCGCGCCCTCCGTGCAGTCGAAGGCCGTGCTGCGCTTCGCGGGCCGCGACACGGCGGCGAGCGTGATCGGCGTCGATCCCAGACGCGAGTCCAATGTTTCGAAGCTTGCGAACCATGTTGTGAAGGGCTCGCTCGACGATCTCTATAAGACGTCGAACGCCATCATTCTGGGCGACGGGCTTGCGCGCAAGATCGGCGCGCGCGTCGGCAATTCCATCACGCTGGTGGGCGGCGCGGGGCGCACGCTGTCGGCCAATGTGGTCGCGCTCTCCCATTCGGGCGTGAACCAGATCGACGAGACCCAGTCCTACACGCTTCTTAAAACCGCGCAGATTCTTGCAGGCCAGACAGGCCTTGTGAACGAGATCCGCATCAAGACGCTCGACGCCATGGACGCGCGCGACGTCGCCATGCGCGTGGAGCGCGAGACCGGCTATAAGGCGGTGTCCTGGCTTGAGGCCAACGAGGATCTTCTCGCCGCGTTCCAGATCCGCAATTTCATCATGTTCGCCGTGGTCGGCGCCATTCTTCTTGTGGCCTCCTTCGGCACCTACAACATCATCTCCACCATCACCCACGAAAAGACGCGCGACATCGCGATCATGAAATCCATCGGCATGCCGGCGCATATGGTGCGACGGATCTTCGTGCTCGAAGGGCTTATCATCGGCGTCCTTGGCCTTGTCGTGGGCTGGGCGCTCGGCTTCGTCCTT
Organism: uncultured Beijerinckia sp.; assembly: GCA_964645525.1. Classification (GTDB taxonomy): domain Bacteria; phylum Pseudomonadota; class Alphaproteobacteria; order Rhizobiales; family Beijerinckiaceae; genus Terripilifer. The sequence continues at coordinate 16,088 of CAZYBF010000050.1, forward strand.
TCATGGGCCATGGGGCAGGTCGAGTTCAAATCGCCTTTCATGGACGCCACGCGCCTGCCGATCCTGTATTCGCCGCTGCATTATCTGATCGCCGGCGCGGTGGCGCTGGCGGCCTCCGCGGTCGCCGGTTATTTCCCCGCGCGCAAGGCGGCCGCCGTCCAGCCCGTCGACATCATCCGGGGCGCGTCATGAGCGCGCTTCTGGAGGCCCGCGCCGTCACGCGCGTCATCGAGGGCGAGCAGCCGACGACGCTTGTCGCCGGCGTCGACTTCACGGTCGCGCCGGGTGAATTCGTCGCGATCACCGGCCCGTCGGGTTCGGGCAAATCGTCGCTTCTCTATCTTCTGGGTCTGCTCGACGCGCCGACCTCCGGCGACGTGCTCGTGGCCGGGCGCAGCACGAAGGGGCTGGATGAAGAGGCGCGCGCGCGCCTGCGCCTGTCGGAGCTGGGCTTTGTGTTCCAGTTCCACTTTCTGCTGCCCGAGTTCAGCGCGCTGGAGAACGTCATGCTGCCCATGCGCGCGCTGGGCCGGCTTGCGGAAGACGCCATGCGCCAGCGCGCGTTCGGCATTCTCGCTTCGCTCGGCCTAGCCGACCACGCCCACAAGCGGCCCGACCAGATGTCGGGCGGGCAGCGTCAGCGCGTCGCTATCGCGCGCGCGCTCGCCAACGAGCCGCTTGTCATTCTCGCTGACGAGCCGACCGGCAATCTCGACACCCAGTCGAGCGCGCAGGTGCTCTCCATCATGCGCGGTATCGTGGACGCGTCCTCGCCCGCCAGCCGCAAGGCGATCGTCATCGTCACGCATGATCTCGAACTGGCGGCGAAGGCCGACCGGCGCGTGCACATCGTCGATGGAAAAGTAGCGCAGCCCTAGAGCGCGCCGATGCGCAGGATCGGCTTCACCGTCGCGCCGCTCTCGCTGTCGTGAAACGCCTTCTCGATCTCCGTGAAGGGATAGAAGGTCACGAGCCGGTCGAAGGGGAAGCGGCCGTCCATGAAGAAATCGACGAGCTGGGGAATGAACACGTCGGGGTTGCTGTTGCCCTCGATCACGCCGCGCACTTTGCGGCCGAGCAGGAGGTGGCGCACCGACAGCGACATTTCAGATCCGTCCCACGGGCTCGTCACGAAACCGCATTCGCCGCGCGGCGCAAGCACGGCGACCGCCTGACGCATCACGTCGAGCGCGCCGGTCGTGTCGAGCGCATAATCGACGCCGCCGGGCGCGGCGCGCAAAACGTCCTCGGCCACGGGGTCGGCGCCGGCGGCGATGCCTGCGTCGGCGCCCAGTTCGAGCGCGAGCGCAAGGCGCGCGGGATGGCGGTCGATGGCGATGATGCGCCCTGCGCCTGCGAGCCGCGCCGCCATGATCGCCGACAGTCCGAGCGCGCCGGTTCCGAACACGGCGAGGGAGCGCCCGGGCTTCAGGCGGAAATCGTTGAGCACGGCGCCTGCGCCCGTCTGCACGCCGCAGCCCAGCGGGCCGAGCAGTTCAAGCGGCGCGTCCTTGCGCACTTTCACCACATTGCGCTCGCGCGCGATGGCGTGGGTCGCGAAGGAGGATTGCGTGAAGAAATCCCCATGCACGGGGCGTCCCGCCTCATCGGTCAGATAATGCGAGCCGTCGGGGCGCGTGCAGGCGAAGGTGAGGGGGAATTGATGCCAGCAATAGGCGGGCTCCGCCTCCTGGCATGAGCGGCAATGGCCGCAGGATCCAAACGTCAGCACCACATGGTCGCCTGGGCTCACTTTCGTCACGCCTGCGCCTGCCGCCTGCACCACGCCTGCGCCTTCATGGCCGAGCACCACGGGGCGCGGCGCGGGCGAGCCCGGCCCGCCCGACTTCATGTCCGTATGGCACACGCCCGTGGCCACGATGCGCACGAGCACCTCGCCGGCGGCGGGGCCTTGCAGCTCGAGCGTTTCGATCTTCGGCTTCAGCAGGTCGTCGCGGAAAACGGCGGCTTGGATCTTCATGTGCGGTCTCTTGAGCGTTCTCTTAAGCCGCGCACAATAGGCCCGGGGGCGCATGCGTCAATGCGCTGGAAGCGCGGGCGCAACCTTGCGCCTTATGCGGCGTTGACGGCGGGTGACGCTTCATCCCCGCTCCCCCGCGCCCATCGCCGATTACGCGATGATCGGCGATTGCCAGACCGCAGCGCTCGTCTCCCGCGAGGGGTCGATCGACTGGCTGTGCTGGCCGCGTTTCGACAGTCCGGCCTGTTTCGCCGCGCTTCTGGGCGATGCGGGCAACGGGCGTTTTCTGCTGCGCCCGCAGGATCCGCAGGCGCGCATGCGGCGGCGCTATGTCGAAGGCGCTCTTGTTCTGGAAACCACATGGACCACGGCGGACGGCGAAGCGCAGGTGATCGACTTCATGCCGCTGCGCGGCGCGAATTCGGATCTCATCCGCATCGTGCGCGGGCTGCGCGGAGCGGTCGCCTTCTGCGCGGAGCTGGCGTTGCGCTTCGACTACGGGCGCGCTGTTCCATGGATCAACCGCATGGAAGGCGGGGCGTTGCGCGCCATCGCGGGGCCCGATTGCGTGACGCTGCGCGCTTCCGCGCCGCTTGAGCCGAGGGGCTTCACCCATTGCGCGCATTTCGTGGCGCGCGCGGGCGAGGAGACCGTGTTCGATCTGGCCTGGGGGCCTTCGCATCTCCCGCCGCCGCCTTTCGAGCCGGCGCGCCCCGCGCTCGACCACACGCTCGCCTGGTGGCGCGCCTGGAGCGGACGCTGCCATGCGGCGGGGCCTTACACCGAGCTGGTGCGCCGCTCGCTGATCGTTCTCAAGGCGCTCACCTATGAGCCCACCGGCGGCATCGTCGCGGCGCCCACGGCCTCCTTGCCCGAGGAGATCGGCGGCGAACGCAATTGGGACTATCGCTATTGCTGGCTGCGCGACGCCACGTTCACGCTGCTCGCGCTGATGAACGCCGGCTATTTCGACGAGGCCGCGGCCTGGCGCGACTGGCTGTTCCGCGCGGCTGCGGGCGATCCTGCGCAGGCGCAGATCATGTATGGGCTCGCCGGCGAGCGGCGGCTGCCTGAATGGAGCGTACCCTGGCTTGCGGGCTATCGCGGCTCGCGTCCGGTGCGCATTGGCAATGCGGCGAGCGCGCAATTGCAGCTCGACGTGTTCGGTGAGGTGATGGACTGCCTCTATCAGGCGCGCAGCGGCGGCCTGCCAGCCCATGACGTGGACTGGAGCCTGCAGCATGCGCTGCTGGAGCGTCTCGATCAGGTCTGGCGCCAGCCTGACGCGGGCATCTGGGAGGTGCGCGGGCCCTTGCGCCATTTCACCTCATCCAAGGCGCTCGTCTGGGCGGCCTACGACCGCGCTGTGAAATCAGTCGAGAAGTTCGGCGTGCGCGGCGATCTGGGCGCCTTGCGCGCGCGCCGCGATGACGTGCGCGCCGACATTCTCGCGCATGGGTTCAATGAGCGCCTCGGCGCCTTCGTCCAATCCTATGGCTCGCAGGCGCTGGATGCGAGCGTGCTACTGCTGCCGCTCGTGGGTTTCATCGGCGCGGACGATCCGCGCATGCGCGGCACGGTGGCCGCGATCGAGCGAGGGCTCATGCGCGACGGTTTCGTGCGGCGTTACGACACGACGGAGACCGACGACGGCTTGCGCGGCGACGAGGGCGTCTTTCTCCCCTGTTCGTTCTGGCTCGTCGACAATTACGTGCTCGCGGGGCGCATCGCGGAGGCGCGCGCGCTGTTTGAGCGGCTCGTCGCCGTCGCCTGCAACGACGTCGGCCTGATGGCGGAGGAATACGATCCGCGCGCCGGCCTGTTCCTCGGCAATTTTCCGCAGGCGCTGTCCCACATCGCGCTCGTGAACTCCGCCTTCAATCTCGCCCGCCACGACAAGCCCGCCGCGCAGCGCGCTGAGGCGCGCGCGCCCGAACGGACGCCGGGGACGACCGGGGCCGGCGCGCCCGCGCCTGAGGCGTAGCTCAAGAGATGAGCTGCGGGGAGCCCTCCTGGGCGGGGGCGGGGACGGGTGTGGGCCCTTGCGCCGCCGCCGCCGGGCGCCCACCTGAGCCTCGCGAGCGGGCGGGCGCGGCCCCCTCCGGTTGCGTTCACGCCCTTGTCTTGACTCCCGGCGGGGGCGCGCCTATCTCGCCTCGCGTGGCACTCTCCTTTGGGGAGTGCTAACAATGGTTAACCCGATCGGGGACCTTGCGGCCGGCTGATGGCCGCCAAGAGGTCCGCCAACACAGGAAACGAGCACATGAAGTTTCGTCCCCTGCATGACCGCGTGGTCGTCAAGCGCCTCGAAGGCGAGGAAAAGACCAAGGGCGGCATCATCATTCCGGACTCCGCCAAGGAAAAGCCCCAGGAGGGCGAAGTCGTTGCGGTGGGCCCCGGCGCGCGCGACGAGTCCGGCAAGCTCGTGCCGCTGGACGTGAAGGCCGGCGACCGCATCCTTTTCGGCAAGTGGTCCGGCACGGAAGTGAAGATCGACGGTCAGGAGCTCCTGATCATGAAGGAAAGCGACATCATGGGCGTCGTCGGCTAAGGCCGCGCCCCTTTCTCGCTTCTCACCGACACCTTTTCAGGAGATTGAAACATGGCAGCCAAAGACGTTCGTTTTTCGTCTGACGCCCGCGAGAAAATGCTGCGCGGCGTCGACGTCCTCGCCAACGCCGTCAAGGTGACGCTCGGCCCGAAGGGCCGCAACGTCGTCATCGACAAGTCGTTCGGCGCTCCCCGCATCACCAAGGACGGCGTCACCGTCGCCAAGGAGATCGAGCTTGAGGACAAGTTCGAGAACATGGGCGCCCAGATGGTGCGCGAGGTCGCGTCGAAGACCAACGACACGGCCGGCGACGGCACCACCACGGCGACCGTTCTCGCCCAGGCCATCGTGAAGGAAGGCGCCAAATACGTCGCCGCCGGCATGAACCCGATGGATCTGAAGCGCGGCATCGACCTCGCGGTCTCTGAAGCCGTGAAGGACATCAAGGCCCGCGCCAAGAAGATCGCCTCCTCCGACGAAGTCGCGCAGGTCGGCACCATTTCGGCCAACGGCGACAGCTCGATC
>CAZYBF010000051.1:0-12051 GCA_964645525.1 uncultured Beijerinckia sp.
AGGAGTTCGGCCTCAAGCAGATGTGGAAGTCGCCCAACGGCACGATCCGCAACATTCTCGGCGGCACGATCTTCCGCGAGCCGATCATCTGCAAGAACGTGCCGCGCCTCGTGCCGGGCTGGACCCAGCCCGTCGTCGTCGGCCGCCACGCCTATGGCGACCAGTATCGCGCCACCGACTTCAAGGTTCCCGGCAAGGGCCGCCTGACGATCAAGTTCGAGGGCGATGACGGCACGGTGATCGAGAAGGAGGTCTTCAAGTTCCCGGGCGCCGGCGTCGCCATGTCGATGTACAACCTCGACGAGTCGATCCGCGATTTCGCCCGCGCCTCGTTCAACTACGGCATCATGCGCCGCTATCCGGTGTATCTGTCCACGAAGAACACGATCCTGAAGGCCTATGACGGCCGCTTCAAGGACATCTTCCAGGAAGTGTTCGACACCGAGTTCGCCGCGCAGTTCAAGACGCTCGGCCTCACCTACGAGCACCGCCTCATCGACGACATGGTGGCGGCGGCGCTGAAATGGTCGGGCGGCTATGTGTGGGCCTGCAAGAACTACGACGGCGACGTGCAGTCCGACACGATGGCGCAGGGCTACGGCTCGCTCGGCCTCATGACCTCGGTGCTGATGACGCCCGACGGCATGACGGTGGAGGCGGAAGCCGCCCACGGCACCGTCACGCGCCACTACCGCCAGCACCAGCAGGGCAAGGAGACCTCGACGAACTCCATGGCGTCGATCTTCGCCTGGACCCGCGGCCTGCTGCACCGCGCCAAACTCGACAACAACGAGGAGCTGAAGAAATTCGCCCTCACCCTCGAGAAGGTCTGCGTGGACACGGTGGAGGCGGGCTTCATGACGAAGGACCTCGCGATCCTCGTCGGCGCCGACCAGCCCTGGCTCACCACCACGGGCTTCCTCGACAAGATCGACGAGAACCTCAAGAAGGCGATGGCGTAAGGCTTCGTCGGCTCCAGACATGCGAAAGGGCGCCTCCGGGCGCCCTTTTTCATTTCAGGACCGCGCGCGTCCCCGCGCGCATCTGCATGAATGGACCGCGCGCGGTCCTAAGCGAGGCGTTAGTTGAACGCCGGACAGGCGCCGCAGCCGGCGGGCCCGCAGGCCGGCGCAGGCTCGGACACATCGCCGCCTTTGTTGGGCGAGGCGATGAGCGACAATTGCTGCTCAAGGTCCACGCTCTGGCAGGTCGGGCATTCCGGCGTGTCGCTGGAGCGCACCAGGGTCTGGAACTCCTTGCCGCACGCGCGGCAGGCGAAAGAAAAGATCGGCATTCGGCCCCTCCAGGATGCGATGCGGAGTGTTTTCTGCCGCAAGCGGGCGCGCAAGACAAGCCGGCGCGCGCAGGGCGCGCAGACGCTGACAGCCGCGCCCGCCCGCCCTATCTTGCCCGCATGCGTCGACTCATCCTGCTCCGCCACGCCAAGGCCCATCGCGACGATCCCGCGGGCGATCGCGCTCGCGCGTTGACCGACCGTGGCCGGGCGGACGCCGCCGCAGCCGGCGCATGGATGCGCGACCACGCCATCGCCCCCGACGTCGCGCTCGTCTCCGACGCCCGGCGCGCCCGCGAAACCATGGAGCGCCTCCTGCCCGCGCTCGTGCGCCCGCCGCATATGCGCGTGGAGCCACGCCTCTATCTCGCCGATCCCGCGACCCTGCTGCGCGCGATCCGCGCGACGCCAGCCGATGCGCGCGTCGCGCTCGTCGTCGGGCATAATCCGGGGATCGCGGAACTGGCGCTCGCCCTCGCTGGCGAAGGCGTAGCCGAGGCCGTGGGCCGGCTTGCGCACGCTTTCCCCACCGCCTCGCTCGCCGTGCTCGCCTTCGATGGCGAATGGGGCGACCTGGGGGAACGCGACGGCCGCCTCGAGCGCTTCGTGACGGCGCGCGCCGCGCATGACCGCACGGCGGAGCGGTGAGGGTGTAAAACGCGGGCGCGGCGCTTATCTTGGGACAGCGCGGCGCGCGGCCGCGTCGCCGGATTCCGCCCGTGAGCCTGATCGACGACATCCTGCACGAAACGCGCGTCGCCGCGCGCAGCCTCGCCGATTACGTGAGCGGGTCGAACCTGCGTTTGGGCGTCACCGGGCTGTCGCGCGCCGGCAAGACCGTGTTCATCACCGCGCTTGTGGACGCGCTCACCCGCGCGGGCGCCTCCCACGCGGATGAGCGGCGGCGCGCCCTGCCCGTATTCCGCGCCCATGCGGACGGCCGGCTGATCGGCGCCCGGCTTGAGCCCCAGCCCGACGACGACGTTCCGCGCTTCGCGGTGGAGGAGCATCTGGCCGCCCTCACCGGCGGCGAACAGGGAGCGGACGCGCGCCGCTGGCCGCAATCCACGCGGCGCATCTCCCAATTGCGCCTCACGCTGACGTTCGAAAGCGCGACCGGCTGGCGCAAGGGCGCGCAGGAGCTCACCCTCGACATCATCGATTATCCCGGCGAATGGCTGCTCGACCTGCCCTTGCTCGCAAAGGACTATGCGCAATGGTCGCGCGAGACGATCGAGGCGGCGCAGGGCGCAAGCCGCGCCATGCTCGCCGCGAACTGGCGCGCGCACCTCTCCGAACTCGATCCTGCCGCGCCGGCGGAGGAAGAGCGCGCGCGCAAGGCCGCCGAAATCTTCACCGCTTATCTGCGCGCCTGCCGCGACGACCGCTACGCACTATCGACCCTGCCGCCCGGACGTTTCCTCGCGCCCGGCGATCTTGAAGGCTCGCCCGCGCTCACCTTTGCGCCGCTGAACATGGAGCAGGACGCGCGCATCAAGCCGGGCTCGCTCGCCGCCATGATGGAGCGACGCTACGAGGCTTACAAAACCCATGTGGCGCGGCCCTTCTTCCACGATCATTTCGCGCGGCTCGATCGCCAGATCGTGCTTGTGGACGCGCTCTCCGCGCTCAATTCCGGCCCCTCCGCCCTGCGCGACCTCGAAGGCGCGATGACCGACGTGCTCGCCGCCTTTCGCGCCGGGCGCGCCTCGCTCCTGTCCACGATCTTCCGCCCGCGTATCGATCGCATCCTGTTCGCCGCGACCAAGGCGGACCATTTGCACCATCGCAGCCACGACAGGCTCGAGGCGATCCTGCGTCAGGCGGCGCATCGCGCCATCGCGCGCGCGCAAGACGTCGGCGCGCAGGTGGACGTGCTCGCGCTCGCCGCCGTGCGCGCGACGCGCGAGGCGCAGGTGCGCCATGACGGACGCACGCTCGACGCCATCGTCGGCGCGCCCATCGCAGGCGAGGCCATCGCCGGCGAAATCTTCGACGGATCGACCGACGCCGCCGTCTTTCCCGGCGAATTGCCGGAAGATCCGCGCGCCGCCTTCCGCGGCGAAGGGCTTGCGCTGCGCGAAGATGACGCCGCCTGGCGCTTCGTGCGCTTTCGTCCGCCGCGCGTGGAGCAAGGCGCGCCGCTGCCCCACATCCGCCTCGACAGGGCGCTCGAATTCCTCATCGGAGACCGGCTCACATGAGCGACGCAAACATGCGCCCGCGCGCCTTCCGTCTCGACGACGGCGGCGCGCGCATCGAGGAGGCGCCCGACGCTTATGCGCAAGAGGCGCTGCGCGCCGTGAGAGAGCAAGAGGCGCTGCGCGCCGTGAGCGGGCGATCGGCGCTGCGCGCAGGCTCTCCCGACGGCGTCGCCCTCGATGACGACGCGGCGATCGTCGAGGCGCAACGCCGGGGCGTTGCGGCCCGCGCGCTCCTCTCGGCGGCGGGCCTCTTCTGGTCGGCGGTCGCGGGGCTCATCGCGCTTGCGCTCGGCGGCTGGCTCATGCGGCTCGTGGAGGACGCTTTCGCGCGCACGCCTGCCTTGGGCTATGTCGCGCTCGCCCTGCTCGCGCTGGCCGTGCTTTCGGCGGGCGTGATGGCCTGGCGCGAGGCGCGCGGCGTATGGCGCCTCAAACGCATCGCGCGCCTGCATGCGGACATCGCCCGCGCGCGCGAACAGGACGCGCGCGAGGCGGCGCGCGCGCTCATGAATGCGCTCTGCGCGCTTTACGCGGATCGCCCGGAGAGCGCGGCGGCGCGCGCGCATGTCCAAGCCCTCACGCGGGAGATCGTGGACGCGCGCGACCTGATCGACATCGCGGAGCGTGAGCTGATGGCGCCGCTCGACGCGCGCGCCGCGCAATTATGCGCGGAGGCGGCGCGACGCGTGTCCGTCGTCACCGCGCTCAGTCCGCGCGCGCTTGTGGACGTCCTGTTCGTCGCCGCGCAATCCATAAGGCTCGTGCGCCGCGTTTCGGAGGTTTATGGCGGGCGGCCCGGCTGGCTCGGCTTCCTGCGCATCCTGCGGTCGGTGGGCGCGCATCTCGTCATCACGGGCGGCATGGCGGCGGGCGATTCCCTCGTGCAACAGGCGCTGGGCCAGGGGCTCGCCGCGCGCCTGTCCGCGCGTCTGGGAGAAGGCGTTCTCAACGGATTGCTCACCGCGCGCGTGGGCCTTTCCGCCATGGCCGTGTGCCGGCCGATGGCTTACGCGGCGCGCAAGCCGCCCGGCGTCTCGGAGATCGCGCCCTTCCTGTTCAGGAGCGAGGCTTGACGCGCGCTAAACGCGCGGCCGCGACCTTGCGCGCCAGATCGCGCACGAAGCGCCCTGCGGCCAGCGTGAGGCCGGCGGCGAGCACCCACCAGGCAGGCCGCACGACGTAAGAGAAATCGAGATTGGCCGCGAGCACGCGCGTCGCGTCGGCGCCGGTGGCGAAGGCGTAGTAACCGGCCTCGATCAGCGCGGCGCCGAAGCCCGCCAGCACGGCGAGGCCCGCAAGGCTCGCCGCGCCGAAATCGCCCGCGCGCTTGCGCAACAGGCGGAAGCCCGCGAACAAGAGGCACAGGCCCGCCATCAACGCGGCCTGCGTGGCGTCAAGCCGCACCAGCATGAAGTAATGCACGAGGCTTGCGAGCGCGATGGCGTAGATCCACACATGCAGATCGTTCCATCGTCCGGCGCCGAGGCGACGAATGGCCGCCTCGTTGGACGTGACGCCCAGCGCGATCATCCCGAACGTGGCGAGCCAGCCGATGAAGAGATAGGCGCGCAGAACGGATTCCGCGAGGATCGTGCGCCAGACGAAATCCTCCTGCGCGAACCAGAAGCCCACATGCGCGAGCGCATAGGCGAGCGCGGCGAGCCCGAGCATGCGGCGCACGAGATAGATGCGGTTCCAGCGCGTGGCGTGCCGCAGCGGCGTGACCGCAAGGGCGGCGACGAGAAAGCGCAGGCTCCAGTCGCCGGTCTCGCGCAGCGCGTCGGTGACGGGCTTCGGCGACAGCCCGCCCGCCTGCCATCGCCAGGCGATCCAGACGGCGGGCGCGCAACAGGCGAGGAAGACCGCGAGCTTCAGCCATGAAAGCCGGCCCGCGCGGTCCGTCCATGGCGCAAAGGAGAGAAGGCTTGCCTGCATGCGCGCTGTCATGGCCGGATTATAGGCCCCGCCCCGCGCTTCGCCAGTCGCTGCCGTTTCGGGCTGCAAAGCGCGCGAGGACGCGCGCGGTGTCCAGCAAATGCGCGCGGGGACGCGCGCGGTCCACAGACGCGCGTGCGAACCCGGATGGGTTACGCCACGCCGAGCTTTTTCTGCAGGCTCGAAGACGAGGTGGTGTACTGGAACACCACTTTCTTGTCGGGATAGATGTAGCGGTTCGCCTTCTGCGCGGCGAGCGCGGCCTCGTGGAAGCCGGAGAGGATGAGCTTCAACTTGCCGGGATAGGTGTTGATGTCGCCGATCGCGAACACGCCGGGCACGTTGGTCTCGAACTTCTCCGTATCCACCGGCACGAGGTTCTCATGCAGGTTGAGGCCCCAGTTGGCGATCGGCCCCAGTTTCATGGTGAGGCCGAAGAACGGCATCATCCGTTCGCAGGCGATGTCGAAAACCGCGCCGTCATTGCCCTTCACGGTTACGGCGGAGAGTTCGCCGTTCTCGCCCTTCAGGCCCGTCATCTGGCCGAGCACGAGATCCATCTTGCCCGCGGCGACCAGCTCGCGCATCGCGTTCACCGAATGGGGCGCGGCGCGGAACTCGTCGCGACGATGCATCAGGATCACGCGTTCAGCGACCGGATGCAGATTGAGCGTCCAGTCGAGCGCGGAATCCCCGCCGCCCACGATCAGCACGCGCTTGCCGCGGAAGGCCTCCATCTTGCGCACGGCGTAGAAGACCGATTTGTCCTCATAAGCCTCGATGCCCGGCACGGGAGGCTTCTTGGGCTGGAACGAACCGCCGCCCGCCGCGATCAAAACGACCTTCGCCTCGAACACGAGGCCGCCGTTGGTGCGCAGCCGGAACAGCGGCGCCTGCGGCGTGCCGAGGCTCTCCAGCTCGTCCACCTGCTCATTGAAATGGAAGGTCGCGCCGAACGGCTCGATCTGCTTCATCAGATTGTCGACGAGGCCCTGCCCCGTGACCTGCGGAAAGCCGGGAATGTCGTAGATGGGCTTCTCGGGATAGAGCTCCGAGCACTGGCCGCCGACGCGGGGCAGAATGTCGAGCACATGGGCCTTGATGTCGAGCAGGCCGAGTTCGAAGACGGCGAAGAGGCCGCAGGGGCCCGCGCCGATGATGAGGGCGTCGGTCTTGATGGTCTCGCTCATGTCCCATGGTCCTTGTGATCGCCGCGGAGACTCGCTCCGCGGCCGAACTGGCCCCTGCTTATTTCAACATGCAGGTTTTGTGAACCAGTTTTAAATACAGAAAACGCCTGTATTAGCCCTGCTGTTCGGGCGTGCGAACCACGAGGCCGTCGACCTGCGCGGTGACGCGGATCTGGCAGGAAAGGCGCGACTCCGTGCGCACGTCATAGGCGAAGTCGAGCATGTCCTCTTCCATGGACTCCGGCTTGGGGAGTTTCTCGACCCAGGCTTCGTCAACATAGACATGGCAGGTGGCGCAGGCGCAGGCGCCGCCGCACTCGGCCTCGATGCCCGGCACGTCGTTGCGGATCGCCGCCTCCATCACGGTCGAGCCTTCCTCCGCCTCCACGGTTCGGGACTGGCCGCCGGCGTCGATGAACGTGATTTTGACCATGGATTGCTCGCGTCGCTGAAAAGAAAAAGCCGCCGGACCGCTTCCGGCGGCGCTTTCCTACCCAATTCGGCGCCGTTTGGCGAGGGGCGCGCCCCTCAGGCGTCCTTGAGCAGTTCGGCGATCTGGGCGCGCGCCTCCCGCACCCGCAGGGCAAGGGCCGCCCGCAGTTCGGCGAGCCGGGCCGCGTCGCTGGAGGCCGCAAGCGCCTCCCCATAGTGAAGCGCCGCCGCCGCCACCGGCATGGCGCCCACCGCCTGGGCGGAGCCGCGCAGCGTGTGGCAAAGGTCGCCGAGCCAGCGGCGCTCGCCCTGGGCCACGCCCGCCTCCAGCCGCATCAGGATCTGCTCCGCCTGCCGATCGAACAGGGCGAGGAGCTCCAGTTCGAGGTCGCGGTCGCCGAGCGACTGGGCGGACAGGCGCACGAGATCGATGGCCGGGCCGCTCGCGGTTCCCGCGTCGACGTTCTGCGGCCGCGGCGACGTTTGCAATGGCGTGGTCATGAAAGCTCCAGGAAAATCCCGTTCCGGCGCGGCCAGCGGGAACGCGGCCGCGCGTCGCGAAACGCGTCTCAGCTTCGACCCTTTGGGTGAATCGGCCGTTAACGACGTTTACCGATGGACGGGAAGGGCCCGTTCCCAACCCTTGGGCGGAAGAGTAAATTGATGATTGGTTAATTTGGCCGCGCGTGCGTCTACGCGCGCGGCGAGGGGGCAGCTGGCCGCAAGCTTGGCGGGCAGGTCTTCGAATTTTTGAGGAATGAGGCGAAAATGGCCAATCCTTCCAAGGCTCAGGACGCGGCTGCAGCAGCGCTTTCCGCAATCGAGGAGGCGTTGAACCTCTCCGATGCGACGGCGCCGGCCGCGTCAAAGGGCGCGCGCGACTCATCAATGCGCGCGAAAGAGGATTCGCCCGCATCGCCCCGCGAAACCGCGAACGAGCCGAAGGACGCAGCGAAAGGCGCCCCGCCCGCTGCGAAAAAAATCATTGAATCCGAACGCGTGAATCCAAAAGCTGTGGACAATGGCGCTGACGTAGCGGAACGCGCCGAGCGTGAAGACAAGTCGCGCGGAGACGAGCGCCTCGAACCTTCGCGCCCCGCCAACGACGATCGCCAGTCGGTCGGCCAGATCCTTCTCGCTTTGCAGGCGCGTCCGAGCGCGAAGCCCATCGTCTTCGCCACGCTGGCCTCACTCGCCTGGGTCGCCGTCGCCGGAGTCTATATATGGAAGGGCGAGGCCGCAGCGATGACGCTGGGCCAATGGGCGCTGTTCACCCTCGCCGCCCTCGGCCCCGTCGCCTTCTTCTTCTCAACCGCGGTGATCGTGCGCCGCGCGCAGGAAATCCGGCTGACCGCGCAATCCATGTCGCAGGTCGCTTTCCGTCTCGCCGAGCCGGAATCGCTCGCCACCGAACAGATCGTCACATTGTCTCATGCGATCCGTCGCGAAGTCGCCTCCATGGGCGACGGCATCGAACGCGCGCTCGCCCGCGCGAGCGAGCTTGAGACCATCATGCGCGCCGAAGTGGCGAGCCTCGAGCGCACGTATTCCGACAATGAGCGGCGCATCCGCGCGCTGATCGACGAACTCGCCTCCGAGCGCGAGGCCATCGTGGGCAATGCGGAACATCTGCGCCAGACGATCGTCGGCTCGCAGGAGCGCCTGTCCTCCGACATCGAAAACGCCAGCGCGCGCCTCTCCGACATCGTCGGCGAGGCGGGCGCCCGCGTCACCTCCTCGCTCGGCGAGAAGGCGGAGGAGATCAGCATGATGCTGCTGCGCAGCGGCGGCTCCATCGTCGAGCGCATCGACTCCAACGGCGATCAGATGACCGCCCGCCTCGCGGAGACCGGCTCCGCCGTCTCCGAGCGCCTCAGCTCCACCCTGCTCGCCCGCGTGGACGAGATGGACGAGCGCCTGCGCGCGGCGAGCGAGCGCATCCGCGCCAGCGTCGACGACAGCTCCGGCAAGGCCGCGCAGCGTCTCGAAGAAGCAGTCGAGCGCATCGACTCCACCGTCACCTCCAGCGTCGAGACGATCACCGTGCGGGTGAGCGAGGCCGACGCCCGCATCTCCGCCACCGTCACCGACGGCGCGCAGACCATCACCGTGAAGCTCGATGAGGCGATCGACCGCCTCGACGAGCGCGTCGCCAGCGGCGCGGACGCCTTCGTGGTGCGCGTGAACGAGGCGAGCGAGCGCATCGAGGACGCGGTCGTCAACCGCGGCGCGGCGCTGGCCGAACAGATCACGGAAGTGGCCGAGCGGATGACGACGGTCGTCACCGTCGAGGGCGCAGCGCTCGCGCGCACGCTCGCTGACAACGCCGACCGCATGAACGCCTCCCTCACCGAGCGCACCGAGGCCGCGCGCGAGGTCTTCCAGAGCGCGAGCGAGGACATTTCCGCCCGTCTCGACGAGCACCAGAACAAGGTGCGCGACCAGATCGAGGATCACACGTCGAAACTGCACTCGCGCTTCACTGAGACCGCTACCGAGGCGATCGCCGCCATCGGCATGCACGGCGAGCGCATCAACGAAAGCCTGCTCGAGCGCCTGAACGCCTTCGAAAGCTCCGTTCTGACCCACGGCAACGAGCTGACCTCGCAAATCGCGACCCATGCGAACGCCTTCACCGGCACGGTCAACGAGAAGCTCGCCGCGGTGGAAGCCGCCTTCACCACCCATGCGCAGGCGTTCACCGACCGCCTGTCGGACCGCGCGGCGGAAGCGGCCGCGACGCTGGAGCGCTCCGCCCGCACATTCGACGAGACCGCCGGCGCCCGCACGCAGGAGCTTTCGGAATCCTTCGAGCGGCAGGTGGAGACCTTCTCCCGCACCGCCGAGGCGCGCGCCGCGCGTCTCGAGGAGACGGTGGACAATTACATCGCCGTCTTCTCCGGCGCGATCGACGCGCGCGCGCGGGAAGTCTCCGACCTGCTCGCGCAGAACACGGCCGCCTTCAACGAATCCGCTTCCGCCCGCATTCGGGAAGTGGGCGAGACCGTCGCGCAGGGCGCCCGCGCCTTCGACGAGACGGCGAGCGTGCGCACCGCTGCGCTGACCGAAGCCATGATGAGCCTCGTCGGCAAGATCGACTCGGGCCTCGACGCGCGCATGCAATCCATGACCGAGGCTCTGGCGCGTCAGGCGCTGGAATCGGCTCGCGTGCTGCGCGAAAGCGCGGATCAGGTGAAGACCTCGCTCGATCCCACCGCCATCGACGCCACGCTCGTCTCGCGCATCCGCGACCTCAATCAGGCCTTCACAGAGCGCAGCGAGGAATTGCTGGCCAATCTGCTCAAGGGCGCGAAGGCGGTCGACGCCGCGCTGGACGGAGAAGCCGTCAGCGCCGTTCTCGGCGCCAAGATCGCGCAGCTCGATCTCGCGCTCGAAACCCGCGCCCGCGACATGGTGCAGGCGCTCACCGGCACGGTGGAGAGCGTCAAGGGCGCCCTCGACTCCAGCCAGGTCGAGAAGGCCATCTCCGCGCGCGTGGACGAGATCAACGAGGCGCTCAGCGCCCGCAATCGCGAATTGCTGCAATCCCTGCTCACCGGCGCGCGCGCCGTGGAGAGCGCGCTCGACGCGAAGGCGGTGGAGCAGATGCTCGCTGCGCGCGTGTCCGAGATCGACGCTACGATCAACGCCCGCGGCCGCGAGCTCAACGAGTCCCTCGCCGCGCGCGCCACGGAGCTGCGCGCGATCATCGACCAGCAGGGCCCCTCGCTCATCGACACGCTCACCCAGCGCAGCGCGGAGATTTCGCACGAACTGGGTCAGGTGGTCGACCGCGTCTCAAGCGTCATGGGCGCGCAGGGCGCGGCGGTCGCCGCCGACATCGAGGCGCGCGAGCAGGCGCTCGTCGCCTCCATCAACGGCTCGACGGAAGCCCTGCGCCAGGCCATCGAGGCGAGCGCGGCGGGCTCGATCCAGGCGCTCGTGGGCGCCAATGACAAGCTGCGCTCCGAGATGGTGGCGGTGCTCGACAATCTCGGTCGCACGAACCAGACGCTTCAGGCCATCGTCGATCAGGCGGGCGGCAGCCTTGGAGCTGTCGAGCAATCGCTCAGCCATCGCATCAACGAGTTGCGTGAATCCCTCGGCGCCATCGCCGAACAGGCGTCCGCCGTCAGCCAGAGCACGGACGCCGCGATCTCGCATGCGGGTTCGCTCACCTCCACTCTCGCCCGTCAGAGCGCGGAATTGTCGGAGGCGGCGACCACGCTGGCGCAGAACCAGCTGCATCTCGACGCAACGCTGGAGAGCCGGCAGATCTCGCTCGAGACCCTGCTCAACGATGTGCAGGCCCGCACCGAATCCTTCGACGCGATCATGCGCGCCTTCACCAGCATGGTGGAGGATTCCTTCACCGCCGCCGAGAAGCGCTCGCGCGACATCGGCCTTCTGCTGGCGACCGAAACGCGCAACGTCGCCGGCGTGATCAGTCAGCAATATGACGAAGTGCGCGCCGCCGCCGAGGCCGAGCGCACGCGCGCGGCGGAAATGCTGCAAGGCACCTACGCCGATGCGAGCGCCGAGATGGCGCATGTGTTCAAGCCGATCATGGATCAGTTCCGCGACGCGGTCGGCGAAATGCGCCGCATGAGCGACGAGGTGCGCCGCGAACTGGAGACCACGCGCGAGGACCTGCGCCGCGGTTCGGTGGAGCTTCCCCGTGAAGCCTCCGAACAGACCGCCGCCATGCGCCGCGTGGTCGCCGACCAGGTGAAGGCGCTCAACGAGCTCACCGAGATCGTGCAGCGCGCCGGCGGCTCGCTGGAGAACGCCCCCGCCCGCGCCTATGCGCAAGAACCGACGCCCCCTGCGCCGATGGCCCCTGCCCAGCGCGCGCCCGCGCCAGCCCCGCGCGCCGCCGACCCGCGTCTGGAGCCCCGTCTGGAGCCGCGCGCGCCCGCGCGCCGCCCCGCCGCCCCGCCGCGCGCGCCCCTGGCGACGCCGGTCGCCGTTCCTCCTGCTCCTGTCGCCGTTCCTG
>CAZYBF010000051.1:12106-19672 GCA_964645525.1 uncultured Beijerinckia sp.
TCCGACACCGAGGTGCACGACGACAGCAGCAACGCCCCGGCGACGACCGCGGCGGCTGGCTCTCCGATCTGCTCGCCCGCGCCTCCGCGGACGACGCGCCTCCCGCCCGCCCGCCGGGCGCGCCCGCGATCGCGTCCGCCCCGGCGCCGACCGCCCCGCCGCGCCCCCTGCGGCCGGCTGACGCGATCGCCGCCTATGCGCGCGACATCGATCGCCTGCTGTCGCATGAGTCCGCCACCGGCCTGTGGGAGCGCTATTACCGCGGCGACCAGAACGTCTTCTCCCGCCGGATCTACACGCCGGTCGGCCAGCAGACCTTCGAGGACGTGCGCCGGCGCTACCGAGCCGACGCTGATTTCCGCAGGGCGGTGGACCGCTACGCTGAGGAGTTCGAACGCACCTTGCAGGACGTCGGCCGCGAAGATCGCGACGGCTCGATCGTGCGTTCCTACCTGACGTCGGACACAGGCAAGGTCTACACCCTGCTCGCCCATGCGGCTGACCGCTTCGAGCCGGCCTGAACGCAAGATAGGGCGCGCGTCTTCAAGGCGCGCGCAGCAGCCGATGACGCTATGACGTGACGCGTCGCGCTAGCGCGGGGCCGCCGCCCATGCTGCGATGTCGCGCAAGGCGCGGCCCATCGCTTCGTCGAGCGCGGCGACCGCGCTTGGCCCTTCGATGACGTCTGCGGGCGCGCTCGCCTCGAACACGCGGCCGGCGACGACGCGGCCGCCCTGTTCGCGCACGATCTTGGCGCTGATTTCAACCACGGCGCTGCGAGACTGCGCATCGATCTCGAAACGACGTATTTCAGACACGAGATTAAAATCGGCTGCGACACGGTCTCCCGGCCGCGACACGGAGCGGATCGAACGACCGTTCTCGAAAGTCTGGATCAGCCGCGAGTGCACGAGCGCGGGCAGCCGGTCGCTCCATTGGGCGCCCTTGAGCAGCGTCACGCCTTCGGCGCCCGCGCGCACCATGATGCGGTCGGAGTCGAGCGGAGCGACGGCTTCCGGCGCGCTGACGACGAGGCTGGCGCGCACAGGCTGCGCGGACAGGCCGGAGCGCGGCGCAGTGAGGTCATAGGTCGCAAGCGGATCGCTCCCACAGCCCGCAAGCGCGCCCGCCGCAACCACGCACGCCACAAGGGCGCGCATGCGCGCGCCGCCGCCAAAAGAGGCGCGGGCGTCAACGCCGTTCAAAGGAGGACTCCGGGATCGTGAGCGGCCATATTCAGGACTATTACGCGCGACTCAGGGGAGGCGGCAAGCGGGGCAGGCCAAGCTGAGGCGCGGCCGCGCGACGCTCAGCGTCCGCCATACTCCGGCGCGGCCGGCTTGCGCCCGAACAGCAATTGCTGCGGATTCTTCTCAAGCGACCGCAGGGTGCGGTTCACGTCCTCAAGCGTGCGGCGCGCATCGGAGGCGAGCGCCTCGTACTGGCGCAGGCCAGAGCCCGTGAATTTCGTCAGCCCCGCCGACAATTCCTTCGTGCGCGCGTCGAGATTGTCAGCGAGCCGTCGGAAGGAGCGCGCCGTCTCGGCCACGTCGGCGAGAACGTTCGCGCCCTCAGCCCCGCCCAGCGCCTTGTCGAGCGAGGCGAGCACGCGGTCGAGCTTGCCGGCTGATTCGTTGATCTGCCGCACCATGCTTTCGGCGTTCGACAGGATGGAGCGCACCTGATCGGCGTCGAGCGCGCGGGTGAAGGCCTCCACATTGCGCACCGTGCGGCCCACGGTCTCGCCATTGTCGGAGATGAGCCGGTCGATCTTCTCCATCGCGGTCTCAGTGCGGCCGGCGAGCCGCTGCAGCGTCTCGAGAATGTTCTGGTAGTCGGAGCGGTCGGCCTCGATCACCGGAGGCTTGCCGCCCTCCCCCGTAAGCGGGGGCGCATCGGGCGTGCCGCCGTCAAGCGCGATCGAGGCGACGCCGGTCAGCCCCTGATATTCAAGCCGCGCGCGCGTGTTCTGCTTCACGGGCGCGCGTTCGCTCACCTCGATGCGCGCGAACACGCGGCCGGGATCGTCTGGGGCAAGCTCGATGTCCTTCACCTCGCCCACGCGCACGCCGTTGAAAAGCACTTCCGCGCCGCGCGACAGGCCCGAGACCGATGAGGTGAACTGCACCTGAATGGGGCGCATGCCTGTTGGCGCGCCGCGCGAGAACCAGAAGACGAACATGAACGCCGCGCCCACCACCGCAAGGGTGAAGGCGCCGATCAATGCGTAATTCGCTCTGGTTTCCATGCCGTCCGTCTGCGCTCGCAGCGCCGGTGCGCCGCCTGTGGCGCCATCATAGCGCGCCCCGCCCATGCGGCCAAACAAGCCGCTCGGCCTCAGCCATGGGGACGCGGCGTCTGGCGCGCCCGCGGGCCGTGGAAATACGCCCTGAGCCAGGGATGGTCGGCGGCAAGCAGGTCGGAGAGCGGGCCAACGGCGATGATGCGCCCGTCGGCGAGCGCGGCGATGCGGTCGCAGATCGAATACAGGCTGTCGAGATCATGCGTGACCATATAGACGGTCAGTCCCAGCGTCTTCTGGAGCGTGGCGATCAGCAGATCGAACTCGGCCGCGCCGATGGGATCGAGGCCCGAAGTCGGCTCATCGAGAAAGAGGATGTCAGGATCAAGCGCCAGCGCGCGGGCGAGCGCGGCGCGCTTGATCATGCCGCCTGACAATTCGCTGGGATATTTATCGGCCGCGTCGCGCGGCAGGCCGACGAGATCGAGCTTCAGCATCGCAAGATCGTTCATCAGCGCCTGCGAGATCTGCGTATGCTCGCGCATGGGCAGCTGCACGTTCTGCAGCACGGTGAGGCCGGAGAACAGCGCGCCGTGCTGGAAAAGCACGCCGAAACGGCGCTCCATCGCGGCGCGTTCGTCGCCCGTCAGCTCGTCGAGGTCGCGCCCGAACACTTCAATGCGCCCGGCGCGCTTGGGCACGAGGCCGAGAATGGCGCGCGTGAGCACGGATTTGCCCGTGCCCGAACCGCCGACGAAGCCCAGCACCTCGCCGCGCCGCACATCGAGCGTCACGCCCTGAAGCACGTTGCGCGCGCCAAAGCCCACCACCACGTCGCGCACGCGGATGGCCCATTCCTGCGGCGCAGGATTTTGTGGGGAAAGAGGGGGCGTCTCGCTCATCAGTATTTGATCGCTGCGAAGAACATGGCGAAGACGCCGTCGACCACGATGACCATGAAGATCGCCTTGACGACGGAGGCGGTGACCTGACGGCCAAGCGATTCCGCCGAGCCCTTGACGTTGAAGCCTTCCAGCGCGGCGATCAGGCCGATCACCAGCGCCATGAACGGCGCCTTGATGAGGCCGACGAGGAAAGTGTTGAGCCCGATGGCGTTCTGCAAACGCGCCATGAAGACTTCCGGCGAAATGCCGCCGTAGCCCCAGGCCACGATCAACCCGCCGAACAGCGCCGCCATGTCGGCGAGGAAGGTGAGCAGCGGCAGGCTGATCACCAGAGCTACGATGCGCGGCAGCACCAGAACTTCCATGGGATCGAGGCCCATCACGCGCAGCGCGTCGATCTCCTCGCGCATCTTCATGGAGCCAAGCTCCGCGGTGATCGCCGAGCCGCTGCGCCCGGCCACCATGATCGCGGTCAACAGCACGGCGAGCTCGCGCAGCACGAGAATGCCGATCAGGTCGACGGCGAAAGCGGCGGCGCCGAAACGGCTCAACTGGAACACGCCCTGCTGGGCGACGATGCAGCCGACAAGGAAATTGATGAGCGCGATGATGGGCAGCGCGCGGAAGGCGAAACTCTCCACGTGATGGATGACGGAGGTCGGCCGCAACCGCGCGGGTTTCGCCATCGCGCGGATGAGGCAGGACACCACATGGCCGAGGAAGGCTACGCCCGCCACCAAGTCGCGCCCGGCCGACACCACGGTGTCGCCGAGCTCCACAAGCCAGTCATAGAAGGGCGTGTGGGCGCGCGGCCGCTCCACCTTGAAACTGCGATAAGCGGCGGTCTCCACCAGCGTGCGCTGGCTCTCCGCGGCCCACAGGATCGTGACGACGAGGCCGCGCGCCTCAAGCCGCGCCCGCGCGCGGTCCACGAGCCATGCGCCTGCGGTGTCGAGCGCCGCCACGCCGGAAAGGTCGAGCGTAAGGCCCGCGCGCGCCCCCTGCGCGGCCGCGACGCCGGCGCGCTCGAGCGCCGCGCCCGCCGCCTCCAGCACGGCGCTGTGGCCGATCGTCCAGACGCCGGCGAGCCGCAGGCGCGGCTCCTCGCCCGGACGGGCGCCGAAGACCTGCGGCTCGTCCGTGGGCGTCGCGGTGGATGGGGCGGCGGCTGTCACGGTCATGGGCTGGACCGGCTGCTCCTCTGCTCACGTCTGGTGTAAGCGCGCGCCCGCGCCTTGTCGAGCGCCGCCCGGAGGGTGAGCTAGCCTGATGCGCTCTTTGCGCGCGCGCCGCCAACCGATCATCGTGCCATGCGTTAAGCCGGTGCGACGCGCCCACGCAACACGCGCTCCGGCGGTCGCCAACGTGGAGTGACGACATGAAATCCCTGCTTCCCAGTCTGTGGAGCGCACGCAGCCTCGGCGATCCCTTCGCTGACCTGCGGCGCGAGTTCGACGCTATGCTGGAGCGCACGACCCAGCGATGGCCCGGCGCGGAGACAGGCTTTTCCGCGCCCGTGAACATCGCCGAAACGCCGGATGCGCTGGAGGTGAGCGCGGAGCTGCCCGGCGTCGAGGAGAAAGACATCTCCATCGACCTTGAAGGCGACCGCCTGGTCATCTCCGGCGAGAAAAAGGCCGAGGAGAAGCGCGAGGACAAGAACTGGCGGGTGATGGAGACGAGCTACGGATCGTTCCAGCGCGTCATCGCCCTGCCCTTCACGCCCGAGGCGGATAGCTGTGAGGCGCATTTCGACAAGGGCGTGCTGCGCCTGCGGATCGCAAAGCCCAAGGATGCGCGCGCGCAGGCCCGCCGCATCGCGATCCGCACCGGAGCGCCTCAGGAAAGCGCTGGCGCGCAGGCGAAAACGCAAGCGCAGCAGGCAGGAGAAGGCGGCGCGAAGGCCGCATGAAAGCGGCGAATGCGCTGTGTGGATAAACGAGTGGGCGCGCGCCGCGCGCTCACTCCATCGCCGCCGCCTTGAGGATGCACACCATGATGGCGCGCGCAGACCCCTGCGCGCGGTTACGAATGACGTGCGGGCGATCGCAGCGGTAGCGCAGCGTCTCGCCCGCGCGCGCGATCTCAATGGCGCCCGCCACCTCCACTTCGAGTTCGCCTTCGAGCACGGAGAGACATTCCACCGAACCACGCTGATGGGGATCGGACGCCAGCACGCCGCCGGGATCGGCGTGAAAATCGTACCATTGCAGCCATTCGACCGTCTTGATCCAGCCGGTGATGGCGAGACGGCACTTGCCGTCGTCGGACACAAGGATGGGCGTGTCGCCGCGCGCGGAACGCTCGAGAAACGGCTCGTCCTCGTCCGTCTGCAGCACGCTCTCGATGGAGACGTCGAGCGCGCGCGACAGACGCCAGATGGTGGCGAGCGTGGGATTGGTCTCGTTGCGCTCGATCTGGCTGATGATCGATTTGGCGACCCCCGACTGGTCGGAAAGCTCCGACAGGGACAGGGCGTTGGACTTGCGCAGGCGCTGGATCGTGCGACCAAGCTGGCCGGAGAGCGCATGGGCTCCCGCCTCGAGCGTCTTCGCCTTGTCCTTGCCTTCAACGCCCATGATTCGCCTGTCGCCGCGAGGGACCGCGCCCATCGCCGTTTGGCATACTATCCAATTTCGTTTGGAATAACGAACGCTTTCGACGCGCGCAGAGAACGCTTCGCACAAATTCGCGCTCAAGCCCAAGGCTGCCGTCCGCGCCCTCAGGCGCGCCGGCGCTCCTGCAGCGCGACGGCGAGGCCAGCGGCGATGACGATGGCGGCGCCCAGCAGAACCCGCGCGCTCGGCGCCTCGCCAAAGGCCGCATAGCCGATCGCCACGGCGAACAGGAGCGAGGAATAATCGAACACCGCCAGGATCGAGGCGTCGGCGAAGCGATAGCCCTGCGTCATGAAGATCTGGCCGACGCCGCCCAGCAGGCCGATGGCGATAAGGGGCGCCCAGTCCTGCGCGCGCGGCGCGACCCAGGCCTGCGCGCCAAGCCCCGCCGCGCCCGGCCAATCGCCAGGCCAGAGCGCGGCGAGCAGCAACAGCCCGGCGCTCGCCAAAGTGGTCGTGGTCTGGAAATAGAAAGTGATGGCGCCCGTGTCCTCGGTGCGGGTGAGCCTGCGCGTCTGCACCATGGCGACGGAGACCAGCGCGGCGCCGAGAAGCGCGAGCCCCGCGCCCACAGCCGAGCGCGCCGGCGCTGCGGGATCGTGGGCGCCGATATGCTCGCCCAGCATCACAAGCACGCCCACGAAACCCATCGCCACCGCGCCCCAGCGCAACGGCGTCATGCGCTCGCCCAGAAAATAGGCCGCGAGAATGGCGATCATCAGCGGCGCGGCGTAGCCAAGCGCGGTTGCGTCCGCCAGCGGCAACATGGCGTAGGACGCGAACAGACAGAACATGCTGCCGATGCCCGCGATGGAGCGGAACAAGTGGCCGCCGAGCCGGCGCGTGCGCAGCGCGCGCGGAAAATCCCCGCGCAACAGCAGCCACAACATCAAGGGCGCGAGCGCGAAGAACGAGCGGAAGAAAACGAGCTGGGCGACGGGATATTCGCTATACGCCTTGCCCAGCGCCAGCATGAGCGAGAAGAAGAACGTCGCCGTCAGCTTGAGGCCGACGCCCAGCAGCACGGTGGATGGCGCAGACTGCATGGGCGCGGACGCTCGCAGATCAGAACGCGCTCGGGAAAGCGCCGCCGTCGATCAGCAGGTTCTGTCCCGTGATATAGCCCGCATGCGCGCTGGCGACGAAGGCGCACAGCTTGCCGAACTCGTCGGGCTGGCCGAAGCGCTTGGCGGGGATGCTCTGCTTGCGCTGCTCCTGAACTTCCTCATAGCTCAGGCCGCGCATTTTCGCCTGCGCGCTCGCGGCGGAGACGAGACGATCCGTCTCGAACGGGCCGGGCAGGATGTTGTTGATCGTCACATTGGAGGCCGCCACCGAACGCGCCACGCCCGACAGGAACGAGGTGAGGCCCGCGCGCGCGCCCGACGACAGGTCGAGGCCGACCATCGGCATGAGCACCGAGCCGGACGTGATGTTCACGATGCGCCCGAACTTGCGCTCCACCATGCCGTCGATCACTTTCTGCACGAGCATGATCGGCGTCATCATATTGGCGTCGAGGCCGCCGATCATGTCGTCGCGCGAGAGCTGGCGGAAATCGCGCGGCGGCGGGCCGGCATTGTTGTTCACGAGAATGTCAGGCTGCGGACAGGCGGCGAGCAGCGCGTCGCGGCCCTCCTGCGTGCCCACATTGGCGGCGACGGGGATGACGCGGGCGCCCGTCGCCTGCGCAATCGCCCGCGCGGTCTCCTCGACGCGCTGGCGGTCGATGCCATTGACGACCACCTCGCAACCCGCCTCCGCCAGAGCCTGCGCGCAGGCGCGCCCGAGCCCGCGGCTC
>CAZYBF010000051.1:19682-19995 GCA_964645525.1 uncultured Beijerinckia sp.
CGCGCACACGATCGCCTTGCGGCCCTTGATGCCGAGATCCATGACAAGCTCCCGCTTCGAAAATGCGTTGCGGGGCAACATACAGGCGCACGCGCGCCGGGCAAGCGGCCAAGGCGCGCGCCGCCCCTGCGGGCGGACGAGGTCAGCGTGGGGCGACGGCGTCCAGCGGCGCGTCGGGCTCAGGTTCCGCCGAGGCCGCCAAGGCCCCCTCAGGCGACAATGCGTCAGCGGCGCCATCAAGCGGAACATCCTGCGCGGGGTCTTGCGCGACATCTTGCGCAACGTTTTGCTCAGCGTCTTGCGCAACGTTTTG
>CAZYBF010000052.1:0-19660 GCA_964645525.1 uncultured Beijerinckia sp.
CAAGCAGCGCCGCGCGCAGACCAAGCGCGATCGCAGCGGCAAGCTCGCCGACTGACCCATGCGCCGTCAGGCCCCCGCTTGCGATTCGCGCGCCCTGTTGCGCCTTTCCCACAGTCCTGTCGCGGACGCGCGCGTATAGTCGCATGGTCGCGGCTCTTCGCGACGCGTCCCGCGTTCGCCGAGTCGCTGATGAGACCCGCTTCGCCCCGCCCTGCGCATGATCCCGCGGCCGACGCCGGACATTTCCTGTTCCGGCTGGGGCTGGCGGTGCTCATGACGGCGCTGCCCGTCGGCGCGGCCCTGTCGCGCCGCCTCCTGTTCGTGCTCTTGCCCGTGGGCGCGGTCCTCGCCATCGCGGGCGCGATGCTGGTGGCGGAGCGAAGCCTGCTGGCGCAGGTCTGGCGGCGCGCGCTCGGAGCCACCGGTCTGGCGGCTCTGGCGCTCGCGCTCTGGATCGCGCTCTCCCACGCCTGGACGCCCTTTCCCGTGCAGGCGGCCGGGCGCGCCTTCAAGCTCGCCGCCACGGCGGGCCTGTGCGCGCTCGTCATCGCCGCCATGCCGCGCCGCATGCGCAGCTCGAATCTCTATCTCCTGCCGATCGGCGTCGCGCTCGCCGCGCTGGCGGCTTGCGCTTTCGCCTTCCTGCGGCCGGAGGCCTCGAGCGCGGAGCTCGAAGCGGACCTGCGCGAGCGTTCGGGCCTCATCCTCGCGGTGCTGGTCTGGCCGGCGGCCGGAGCGCTCGCGGCGCGCGCGCGCTGGCCGCTGGCGATCGCGCTTGCGCTGGGCGTGTGCCTGGCGGCGCTCGCCTCGGGCTCCCCGGCGGCGCTCGGCGCGCTGGCGGCTGGCGCGCTGGTCTTCTCCCTTGTGCTGGCGCGCCCGGGCGTCGCCGCTCTCGCGGGGGGCGCCTTCGCCCTCCTCGCTGCGGCGGGGCCGGCGATCGCCATTCTGGCGGATCGGCTGCTGGGCGGGCTCGCCGCCGCAAGCCCCTTCGCGCAAATGCTGTCCGCCTGGGCGGATTTGGCGCTCGAACAGGGTCTGCGCACCCTCACGGGCCACGGGTTCGACGCGGTCGCGCGCGGCGTGATCACGGGCTATCTGCCGGCGGACGGGCCGCGCGGCCTCATGTTCTCGCTCTGGTTCGAACTGGGGATCGTGGGCGCGCTGCTGGCGGCCTTTCTCGTGCTGCGCGCCTTCCGCGTCGCGGGCGAGCTGCCGCGCCCGCTTGGCGCTTTCCTCGCTGGCGGGCTGAGCGCCGTGCTTATCGTGTCGATGGCGACGCCCGCCGCCTATCAATTGTGGCACGCTACCGTGGTCGCGGTGGCGGCGGTGGGGTTCGCTGCGGCCGCGCGCATGCCCCAGCGCTCCACGCGCCCGGCCGCCGCAGGGGCGCCCGTCACGGACGCGTCGCGGCGCCTTTGAAGTTTTCGATTCCCTCGCCGAACTGGGAAGCGAAGAAAGTGCGATAGGCGCCGCCGCGCGCCATCAGCTCCTCATGCGAGCCGGCCTCCGCCGCCCGCCCGCCTTCGATCACCACGATGCGGTCGGCGTTGACGATGGTCTGCAGGCGGTGGGCGACGACCAGCGTCGTGCGGCCCAGACGCAATTCGTCGAGCGCCTTCTGCACCTCGCGTTCGGATTCGGAATCGAGCGCCGCCGTGGGCTCGTCGAGCAGAAGGATCGGCGCGTCCTTCAGGATCGCGCGCGCGATGGCGATGCGCTGCTTCTGTCCGCCTGACAATTGCGCGCCCTGCTCGCCCACCTGCGTGTCGTAGCCCGTCGCAAAGCCGCAGATGAAATCATGCGCATGCGCCTTGCGCGCAGCCGCGATGATCTGCGCCTCGCTGGCGCCGGCGCGCCCGAGCGCGATGTTCTCGCGGATCGTGCCGTTGAACAGGAACACGTCCTGCGAGACGAAGGCGATCTTGTCGCGCAGCGAATGCAGATCGACCTGCGCGACGTCCTGCGCGTCGATCAGAACGCGACCATGTTCCGGCGCATAAAAGCGCTGCAGCAGAGCGATGACCGTGGATTTCCCGCCGCCCGAGGGGCCGACGAGCGCTGTGGTCTGGTTGGGCTCGATGACGAGGTTCAGCCCGTCGAGCACCACTTCGTCGGGCCGGTAGCGAAAGCGCACGTCCTCCACCACGATGCGGCCTGCGGGCGTCTCGAGTTTCGGCAGGTCCTCGCGCGCCTCCTCAAGCGCGGGGGCGTCCAGCACGTCATACATCATGCGCGCGCTGGTGAGCCCGTTCTGGATCTCCAGCCGCAGCCGCGCGAGCCTTTTGGCGGGATCATAGGCCATCAGCATCGCGGCCACGAAGGAGAAGAAGGAGCCCGCGTCCGATTGCGTCTGCGTCACGCGCCAGCTGCCGTAGAAGATCACGGCGCCGATCGCCAAACCCGCCAGCGTGTCGGCGACGGGGCTTGAAATCGCAAGACCCGCCTGCACGCGGTTCGAGCTTTTCTCGACCTCGCGGATGGCGAGCCCCATGCGCGCGCGCATCACGTCTTCGAGATTGAAGGATTTCACGATGCGCGCGCCCTGCACGGTCTCCTGCATCGTCTCCATGATGCGCGTCGCGCCCGCATAGGTGCGGCGGATGAACTTGCGCATGCGTCCCACGGTGCGCGACAGCAGGAAGGCGGCGGCCGGCACGACCGCGAAGGCGATGAGCGCGAGGCGGGGATCCTGCACGAACATCACGATGACGAGGCCGACGAGGGTGAGGATCTCTTTCGCCGAGGTGGCGATGACGGCCTGAATCGTGTCGCGCACGCCGTTGGGCGCGTGCACGAGGCGGGTGATGAAATCGCTGGAATGGCGCTCGTTGAAGAAGCGCATGTCCTGGGCGAGCACGCGGTCGAACAGGCGGCGCTGCGCCTGCGCGATGATGGAATTGCCCGCGCGCGACAGAACGACGCTGGCCAGATAGGTCGAGGCGCCGCGCAGCGCGAACAGGCCGAACACGAGCCAGGCGAGCAGGCGCAATTCCTTGAAGCCGTCGCCCTCGATCAGGCCGTTGAGCACCGGCTTGAGCAGATAGGCCGAATAGGCCGTCGCAGCCGCGCCCAGCGACATCAGCCCGACCGCCAGCGCATAGGAGCCGACATGGCGGCGGCCATGCTCGCGGATCAGCCGCCGCAGCAGGGACAGCCCGTCGGAATCAAGGCTGGCGCGCGAAGCGGGCGCCTCGCGCCCTGCGTCTTTGGAAACATGCGACATGAACATGGCTTAACCCGCGCGGCCCGGTCCGACAAGCGCGCCGGCGGCTCAGGCGGGCGCCCCGTCGCGCCGCGCCGCGGAGGGGGGCGCGGAGGCTTGCGCAGGGCTCTGCGCGCCCTCTTGCTGCGCGCCTTGCGCGGGGGCGGGGGAGGCGGGCGCCGACGTCTGCGCCTGCACGCCCGCGCCGCGCTCCGCCTGCCGGCGCGTCATGTCGCGCACGCGGGTGGACATGCGGATGGCGCGGCGTTCGCCCGCAGGCCCGCAGGCCTTCAGCATCGCGCGGAACTCGTCGCGCTTCTCATGGATCGAGGCGATGACGAGGCCCATCGGCACGCCGATGTCGACGAGCGTCGCCTCCGCCAGTTGCAGGCTCGCCTCGATGGTTTCCGGGATCGCGTCGCTCGCGCCCAGCTCATAGAGATGCGTCGCATGGGCGGCGTCGCGGGCGCGCGCCACGATCGTCATGTCGGGTCGGTCCTTGCGCGCCGTCTCCACGATGCGCTCCACGATCTTGGGCGAATCCATCGTCACCACGAGCGCGCGTGCGCTGGCGAGGCCGCAGCGGCGCAGGAATTCGATGCGTCCCGCGTCGCCCCAATAGATGTCGCCGCCGAGTTTGCAGCCTTCCTTGCGCATCCGCGCGACGAGTTTCGCGTCGCCGTCGATGGCGATGGAGGGAATGGCGTGGGCGACGAGCATGTCGCCCACCAGCGAGCCCACGCGGCCATAGCCGACCACGATCACGTGATCGGACATGTCCACGTCGGGGGCGAGCGCATCATACTCCGTCGCGTTCGGGCCCTGCGGGCGCCTGCGCCGCGCGCCGAACCAGGCGAGCGCGGGAATGACGATCATGGACAGGGTGGCGGCGAGCGTCAGCTGCGCGGCGAGGTCCGACTCCATGAGGCCGGAGGCTGCGGCGGCGCCCAGAATGACGAACGCGAATTCGCCCGCCGGCGCGTTGACGAGCGCGCTCTCCAGAGCGCTCGCATGGGTGAAGCGCGCGAGCCGCACCAGCGCATAGATGATGAACGTCTTCGCCACGGTGAGCGCCGCCGCCACGCCCAGCGTCTGCAGCGGATCGGCGAACACGCGCGACACGTCGAGCCCCGCGCCCACCGTCATGAAGAACAGGCCGAGCAGAAGGCCCTTGAACGGCTCGATGGTGACTTCGACCTCGCGCCGGTATTCCGTCTCCGCCAGTAGCAGACCGGCGACGAAAGCGCCCAGCGACATCGACAGGCCGGCGGCGGCGGCCGCGACGCTCGAGGCGGTGATGACGAGCAGGCAGGCGGCGACGAAGAACTCAGTGGAGCGCGCCTGCGCCACATGGTTGAACAGGGGACGGATGACGAGCCGCCCGACCACCAGAAGGCCGAGCAGGCCGGCGAACGCAGGCGCCAGCGTGGAGACGAGGCGTCCCGCCAGCCCGCCGTCGCCTGTGGAGGCGGCGAGCATCGCCACCATGAACAGGAAGGGCGCCACCATCAGGTCCTGGAACAGCAGGATCGCGAAGGCCACGCGTCCGCTCGCCGCATTGAGCCTTTTGCGTTCGGCGAGCGCGGGCATCACGATGGCGGTGGAGGAGAGGGCGAGCGCGCATCCGATCACGCTCGCCGCCGCGGGATCGGCGCCCAGCAGCCATGCGCAATAGCCGATCGCCAGCGCGCTCACGGCCACCTGCGCGCCGCCGAGGCCGAACACCAGCCGCCGCATGCGCCGCAGACGTTCGAAGGACAGCTCCAGCCCGATCATGAACAGCAGGAAGGCGACGCCGAGTTCGGCGACCTTCGCCATCTCGCTCACATTGCCGATGACGATTTTGGAGACGAGGGGCCAGTCAGTCGCGATCTTGCCGAGCCCGAAAGGCCCAAGCGCCACGCCCACCGCGATGAAGCCGATCACCGGAGACAGGCGCAGGCGGCGGAACACCGGCACGACGATTCCCGCCGTGACCAGAAAGACGAGCAGTTCCTTATAGGCGCTCAGATCCGCATGCGCGTCCAACCTCTTTCGCCTCCGTCTTCACCTCGCGCGTCCTAGACGCTTTTCGCCTCGGCGTTCTCCAGCCGCGCGGACACCATGTCGCGCAGGCTGCGCAGGTCGCGGGCGAACAGGCGGATGCCTTCGGCGAGTTTCTCCGTCGCCATCGCGTCTTCGTTGAGCAGATAGCGGAAGGTCTTCTCGTCGAGGCTCATGCGCGCCGGCGCTTCCTTCGCGGCGGAGGCCGAATCGAGCCGGCGCGCCAGCGGCGCTTCCGACTTCGCCAATTCATCGAGCAATTGCGGCGAAATGGTGAGCCTGTCGCATCCCGCCAGCGCCTCGATCTCGCCCATGTTGCGGAACGAGGCGCCCATGACCACGGTCTTCACGCCATGGGCCTTGTAATAGGCGTAGATATTGCGCACCGAGAGCACGCCGGGGTCGGTCTCCGCCGTATAGGTCTTGCCCTCGTTCTTCACGTGCCAGTCGAGGATGCGGCCGACGAAGGGGGAGATGAGAAAGGCGCCCGCGTCTGCGCAGGCGGCCGCCTGCGCGAGGCTGAAGATCAGCGTCATATTGCAGTCGATTCCCTCGCGCTGGAGGATTTCGGCCGCGCGCACGCCCTCCCATGTGGAGGCGAGTTTGATGAGCACGCGCTCGCGGCCCACGCCGCGCGCGTCGTAATCGGCGATGAAGCGGCGCGCTTTCTCCACCATGCCCTCGACGTCGAAGGACAGGTCCGCGTCCACTTCCGTGGAGACGCGGCCCGGCACGATCTTCGTCAGTTCGGCGCCGAAGCTCACAGCGAGCCGGTCGCACACTTCACTCGTCACCTTGCGCCGCGCGACGCCCCAGGCGATCGCCTCGTCCACGATGCGCTGATAGGCGGGCATTTGCGCCGCCTTCAGGATCAGCGTCGGATTGGTGGTGCAATCCGTGGGCTGGAAGGCGCGGATCGAGTCCATGTCGCCGGTGTCGGCGACGACGGTGGTCATGGTCTTGAGCTGGTCGAGCTTGGAAGGCATGCGGATCTCCGGCGAGGCTGACGTCGCTCGCGCGCGGCGCAGGTTGACGGTGTGTTTCCGTTTTCGTCTATTTCCGCGCGATGCGCCAGCGCCGGCGCGGCCTTGCGGGGAGAGATTCGCCCCGACATGAGCGGCGCGGTGCGAGCCAAGGCGCCAAAGGCTTCCAAAAAGCCCCGCACAAAGGCCCGGTCCAAAGGCCCGGTCCAAAGGCCCTGTCCAAGCCCCCCATGACAGGCCCCCGCGCCCCGGCTAGTTTAGCGGCGTGGAGGAACGTTCATGCGTGAGATAAGGCATTTCATCGGCGGCGAAAGCGTCGCCGGCAGGTCCGGCCGTTTCGCGGACGCTTTTCAGCCGATGACGGGCGAGACGATCTCGCGCGTTCCGTTGGCCAGCGCGGCGGAAGTGCGCGCGGCGGTGGAGAGCGCGAAAGCCGCCCAGCCCGCATGGGCCGCCACCAATCCGCAGCGGCGCGCGCGGGTCTTCGCCCGCTTCCTGCAATTAATGGAGCGCGAGAACGACGCGCTCGCCGAATTGCTCGCGCGCGAACACGGCAAGACCATCGCCGACGCGAAAGGCGACATCCAGCGTGGCGTGGAGGTGGCGGAGTTCGTCTGCGGCATCCCGCATCTCATGAAGGGCGAATACACGGAGGGCGCGGGGCCGGGCATCGACGTCTATTCCATGCGCCAGCCCCTCGGCGTGGTCGCGGGAATCACCCCGTTCAATTTTCCTGCGATGATCCCGATGTGGAAGTTCGCGCCCGCCATCGCTTGCGGAAACGCCTTCGTGCTGAAGCCGTCCGAGCGCTGCCCCAGCGTGCCGCTGCGGCTCGCGGAACTCATGCTGGAGGCGGGCCTGCCGCCCGGCGTGTTCAATGTGGTGAACGGCGACAAGGAGGCGGTGGACGCGCTTCTCGACGATCCCGACGTCGCGGGCGTGGGCTTCGTCGGCTCCACGCAGATCGCGGCCTATGTCTATGCGCGCGCAGCGGCCAGCGGCAAACGCGCGCAATGTTTCGGCGGCGCCAAGAACCATCTCGTCGTCATGCCTGACGCGGACATGGATCAGGCGGTGGATGCGCTTCTGGGCGCCGGCTATGGATCGGCGGGCGAGCGTTGCATGGCGGTCTCCGTCGCGGTGCCCGTGGGCGAGGGCACGGCGGATGAGCTCGTGCGCCGGCTCGCGCCGCGCGTCGAGGCGCTGAAGATCGGCCCCTCCACGGATTCCAGCGCCGATTTCGGCCCGCTCGTCACCCGCGCCCATCTCGACCGCGTGCGCGATTACGTGGATCTGGGCGTGCGCGAGGGCGCGCAGCTCAAGGTGGACGGGCGCGGCTTCCGCATGCAGGGCTATGAGGACGGCTTCTATCTCGGCGGATGCCTGTTCGATCGCGTGACGACCGACATGCGCATCTACAAGGAGGAGATTTTCGGCCCGGTGCTCTCGGTGGCGCGGGCGCCGGATTACGAGAGCGCGCTGCGCATGTGCAACGAGCACGAATACGGCAATGGCGTCTCCGTCTTCACCCGCGACGGCGACGCGGCGCGCGATTTCTGCGCGCGCGTGCAGGTGGGCATGGTCGGCGTCAACGTGCCGATCCCCGTGCCGATCGCCTATTACACTTTCGGCGGCTGGAAGCGCTCCGCCTTCGGCGACCTCAACCAGCACGGTCCCGATTCCATTCGCTTCTACACGCGCACCAAGACCGTCACCTCCCGCTGGCCGGGCGGGACGCGTGACGGGGCGAGTTTCACGATTCCCACCATGCGCTGACGAATCGATGGTTTGACCTTGCGCAAGGACGGGCCGGCGAGGCTCTGGTTGCAATCCTCGCCGGACGCCTCATTTATGGATCGGGCGCGCCGGAGGGCGCGAGGAAGGGGAGAAGGACATGACGAAACGGATCGGCCGCCGCGAGGTTCTGGCGGGCGCCGTCGGGGCGCTGGGCGCAGGGCTTGCGGCCGGACTGCCGGGGGGCCGCGCGCTCGCGCAGGGCGCGGGCAATTGGCCCAACAAGGGCATGATGCTGATCGTGCCGTTCACGCCGGGCGGATCGACCGACATTCTCGCGCGCATCATCGGCCAGAAGTTCACCGAGGCCTGGGGTCAGAGCGTCACGGTTGAGAACCGGCCGGGCGCCGGCGGCGGCGTCGGCAGCGTGCAGATCGCCCGCGCGCCTGCGGACGGCTATACGATCGGCATGGGCCATATCGGCACGCTGAGCGTGAATCCCTCGCTCTACAAGGGCCTGCAATACGATCCCATCAAGAGCTTCGAACATCTCGGCATGCTCGCCAAGGTGCATAACATCATGGTCGTCCATCCCTCCGTGCCCGTGAACAACGTCAAGGAGCTGATCGACTATGCGAAGAAGAATCCCGGCAAGCTGAATTACGGCACCGGCGGCAATGGCAGCGCCGCGCATATCGCCACCGCCGCTTTCATGGTCGCGACCGGCACGGACATGGTGCATGTGCCCTACCGCGGCACCGCGCCTGCGGTGAACGACCTGCTCTCCGGGCAGATCCAGCTGATGATGACAGGCGGTCCGGCGGTTCTGCCGCATGTGCGCGCGGGCACTCTGCGCGCGCTTGGCACCGCAAGCCTCACGCGCCTGCCTTCCGCCAACGACATTCCCACCATCGCAGAGGCGGGCGTGCCGGGCTTCGAGGCCTCGCAATGGTATGGGCTCGTGGCGCCGGCGGGCACGCCGGCCGACATCGTCGCCAAGCTCAACGAGCAGATCGCCAAGGCCATGAGCGACAAGGCGATGATCGAGGCGCTTGATCGCGACGGCGCTGAGCCCTGGACGATGAAGCCGGCGGAGTTCCGCGCGCATATCGAGCAGGAGACGAAGCGCTGGGCGGAGATCGTCGAGAAGGCGAAAATCGCGATCCAGTGATGTCCCGCGACTCCGGGAATCGAAAAGGCCCCGCCGAGGCGGGGCCTTTTTTTGTCGCGCGCGGCGATTACTTGCTCTTCTCGCGCTCCATCACCGCGAGCATTTCGCCGAGCCGCTTCTTCACCGCTGCGGGCGCGTCGATGATGTCGGCGACGATCTTCTGCAGTTCCTCGCCGGAGACGGGGTTCACGTCCATGCCGCCTTTCTCCGCTTCGTCGAGAAAGGCCTTGTCCTTCATCGTCGCATCGAAGGCCGCGCGCAGCGCCTTCACGCGGTCGGCGGGCGTTCCCGGCGGCGCGAAGAAGGGCCGCCCGATCGCGGTGGGGGCCGACAGCAGGCGCAGCGCCGCCTGATCCTGCGGATTGTTCGTCAGCTCCTGCAGCAGGGGAACGTTCGGCAGGTCGCTCGCGCGCTTCAGGCCGACCTGCGCGAGAATGTGGATCTTGTTGTCGCGCACCCATTCGGGCTTGGTGCTCTTGTAGGAGGCCCATGCGTTGGAGCCGCGACCCTGCACTTCGCCGCGCTCCATGGCGAGATTCACCTCATTGCCGCCGGGATAGCCGAGGATCACCTTGAACTTCGTGCCGATGGTCTGGTTCAGCACGGTGGGATATTGCGCCGACGTGTTATAGCCCGTCGCGCCCATGGTGGATTCGATCTTCTGCGCGTCGGCGATCGTCTTCACCGGCGATGTGTGCCAGGTCGCCACGATATTGTTGTCGGCGATGACATTGCCGATCCACTGGAACTCGCGCGAGTCGAACTTGATGCCGGAATCGCCGAGCGCCTGCTCCAGCGGGATCGACTGGTCAGCGATGCCCATCACGCTGCCGTCCTTCGGGGCCACCGAATAGACGAAATTGGCCGCCACGCGGCTGCCTGCGCCCGTCATATTGCGCGGCACCAGCGTCGGCTTGCCGGGAATATGCTCGCCCATATGGCGCGCGAGGATGCGCGCATAGGCGTCATAGCCGCCGCCCACGGTGAAACCGATCACGATGTCGATCTTGCGGCCCTTGTAGAAAGCCTCCGCGCTCTCCTGCGCGGCGGCGGGCGCTGCGCCTGCGGCGGCGAGGGCGAGGATCGCGGGCGCGAGCGTCAGCGAGGCGAGGCGCGCGCGGGCGCGCGGCGAAAGACCGGAAACGAACGTGGACATGCTCCTGCGGCTCCTCCTGCTTTTCGCCGGCCGCAGCCGGCGCGGGCGCGACGTTTCGCGCAAGGGGACACATAAAGCCCCTGACGGCTGGCGCAAGCGCCGGCTCTTGAACCCCGCCCCCCGGCCCGATACAAGCCCCCTGCACAGCGTGCGCGTCGAGCCCCATCGGCGCCGGCCGCGTGGGAGCGCAAATGTCGCAGAACACTCTCATCAAGCTCTCGTCGATCGAAGAGGTCGTCGAAGACGCCCGCGCCGGCCGGATGTTCATTCTGGTCGACGACGAGGACCGCGAGAACGAGGGCGATCTCGTCATTCCCGCCCAGATGGCCAACGCCGAGGCGATCAATTTCATGGCCCGTTACGGGCGCGGCCTGATCTGCCTGTCGATGACGCGCGAGCGGGTCGAGCATCTTGGGCTGCGCCTGATGACGCCGCGCAACGGGACGCGCCACCAGACCGCCTTCACCGTGTCCATCGAGGCGCGCGAGGGCGTCACCACCGGCATTTCCGCCGCCGACCGCGCGCGCACTATCCAGGTCGCCATCGACCCGCGGACCGGCCCGGACGATCTCGTCACCCCCGGCCATGTCTTCCCCCTGCGCGCGCAGGACGGCGGCGTGCTCGTGCGCGCGGGCCATACGGAGGCGGCGGTGGACATCGCCCGCCTCGCCGGCCTCGTTCCCGCCGGCGTGATCTGCGAGATCATGAACGACGACGGCACCATGGCCCGCATGCCGGACCTGATGCCCTTCGCCGCCGAACACGGGCTGAAGATCGCCACCATCGCCGATCTCATCGCCTACCGCCGCCGCACCGAGAAACTCATCGAGAAAGTGGTGGAGAGCGCCATCGAGAGCCGGTTCGGCGGGCGTTTCCGCCTTTCCGTCTACCGCAACAAGCTGGAGGGCGCGGAGCATGTCGCCCTCGTCCAGGGCGACGTCACCACGGACGAGCCCGTGCTGGTGCGCATGCATCAGGGAAACATTCTGGCCGATTCCTTCGGCGACGTGACGCCGGGCGCCTTTTTCGGCGGCGAGAGCCGGGCTCGCGGCGGCGAGCTTGAGGCCTCCATGCGCATGATCGCGGCCGCGGGCCGGGGCGTCGTGGTGATGATCCGCGATCCCGCCCCTGACGTCATGAGCCGCGCCATCAAGGAGCGCGAGGGCGAGCAGGCGAGCCGGCCCATAGCCGAGCTCAGGCAATATGGCCTCGGCGCCCAGATTCTCGCCGATCTCGGCGTGAAGAAAATGATCCTCCTGTCGAACACCAAGCGCAACATCGTCAGCCTTGAGGGCTACGGGATCGAAGTGGTCGGACAAAAGCCGATCGATCCGCCTCCGGGGCGCGGCGAATAGGCGCTGACGGGACGGTTCCCACCGCCCGGTTCATCGTGTAGGACTTAAGGATCAGGCCCGCCGCGCGCCAAGCGTGAGCGGGACCATATGCCGCGAACCTGCGGCCGAGGGAACGAGAGGAGGAAGGTCCGGCATGTCTTTCGAGCGCGCGGGAAACATCGTCAACGTTCATGGCGTCGACATTGAGGTCGACATCCGCGGCTCTGGGGCTCCGGTCTTCATTCTGCCCAGCGAGGAGGATTGGGAGTCCGATCATCCGCTGGTGGAGGAGCTGGCGAAAACCCGTAAGGTCGTGATCGCCTATCCTCCGGGATTTGGCCGTTCCGCCCGTCCTGACTGGATCACCCATCCCGACGACCACGCCTATGTCATGCTGGACCTCGTCGAGCAGCTGGGCCTTCAGGGCGCCGCGCTGGTGGGCTTTTCGATGGGCGGCTGGATCGCCGCCGAAATGGCCACCAAGGACGATTCCCTGTTTTCGAAGCTTGTGCTGGTCGACGCCTTCGGCGTGAAGATCGGCGGGCCGAGCGACGTCGACATCCAGGACATCTGGATCCAGCATCCCGAGAAGGTCGCCGCCCTCAAATGGGCCGATCCCCAGAATGGCAAGCGCGACTTCGGCTCCTGGAGCGACGCCGCGCTGGCGGTCGTCGCCCGCAACACCGAGAGCTTCGCCCGCTTCGGCTGGGAGCCCTATATGCACAATCCGAAGCTGCGCCACCGGCTGCACCGGGTGGCCTTGCCCGCCACCGTGATCTGGGGCGAGAAGGACGGCGTAGTCACCACATCCTACGGGAAGGCCTATGCGGCCTTGATTCCCGGCGCCAAGTTCGAGACCATCGCGGGCGCGGGGCATTTCCCCCACGTGGAACAGCCGCAAGCTTTCGCGAAGGCGCTCGTCGCCGCCCTCGCCTGAAAT
The DNA here is from genome assembly GCA_964645525.1 of uncultured Beijerinckia sp. Taxonomy (GTDB): domain Bacteria; phylum Pseudomonadota; class Alphaproteobacteria; order Rhizobiales; family Beijerinckiaceae; genus Terripilifer. Next base: position 12,564 of record CAZYBF010000052.1, read on the forward strand.
TTGGAAACCAGACCAGAGCAATCGCCAAAGAAGGAGACCGCGCCCCATGTACGCCTGGCACTTCACGGAAATGCCCTACCCGAACCTGCCGCCGCTCGACACGCTGTCGACGATGCGCGTGTCGATCCCCAGCAAGCTGTTCGATCCCAAGATCGGCGCGGATCTCTATAACCGCTATCTCGACGAGCACATGCTCGCCGACGATCTCGGCCTGAACATGCTCCTCAACGAGCATCATCAGACCGCGACCTGCATTAACGCCTGCGCGCCGCTGTCGGCCGCAGTCCTCGCGCGTCAGACGAGCAAGGGCCGCATCTGCATCCTCGGCAATCCGATCGCCAACCGCGGCGACCCGATCCGCATCGCCGAGGAAATGGCGATGATCGACTGCATCTCGCGCGGCCGCCTCGACGTCGGCTTCGTGCGCGGCGTGCCCTATGAAGTTTTCGCCGCCAACAGCAATCCCACCCAGACGGTGGAGCGCCTGTGGGAAGGCATCGACCTCGTCTCGAAGGCCTGGACCTCGACGGAAGGCCCCTTCAACTTCGAGGGCAAGTTCACCCACAAGCGCGCGATCAACCTGTGGCCGCGTCCCTACCAGACGCCCCATCCCGCGATCTGGATCACGGGTTCGAGCGATCTTGAGAACATCAAGCGCGCGGCCTCGCGCGGCTTCGTCTTCGCCACCTTCCTGCAGCCGCACGAGAAGGTGAAGTGGATGTTCGACGGCTACCGCAGCGCCTATCGCGACACCGGCCTGCCCGGCGGCGGCGGCACGGCTTACATGCCGCTCGTCTACACCGCCGATTCGGACGCTGAGGCCGAGCGCGGCGCGCGTGAATTGTGCTGGTATCTCGACGCGAAGGCGGAGCCGCAGTTCCGCAATCCGCCGGGCTATGTGCCGGTGGAGTTCAACGTGCAGGCGCTCAAGGGCGCCTTCACCGGCCGCACCGACGCGATGCGCAAGCAGTCGATCGAATATCTGAAGGACCAGGGCGTCATCCTTTACGGCAAGCCCGACGACGTGGCCCAGCAGGTCAAGCGCCTCTACAATCTCGTGGGCGGATTCGACCACCTGCTGATGATGCAGCAGGCCGGTCATCTCGACCACAAGAGCACGGCGCGCTCGATGACGCTGTTCGCCAAGGAAGTCTATCCGCAGATCAAGGATCTGCCGCGCACCCGTCCTCTCGGGGCCGTCGCCGCGGAATGATCCCGAGCAAATACGTCAGCGTCGACGGGGTGAGGACGCATTATCTGGAGGCGGGCGACGCGCATCGCGGCGTCCGCCCCACGGTTCTGCTGCTTCACTCCGCCGAGTTCGGCGGCGCCGCCGAAGTCACCTGGGAGTTCAACATTCCCGCGCTGGCGCAACGCTATCATGTGCTCGCGCCCGATCATCTGGGCTTCGGGCGCACCGAGAAGATCTTCGATTTCGGCAATCAGTTCGAGCGGCGCATCCGCCACATCCGACGTTTCATCGAAATCATGGACGTCGGGCCGGTGCATGTGATGGGCTCGTCCATGTCCGGCGGGCTCAGCCTCACCGTCGCCGCGCGCGCGCGGCCCGACTGGCCGCTCGTCTCGCTGGTGTGCTGTTCAGGCGGCGGCGACGCGCCCGACAACGAGGCGCGCAAGGTGCTCAATTCCTTCGACGGCACGAAGGAGCACATGCGCCGCATCGTGGACGTGATGTTCATCGACAAGAAGTGGCCCGCCGACGAGGCCTATATCCAGCGCCGTTTCGAGCTCGCCACGCTGCCGGGCGCATGGGAGGCGACGGCGGCCGCTCGCTTCAAGGCGCCTTTCCGCGACGCCGCGCGCAACCGCGCCGAGCGCGACAACATCGCCTATGAGCGCATCGCCGTGCCCACGCTCGTTTTCGCGGGCCGGTTCGATCCGCTGCGCGAGCCGGGCTATACCGACGGCTTCGTGCCGAGGATTCCGAAGGCGCAATTGCACGTCTTCGAAAACGCCGCCCATATGGGCAATATCGAATGCGCGGCGGAGTTCAACGCCCGCACGCTCAAATTTCTCGCCGACGTCGACGGAGCCTGAGGCTCTCGCACGCGGCGAGCGGAGATCATGCACGTGAACACGACAGCGACGACCACCGTCGAGATGCGGCTGCATTCCATTCGCTACGCCGCGCAGGACACGCATCTCTACGAGTTTCGCCGTCCTGACGGCGCGGTCCTGCCGAAGGCGGAGCCGGGCGCCCATATCGACCTGCACCTGCCCAACGGCATGATGCGGCAATATTCGCTGTGCACGGCCGACGGCGATCCGCGCGCCTATGTGGTGGGCGTGAAGCGCGATCGCGCGAGCCGCGGCGGTTCGCGCTACATCCATGAATATCTGCAGGTGGGCGAGATCCTGAAGATCGGCGGCCCGCGCAATAATTTTCCGCTGAAGGAAGACGCCGGCCATAGCGTGCTGATCGCCGGCGGCATCGGCGTAACGCCGATCTGGTGCATGGCGCAGCGGCTTGTGAAGCTGGGGCGCTCTTTCGAGCTGCATTACGCCTGCCGCACGCGCTCTGAGGCGGCCTTCCTTGAGGAGCTTGCGGCTCTGCCGCAGGCGAAACTGCATTTCGACGACGAGGCGGGCGGGTTCCTCGATCTTGCCCCCATCGTCGCGAATGCGCCCGCCGGCGCGCATTTCTACTGCTGCGGCCCGCTGCCCATGCTCGCGGGCTATGAGGCGGCTGCGAAGGCGCTGCCGGCTGAACAGGTGCATGTGGAGTATTTCTCCGCCAAGGAGGAGGCCGCCACCGGTGGCGGCTATGTGGTGGAGCTGCGCCGCTCGGGCCGCGAGTTTCCAATTCCCGAAGGCCGCACCATTCTGCAGGTGCTGCGCGACGCGGGCGTGGACGTGCCTTATTCCTGCGAGGAAGGCGTGTGCGGCGCCTGCGAGACGCAGGTGATCTCCGGCGAGGTCGACCACCGCGACAACATCCTCACGGAGAAGGAGCGGCTCGAGAGCAAGACCATCATGGTCTGCTGCTCCGGCGCGAAGAGCGCGCGTCTGGTTCTCGATCTCTGATTCCCGCGCGGGCCGCCTCTAGCCGCCCCAGCGCGGATCGCGCGCCACTTCGTCGTCATGTTCGCCCAGCGCGGGCGCAGGGCGTTCTGCGGCCGCTTTCACGCCGTCCATGACGATCGGCGAGCGCACGCCCGGCGTGCGCCCGGCCTTCGCGCGCGCATTGTCGATCTCGAGCCGCATGCCGCGCGCGACCACCTGCGGATCGGCGAACACCTCGCCCACGGAATTGATCGGCCCCGCCGGCACGCCCAGCGCGTCGAGCGCCGGCAGCAATTGCGCGCGGGTGAAGCGACGGAAGATCGGGTGAAAGACTTCGTTGAACAGCGCGCGGTTGCGCACGCGGTCCTTATTGGCGAGGAAGCGCGGATCGTCGGCGAGTTCGGGCGCGCCCAGCGCCTCGCACAGCCTGCGGTATTGCCCGTCGTTGCCGGTGGCGACGATGACGTCTCCGTCGGCGACGGGAAAGACGTCGTAGGGCACGATATTGGGATGGGCGTTGCCCATGCGCCGGGGCTCCTGCCCGGTGGCGAGATGGTTGAGCGCCTGATTGGCGAGCAGCGCGGCCATGGAATCCAGAAGCGCGCAATCGATGAAGGCGCCTTCGCCGGTTTTCGCGCGCCGCAGCAGCGCCGCCTGAATGGCGTTGGCGGCGTACAGGCCGGTGAACATGTCCACCACCGCCACGCCCGCCTTGGTGGGCGGCCCGTCGCTCTGGCCGGTGAGATGCATCAGCCCGCCCATGCCCTGCAGCAGGAAATCGTAGCCCGCGCGCTGCGCATAGGGGCCATCCTGTCCGAAGCCGGTGATGGAGCAATAGACGATGCGCGGATTGATCGCCTTCACGCTCGCATAGTCGAGCCCGTATTTCTCAAGCCCGCCCACCTTGAAGTTCTCGATCAGCACGTCGGCGTGGCGCACGAGGCGGCGCACGAGCGCGCGTCCCGCCTCGCTTTCGAAATCGGCGGTCACGCTGCGCTTGCCGCGGTTGCAGGCGTGGTAATAGGCCGCGCCGAGATCGCCGCCCTCTGCGGCCTCGATGAAGGGCGGGCCCCATTGGCGCGTGTCGTCGCCCGCGCCCGCGCGCTCCACTTTCACCACGTCCGCGCCCAGATCTGCGAGCAATTGCCCGCACCATGGCCCGGCGAGAATGCGGGCGAGCTCCAGCACGCGGACGTCAGCGAGCGGCGCGCTCATGTCGGACACTCCGGCGCGTCAGAAGAAGGCCTGCAGGCCCGTTTGCGCGCGCCCCAATATGAGCGCGTGGATGTCATGCGTGCCCTCGTAGGTGTTCACCGTCTCGAGGTTCTGCGCATGGCGCATCACATGATATTCCTCATGCGTGCCGTTGCCGCCGTGCATGTCGCGGGCGAGGCGCGCGACGTCGAGCGCCTTGCCGCAATTATTGCGCTTGATGATGGAGATCATCTCCGGCGCGGCGCGCCCCTCGTCCATCAGCCGGCCCACGCGCAAGGCGGCCTGCAGGCCGAGCGCGATTTCCGTCTGCATGTCGGCGAGCTTCTTCTGCACGAGCTGGGTGGCGGCCAGCGGCCGGCCGAATTGCTTGCGGTCGAGCGTGTATTGGCGCGCGCGCAGCCAGCAATCCTCGGCGGCGCCCATCGTGCCCCAGCCGATTCCATAGCGCGCGCTGTTGAGGCAGGAGAAGGGGCCCTTGAGGCCCGCGACGCCGGGCAGCAGCGCGTCTTCGGGCACGACGACGCCATCCATCACGATTTCGCCGGTGATGGAGGCGCGCAGCGACAGCTTGCCGTCGATCTTGGGCGCGGAGAGGCCCTTCGTCCCCTTGTCGAGCACGAAGCCCTTGATGGCGCCCTCGTGGGCGTCTGATTTCGCCCACACCACGAACACGTCGGCGATGGGCGAATTTGAGATCCACATCTTCGAGCCGGTCAGGCGATAGCCGTCGGACACTTTCTCCGCCCGCGTCTTCATGCCGGCGGGATCGGAGCCTGCATCCGGTTCGGTCAGGCCGAAACAGCCGATCAGCTCGCCGGTCGCGAGCTTCGGCAGATATTTGCGCTTCTGCGCATCCGTGCCGAAGGCGTTGATCGGATGCATCACGAGGGAGGATTGCACGCTCAGCATGGAGCGATAGCCCGAATCGACGCGCTCGACCTCGCGCGCGACGAGGCCATAGGCCACGTAAGAGGCGCCGGCCGCGCCATATTCCTCAGGGATCGTCACGCCCAGAAGGCCGAGCTCGCCCATCTCGCGGAAAATCGCGGGGTCGGTCTTCTCGTGCTTATAGGCTTCGATGACGCGCGGCAGCAGCTTGTCCTGCGCATAGGCGCGCGCCGCGTCGGCGATCATGCGCTCGTCTTCGGTGAGCTGGTCGGCGAGCAGGAACGGATCTTCCCAGGCGAAAGCGGCGCGGGCGCCCTTGGCGCTGTCCTTGGGGTTCGACATTCTCATCCTCCTGAGCCCTTCTGGTATGGCCTCCCCGGCGCGCTGGCAAGGGATGTGGCGGGCGAGGCGGCGGGCGAGGTCTGGCCTGATCGCGAGGCTTGAACGACAGGCTCCGCTTCGTCACATTAGGCCCATGGCCGCGCCGCACGATCCACTTCGCCCCCTCGACGCCTCGGTCCTCGCCGCGATGAGCGAGCGCTCGCGCGAGATCTTTCGCCGGGTCGTGGAGACCTATCTGGAGACGGGCGAGCCGGTGGGCTCGCGCCATCTCTCGCGCATGCTGCCGATGACCCTGTCGCCGGCCTCCGTGCGCAATGTGATGCAGGACCTGGAGGAGTCGGGCCTCATTTTCGCCCCCCACACCTCCGCCGGCCGCCTGCCGACGGAGCTGGGACTGCGGTTTTTCGTGGACGCCATGCTGGAGCTCGGCGATCCAACGGTCGAGGAGCGCGCCGCCATTGAGGCGCAGGTGAAGGCGGCCTCCGCGGGCCAGACGCTCGAAGGCGTGCTGGCGGAGGCTTCCGCCATGCTCTCGGGCCTGTCGCGCGGGGCGGGCGTCGTGCTCTCCTCGAAGGAGAACGCCAAGTTCAAGCAGATCGAATTCGTGCGCCTTGAGCCTGAGCGCGCGCTGGCCGTTCTGGTGGCGGAGAACGGGTCGGTGGAGAACCGGGTTCTGAACATTTCCCGCGACCTGCCCCAGTCCGCCCTGGCGGAGGCGGCCAATTACCTGAACGCGCGCATCCGGGGCCGGGCGCTGAGTGAGCTGCGGGCCGACATCGAGGCCTCGCGCCAGGCGGCGGAGGCGGAGCTGGGCGAGCTGACGGCCCGGCTCGTGGACGCGGGCCTCGCCAGCTGGACGGGCCCTGACGCCGAGACCCAGCAATTGATCGTGCGCGGGCAGGCCAACCTCCTTGAGGACCTGAAGGCCGCAGAGGATCTGGAGCGCATCCGCCTGCTGTTCGCCGATCTCGAGACCAAGAAGGACGTGATCGACCTTCTGGCGCGCGCGGAGACGGGGGAGGGGGTGCGCATTTTCATCGGCTCGGAGAACAAGCTGTTCTCCCTGTCGGGCTCCTCCATGATCGCCGCCCCCTTCCGGGACGCCTCCCAGAAGATCGTGGGCGTTTTGGGGGTGATCGGCCCCACGAGGCTGAATTACGCGCGCATCGTGCCCATGGTGGACTACACCGCCAAGGTCGTCTCGCGCCTCGTGCGCGGGCGGGGCTGAGGGCGGGGGCCGCGGCGGTGGCTGCGGCGGTGGTCGCGGCTTGCGCGCGGGTTTCGCGGGGCCGCCCCTTCCCTGCGGGGGCCGGCGCTGCTATCTCCGGCCCATGAGCGCCCATCCCATCGACAACATCCGCAATTTCTCGATCGTCGCCCACATCGATCACGGCAAGTCGACGCTGGCCGACCGTCTGATCCAGACGACCGGCGCGCTGGCCGAACGCGAGATGGTCGAGCAGGTGCTCGATTCGATGGACATCGAGCGCGAGCGCGGCATCACCATCAAGGCCCAAACCGCCGCCCTGCGCTACACCGCGCGCAACGGCAAGGTCTACAACCTCAACCTGATCGACACCCCGGGCCACGTCGATTTCTCATACGAGGTCAGCCGCTCCCTGTCGGCT
>CAZYBF010000053.1:0-19593 GCA_964645525.1 uncultured Beijerinckia sp.
GGGAGCCTCCTCGACGATGCGCTTGTGCAGCGCGGCCAGCGCCTGGTCGCGCGCCTCGGCCTCAAAAGAGGATCGCGCCTTGGCGATCAAGCCGTCGATCTCCTCAGTGCCGAAAAAGCCCCAATTGTTCGAGACCGGCGGGAAGGTTTTCGTCGAGACGAAGCGCACCATGGCGAAGAAGGGGTCCATGGTGCCGAAGGAGACGTTGATCGCATTGGCGCCGCGCGCATTGGCGTGTTTCGCGCCTTCGCGCCAATTGGTGAACACGGCGTTCCATTCGATCACGTCGAGCTGCACGTCGAAGAAACATTCCTTCAGATTCTGCTGCATCAGCTCGTTCATCGGCACGGGCTGCATCTGGCCCGATCCTGAAGCGGAGGTGAGCACCTTCACCTTCATCGGCTTTGCGGCGGAATAGCCGGCCTCCGTCATCAGCTTTCGCGCGGCGGCGGGATCGTATGTGATGTCGAAGCTCGGATTGCCCCACCAGGGGTGATCCGGCGTGACGCTGCCCTTGGGCACGCCCATCATGCCGCCCAGCAAGGTGCGCATCTCCTCGCGGTTCACGCACAGATTGGCGGCGTGACGCGTGCGCCGGTCGAGCCAGGGCGATCCTTCAATGAAGGACAATTGCCAGGGCCACACATGCGGCTGCGGATTGGAATAGACGGTGAAGCCGCGCTTTTGAATTTGCCCGATCGCGTCATAGGCGGGCGCTTCGATCCAGTCGACCTGATTGGACAGGAGCGCCGCTGTGCGCGCATTCGCGTCGGCGAGGGGAACCAGCACCACGCGGTCGAGCTTCGTCGTGCGCTTTGGGTCCCAATAGGATTTGTTCGCCACCATTTCGAAGCGTTCGCGCGGTTGCAGGCGCACGCCGCGGAAGGGGCCGGAGCCGGAGGGCTCGGCGGCGAAGGCGGCCCATGCCTGTTTTGCGCGTTCGGCCGGGTCGTTCACGCTGGCGGGAACGGCGGCGAGCTTCGCGCGCCAGTGTTCAGGCGAGGCGATGAATAGATTGGTGAGATTGATCGGCAGGAAGCTGTCGGGCTCCGACGTCGTCAATTCCACCGTCAGGTCGTCGATCTTGCGCGCGGAGCGCAGCGTGGGCATGCGCGAGACGGTCAGGCCAACCTGGCTTGGGTCGAAATGCGGCGCCTCCTTGTTCAGCACCTTATCTACGTTCCAGACGATGGCGTCGGCGTCGACGGCGGAGCCGTCGTGAAACTTCACGCCCGGGCGCAGTTTGAAGATCCATTTCGTCGTATCCGCCGCCGAGACCGACCATTCCAGCGCAAGGCCCGGCACGATCACGGAAGGCTTGTCCGTGGAGGAAAGGTCCCAATGGGTCAGCGCGTCATACATCGGAATGCCGGTGAAGCGATTGCCCTCGAACCCCTGGTCCGGCTGGCCGTTGGTGCGCGGAATATCTCCCGCTGTCATGCCGATTCTGAGGATTTTTTCCTGTGCGTGTGTGACGCCCGACAGGAGCGACGTTCCCAACAGCGCCGCCGCAAGCGCTCCAAATGCGCGTTTCGTCATTGAAATCTCTCCGCAGAAAAATCGGTTTGGTTATTCGTCAATGAAAAGCTAAATCATCAAAGCAATCCCTGTGCCGGGCGCTCGCGTTTTCGCTTTCGTCGGCGGGCGGCCGTTTTTTGCGTCACGCGCTGGGATCCTGCGCGTCTTGCATAGTGTTTCGTCGTATTTTCTTCCTGCGGCTTTGCTGGGCGATCCAATCAGGCGCCCGTTTTCATCGCAGGCTGCTTCCAATTTAAGCGAATGCATTTTGGTGATGCAGAATGTCGCAATTGCTCGTCATCAATCCCAACACGTCGGACGACATCACCGAGAAAGTGGCGCGCGCCGTCGCGGCTCTTGCGCCCGCTGGCGTTGAGATCGTCGCCGTCTCCGGGGCCTTCGGGCCCCGTTACATCGCGAGCCGGGCGGCTTTCGCCATCGCCAGCCATGCAGCGCTTGATTGTTTCGCCCGTTCCGGCGCGCGCGCCGATTGCGTCCTGCTCGCCTGTTTCGGCGATCCCGGCCTCGACGCCCTGCGTGAGGTCGCGGCCGTTCCCGTGATCGGCCTCATCGAGGCCGCGGTCGCGGAGGCCGCTCGCCATGGCGCGCGTTATTCCATCGTCACCGGCGGCGCGCTCTGGCGCGACATGCTGCGCGAAGCTTTGCAGGCGCGCGGGCTGGAGGCGGGGCTCGCCTCGATCCTCACGGTCGCGCCGACGGGAGCCGAGATCGCGGCGGATCCCGAGGGCGCCCTCGCCTTGCTGGCGCAGGCCTGCGCGCGGGCGATTGGCGAGGACGGCGCGCAGACCGTGATTTTGGGGGGAGCGGGCCTTGTGGGGCTCGCCCGTCGTCTGGAGGAACTCACGGGGGCCCCGGTCGTCTGCTCGATCGAGGCGGGCGCCCGCGCGGCGTTCGCAGCGCTGGCGGAGGGCCCAGGCGGAGGCGCGTCTGGCGCATCGCAAGGCGGGGCGGCGCCGGTCGAAAGCGCCGGTCTCTCGCCTGCGCTGGCCGCGCTTCTCGTGCAGCGCCCGCCGGCGCGCTGAAGCTCGCGTTTTTCCGCCCGCTCACATCAGCATTTCCACCATGCGCATGCCTTTATGCAAGGCTGGCCATGCGCGCGCGCGGTCTTGCAAAATGGACGAGCCTCGCCTTTACTGAGCGCAACAATGAGCGGGAGGACTGATGAGCCTGATGCGCTCGCGCGCGCCTGCGCGCAGCCGCTTTTCCGCCCGCGCGTCGTTGGGCTTGCGCAGGGCCGCGACCTTCGCGCGCCGCCCTTGTCCGCCAATCGCATCCGCGCAGGCCATCATCGATTCTCCGGTCGCCCAAACAAACAAAGACCGCGTCCATTCGGGAGCTAGCATATGAAGTCTGGTCGTTATGACATGTACAACGACAACAAGTTCAAGATCGGTCTCTTCGGCGCGAATTGCTCCTCCGGCCGCGCGATCGTGAAGAACATTCCTGACCGCTGGCGCGCGGATTGGGACAGCTGTTCGGAAATGGCGCGGCTGGCCGACGAGGGCGGGTTCGACTTCATCCTGCCGATCGGGCGCTGGAAGGGCTATGGCGGCGAGTCGAATTTTCAGGGCTCGACCTATGAGACGATCACCTGGGCCACGGGCCTGCTCGCGCAGACCAAGCGGATCACGATTCTAGGCACGGTTCACGCGCCGATCTTCAACCCGCTCGTCGCCGCCAAGATGATGGTGACGGCGGACCATGTGGGCCATGGCCGCTTCGGCCTCAACATCGTGGTTGGCTGGAACGAGCCGGAGTTCCAGATGATGGGCCACCAGCAACGCGAACATGACGCCCGCTATGATTACGCGGACGAATGGATCACCGCGATGAAACGCATGTGGACGGAGAGCCAGGCGTTCGATTTCGACGGCGAGTTCCTCCACCTCAAGAATGTGGTCGCCGAACCGAAAATGACCCATGTGGAGCCGCCGCTGCTCATCAACGCGGGCGCGTCCGACGCCGGTCGCGCCTTCTCGCTGCAGCATTGCCACGGCTTCTTCACCAATTTCGTGCGCCGAGAGGCCAATGACACGGTGGAGTTCGTGAAGAAGTTCAAGGCGGACGCCGCCGCCATCGGGCGCGAGATCAACGTCTTCACGCAGGGCCATGTGGTGTGCCGCCCCACGCGCAAGGAGGCGGAGGATTATTACAATTACTTCACCACGGAGGGCGCGGATTTCGACGCCATCGACGAGATCTTGCGCCTGAAGAACATCACGCCCCAGAACACGCCCGATTATGCGGAGCGCCGGCGCGCGATCCCCTATCGCAACATCGGCTTCCCCATCGTCGGCTCGCCCGACGACGTGGCGGAGAAGCTCGCCGAAATCCATTCGATCGGCATTTCGGGCATCGCCTTCTCGCTCGTGAACTATGTGAAGGAGACGCCGCTTCTGGCGCAGGAAGTGTTCCCGCGCCTCAAGCGCATGGGGCTTCGCGTCTAGGCGTCGCCGATTTGTCGGAAAGCGCCGGCCTTCTCAGGGGCCGGCGCGCGAAATCACCTTGCGGAACGCTTCGATCACCGGCGCGGGCGTCGCCTGCGCCTTCGCCAGCAGCGCTTCGATCGCCTCATGGCCGATGGGGCTGTCGTCGATCTCGAACTTGCGCGCCTCCGCGCGGTAATCGGCGTCCTGCGTCATGTTCATGAAAGCCTCGCGCAGCGCCTTGGCGCGATTGGCCGGCACGCCCGGCGGCGCGACGAAGGATTGCGCCATGAAGAAGGGCAGTTCCGCGAATTCGATGAGCGCGCGGCCCGCCTCGTCGCGCACCAGTTCCTGCCCCGTGGGCACGTCCGGCAGGATGGGGTGGCGTGTGCGTCGCGCGAATTGCACCAGCGGGCGCACGGCTTTCGATTCCCACAGATAGCGCTGGCTCGCCTGAATGGAGACGATGCCCATCATCTGCCCATCCACCTCGCGCGCGGTCATCGCGAGCGATATTTTCGCGGTCCCCGCATAGCCCGAGATCGGCTCCACATTGAGCCCCAGAATCTCTTTGGATATGAGCGCGAAGGTGAGATTGGTCGAGCCCTGCTGGCTCGCCCCCAACCGCGCCTTGGCCGCGCCCGAGCGCAGGTCCTCCACGCTGCGCGCGGGATGGTCCGCGTTCACCAGCAGCATGAAGGCGTCGTTCTGATAGGAGGAGAGCGAGCCAAGCCATGTGAGCTTGAGCGGGTCGAAATGCACATTGGCGTCGCCCATGATGGCGAGCTGCGGAATGGCCCGCTCCATTGTGGCGAATTCGCTGCCGTCGCGCGCCGCCACATTGGCGATGCGGTTGGCGCCGACGAGGCCGCCGCCGCCCGGCTGGTTCACCACCACGACGCCCGGCTGGCCCGGCACATATTTGCCGATGTGGCGCGCAAGCAGACGCGCCACGATATCCGTGCCCCCGCCCGCAGAAGAGCCCACAGTGAGGCGCAGATTCTTGCCCGCGTAGAAGGCGGCGGAATCATCGGCCCGCGCGCCGCCGGCCGCAAGCGCGCAGAGAAGAAGGAGGCTGATGCGGATCATGACGCGCCCTCCCGGGAGCAGGAACGTTTCGCTGAAGAATGTCAGTTCTGCTGATCGAGGATCGCGCGCACGCGCTGTTTCACGCTCGCGGGCGCGTTCTCCATCTGCTCCATCACGGCGCGCATGCGCTCGCCGCCGAACCAGCGCGTCTCGACGCTCGCCTTCTCGGCGTCCGCCTGGAATTGCGGGTCGCGCATCGTGGCCTCGAAGGCTTTCGCCAGCAGGTCGGCTCTATCTTTCGGCACGTCGGGCGGCGCGAGAATGGGCCGGCCGAGCGCGAGCTGCGCGAACAGAAGCTCCAGCGCCTGCCGGCCCGGCTCGTCGCGGGCGAGTTCAAGCGCGTTGGGCACGTCTTTGTATTTCGGGTGGCGCGACAGGCCCATTTGCAGCACGACGCTGAGCTTGCCCTCTGCGAGCGGCTGTCCGAACTGGGCGCCCAGCGTGGAGACGAAAATGCCGCATGAGCCGAACAATTCGCCGCGCTCCATCGCGGTCGTGCGCACTTGCGCGCCGCCGGAATAGCCGGGAATGGTCTTGAAGCGCGTGCCGATCACCGCATTCATGCCGAGCGGAAACGTGTGCGAATTGGACCCCACGCCAGCGGTGCCGATGATGACGTCGCGCGAACGCAGGTCGTCAACGGTGCGGATGCCCGTCGTGTGCCAGACGGAGCATGTGTCCGCCTCCTCGTTCATATTGCCGATGAAGGTGAAGCGGAGATTGTCGAACTTCGTGTGCTGATCGCCGATCGCCGCCAGCAGGAATGTGCTGGAGGCGAGAAGGCCCATCGCCGTCCCGTCCTTGCGCGACACGCCGTACAGATTGTTTGCGGCCACAATGCCGCCGCCGCCGGGCAGATATTGCACCGCGAAGGACGGATTGCCCGGAATGTGCCGGCCGTAATGGCGCGTGAGCATGCGCGCATACATGTCGTAGCCGCCGCCCGGCCCTGACGCCACGATGAAGCTGATCGTCTTGTCGGCGAAGAAGCCGCCTGCGTCCTGAGCGCGCGCGCCGGCGCAGGCCAGCGACAGGATCGGCGCGGCGAGCGCGCAGGCGCGCGCGAGTGATCCCAAGCCCATGTTCGACCTCCCCATCGTGATTTTATTTTCTCGAGTAAAGGCGAGCGTGGGCCTTTTGGCAAGACCGCAGCGGCTATCCCTCGGGCGCCTTCGCCTGCAGGCCGACGCCGCGCAGGAAGGCGAGCGCGGCGCGCAGGAAGCGCCTGCCATGGCTCGACTCGTCGTCGAGCCCTTCGCCAAGCCAGAAATGGCCTGCGTCCGCGGCGACATATTTGCGGACGAAGAAATTGCACTGGGAGAGCGCGAGCAGGAAAGCCTCCGACTGGGCGTGCGGCGTCACCTCGTCTTGCAGGCCATAGCCGAGGAAGACTGGCAGCTTGCGCCTTTGCAGGCTCACATGGCTCAGCGGCGAGGCCTCGAAATAGATCCGCCGGTCCTCGAGCGCGGAGCGACCAAGCAGCGCCTCCACAAGATTGCCCTTCGGCCGCACCACGATCTCATGGTCCCATTGCGTCTTGAGGTCGAACACGCCGTAGACGGTCACGAGCGCGCGCACGCGCGGCGCCTCCAGCGGTTCGGTGAGGGCGGCGAGCGCGCTGAGATGCCCGCCGGCGGACGCGCCCAGCAGCATGATGCGGCTCGCGTCGAGCCCAAGGCTCGCGCCGTCGCGCCCGATGAAGTCGAGCGCCGCGCGCACGTCCTCCAGCGCGCCGGGATAGGAGGGCGCGCCATTGCGCGCCAGCCGGTAATCAATGCACAGGCAGGCGTAACCTTCCGCCGCGAGCAGGCGGCCGAGCCCCTCGCCGGAGGCGCGCGATCCCGCGATCCAGCCGCCGCCATGCACGAAGACGAAGACCGCGCAGGGGCGCTGCGCGTCGGCCGGGGCGTAGAGATCGGCGAGCAGCGGCTTGCCGTCCGCTTCGCCGAACGCGAGCTTCTTCTCGACGCGGATATCGTTCTGCGCAGCGCTCATCGCGTTCAGCCTCCCCGCCGCAGGACGCCGCCGGCGTCGATCTCGCGGATGATGCGCAATTCCTCCGCGCTCGGCGCCAGCGTTGGGCCTGCGTCGGGGGCGACGGCCAGTTCGAAGCCGGTCTTCGCCTGCACGCTCGCAACGCTTTGGCCGGGATGGTAGGAGCGCAGCCGCATACGCCGGTCGGGCGTTTCGAAATCGAACACGCCAAGCGGCGAGATCACGTAAGTGGGGCCCTGCGCCCACGGCCTGCGATAGGCGGCGAGCTCCGCGCCGCCGCTGTGGCCGCGCCCGCTGATGAAATCGACCTTCTCCACAAACAGGCGCGGATCATGATGCTGCACATAGATGAACGTGCGCTGCACCGAGGCGGTGAAGGCGAGGCCCACCGTTCCCGGCCCGCGCACCTTCGGCTTGTCGTAATCGCCGATGGCGACCATGTTCATGTCGCCGTATTTGTCGATCTGCATGCCGCCGAGGAACAGGACGGAGAAGCGTCCGCTGAACTCGAAGTCGATGATGTCGGCGAGCGGCGTGCGATATTCCGCCCCTTCGAGGTTGCGGTAGTCGGCCGCCATTTCCACAAGCTCGGAGGCTTTTGAATTGAGCGCGCCGCTGCCGCCATAAAGGAACCACAGGTTCGGCGCATGGGTGCGCTGCGCGAGCCGCAGGCCGCACAGGGGAATGTGAGAGGCGGTGCCCACGGCGGCGAAATCATCGTCGCGCAATTCGCGCGAGATCGCGGCCGCCATCAGTTCAGACACGGTGAAATCGCTCGACATGTCCTCTCCTATCGTGCGTTGAGCCGCAGAGCCTGCAGGCGGGCGGGATCGATGCGCTGGATCATGTCGTCGT
This sequence comes from uncultured Beijerinckia sp., assembly GCA_964645525.1. Lineage (GTDB taxonomy): Bacteria > Pseudomonadota > Alphaproteobacteria > Rhizobiales > Beijerinckiaceae > Terripilifer. The sequence goes on from CAZYBF010000053.1 coordinate 7,905, forward strand.
CGGAATTGCGCGAGCGGACATAGGCGTCGAGATAATCCCCGGTGCGGTCAGTCTTGGCGAGTTCGTTGTATTCCAGAAGATGCGGGCGATCGTAATTGTACACGCCTGGGCAAGCGCCCGGATAAGCGCCGAAGGGCGCATGGACGACGGAATGGACCAGCACGCCGGGAATGGTCGTCTGCGTCGGCGCGGCGGAGAACTCCGACGTGTCGACGATCTCCTCCGCGCTCAAGATCACGTGGCGCGAGGCTTTCGTGATGATGTCCTCCATATGCCGTCCGCCAAGGCTCAGGCCGTTGCCATAGATGTCCGCCTTCGCCACATGGACGATGCATACGTCGGGCTGGATGGGGGGGATGGCGACCGCCGGCTCTCCGGTGAAGGGATCGGTGATCGTCTTGTAGACGTCTGGCGAGACCTTCGGCAGGTCGGTGAGCAGGTGGATCGGCGGGAACACGCAGAACGGCATGCCCGAAGCGGCCGCCCGCAGGCCGTGGAAGATCGTCGGCTCGTCCACTTCCGAAATCTCGATTTCGCCCGCCTCGACCGCGCGGCGGAAGTTCGGCGCGAGGCCCAGAAACTCCAGCCCGATGTAGGACACGTGCACCTTGCGCACGCAGCCGGCGGCGATGAGAAGGTCCACCCACAGGCCGGTCGCCGGCGTTGGCACGATTTCAAGATCGCGCACGCCCTGGCGGATGAGCTGGCGCACGAGCGCCATCGGCGTGTTGCTGAGATGGACCCCGCCGGCGATGATCTTGGCCCCGTTTTTCACGCAGGCGAGCGCTTCGGCCGCGCTCTTGAGTTTGCTTGTGCGTTGCATGTCTCTCTCTTGCGCTGCGCTCTAGAAGACGACCGCGTGGCGGCTGATGAGCTTGTCCTGCGGCACGCCTTGCGGGATCAGGCCGCTGGCCTCGAGCAATTTCTGTTGCAGCAGGAAGTCCTGCGCCGAAAGCCCGAGCTGCGGATGAAAGACGTAAGGGGCGGTCTTGGCGATGAGCGCAGGCGGCAGTTCCGTCGCCTTCGCCCAGATCTCCACATGGGCCGGAGTCATCACGCTTTGCGGCGTGGCGATTTCCGCCGCCGCCCGGCGCAGCGCGCGCAGAATGGCGGCGGCGGTCGCCGCGCGCTTCTCGTCGAGCAGGGTGGGGCCGAACATCAGCACGGTGGCGAGGGCGCCCGGCACGGGATTTGGATCGATGATCGCCCCCACGCCGCGCTCGAGCGCGGAGGTGGCGAGCGGCTCGGGCAGGATGCTTGCGTCCACCGCGCCATTGGAAAGCGCGGTCGCGGTGGAGGGAAACTCCAGCGTCACGACCTCGATGTCGGAGACCTTCAGGCCGACGCGGGCGAGCGAGCCTGCGGCGAGATATTCAATCACGCCGCCGCGCGTGTTGAACGAGAACTTGCGCCCGCGCAGGTCGGCGACGGATTTGATGGCGCCGGACTCCACCTGCGCCTTCGCGGCGATCACGGGGGCGGGCGAGCGCGCGTTCGGATCGGAGGGATAATAGGACATGCCGGCGACGGCCTGCACTTTCAGGTCGCGCGCGGCCGCGTTGAACAAGGGCGCGCCGATATTGCCGAAGGCCATGTCGAGCTGGCCTGCGCCGAGGAAGGCGACCACCTGCGACGCGCTCTGCACGATCTGCAGCTCGACCTCGATTCCCTCCTCGCGCAGATAGCCCTTCTCCATGGCGAGATAGAGCGGGCTGAAGCTGAGGGACTTGAGATGGGCGCCTTTGATGGTCTCCATCTTGCGGGCGCCGCCGCTCTGGGCTTGCGCGCTCGCGCAGGCGAGCAGGCCCGCCGCAAGGCAGGCGAGAAATGTCTTCATGATGTCGTTCCTGACGTGAATTGCGCCTTGAGTTCGCGTTTAAGCGCCTTGCCCATGCTGTTCTTGGGGATGGCGTCGACGAAGATGATCCGCTTGGGCGTCTTGTAATTGGCGAGGCGCGCGCGGCAGAGATCCATGATCGCCTGTTCGCACGCCGCCTGCGCGCCTTCTGCGACCACGCAGACCGCGATCATCTCGCCCCAGCGTGGATCGGGCAGGCCGATGGCGGCGGCCTCGCGCACGCCTTGGGCCTCAAGCACCACATTCTCCACCTCGATCGACGACACATTCATGCCGCCGGTGCGGATCACGTCCTTGATGCGGTCGGCGATGTAGATGTAGCGGTCCTCATCCACGTAGGCGGCGTCGCCGGTGTGGAACCAGCCCTGCCGGATGGATTTCTCGATCTCGCCCGGCCTGTTCCAGTAATCGCTGATCATGCCGTCGGTGCGCACGAGAAGTTCGCCCACTTCGCCGGTTGGCGCGGGCGTTCCGTCCTCCAGCGTCACGCGCACGTCCGCCTGCAGCGCCTCGCGTCCGCACGAGCGCAGGCGCGCCAGCTTGCGCTCGCGCGCCGCATCGCTTTCACCTTCGAGGCGGTGATCCTCCGGCGTCAGATAGGTCGAAAAGCCGCCGGCCTCGAGATGTCCGTAGACGCCGAAAAAGCCGCAGCGAAACCGCTTGAGCGTCTCCAGCAGAAGCGGAATGGGGAAGACGGCGCCGCCATAGCCCACGACGCGCAGGCTCGAAAGGTCGAACGGTGTGGCCTTGTCGGCCTCCAGCAGGCGGGCGAACAGCGAGGGAACCGGGATCATGAAGGTCGAGATCTTCTCGCGCGCGATGCAGGCGAGCGCTTCCTGCGCGTCGAAGCGCGGAAACATATGCATCTGGGCGCCCACGATGCTGTAGCTCATCAGCATGGAGGAGCCCACGCCCAGCGACAGCGGCGACATAAGGAGCGCGCGGTCCTCGCTCGAATGGTTGATGTGCGCCAGAAAGTTGAACGAGCGGCGCAGCCAGTCCTGGTGCGTGCTCGGGCAGCCCTTCGGCAAGCCCGTCGTCCCGCTGGTGAAGCGTATGGCGAACAGGTCGCTCTCGTCGGGCCGCGCGGCGAGTTCGCGCGCATCGCCATCGCGCAGCACCGCGTCCAGGTTTTGCGCGCCGATCTCGTTCGCCTCCGGCCCGCCGGAGATCGCCAGAACGTTCTCTAGCGTCGTCGTGGACTTGAACGCTCCGCCCATCGCCGCCAGCCGCTCGCCATCCACGAGAAGCGCGCGCGCGCCCACATCGCCCAGCATGAACGCCACCTCGCGCTCCACGAGCCCGGTGTGGATCGGCACCACGACGAGCCCCGCCTTGGCGGCGGCGAAATAGGCGATCACGACCTCGGCGCAGGGCGCGCACAGAACGGCCAGCCGGTCGCCTTTCTTCATGCCGCAGGCGAGAAGATGGTTGGCGAGCCGGTTCGCGCGCGCGTTGATGTCCGCCCAGGACAGGCTTTCCGTAGGCGTTGCGAGCGCACGCCGCGCGCCGTGGCGATAAGCGTTGCGACGTGGAATGTCACCAAGGTTCATGCGTAGCGCCTGCCTCTTTTCCTATCGGCTCCCGCCCATGAGGATTTCGCGCGCGCGCGCGATCACGTCCGGCGGAGACTGGGCGAGTTTCGTCATTTCGTCCTGCAATTGCTTGCCGCTCATGGGGCCGAACTCGATGCGCAATTTGGCGAGCTCGGCGGCGAAGGCGGGGTCGGCCGTCATGTCGTCGAAGGCCTTGCGCAGCGTCGCCACGCGGTCTGCGGGCACGTCGGGGGTCGTCACGAGGGCGCGGCCGAGCGTGCCTGTGCTGGCGAGCAGCGCGAGCACCGCGCGCGACTTGTCGTCCGTGGCGAGCTCCGTAACCGCCGGCACATCGGGGAGTTCCGGCAGGCGTTCGGATCCATAGACGACGAGATAATTGATCTTCTTCTCCTCGATCCAGCGCGGGAAGCTCGTCTTGAGGGTGGCCCAAGTGGCGAAGGCGCCGTCGGTCTCGCCGCGCTCCATCGCCACCGACATTTCCGCATTGCTCTTGTAGCCCTGGATCAGCTTGAACTTCGTGCCGATGAGCGCGTTCAGCGCGACGATGTTGATCGAGGTCGGCGAATTCGGGCCCGTCGCCGCCATGGTGGATTCGATGCGCTTGGCGTCGTCGATCGTGCGCACTTTCGCCGTGTGCCATGTGAGCGACAGGTCGATGCTGGGCGCGATGCGGCCGAGCCAGTTCATGCGGTCGATCTTGTAGGACACGCCTTCGCGGCCCAGCGCCTCGCTCAGGGCGGCGTCCTGCGTGGGCACGAGCAGGGTGAGCCCGTCCTTGGCGGCGGCGGAATAGAGGTAATTGATCGCGCGCAGCCCGCCGGCGCCGGGCATGTTCTGCACGATCGCGCTTGCGCCGGGAATATGTTTCACGAGATGGGCCGCCGCCATGCGGCCGTAGAGATCATAGCTGCCGCCGGGATCGGCGGGCGACAGGATGACGATCGTCTTGTCCTTGTAGAACGCCGGATTGGCGCTCGCCTCGGAGCTGGTCGCCAGCAAGGCGCCGCAAGCGGCTGCGGCGCAGGCGGCGGCGCGGATCGCGCGCGCGCAGGACAAGCGTGAGCTTTTGTGTTTCATGCCGGCCTCCCGGATTTCAGGGCTTCATGAGCGGGGACAGCTCCATTTGCGTGAATTCGGATGCAAGGTGGTCGAAGAAGGGCATGTAGCAGAAGGCGATCCAGCGGCAGGATTCGCCGACCTTCTTGTTGAAGTGCTGGTGTTCGATTCCATTGGGCTTGATCGGCAGGAGGAAGAGGTCGCCCGTCTTCCAGTCGATCCGCTCGCCGTCGACGACCGAATAGCCGTCGCCTTCGATCACATAGATGATGAACCCGCCCTGGTGCCTGTGCTTGCCGGAATGGGTCTTGATGTCCTGCGTGAAGACGCGCCAGTCGTGCAGGGGCGTGTCCTTGAAGGCCTGCGAGTTGAGGTAATAGAACATCCGCCCCTGCCGCGTGATCTGGTATTCGCGGTCGGAGGGTTTGATGACCACGGGGCCTTCCATTTGCCGCTGGTCGAACTCCTTGCGCGAGCGCAGGAAGATTTCGTAGGGCGATTCCTCGATGGCACCGCGTTCGCGTACGCGCGTTCTTTCAATGTCCGCCATGTGCGCCTCCGCTCAGCCGGTGAAGTCCGGGCTCTTCTCGAGTTGTTCGAAGCCGCATCCGCGATCGACGCTGGTGGCGGCGAACAGGTTCGGCTCTGTGACGACGAAGCGCGCCGGCGCGTTTTCGTCCGAGTTGAAGTGCTGCATCACCACGCCGTGCTTGCGCAGCGGAATGTTGAGCACGTCGCCGGCCTCCCACGCATGTTTCACGCCGTCGAGCGTCGTGTAGCCGCGACCCTCGACGACGAAGATCACTTGTCCGCCCTGAAACTTCACGCGGCCGGAACGGCTGCCGGGCGGAATCTCCTGTTCGAAGAAAATGAGCGTGTGAAGAACGATGTCCTTGATGGCGGGGTGCATGTACCAGCGCATCAGGCCCTGCTCGTTGTTTTCGAGCGGAAGATCTTCGCGCCTGACGATCTGGATCGCGCCCTTGAGGTTCTCGCGTTGCTCGTCGCGCAGCTTGATGATGTCGGCCCAGAGATTGCGGCCGACGAGATGCTCTCGGCGATCATTCGCCATGGCGTCCTCCCTGATGTCTCTTTTTTTCGAGGCTAGCCGGCTTCACGATATTTGCAAGGCGCGAATGCGTCTGCGCGACGCTTGTTTGTCGATGGCGCGAAACTCATTCACTTTGTGAATAGCAGCGCTCCGTTCACCGGCGCATGCGCCGCGTCTGCGCTTTCCTGTGTGCGTCGTCCGCGCGCAAATCCTTGCAAGACGCCTTGCGACACACGCGCGCGCTTGGATCGGCCCGATCCCGACGCGCTTGACGCCCCCGGTCGTGATCGTTTTGATGCGCCGCGTCCGCTGGTTCTGCGGAGGGTTGCGGAAGGGATCATGCGGATCAGCGGACGTTCATGCGCTCTTGCGCTTCTGGCGTCGGGCCTCGTCATCGTGGCGGGCGCGCTCGCGCGGCATGACCTGCGCACTGGGCTTTTGTGGCTCGTGGGCTGCGCCATGGGCTATGTGCTGCTGGTCGGGTCCGTCAGTTTCGCCGGCGCCTTTCGCGCGCTGTTCGCGCAGGGGCGCGGCGTTGGGCTGCGCGCGCAGGCGATCATGCTGGGGGTGGCGGTCTGCCTTTTCCTGCCCACGATCGCGCTCGGGACGGTCGGCGATCAGGCGGTGCGGGGCTTTGTCTTTCCCGTCGGGGTCGCGCTTGTGGCGGGGGCCTTTCTGTTCGGCGTCGGCATGCAATTGGGCGGGGGCTGCGCGTCGGGCACGCTGTTCGCCGTGGGCGGCGGGCAGGGCCTGCGCATGTGGGCCACGCTGGCGGCCTTCGTCGGCGGCGCCACTTTCGCGGCCTATGACGTCGAGCGCTGGTCGCAATGGCCGGCGATGCCCGCGGTCTCTCTGGCGGACTCCTTCGGCGTGTCCGCCGCGCTCGCCTTCAGCCTCGCCGCGCTCGCCCTTTTGTGGGCGGGCTCGCTCCTTTGGGAGAAAAGCCGGCGCGGCGAGGTGGAGCCGCTCGTCTGGGGGCCGCTCCTGTGGGGCGCGCTCGCGCTCGCCGGCCTGAACTACGCCACCTTGCTGCTGGCGGGCCGCCCCTGGGCGATCACGTCGGCCTTTCCGCTCTGGGGCTCGAAGCTCCTTGAGGCGACGGCGCTCGCCGATCCCGCCTTCTGGCCGTTTTGGGAGGACCCCACCCGCACGGAGGCTTTCGTGCGCCCGCTCTGGATGGATCGCACAACCGTCATGGACGTTGGTCTCATGGCGGGCGCGCTCATTGGCGCCCTGTGGGCCGGCCGGCGGATGGATTTCAGCCTGCCCGCCCTGCGCCCGCTGCTCGCCTCGCTGCTTGGCGGGGCGCTTCTGGGCTATGGGGCGGTTTTGGGGTCCGGCTGCAACATCAGCGCCTATTTCAGCGGTTTCGCCAGCGGCAGCCTGCACGGCTGGATCTGGATTGTCCCCGCGCTCGTAGGCAATTGGGCAGGGGTGCGGCTGCGCCCCGCCTTCGGCCTGCCGATAAAATAGCAAAATAAACGTGTGAATTACAATATTTGACATCTCTTTCAGGCGAATACAATGTCTGAAGCTCAGATCCGATCAACAGGCGGAACTTCGATGAACGCTCGCAGCATGATCATTGGGGTGGCTTTCGCGGCCGCTCTCGCCGCGCCGACGGCGGCCCTCGCCCAGACGACCCTTGTTCAGGAAGGTTGCGTTGGCTGCCACGGCCCCAACGCCGCAGGCGCCGTCGGCGTGCCGAGCCTCGCCGGCCGAGACGCCAAGGAATTGCGCGCCATCATGACGGCGTTTCGCGCCAATGAGCGCCCCGCCACCATCATGAACCGCATCGTGCGCGGCTATTCGGATGAAGAACTCGCCGCCGCCGCCGAATATTTCTCGAAGCTGAAGCCCTGAGGAGACCGTCATGACCCATTCTCTCTCCCGGCGCGGTTTCCTTGTCGGCGCCAGCGCGGCTGGCGTGTTCGCGCCTGCGCTCGCCAAGGCGCAGGGACAGGCCCGCCTTCTCGTCGTGGGCGGCGGCTTCGGCGGCGCCAGCGCGGCCAATTTCGCGCGCCGCGCCTATCCCTGGCTGCAGGTCACGCTCATCGAGCCGCAGACCCGTTTCGTGACGTGCCCCTATCGCAATCTCGTGCTTGCGGGGAAGAAGAGCGTCAACGACATCACCCACAGCTACGACGGCCTGCGCGCGCGCGGCGTGCGCGTGGTTCATGATTACGTGGTCGGAATCGATCCGGCGGCGCGCACTGCGCGCCTGCGCGGCGGCGAGACGATCGCCTATGACAAGATGATCCTGTCGCCGGGCATTGCTGTGCGCTGGGGCGCGCTTGAAGGCTATGACGAGGCGGCCTCCCAGATCATGCCGCACGCCTGGACGCCGGGCGACGCGGCGCAGACCGAATTGCTGCGCCGTCAGCTTGAGGCCATGCCCGACGGCGGCGTGGTGGGCTTTGCGATTCCGGGCAATCCGTTCCGCTGCCCGCCGGGCCCCTATGAGCGCATCAGCATGGTGGCCTCCTATCTCAAGCGCCACAAGCCGCGCTCCAAGATCCTCGCGCTCGACGCCAAGGAGGCGTTCAGCAAGCAGGGCCTGTTCCAGGACGCCTGGAATGAGCTTTATCCGGGCATGATCGAATGGGTGCCCTCCAACAAGGACGGCCGCGTGGTGCGCGTGGACGCCAAGGAGATGGTGCTCGAATCCGAGTTCGGCGTGCGCCACAAGGTTGCGGTGGCGAACGTCATTCCGCCCCAGGCGTCGGCGGCCATCGTGCGCGACAGCGGCTTCGCCGACCAGAGCGGCTGGGCGCCCGTGAACCCGGTCACGTTCGAATCCCGCACCGCCGCCCATATCCACATCGTGGGCGATTCCAACATTCCCGGCCCCATGCCGAAATCGGGCTACATCGCCAACAGCACGGCCAAGCAGGCGGTGGCGAGCGCGGCTGCGGCCTTGCGCGGCGAGGCTGCGCCTGCGGCGGTCTATTACAACACCTGCTACTCGCACGTCGGCGACGATTACGGCATTTCCGTCGTGGGTATTTTCCGCCCCAATGCGGAAGGCTCGGCGATCGTCGAGGTTCCCAATTCAGGCGGCGTGTCGCCGCGCGGCTCGCTGCCCGAGCAGCGTCGCCTCGAGGCGATTTACGCCGACGCCTGGTATGAGAGCATCACCAAGGATATGTTCGCCTGATGGAGAAGCTCGCCGTTCATCGCAGGTCGTTCGTTCTCGGCGCCGTGTCGCTTGCGGCCGCGCCCTGGGGCGCGCTCGCCGCTGAAGACCCCGCGCTGGCGGCGGCGGTGCGCGAGGCCGTGGGCGAGGCGCAACCGGTGGACAGGGGCGTCGCGCTGCGCGCGCCCACGCTGGCGGAGAACGGCGGGCAGGTCCCCATCTCCATTCTGGTGGACTCAGCCCAGACCCCCGCAGAACATGCGGTGGAGATCCACGTGTTCGCCACACGCAATCCAACCCCTGGGGTGGTGAGTTTCCGTCTGTCGCCGAAGCTTGCGCGCGCGGAGGTGCAGACCCGCATCCGTCTCGCGCAAGAGCAGAAAATCGTCGTGCTGGCGAAGATGAACGATGGCCGCGTCCTGCGCGCCGTCGCCGACGTGCGGGTCACCGTGGGGGGATGCCTCACATGAGCGCGCCCCTTTCAGCGCCCCGCCTGCGCGCCCCTCGCTCCGCCCGCGTCGGCGAGATCGTCGAGATCCGCACCCTCATGGAGCATCCCATGGAGACCGGCCTGCGCATGGAAGGCGGCCGGGCCGCGCCCCGCGACATGCTCACCCGCATGACCGTGCGCGCCAATGGCGAAGTGATGCTGGAAGCCGAGTTTCATAATGGGACATCGGCCAATCCCTATCATGTCTTCTTTTTGCGCATTGAAGAGGCCACGGAACTGGAGGTCGTCTGGCGCGACCAGAACGGCCGCACGGCGAAGGCGAGCGCCCGCATAGCTGTGTGACATGCGGGCGGGCGCAACTTCCTGACGCCTTCTGAAGTCGGGTCGCGCCGCCTGACAGTTTTCGCCGCCTCTCTCGTCTAGTCTCGCTCCGGGGGTCCTGGAATGAGCTTCGACAAGGCGGAACAATTGATCGCGCTGGCCCGAAAGGCCGCGGCGGGCCGGCAAGGCCTGACTCTGGATGACGTCGTGATCCATTTCGGCGTCTCGCTACGCACCGCGCAGCGCATGTTCCGCGCGCTGGAGGTGAATTTTCCGCTCACCGAAAGCTATATCGACGAAGACGGCCGCAAGCGCTGGCGCATTCCCGGCGGCCAGTACCGCGAGTTCTTCTCGCTCTCCGCGGAGGAGCTGGCGACCCTCGACATCGCCGCAGGCCATCTGGACAGGTTCGGCCTGACGCTTGAGGCGCGCACTCTGGCGCAGGTGCGCGACAAAGTGGTCTCCCTTCTGCCGAGCAATCACATCCTGCGCATCGAGCCGGACGTGGACGCCATTCTCGAAACGCAGGGCTTCGTCGCGCGACCCGGGCCCCGCGCGCGCGTGGACGAGAAGGTCGCCGCCGCCGTCGCCGAGTCGCTGAAGGCCTGCCGCTATCTCGACATCCATTACCAATCGCGCCGCGAGGAAGCGCCGGCGCTGCGGCGCGTGGCGCCCTATGGCCTGCTCGCTGGCTACCGGCGTTATCTGGTCGGCTGCGACGCGGCGAGCCAGCCTCCGGGCGCGATCAAGACCTATCGGCTGGATGCGGTGAGCCAGGCGCATGTGAGCGACGAATATTTCGAACGCCCGGCGGATTTCGACCTGCAGAGTTTCGCCGATCGCGGTTTCGCGCTCTACCAGAACGAGGCGGAGTTCGGCGAAGTGGAATGGCGCTTCGCGCCGCAGGCCGCGGATCATGCGCGCGGCACGCAGTTCCATCCGCGCCAGAGCATCGAGGAATGTCCCGACGGTTCGCTCATCGTGCGCTTCGAGGCCGCAGGCCATCTTGAAATGGCGTGGTATCTTTACCAATGGGGCGATAAGGTCGAGGTGGTCAAACCACAGGCTTTGCGCGAAATGGTCGAGGCCTATCGCCGTTCGGATTTCCCCGCCCTGCCGTGAGGCATGTCTTTTTTCGCGAGCAGATGAATGACCCGCCCATTCCTATTCACGTCCTTGCCGCCTTCAATGAATCGTTTTGACAGGGATGGACGGAACATAGGTTATGATTATCAGCGCCGCTGCATCGCGTCATGGATTGATTGCGGGTTCGACGTTTGCAGCATCAACGCTCCACAAGAGGAGATCCCGCAAGAATTTGCGAAACTCGTTCGCGTGGAGAAGACTGAACGAGATGCGTCTGAGATCGCAGGCAAACCTCTGCCATATCTTCAAGACATGATCGATGTGATCGTGCGCGTGACCGCAGGTTCCGGCGGATTCGCTCTGACGAATGCTGATATCCTTCTTTCCAGTGAGACTGTCGACATATCCGAAAGCGTTCGAACGCTCCGGCCGCAAGAGTGCATCGTTGAGCCCCGCATGGATTTCGCGGTCATGGACAAGATCAGCGAGGGGAGCCTTTACCCAAGCGGATTTGATTTCTTCGCTTTCCGGGCAGAGGATGCGCGCAGCCTGTCCCTGAATCGGTTCGTTTTCGGGAGGCCTTGGTGGGATTACGCCCTTCCGCTTTCTGCTTGCTTTCAGGGATGGCGACGCAAGCGGATCGAATCCCCTTTTGCGTTCCACATGCTGCACGATGAGAGATGGGATAGGAAATCCTGGAGGAAATTCGGAGACTGTTTCCTCGACGAAATTGTGCTGCCGCGTGCAGGGCGCATGCCGCCTGACAGATTTTTCGTTCGTTATGCGAATGAAGTGGCGCCGCAGCCGTTGAATTCAGGATTTAAGACACGCACGCTAAAGAACATTCTCAACATTCTGGGCTTTGGCCGCCGACAGGCCATGCTTGGCCGTCTCGCCCGGCTCAACATAGATGCGTTGAGCCGGTGGTGATCGCGCACGTCCCGCGTTAGCGTAGTTCCTCGCGGCGGCGTGGCTCGTCGGGCTTTTGCCCGGGCTCCGGCTTCTGCGTGCGTTGCGGCTGCTGCTGCTGTTCTTGCCGGCGCGGTTGCTGCCCCTCGCCGCGCGGGGCGGCGGGCTGCTCCGTGCGCGCGTCAGGCCGCTGTGGCGCGCGTTCGCTCCGCGGCTCCTGCTGCGGCCGCCGCTGCTCCTGTCCGCGCTCTTGTCCGCGCTCTTG
>CAZYBF010000054.1:0-18940 GCA_964645525.1 uncultured Beijerinckia sp.
CGGCATCTACAACTTCGTCACCAAGCGCGGCGACTGCCGCGGCGCGCGCTCGAAGATCTCCTGGACGCAGGTGGAGACCGGCTCGGCCATCACCTGGAAGTATCCCTCCTGCATCCTGCGCGGCGACGAGTCGCGCGGCGAGTTCTATTCGATCGCGATTTCGAACGGACGCCAGCAGGTGGACAGCGGCACCAAAATGCTGCACCTCGGCAAGAACACGTCGAGCCGCATCATCTCCAAGGGCATTTCGGCGGGCCGCTCGAACAACACCTATCGCGGACAGGTGTTCGCCCATCGCAAGGCGAAGAACGCGCGCAATTTCACCAATTGCGACTCGCTGCTGATCGGGCAGGACAGCGGCGCCCACACCGTGCCCTATATCGAAAGCCGCAACGCCAGCGCCGTGTTCGAACACGAGGCGACGACCTCCAAAATCTCCGACGACCAGCTGTTCTACTGCATGCAGCGCGGCCTGTCGGGCGAGGAGGCGACCGCCCTCATCGTCAACGGCTTCGTGCGCGACGTGCTCCAGCAATTGCCGATGGAGTTCGCCGTGGAGGCGCAGAAACTCATCGCCGTGAGCCTCGAAGGCTCGGTCGGCTGACGCGGCGCAGGGACATCAGGAGACGACATGTTCTCGATCAAGGATCTTCACGCCCGCGTGGAAGACAAGGAAATCATCAAGGGCCTCACGCTGAGCGTGAAGGCCGGCGAGGTCGCCGCAATCATGGGCCCGAACGGCGCCGGCAAATCCACGCTGTCCTATGTGGCCGCGGGCCGCGAGGGCTATGAGGCGACGGCGGGCGACATCTCTCTCGACGGCGAAAGCCTTCTGGAGCTGGAGGCGAACGAGCGCGCGGCCAAGGGCCTGTTCCTCGCCTTCCAATATCCGCTGGAGATTCCCGGCGTCACGACGATGACCTTCCTCAAGGCCGCCATGAACGCGCAGCGCAAGCAGCGCGGCGAGGAGGAGCTCTCCACGCCCGACTTCATGAAGCGCGTGCGCACGGCCGCCGACAAGCTGGGCGTCAGCCAGGACATGCTGCGCCGCCCGCTCAACGTGGGCTTCTCGGGCGGCGAGAAGAAGCGCATGGAAGTGTTGCAGATGGCGCTGCTCGAACCGCGCTTCGCCATTCTCGACGAGACCGATTCCGGCCTCGACATCGACGCGCTGCGCATCGTGGCGGAAGGCGTGAACGCGCTGCGTTCGCCTGAGCGCGGCTTCCTCGTGATCACCCATTACCAGCGCCTGCTCGACTATATCAAACCCGACAGCGTGCACGTGCTCGCCGGCGGTCGGATCGTGAAGTCCGGCGGACCGGAGCTCGCGCTGGAGCTCGAGAAAAACGGCTACCGCGATTACGTCGCGGACGCCGCGTGAGGATGCGATGACGCTCGCAACCCCCGTCAGAACCGCAGGCGAGACCGCCCTTCTCGACGCCTTCGCCAACAGCGCGGGCGCGAACGAGCCGTCGCGCGCGGCGGCCATGGCGCGTTTCGCCACGCTCGGCCTGCCCGGCCGGCGCGACGAGCCCTGGCATTACACGGACCTGCGCAGCCTGCTCAAAGGCGCGCCCGCGCGCAGCGACGCCGGCGCGCAGGAAGACGGCGCGAAGCTGCGCATCGGCCCGCAGGCGCAGATCGTCTTCTCGGGCGCAAACATGCGCGCAGGCGCCCTGCCCGCCGGCGTGCGCATCGCCCCGCTTGACGCGAACGCGGCGCCCCTGCTGGCGGAAGCCGATGACGCGCTCGCCGCGCTCAACGCGGCCTTCGTCACCCACGCCTGCGAGATCGTGATCGGCGCGGATGCGGGCGAGGCTGCGATCCATGTGGCGTTCCGTGACCTGCACGAGGCGCCCGCCGCCTTCGCGCGGCGCCTGCGCGTGCGGCTGGAGCCCGGCGCGCGCGCCACCATCGTGGAGACGCACGAGAGCCGCGCAGGCCTTGCGCATCTGTCGAACACGCTCGTGGAGTTCGACCTGGCGAAAGACGCCCGCGCGCGCCATCTGCGCGTGAACGCGGCAGGCGACGCGGTCGCCGCCCTCTCCACGCTATGCGCGCAGCTGGGCGAGGCCGCCGGCTTCGACAGCTTCTCGCTGGCGACCGGCGCGCGGCTCGCGCGTCACCAGATCTTCCTGCGCTTCGCAGGCGAAGGCGCGCGCGCCGCGCTCAGCGGCGTGAATCTGTTGCGCGGCGAACAGCACGGCGACGTGACGCTCGCCATCGACCATGCGGTTCCCCATTGCGAAAGCCGCGAGACCTTCCGCAACGTGGTCGACGACAAGGCGGTCGGCGTGTTCCAGGGCCGCATCCGCGTGGCCCAGCACGCCCAGAAGACCGACGCGCGCATGTCCTCGAAGTCGCTTCTCCTGTCGGAGGAGGCGACGATGAACAACAAGCCGGAGCTTGAGATTTTCGCCGACGACGTGCAATGCGCCCATGGCGCCACCTGCGGCGAGCTCGACGACGACCTCCTCTTTTATCTGATGGCGCGCGGCCTGCCGCGCCCGCAGGCGGAGGCCCTGCTGCTGGAGGCTTTCGTCGGCGACGTCGTCGACGGGATCGAAGACGAGGCCTTGCGCGAACAGACGATGGAATGCGCCCGTGACTGGCTCGCCCTGCGCGCGCCGGCGGACGCGACGGCCCGAGAGGCCACAGGCAGATGAGCGAACAGATGAACATGCGCGCCGCCCCCTTTGACGTGATGAAGGTGCGCGAGGATTTCCCCATCCTCGCCGAGCGACCCTATGGCAAGCCGCTCGCCTATCTCGACAACGCCGCATCGGCGCAAAAGCCGCGTCAGGTGATTTCGCGCATCGCGCACGCCTACGAGCACGAATACGCCAATGTGCATCGCGGCCTGCACTATCTCGCCAACGCCGCCACCGACGCCTATGAGAGCGCGCGCGAGAAAGTGCGCGCCTATCTCAACGCGGGCTCGACGGATGAGATCATCTTCACCCGCGGCGCGACCGAAGCGCTCAACCTCGTCGCCGCCTCCTTCGGGCGCGCGCATATCGGACCGGGCGACGAGATCGTGCTCACGATGATGGAGCATCACTCCAACATCGTGCCCTGGCATTTCCACCGCGAGCGCAACGGCGCCGTGCTGAAATGGGTGGATGTGGACGACGACGGGAATTTCTCGCTGGAAGCCTTCGAGCAGGCGCTCACGCCGCGCACGAAAATCGTCGCTATCACCCATATGTCGAACGTGCTGGGCACGATCGTGCCCATCGACAAGGTGATCGAGATCGCGCATGCGCGCGGCATCCCCGTCTGCGTGGACGGCTCGCAGGGCGCGGTGCACCTGCCGGTGGACGTGCGCGCGCTCGACGTGGATTTCTACGTCGTGACCGGCCACAAGCTTTATGGCCCCACCGGCATTGGCGCGCTTTACGCGAAGCGCTCATGGCTCGAGCGGCTGCCGCCCTTCGCCGGCGGCGGCGAGATGATCGAAAACGTCACGCGCGAGACCGTCACCTATAACGAGCCGCCGCATCGCTTCGAGGCGGGCACGCCGCCCATCGTGCAGGCGATCGGTCTTGGCGCCGCGCTCGACTACATTGAGGGGCTTGGGCGCGACGCCATCCGCGCCCATGAGGACGCGCTGCGCGATTACGCGCATGAACGCCTGTCGCGGATCAATTCGCTGCGCATCATCGGCCGCGCGCGCGACAAGGGCGCCATCGTCTCCTTCGAGATGAAGGGCGCGCACGCCCATGACGTGGCGACGGTGATCGACCGCTCGGGCGTTGCGGTGCGCGCGGGCACCCATTGCGCCATGCCGCTGATGCAGCGCTTCGGCGTGACCTCGACCTGCCGCGCCTCATTTGCGCTGTACAATACGATGGAAGAAGTGGACGCTCTGGCTGACGCGCTCTCGCGCGCCGAAGCGATGTTCTCGTGAGGATCCTCCATGTCTGAGGCGCCGACGGCCGAAACCAGCGAGATCCAGCCCAACCGGCCCGATCTCGACCTCGCCTCCTCCATCCCCCCGGAGGAGATGGACGCGCTCACCGACAGCATCGTGGCCGCGCTCAAGACTGTGTTCGACCCGGAGATCCCGGTCGACATTTACGAGCTCGGGCTGATCTACAAAGTGGCGATCGACGAGTCTCGTTTCGTCGAGATCGACATGACGCTGACGGCGCCGGGCTGCCCGGTCGCTGGCGAAATGCCGAAATGGGTTGAGGACGCGGTGAGCGCCATTCCGGGCGTCGCCGGCGTGAAAGTGAGCATGGTGTTCGATCCCCCGTGGGATCAAAGCCGCATGTCGGACGTGGCGCGCGTCGCGCTCGACATGTGGTGAGACGCGACTGAACTTCGCCGGATCTTGACCCCGGCTGGAGGATGACATGAACGAGACGAAACCCGCCGCCAGACCGCGGCCCAAGGCGATGACGATCACGGAAGCGGCGGCCGCGCGCGTGCGCGAGATCATCGCCAATTCCGACAAGCCCATCGTGGGCGTTCGCATCGGCGTGAAAAACGCCGGCTGCGCGGGCATGTCCTACACGATGGACTTCGCGCAGGAGATCGGCCGCTTCGACGAAGTGGTGGAGGACAAGGGCGTGAAGATCGTCATCGACGCCAAGGCGGTCATGTATCTTCTGGGCACGGAGATGGACTTCAAGACGGAGAAGCTCTCCTCCACCTTCGTCTTCAACAATCCCAATCAGACCTCCGCCTGCGGATGCGGCGAGAGCGTCGCGATCACGCCCGCGCAGGACGACGCGCGCGCCCCCTCCCCCTGAGCTTGCGCGCGCCCGCGCGGCGCCCGATGCTTCCCCGACATAACGAGCGGGGAGGATTCGATGTCCAGACATGTGCGGCGCGTCGTCACGGGCCATGACGCGCAGGGGCGCTCCTGCTTCATCGCGGACGGCCCGCCCGGCCTCGTGCGCGAGCGCTCGCCGGGCAGCACCATCGTCGCGGAGCTGTGGCGCACGCAGGCGACGCCGGCCGACAATTCCGACCCCGACGATCACACAGGCGGCCCCTATTCCCTCGCCCCGCCGACGGGCGGCTCAGCGCTGCGGATCATCACCTATCCGCCGGATCGCCTGCGGCTCGCCACGCTGGAGAAAGAGCGCGCCGACGCCGCCCATGAAGACCCCAGCCGCGCCGCCGCGCTCGACAAGGGCGCGCCGCGTCACCCCGGCTTCCACAAGACGAACACGATCGACTACGCCATCGTCCTGTCAGGCGAGATCTGGGCGCTTATGGAGGACGGCGAAAAGCTCTTGCGCGCGGGCGACGTGCTGATCCAGCGCGGCACGAACCA
This sequence comes from uncultured Beijerinckia sp., assembly GCA_964645525.1. Lineage (GTDB taxonomy): Bacteria > Pseudomonadota > Alphaproteobacteria > Rhizobiales > Beijerinckiaceae > Terripilifer. The sequence continues at coordinate 5,288 of CAZYBF010000054.1, forward strand.
CGCGTGGAGCAACCGCACCGAGGAGAACGCGGTGCTCGCCTTCGTGCTGATCGACGCGCAAGCGCTTCCCGGCGCGCAGGCGGATCACTGAGGCTGTCTGCGCGCGGAGTGTAATGCGCGCGAGGACGCGCGCGGTCCAAAACGCGACGCCGGACCGCGCGCGTCCCCGCGCGCAAGCAACGCAAATCCAGACCGCGCGCGTCCCCGCGCGCAATCAAAGCCAGCTTTTCAGCCGCCGGCGCTCTGCTGCGAGCGGAAGGCCCAGCCGGTCATGCGGCCCTCGAGCCAAGCGGTGACCGCGTACATGCCGATGCCCTCGACCGCCAGCGCGAGCAGGCCCGCGAAGACGAGCGGCATCTGGAAGTTCGAACCCGCCTGCGTCATCAGATGGCCGAGCCCGGCGTTGGCCGCGATCGTCTCCGACACGACCGCGCCGACGAAGGCGAGCGTGATCGCCACTTTCAGCGAGCCGAAGAAATAGGGCATGGCGCGGGGAATGCCGACCTTGCGCATCACGTCGAGTTTCGAGGCGCCCAGCGCGCGCAACACGTCCTCAAGCTCCGGCTCGATCGTGGCGAGGCCGGTGGCCACGTTCACCACGATGGGGAAGAAGGAGATCAGGAAGGCGGTCAGAATGGCGGGCACCTCGCCGATGCCGAACCACATAACGAGGATCGGCACGACGGCGACTTTCGGGATCGAGTTGAAGCCGATCATCACGGGATAGAGGCCGCGATAGATCGTGCGCGACCAGCCCACGAACAGGCCGAGCAACAGGCCGAAGGCCACCGCCATCAGGAAGCCCGCAAGCGTCGTCCACAGGGTGACGAAGGAGTTCTTGAGCAGCGGCGAGTAGAAACGCCCCATCGCCGCGAAAATCTCGCTGGGCGCCGGCAGAATGATGCTCGACACGTTGAAGAGCCGGCACGCCAGCTCCCAGATTACGAAAAGGCCGATGGTGAAGAGCCATGGCGCGAGGGTTTCGATCGGCTTGTTCATGCCTGGCGCACCTCGGCGATCTTGTTGCGCAGCGCGTGCACGAGTTCGGAGAAGGCCGGCTCGTAGCAGACATCGATGGAGCGCGGACGCGGGAACGCGACCTTGCGGGTCTCGATGATGCGGCCCGGCCGCGCGCTCATCACATGAATGGTGTCAGCGAGGAACGCCGCCTCGCGCAGGTCGTGGGTCACGAGCACCACGGTGAAATTGAGCCGCTGCCACACGTCGCGCAGCACGCACCACAATTCCTCGCGGGTGAAGGCGTCGAGCGCGGCGAAGGGCTCGTCGAGCATCAGGAGCGCCGGCTCATGAATGAGCGAGCGGCATAGCGAGGCGCGCTGCTGCATGCCGCCCGACAATTCCCACGGATAGCGGTCGCCGAAGCCCTTCAGGCCCACCGTCTCCAGCAGGCCCTCGGCGCGGGCGCGATATTCGTCCTTCTTCGCGCGGAAGTTGGAGCGATAAGGCTCGACGATCTCCAGCGGCAGCATGAGATTGTCGATCACCGTGCGCCAGGGGAGCAGGTTGGCGTTCTGGAACGCCATGCCTGCGAGTTTCACCGGCCCGCGGACCGGTTCGCCATTGACGGCGACCGATCCGGAGGTCGGCTTCACAAGCCCCGTGACCAGCTTCATGAGCGTGGATTTGCCGCAGCCCGAAGGGCCCACGACGGCGGCGAACTCGCCCTTGGCGACGGATATGCTGGTCCCGTTAAGGGCCAGCACAGGGCCCGTCCGCCCGGCGTAGGCGAGCGACACGTCATCAAGCTGGATCACGCGGATCTCCGGTCTGGCGCGTCGGCTGGATCAGAACTTGCGCTCAGCCGCAGGCGGCAGGAACGCATCGGTGAAAATGTCCGCCGCCTTCGGGCGGTTCTTGAACTCATAGGTGTCGGCGATCTGGTCGATCGACTTCTCAAGACGCGCCATGTCCACGCCGCCGACGCCATTGGCCTTCACCCAGGGGGTGACCATGTTGTCGCGCAGCGCCATGCGCAGACGCTCGAGCTCGATCTTCAGCTCCGCGGTCTCGTTGCGCTTCATCACCGACTTGATCGCCTCGTCGGGGTTCTTGGCGGTGTCGATGAAGCCCTTCACCGTGGCGCGCACGAAACCGGCGACGACCTTCGGATTGGCCTTGGCGAATTCCGGGTTCACCATGATCGCGTTGCCATAGAGCACGAGGCCGTGGTCGGACATCAGCATCACTGCGACGTCGTCGGGCTTGATGTTGTTCTGCAGCAGGTTGAAGTAGGAGGAGAAGGAGAAGCCGGTGATGGCGTCCACCTTGCCCTGCGCCAGCATGGGCTCGCGCACGGGGAAGCCGACGTTCTCGATCTTCACCTTCGAGTCGTCGATCTTGTTGGCCTTCGTGAAGGCCTTCCATTGCGCGAAGGCGCCGTCGGGCGCGGGCGCGCCGAGGATCTTGCCCTCGAGATCCTTCGGGCTCTTGATGCCGGCCTTCTTCAGGCTGACGATCGAGAACGGCGGCACGTCATAGACCATCATGACGGCCTGCACGGCCTGGCCGGGGTTCTGGTCGCGGAACTTCACGAGCGAGTTGATGTCGAAGAAGCCCAGCGGATAGGCGCCGGCCGCCACGCGCGCGATGCCCGCCACCGAGCCCGGCCCGCTGTCCACCGTCACATCAAGCCCTTCAGCCTTGTAATAGCCCTTGTCGATGGCGACGAAATAAGGCGCGGACGGACCTTCGAACTTCCAGTCCAGCGCGAATTTGACTGCGGTCTGGGCAGATGCCTGCATGGCGCCGCCCACAAAAAGGGCAGCTGCCGCAAAAGCGAGCTTCATCGACTTGGCGCTCATCTTGTTCCCCTACGTTTGACGAACTCTCCGGCGCGCGCGCGCCGGCTCCCCGCAATCGAGGCAATCGCCGTGCCATGGAGCTTAGCGGAGCGCCCTGCCCGCACAAGGCCTGCGCCCACTTATCCAATAGTCTCTAAGGGCTCAGGGTCGGCGGAACGGCTGAGTGAGCAGGCGGTCGAGGCGCAATTCGGCGCCGTCGCGGAAGATCGGCAGGCCGATCGCCATGCCCTCATGGCCCTTGGCGGGCTGCGCGCGGTATGACCCGAACAACCGGTCCCAAATGGACAGGTTGAAGCCGAAATTGCTGTGGGTCTCCACCGGATCGACGGAATGATGCACCCGGTGCATGTCCGGCGTCACGATGACGCGCCGCAGGGCGGCGTCGAGCCGCTCGGGCAGGCGCAGATTGGCGTGGCTGAACATGGACGTGGCGTTCAGCGCGATCTCGAAGGCGAGCACGGCGAGCGGCGGCGCCCCGAGGACGGCCACGGCCGCGAACTTGACCAGCATCGACAAGCCGATCTCGAAAGGATGGAAGCGCAGCCCCGTGGACACGTCGAAGTCGAGGTCGGCGTGGTGCATGCGGTGCAGCCGCCAGAGGGCGGGAACCCGATGAAACGCCACATGCTGGCCCCAGATCACGAGGTCGAGCAGGACGAAGCTTGCGAGAAAGGCGAGCCAGCCGGGCGCGGCCCACAGGTTGAACAGGCCCCAGCCACGCTCCTGCGCCAGCAGGGCGAAGCCCACGCCGGCCAGCGGAAACAGCAGCCGCACGAACAGGGAATCCACCGCCACAAGGGCCAGATTGTTGGCGTAGCGCCAGCCCCGCGGCGCGCTCGGCCGCCGGCGCGGGGCGAAGGCCTCCAGCCCAGCCAGCAGCGCAAGTACGCCGGCGAAACACGCCAGCCGGACGAGGGGTTCGTTGATCTGGTCCATCCGCCTTCACGCAAGCGTCGCCGCGCCGGGTCGACGCAGGGAAGATGGCCCCTTCCGCGCCGCGCCTCAAGGGGGGCGGGCGAGACTGCTTGACGCGCCGCGCGCCGGCGTCGAAAACGTCGGCTCAAGGAGCCCCGCAATGACCGCGGTCACGCTGATCGACAATTACGACTCGTTCACCTGGAACCTGGTGCATTACTTCGGCTCGCTGGGCGCGCAGGTCGACGTGCGGCGCAACGACGAGGTGACGGTCGCGCAGGTGATGGAGAGCCGGCCCGAGGCCATCGTCCTGTCGCCAGGCCCCTGCACCCCGCGCGAGGCGGGCGTCTGCCTCGACCTGATCGCCGCCGCCTCCCGCACGTTCCCCATTTTCGGCGTGGGCTTCGTTGATCTGGTCCATCCGCCTTCACGCACGCGTCGCCGCGCCGGGTCGACGCAGGGAAGATGGCCCCTTCCGCGCCGCTGCCCATCCACGGCAAAGTGGCGACCATCGCGCATAATGGCGCCGGCCTGTTTCGCGGACTGAACGGCCCGTTTCAGGCCACGCGCTATCACTCGCTTGTCGTGCGCCGCGAAACCATGCCCGCCGAACTCGAAGTCACCGCGCAGACGGACGGGCTCGTGATGGCCCTCTCTCACCGCAGCCTGCCGGTGCACGGCGTGCAGTTTCATCCCGAAAGCATCCTCTCGGAGCACGGGCATCGCATCCTGTCGAATTTCCTCGATCTCGCCCGCGCTTGGAACGCCAGCGCGACGGTCGACGCGTAAGGGAGATTGAGGTGGACTCCTTCAAGCCCATCATCGCAAAAGTCGCCACCGGCGCGACCCTCGCGCGCGCCGAGTCCGAACAGGCGTTCGACGCCCTGCTCTCCGGCGACGTGACGCCCGCGCAGATGGGCGCCTTCCTCATGGCGCTGCGCGTGCGCGGCGAAACGGTGGAGGAGATCACCGGCGCCGTCTCCGCCATGCGCGGCAAGATGCTGCGCGTGAACGCGCCGGCTGGCGCCATCGACATCGTGGGCACCGGCGGCGACAACGCCGGCACCTGGAACGTCTCAACCCTCGCCTCGCTCATCGTCGCCGCCTGCGGCGTGCCGGTCGCCAAACACGGCAACCGCGCCGCCTCGTCCAAATCCGGCGCAAGCGACATCCTCACCGCGCTCGGCGTGGTCGTCGGCCTGCCCGCCGAACAGGTGGAGGCCTGCCTGCGCGAGGCGCGCATCGGCTTCATGATGGCGACGACGCACCACGCCGCCATGCGCCACGTGGGGCCCGTGCGCGTGGAGCTTGGCACGCGCACGATCTTCAACATCCTCGGGCCGCTCTCCAACCCGGCCTCCGTGACGCGCCAGCTCACCGGCGTTTTCGCGCCCGACCTGATGCGCCCCATGGCGGAGACGCTGCGCAACCTTGGTTCGCAAGCCGCCTGGGTGGTGCACGGGTCTGACGGGCTCGACGAAATCACGACGACCGGACGCACCAAGGTCGTGGCTCTCGAAGGCGACGAGATCCGCGCTTTCGAAATCTCGCCTGAAGACGCGGGCCTGCCTTTCGCCAGGCCCGAAGACCTGCGCGGCGGCGACCCGGCGCATAATGCGCAGGCGCTGCGCGACGTGCTCGACGGCGCGTCCTCCGCCTATCGCGACATCGCGCTCATCAATGCGGCCGCAGCCCTCGTCGTGGCCGGCAAGGCGGCGAACCTGCGCGAGGGCGTCACGGCGGGCGCGCAGGCCATCGCCTCCGGCGCCGCGAAAGCGACGCTGGCGAAACTCGTAGACATCTCGAACCGCGCGTGAGGAGCGCCGACCATGGCCGACATCCTGCACAAGATCGAAGTCTACAAGCGCCGCGAAATCGCTGAGGCGAAAGTCGCCATGCCGCTGCACGCGCTGGAGCGCCAGATCGAGGCGGCGGCGCCGCCGCGCGGCTTCGTGCACGCCATTGAGAACAAGCTCGACGCCGGCGACTTCGCGCTGATCGCCGAGATCAAGAAGGCGAGCCCCTCAAAGGGGCTCATTCGCGCGGACTTCGATCCGCCGACGCTCGCGCGCGCCTATGAGGCGGGCGGCGCGGCCTGTCTCTCCGTGCTCACCGACGCGCCCTCCTTTCAGGGCGCGCCGGATTATCTGACGAGCGCGCGCGCCGCGGTGCGCCTGCCTGCGTTGCGCAAGGATTTTCTCTACGATCCCTATCAGGTCTATGAGGCGCGCGCCTGGGGCGCAGACTGCATCCTCATCATCATGGCCGGCGTGGACGATGAGACCGCGCGCGAATTGAACAAGGCCGCCCACGACCTTCACATGGACGTGCTGGTGGAGGTCCACAACGAGGAGGAGCTGCGGCGCGCGCTGCGGCTTGAGACGCGGCTCGTGGGCGTGAACAACCGCGACCTGCATTCCTTCCACACCACGCTCGAAGTGACCGAGCGCCTCGCCCCGCTCATTCCCGCCGACCGCATCGCTGTGGCGGAAAGCGGCATCGGCTCGCATGAAGATTGCGTACGCCTCGCCCGCGCGGGCGTGCGCGCCTTCCTCGTCGGCGAAAGCCTGATGCGGCAGGCTGACGTCACCCGCGCGACCCACGACCTCCTGCATGGGGCGAGCCTATGAGCGCGCCTCCCGCCGACGCCCGGCTCACCCATATCGCCGAGAGCGGCGAGGCGCGCATGGTGGACGTGTCCGACAAGGCGGACACCGTGCGCACCGCCGTCGCCGTCGGCCGCGTGGTGATGAAGCCGGAAACGCTCGCGCTGATCCGCTCGGGCGACGCCAAGAAAGGCGACGTGCTGGGCACGGCGCGCATCGCCGGCATCATGGCCGCCAAGCGCACCCATGAGCTCATTCCGCTCTGCCATCCGCTCGCGCTGTCGAAAGTGGTCGTGGAGCTTACCCCCGACGACAGCCTGCCCGGCGTGCGCGTGCGCGCCGAATGCCGCCTCACCGGCAAGACAGGCGTGGAGATGGAGGCGCTCACCGCCGTCAGCGTCGCCTGTCTCACGGTCTATGACATGGTGAAGGCGGTGGATCGCTTCATGACGATCGAGGGCGTCGGCATGGTGGAGAAGGCCGGCGGCAAATCCGGCGACTGGAAGCGCGAGGACGCGTGACCATGGCGCCATCGCCGCTCCTGTCCGTCGATGAGGCGCTGGCGCGCATTCTCGCGAGCGCGCGCGAACCCCTGCCCGCGCAGGACGTCGCGCTTGAGGACGCGCTCGGCCGCAGGCTGGCCGCCGATCTCGTCGCGCGCCGCACGCAGCCGCCCTGCCCTGTCTCCGCCATGGACGGTTATGCGCTGCGCGCGGCCGACATTGCGCAGGCGAGCGCGCAGACGCCCGTGCGCCTCAAGGTGATCGGCGCGAGCGCCGCCGGCCATGGTTTCGACGGCCGCGTGAACGCGGGCGAGGCGGTGCGCATTTTCACCGGCGCGCCCGTGCCGGAAGGCGCCGATTGCATCCTCATCCAGGAAGACGCGCAGGCGGGCGATGGCGTGGTGGACGCGCTCGTCAGCGAGCCGGAAGGCCGCTATGTGCGCCGCGCCGGGCTCGACTTCTCCGCCGGCGACGCGCTGCTCGGCGCCGGGCGCCTGCTCGGGCCTGCGGAGCTCGCGCTCGCGGCCGCCATGAACCATCCCACCGTGCGCGTGACGCGCAAGCCGCGCGTCGCGGTGCTCGCCACCGGCGACGAACTCGTGCGGCCGGGCGTGGAGCCCGGACGCGACCAGATCGTGGCCTCGAACAATTTCGCCGTGGGCGCTTATGCGCGCCTCGCCGGCGCCGACGTGATCGATCTCGGCATCGCGGGCGATGATTTCCCCGCGCTCGAGGCCGCGATCCGCCGCGCGCGCGACGCGCAGGCCGATGTGCTGGTGACGCTCGGCGGCGCGTCGGTGGGCGACCATGATCTTGTGCAGACGGCTCTTGCGCGGGAAGGCATGCAGCTCGGTTTCTGGCGCATCGCGCTGCGACCGGGCAAGCCGCTCATGCATGGACGCATCGGCGACATGCGCATCCTCGGCCTGCCCGGCAATCCGGTCTCCGCCATCGTCTGCGCGGTCTTGTTCCTCGCGCCCCTCGTGCGCGCGCTCACCGGCGACGCGGACGCTGGCCGCGATCCCTCCCGCCCCGCCGTGCTCGGCGCCGACCTGCCGCAAAACGACCAGCGGCAGGATTATCTGCGCGCGACGATTGAGGGCGACGGCGCGGGCCTTCCCATTGCCACGCCCTTCACGCGGCAGGACTCGTCCATGCTCGGCGTGCTCGCGCGCGCGCATGGGCTGATCGTGCGCCCGCCCCATGCGCCGCCGGCGAAGGCGGGCGATCCCTGCCGCTTCGTGCCGCTCTAGAGGCTCAGCGCCCGCTCCAGACGGGCTTGCGCTTGTCGAGGAATGCGCGCGCGCCTTCCTTGCGATCCTCCGACGCATAGACGTCCGGCCCCGTGTCGAGCCGCAGGCCCGCATGCAGCGGCAGGCCCTGCGACTTGCGGAAGGTGAGCTTGAGCCGCTGCAAGGAGAGCGGCGCGTTCTGCGCGATCTCGTCGGCGAGCGCCATGGCGCAATCCATCAACCCTTCCGCCGGCGCGACGCGATTGACGAGCCCCCAGCGCTGCGCCTCCTCAAGCGCGATGTTGCGGCCGGTGTAGAGCCATTCCATCGCCACGCCCGGCGGCACCATCGTGGGCAGAATGACGGACGCGAAATTCGCGCCCATGCCGCGCTTGGCCTCCGGCAGGCCGAAGAAGGCGCCCTCGGCCGCCACGCGCATGTCGCAGGCGAGCGCCAGCTCGCATCCCCCCGCCATGGCCGGGCCGTTGACGATCGCGAGACTGGGCTTGCGCGAGTCGATCAGCACTTCGCACACATGGCGTTCGGGCTCATGCAGCGGGCCGCGGTAATCGCCGGTGGATTCGTCCTTGGCGCGCGCGTCCTTCAGGTCCGCGCCCGCGCAAAAGGCCGCGCCTGCGCCGGTGATCGCCACAAGCGACACGTCCGGGTCAGCATCCGCCGCGATGATCGCGCGGCGCAGCGCCTGCGCGAGATCATAGGACAGCGCGTTGCGCCGCTCGGGCCGGTTGAGCGTGAGCAGGCGCACGCGCCCGCGCGTTTCGATGAGAAGCACTTCGCCTGCGCCCATGGCCGCCTCCAAGCCTGTTCTTTCGCGGAACCGGATTCACCATGGCGGCGACGCGCTGTAAAGCGCGGCCCGGCCTAGCGCAGGATCTGGCTGAGGAAGAGCCGGGTGCGCTCGTGCTGCGGATTGGAGAAAAAGGGCTCCGGCCGGTCGAGCTCGAGAATCTCGCCCCGGTCGATGAAGGCGACGCGGTCGGCGACCTCACGCGCGAAGCCCATCTCATGGGTCACGCAGATCATGGTCATCCCGTCCTTCGCCAGCGACACCATAGTGTCGAGCACTTCCTTGACCATTTCCGGGTCGAGCGCGGAGGTGGGCTCGTCGAACAGCATCACCTTCGGCGCCATGCACAGCGCGCGCGCGATCGCCACGCGCTGCTGCTGTCCGCCGGACAATTGCAGCGGATATTTGTGCGCCTGTTCAGGAATGCGCACGCGCTCGAGGAAATGCATCGCCCGCGCCTCGGCGTCCTTCTGCGGCATGCGCAGCGTCCAGATCGGCGAGAGCGTGCAATTCTCCAGAACGGTGAGATGGGGAAACAGGTTGAAATGCTGGAACACCATGCCGGTGTCGCGGCGGATCTCCTCGATCCGCTTCTGATCGTCGGTCAGCTCCACCCCATTGACCACGATGCGCCCGCGCTGATGCGCCTCCAGCGCGTTCACGCAGCGGATGAGCGTCGACTTGCCCGAGCCCGAGGGGCCGCACACGACGATGCGCTCGCCGCGCGCGACGTCGAGATCCACGCCCTTGAGCACATGGAACCGGCCGTACCATTTGTGCACGTCGCGCATCTCGATGGCGATGTCCGCCTCCGCGCGGGCTTGGGACTCAAGGCTCATGGATCGCCCTCAATGTCGACGGCCCCGCGCGAGGCGGCGCTCCATCATCAGGGAATAACGGGACATGCCGAAGCAGAAGATGAAGTAAAAGACGGCGGCGAAGACATAGCCCGTGGCGGAGATCGTCGGCCCGGCCCAGGTCGGATCGAGCCTTTGCGTGTCCACCGCGCGCAGAAAATCGAAAATGCCGACGATGGCGACAAGCGTCGTGTCCTTGAACAGCGCGATGAAGGAGTTCACCACGCCGGGAATTACGATGGTCAGCGCCTGCGGCAGCACGATGAGGCGCATCATGTTCGTCCAGGACAGGCCGAGCGCCATCGCGCCCTCATATTGGCCCTTGGGCACCGCCTGCAACCCGCCGCGCACCACTTCCGCCATATAGACGGAGGCGAACAGGGCGACGCCGATCAGCGGCCGCAGCAGACGGTCGGGCGACCATTCCGCCGGCACGAACAGCGGCAGCATCGTGTTCGCCATGAACAGGACCGTGATCAGCGGCACGCCGCGCACCACTTCGATCAGCGCCACGCAGAGGAAGCGTGCGACCGGCGCCTTCGAACGCCTGCCAAGCGCCAGCAGCACGCCCAGCGGCAGCGACACGACGATGCCCACCGTGGCGACGAGCAGGCTCACGAAAATCCCGCCCCATAGATTGGTGGGCACGACCGGCAGCGCATGGCGCGCCACGTCCGCAAGCGCGGCGGAGCCGAACAATTGCGCAAGGGCCGCGATGAGCGCGCGCGCGTTCGCTCCCAGCCCATGCAGGAGATAAAGCGCAAGCAGCGGATAGACGACGAGGAACAGGACAAGCCCCGTTCCCTTGCGCCGCGCGCCCGGCCATAGCAGCCATGTCGCAAGGGCGGCCCCAATGGCGAGCGTAAGGTCCACGCGCCAGGTCATCTCGCGCGGATACGAGCCGTAGGCGAAGAATTCGAGCTTCGCGCCCACATAGGCCCAGCAGGCGCCGACCCCGGGCTTGCGGCACGCCTCGCCGTCCGGCGCGCTCCACACGGCGTCGATGAACAGCCAGCGCACAAGGTCCGGCAAGGCCCAGGCGATGAAGGCGAGGCTCGCAAGGGTGAGCGCCGCGCTGAGCGCCGAGCCGAACAGATTCTCCTGCGCCCATGCGAGCGGCCCGCCCACGCGCCCCGGCGGCGGCAGGTCCGGCGCGCCGCCGGCGCGCACGAAGACGCGCGGGGGCGCAGCGGCCTGAGCGCCTGCGGCGGCGGCGGAGGAGACTGATGCGGCGGAGGCGGCGGAGGCGGCGTCGCTCATCTATCGCTCCGCCAGCGCCATGCGGCGATTGTAGAGATTCATCGCGGCGGAGGTCGCCAGCGAGATCACCAGATAAACCGCCATGGTGATGGAGATCACCTGCACCGCCGCCCCCGTCTGGTTGAGCACGGTGCCGGCGAACACCTGCACGAGATCGGGATAGCCGACGAAGACGGCGAGCGAGGAATTCTTGGTCAGGTTCAGGAACTGGTTCGTGAGCGGGGGAATGATCACCCGCATCGCCTGCGGAATGACGACGAGACGCAATGCGCGACCGCGCGGCAGGCCAAGCGCGGCCGCCGCCTCGCTTTGTCCGTGGGACACGGAAAGCACGCCGGCGCGCACGATCTCCGCGATGAAGGCGGCGGTGTAAAGCGACAGGCCCAGCAGGAGCGCCACGAATTCCGGATAGACCCGCACGCCGCCCTGAAAATTGAAGCCACGCAACTCCGGCACGCTCCATGTGAGCGGCGCGCCGGCGGCGAGGAAGGCGACAAGCGGCAGGCAGACGATCAACGCGAGGCCGATGAGGCCCACAGGCGGACGCGCGCTCGACGTCGCGCGCAAGCGCCGCGCATAAGCGCGCAAGGCGAAGACGGCGAGAATGGCGAGCCCGAGCGCCCACAGCGTCCAGTCGAAATGCGGGCCGAAGATCGGCTCGGGCACGAACAGGCCGCGATTGTTGAGATACATGCCCCCCGGCAGGGCCACAGACTGGCGCGGATTGGGCAGCGGCTTGAGAACCGCGTTGTACCAGAACAGCAATTGCAGCAGCAGCGGCGTGTTCCGGATCACCTCGACATAAACGGCCGCGAGCTTCGCCACGATCCAGTTGGACGACAGCCGCGCGACGCCCACCAGAAAGCCGATCACGGTGGCGAGCGCGACGCCGATCGCGGCGACGAGCAATGTGTTCAGCAGCCCAACGAAAAAGGCCTGGCCGTAGGTGGACGTGGAGGAGGAATAGGGAATGAGCGTCTGATTGACGTCGAAGCCTGCGGGACGATGCCAGAAGGAGAAATCCGTCGGCACGCCGCGCAGGCGCATGTTCTCGGCGGTGTTCTCCACCGCCGACCAGGCAAGCCACACGAAGGCGGCCAGCAGCACAGCCTGCCACAACGCGCCCTTAGCCCAATCCGCGCGCCAGAACGGGGCGCGCGGCGGTTCGATGGGAGCGGCTTGCGCCATAGCGATGTCTCCGCGTGTCTACGCGGCTCTCGACGCGATCAGCGCACAGGCGGCGCGTATTGCAATCCGCCCTTGTTCCAGAGCGCGTTGAGGCCACGACGGATCTTAAGCCGCGAGCCGTCGCCGACGTTCCGGTTGAAGCTCTCGCCGTAATTGCCCACGTGCTTGACGATGCGATAGGCCCAGTCTGAGGTCAGGCCCATGCCTTTGCCGAAATCGCCTTCCGCGCCCAGCAGACGCCGGATCTCGGGATTGGTGGACTTGAGGCGCTCGTCCACATTGGCCTTGGTGACGCCAAGCTCCTCCGCGTTGACCATGGCGAAATGCGCCCAGCGCACGACGTTGAACCACTGGTCGTCGCCCTGCCGCACGGCCGGGCCAAGCGGCTCCTTGGAGATGACTTCCGGCAGAACCACATGCTCGTCGGCGTTCACCAGCTTCAGACGCTCGCCGTAAAGGCCGGAGGCGTCGGTCGTATAGGCGTCGCAACGGCCGGAATCATAGGCTTTGATCGCCTCGTTCGAGGTGGCGAAGGCCACGACTTCGTACTTCATATTGTTGGCGCGGAAGAAGTCCGCGAGGTTGAGCTCCGTCGTCGTGCCCTGCTGCACGCAGATCGAGGCGCCCGACAATTCCATCGCCGAGGCGACGTTGAGCTTCTTGCGCACCATGAAGCCCTGGCCGTCGTAATAGTTCACGCCCGCCCACATGAGGCCGAGATCGGTCTCGCGCGAGGAGGTCCAGGTGCCGTTGCGCGACAGCACGTCGATCTCGCCCGACTGCAGCGCGGTGAAACGGTCCTTGGCCGTCAGGGGAACGAATTTGATCTTGTTTGGATCATTGAAGATCGCCGCCGAGATCGCGCGGCACAGGTCCACGTCGAGCCCGGTCCAATTGCCCTTGTCGTCAGGAATGCCGAAGCCGGCGAGGCCGGTGTTGACGCCGCATGTCAACGCGCCGCGGGCCTTCACCTGCTCCAGCGTGCGTCCGCCCTTCTCCTGCGCCAGCGCAAGCCCCGTGGATCCGACCGCCAGAATCGCCGCCGCCAAACCGGCCGCACGCATCGTCTTCGCCCCACCCGACATGAAACCCCTCCATAATGCGTCCGCCCAATCCGAAGCGAGACGGTTGGCCCTATCTCACATGCAAGCGCGGACCCGGGTCAAGCGCTTGTTTGCCGCGCAAGGCGGCTTTGACAGGACTACGTGGAATTGCGGAGAGCGCGCGCCCCGCCCGCCTTGACGCGCGCCCCCAGCGCCCCCACGGTGCCCTCCTCGTGATCCCACAGCCCCAGACCGCCGCATGAAAAAGCCACCCTCCCCGCAGGATCTGCGCCTGCGGACCCGCCTTGTCGCCGCCGGGCGGCGCCCGGACGAGCAATTCGGCTTCGTGAACACGCCGATCTATCGCGGCTCGACCGTGCTCTACCCGGATGCGGCCGCCCTGCGCGCCAATTCTCCCC
>CAZYBF010000055.1:0-18546 GCA_964645525.1 uncultured Beijerinckia sp.
ATTGGAAGGGTCCTCCGAAGGCGTGAGGCCATGCGCCGCGCAATGGGCGACAAGCTCCTCCTTCGTGACGTCGAGAAGCGGGCGCGCGAGCGTGAGCCCGCTGAACGGGGTCGCGCGCCGCATGCCCGCAAGCCCGGCCACGCCGCTGCCGCGCGCCATGCGCATCAGCAGCGTCTCGGCCTGATCGTCGAGATGATGGGCGGTCATCACCACGTCCGCGCCGAGCGCGCGCGCATGGGCGTGCAGCAAGGCGTAACGCGCCGAACGCGCGCGCTCCTGCACGCGGCTCAGCGGCTTCTCGCCCTCCCATGGGAGAATGGCGTGCGGCGCGCCAAGCCGCGCGCATGCGTCGGCGACCGCCTGCGCCTCCGCGCGCGAGGCCGCGCGCAATCCATGATCGACGGTGGCGGCGAAAACAGGCGGCGCAGAAGATCCGCGCGCGGCGCGCCAGTCGAGCGCGAGTTTCAGAAGCGCCAGCGAATCCGGCCCGCCCGACACCGCGAGCAGAAGGCCGGACGCGCGTGCGAACGGCGCGAACGCTTCGTCGCGCCGGCGCGCGCTCAGCATTGCACGCGCTTCATGTCGCGCTCGGCGCCGGCCTTCACATTGGCGGAGGCGCCGGGATGTTTGCGCCCGATCTCCGCCCATGCGGCGCAGGCCTGCTCCTTCGCGCCGAGGCGCTCGAGCGACTGGCCGAGCCGCCACAGGCTTTGCGGCGCCTGCGGGCTTTTGGAGAAATCGGTGGAGACTTTCAGAAATTGTTCGGCCGCCTCGCGATGGCGTCCACGCCGCGCATAGACGTCGCCGAGATTGTACATGGCGCCGGGCGCGAGCTGGCTTGACGGATAGCGCGCGATGAAATCGGCGAGGCTCGCCTCCGCAGCGTCGAGCTGGTTGGCGCGCGCCTGCGCCAGCGCCGCCTCATATTCCGCGCGCGGCCCGCTCACCGTCGGCTGGGCGGGCGGCTCGGCGGAAGCCGACGGCGCAGCGGCGACGGCCGGCGCAGGCCCGCTCGCCAGCGGCGCGGAAGGCGGCGTCTGGCCCAAAGGCGAGGGGCCGGGCGCAAGCCCCGCGTTGGGCGCGCGCGGACGTCGCGGATTCAGAAGGTCGAGAGGCGCGTTGGGGTCTTCGGCCGGATCGCCGGCGACCGCCCCGCCCAGCGGCCCCGCGACGCCCGGCCGCCCGTCGAGCGGACTGCGCCCGCCCGGCGCCTCGCCGCGCTGGCCGAGGCTCGGATCGAACATCTCCCCCCGCCGGCCGGGAGCGCGCGGCTCCTCCGCCTGCGGCGGCCGGCCGGTCTGCTCCTGCAGGCGGCGCAGCTGGAACTGGGTCTCCTCAAGCTGGCCCGTGAGGGCGCGCACCTCGCGCTCCAGCCGGTCGATGCGCAGCATGAGCGCGCCCACGTCAGCCTGAGGCTGGGGCTGGGAGCGTTCGAAGAACTGGGCGCGGGCGGGCGCGGCCATAGGGCCGGCGAGAAGCGCGGGGGAGAGGAGGAGCAGGAGCGCGCGGAGCGCGGGACGCAGGGCGAAAGACATGGATAGGGTCGTTCCAGAGGCCGGAGCGGGGCTCCCGACAGGCTTCAATCGGCAGCCTTACAAGAGTGTTGCGCGGCAGAATAGGCCGGCCCATGGCCAAAATGGGGCGTTTGCGCCCGAAAACGAATCGGCCGCAGCGGCTGGAGGACCGCTGCGGCCGTTCAGGAGACGCAGGTCTTGCGTCAGGCGCCTGCGCCGCCGAGCACCGTGACGGCGCGACGGTTCTGCGACCAGCAGGAGATGTCGTTGCACACCGCCACCGGACGCTCCTTGCCGTAGCTGATGGTGCGGATGCGGCTGGCGGGCACGCCGCGCGCGACGAGATAGTTCTTCGCGGCCTCCGAACGCTGGGCGCCGAGGGCGAAGTTGTATTCGCGCGTGCCGCGCTCGTCGGCGTGGCCTTCCATGGTGATCGAATAGCGCGGATATTGGGCGAGCCACTGGGCCTGCTTGTCGAGGATGGCCTGCGCCTGCGAGGTCAGCTCGACCGAATCGGTCTCGAAATAGACGCGGTCGCCCACGTTCACCACGAAATCCTGCTGGCTGCCCGGCGTCGCCGCGCCGGCGCGTCCGCCAAGCCCGCCGAGGGCGTTGGGATCTTCGCTGGGATTTTTCGAGCAGGCGGAGATCGCCAGGGCCGCCGTCAACGCCGCCGCGATGCGCAGGACGCGCGCGCTGGTGAAAATGGTCATTCCGAAACTCCTGTGCTGCCGGATAGGCCGGCTCCGAGGCGCGTCGACGCCGCGGATCCTGCCCGAAGCCTTACCGCCCGGATGGTTAAGCGAAGGTTCCATCAACCTTTCCGGACGCTTTTTTCGAGGCGTCGCATTTCAGCGAACGCCCGACGTGCTTAATGCGGGGTTAATGGCGCAAATGCGGCGGACCCCCGCCTCCGGCCTCGCCCGGGCGCCTTTTCCCCGGTAGTCTGCGCGCAAGGGAGGCCGCATGACCATCGCCGCTTATTTCAATCCCCACGGGTCGCCGGAGAGTTTCCTGCGCCTCATGGACACGTTCCCCGGCCTCGAAATGCGGGTGGCGGAGGGCGGCGGCGCGCCGCTGCAGGCCGCCCTCGCCGGCGCGGAGGTCCTCATCACCACCAACCGCGCCTATTCGGCCGAGAACGCCGCGACGATTCGCGCCCACGGCGCGAGCCTTCGCTGGATCCAGTTCCTCACCTCGGGCATCGACAAGGCGCAGGGCAACGGCCTGCCCAAGGGCGTGACCGTCACCAATGTCGCGGGCCTGCGCGCTTTCGCGGTGGCGGAGCATGGAATGTTCCTGCTGCTCGGCCTGATGCGCCGCGTGCGCCTCACCGAACGCGCCCGCGCGCAGGGCGCATGGTCGCGCGACGCTGTGACGCCGATGCTCGACAATCTCGCGGGCAAGCGCCTGCTCATTCTGGGCTGCGGCGCGATCGGTCAGGAGATCGCGCGCAAGGCGAAGGCCTTCGACATGCGCGTGACGGGCGTGACGCGCGCACGCGGCCCGCTCGATCATTTCGACGCGCTGCTGCCGCGCGAACGGCTCATCGAAGCCGCGGCGGATTGTGACGCGCTGATGGTCGCTGCCGGCTATGACGAGGCCACCCATGCGATCGTCTCGCGCGCCGTCATCGACGCCCTGCCCGCGCGCGCCATGCTCGTCAATGTGGCGCGCGGCCTGATCGTGGACGAGACCGCGCTTGTGGACGCGCTGCGCGAGAAGCGCATCGCGGGCGCAGGGCTCGACGTGATGGAGGAGGAGCCGCTGCCGCCCGACCATCCGCTCTGGAGCATGGACGAGGCGCTTATCACCCCACATATCGCGGGCGCGGGCGGGCCGGGAATCGGCGCCTCCCACGCCAGCATGTTCGCCGACAATCTGCGCCGCTGGCGCGCGGGCGAACGGCTCGACAAGATCTGCGTGGAGCGCGTCTGAGCCTAAAGGGCGAGCGCCTTGGCGCCCGCGTCGAACTGCAAGCGCGCAAGACGCGCGTAAAGTCCGTCGCGCGCCACAAGCGCGGCGTGCGAGCCCTCCTCCGCAACGCGGCCCTCATCGAGCACGAGAATGCGGTCGGCCTTGAGCACGGTGGCGAGACGATGGGCGATGACGAGCGTCGTGCGCGCGCCCATCACGTTTTCGAGCGCGGCCTGCACGAGCGTCTCGTTCTCGGCGTCGAGAGCGGAGGTGGCTTCGTCGAGCAGCAGGATCGGCGCGTCCTTCAAAATCGCGCGGGCGATGGCGATGCGCTGGCGCTGTCCGCCCGAAAGCGTGACGCCGCGCTCGCCCACGCGCGCGTCATAACCGTCCGCAAGCTCGCGGATGAATTCGTCGGCGGCGGCGCGGCGCGCGGCGTCGATCACTTGCGCGCGCGAAGCGCCCGCGCGCCCATAGGCGATGTTCTCGTCGATCGTGGCGGCGAAGATCGCCGATTCCTGCGGCACGAGGCCGATGCGCGCGCGCAGCTCCGCCGGATCGAAATCGCGCACGTCCACGCCGTCCACGAGAATGCGTCCCTGCTGCGGATCGTAGAAACGCATCAGCAACTGGAAGATCGTGGACTTGCCCGCGCCGGACGGACCCACGATCGCAACCGTTTCGCCAGGCCGCACGCGGAAGGACAGGCCGCGCACCGCATGCGCCTCCGGCCGGGTGGGATAGCAAAAGCCGACGTCCTCGAAAGCGATCTCGCCACGCGGGGGCGAGGGCGCGCGCGCCGGCGCGGCGGGCGCGCTGATGGCAGGCTTCGTCTCCAGCAGATCGGCGATCCGCGCGGCGGCGCCCGCGGCGGCCGAAATCTCGCTCCACACTTCCGACAGCTGACCAAGCGCGCTCGCGCCGAACACGGCGTAGAGCACGAATTGCGACAACAGCCCGCCGGTGATCCGCCCGGCCAGCACGTCCTGCGCGCCAAGCCACAACACGCCGATCACGCTCGCGAAGGCGAGGAAGATGGCGACGACGGTGAGCAGCGAGCGCGCGGCCATGGCGCTGCGCGCGGCCTCATAGGCCTGTTCGACGGCGATGCGGAAACGCCCGCCAGCAGCCGGCTCCGCGGTGAAGGCCTGCAAGGTGCGCACGCCGCCAAGACTTTCGGCGGCGAAGGCGGAGGCTTCCGCCAGCGTGTCCTGCGCACGGCGCGAGCGCGCGCGCACCGAACGCCCTGAAGCGACCAGCGGCAGGACGATCACGGGAATGGCGATCAGCACGAGGCCCGAGAGCTTCGGGCTCGTATAGACCATCATGGCGATGGCGCCGGCGAACATGAACACGTTGCGCAAGGCGACGGAGGCCGAGGAGCCGAACGCGGATTTGATCTGCGTGGCGTCGGCGGTGAGCCGCGAGACGAGCTCGCCCGAACGCGCAGTGTCGTAGAAGGCCGCGTCGAGACGCAGAAGATGGGCGAACACATCCGCGCGCAGATCGGCCACCACGCGCTCGCCAAGCGTCATCACGAGGTAGTAGCGCAGGCCCGAGGCGACCGCGAGCACGCCCACCACGGCCACCATGGCCGCGAAATAAAGATCGATCGCGCCCGCGCTCTCTCCGGAAAAGCCGTTGTCGATCATGCCGCGCACGGCGACCGGCACCGTCAGCGTCGCGGCCGAGGCCACCACGAGCGCGGCAAGAGCCGCAAGCACCCGGCCCCGCCGGCGCAGGGCGTAGGGGGCGAGCGGCAGGAGAGCCTTGAGCGAGGCCCTGGGGCGGAGGCCCGAAACGCCGTCCGGCGCAGCGGCTTGTGGTTCGACCGTGGTCATCGCGCCTGTTTACGACACTTGGGCCGAGGGCGAAACCGGCCTCGCCTTGTTTCCCGCGGCCCCCTCATGTATAGGAGCCGCCAATCCCCGAAGGGCCACCCCATTGGGACAGACATTCGCCGCAGCCCCGCGCTGCGGCTTCGCCATTCTCCGCGGCCCGCCGCGGACGGATGCGAACGACCGCCAAGGACCGCCGCCATGAAAGCCGACATCCATCCGCACTACCATGTCATCAAGGTCGTCATGACCGACGGGACCGAGTTCACGACCCGCTCGACCTATGGGTCCGAGGGCGCGACGCTCAACCTCGACATCGACCCCAAGACCCATCCGGCCTGGACCGGCGGCACGCAGCAATTGCTCGACCGCGGCGGCCGCCTCTCGCGCTTCAACGCGCGCTTCGGCTCGATCGGCCAGCGCAAGTAAGAAAAGCGCCGCGCGCCCAGACGAAAACGGCCGGGGTTTTCCCCGGCCGTTTTGTTTTTCAGCTTCGCGCGCCCGCCCTCAATTGGGGCCCGTGGGGCTGAAGGCCTGGCGCAGCTGGGCGAACTGCTCCTCAAGCCCCATCGCGCCGCCTGTCGCCGCGGCGGTCTCCGCCTTGCGGGCGTAGAGCAATTGATCGAGATGCAGAATGCGCTCCTGCAGGCGCAGGGATTGCTGCACGAGGTCCTGCAGCTTGATCGGCAGGCGCTGGAACAGGGCGCCGTCGGTGGCCGCCTCCTGCCGGGTGAGTTTCACTTTATGCTTGTCGGCTGCGGCCTGCGCGAGGGTCAGCTCGCCCTCGTTGACCGCGCGTTGCAGCAGCAGCCAGGAGGCGAGCTGCATGAGCCGCGTGGTCAGACGCATGCTCTCGGATGCGTAGGCGAGCGCCTCAGCGCGCGCGAGCGTCCGCGATTCGCCCCGGCCCGCGCCGTCAAGATATTCGGCCGCCTCCTCCACGAGCAGCATGCCTTCGCGGAACAGGCTCTTGAACGCCTCCGAGGAGGCGAGCCTGTGGCCGAACTGCACGGTGTTGTCGCTGAACGCCGACATGCCGAACCAATCCATCCATGACCAAAGCGCCGGCGAGCCGCCGGCAAGGCTTGTGATGGATCGATCCTAGCGCCGAATTCGGGCCGCGCGCCCTTAAAGCTCCGTTAAGGTTACTGGCCCCGGTCAAGCGTTTGACAGAACGCATGAAGGCTCGCCCCCGCTGCGCGGAGCAAAAAAGAGCCGCAGGGGGCGGCGGCTCTTGAAGTTTGGTGACAGGGAGGCGTCAAACGGGGCGACGCAGGCCGCCCGGCCCCGAAGATCGGGACAAGCTTATGGTGAACCAGAAGCGTTAACGCGCGATGAATCGTAAGCTGTGCGATTACGATGCGGAAAGCGCCGGCTTCACGATTTGAAAAAGGCGTCGGCGGCGCGCCGGGAGGCGTCGCGCGCCTGCGCGGCCGCCTCGAGCCGCGCGATCTCCTCCTGCAGGAGGGCGATGCGGGCGCGCAATTCGTCCGCCGACAGGAAATCGAGCGCCTCCCCGATCTCATGCGCGACCTTGCGGCGCGGCGGAGCTGCGAACGGATCATTCTCGACGGCGCTCATTTGGACCTCCCGGGCGCGAGGCTCGAACCACAGCAGTGTAATGCGCGCGCGAGCGCCTGTCATCGCGGCCCCGATTGCGCGCAGGCGCCGCAAGCGCTACGCACGCTCTCAGGGAAAAAGGAAACGCGAGGTCTAGCATGTCCATTCCAGCCGAGATGACCTGCATCGCCATTCAGGCGCCGGGCGGACCGGAAATGCTGCAGCCCCAGACGCGGCCCGTGCCCGCGCCCGGCGCGCGCGAGATTCTCGTGAAGGTCGCCGCCGCCGGCGTGAACCGCCCGGACGTCGCCCAGCGCATCGGCCGCTATCCGCCCCCGCCCGGCGCAAGCGACCTGCCCGGACTCGAGATCGCCGGCGAGGTCGTCGCGCTCGGAGAAGGCGCGACGCGCCACAAGATCGGCGACAAAGTGTGCGCGCTCGCCCATGGCGGGGGATACGCGGAATATTGCGCCGTGCACGAGACCCATGCGCTGCCAGTCCCGCAAGGCTTTTCGATGATCGAGGCCGGCGCCGTGCCGGAGACGTTCTTCACCGTCTGGGTGAACGCCTTCATGACGGGCCGGCTCGCCGCCGGCGAGACCGCGCTCGTGCATGGCGGATCCTCTGGCATCGGCACCACTGCGATCATGCTCGCCAAGGCGGTAGGCGCGAAGATCATCGTCACCGCCGGATCGCAGGAGAAGCTCGAAGCCTGCCGCAAGCTCGGCGCCGACCTTGCGATCAACTACCGCACGCAGGATTTCGTCGAGGAAGTGAAAGCGGCCACCGGCGGCAAGGGCGTGAACCTCGTGCTCGACATGGTGGGCGGCTCCTATGTGCAGCGCAATTTCGAATGCGCGGCCATGGACGGGCGCGTCGTGCAGATCGCCTTCCAGCAGGGCTTCAAGATCCCGGAGCTCGACCTGCGGCCGATTTCCGCCAAGCGCATCATGTATACGGGCTCTGCGCTGCGCCCGCGCACCGTGGAGCAGAAGGCGGCCATCGCCCAGAGCCTTCAGGAAAAGGTCTGGCCCTTCTTCGCGCAGGGCAAGTGCCGGCCGATCATCGATTCGACCTTCCCCCTGCGCGAGGCCGCGCGCGCCCATCAGCGCATGGAGGAAGGCCAGCACATCGGCAAGATCGTGCTGACGCTCGCCTGAGCCCGCGGGCTCAGGCGTCGGCGAGCCCGCGCTTGCGCAACAAAGCCTCGGGCGTCGGCAGGCGCCCGCGGAACGCGATATAGGCCTCGTCGGGCTCGCGCATGCCGCCTGCGGAATAGATGAAGGCGCGCAGCCGCTCCGCCACCTGCGGATCGAAAGCGTCCCCCGTCTCCAGAAAAGCGTCGAACGCGTCCGCGTCGAGCGTCTCCGACCACAGATACGAATAATAACCAGCCGAATAGCCCTCGCCCGAAAAGACATGGGCGAAATGGGGCGTGCCATGGCGCATGGCGATTTCCGCAGGCATGGCGATCGCCTCAAGCCGGGCCTTCGTGAAGGCGGCGGGATCGATGTGCGCGGGATGGGCGAGCGCGTGGAAGTCCATGTCCACATAGGCGCAGGCGCAATATTCCACCGTCGCGAACCCCTGGTTGAACGCGTTCATCGCCCGGATGCGCGCGACGAGATCTTCCGGCATTTCCGCGCCTGTCTCGTAATCGCGCGCGTAGCGGCGCAGAATCTCGGGCGTCGTCAGCCAGTGCTCGAACAATTGCGAGGGCAGTTCGACGAAATCCGAGGAGACGCTCGTGCCGGAGATGCGCGGATAGGTCACGTCCGACAACATGCCGTGCAGCGCATGGCCGAACTCATGGAACAGCGTGCGCGCCTCGTCGAGCGAGAGCAGCGCGCTGCGTCCAGCGCCCGGACTTGCGACATTGAGCACGTTGAGGATGATGGGGCGCACGTCGCCGGCGAGCTTCTCCTGCGAGCGGAAGGCGCTCATCCATGCGCCGCTGCGCTTGGAGGGGCGCGCGAAATCATCCGCGAGGAAAAGCGCCACATGGCGCCCGTCACGGTCCTTCGCCTCGAAGGCGCGCACGTCGGGATGATAGAGATCGAGCCCCGTCTTTTCCTCGAAGGTCAGGCCGAACAGGCGACCGGCTGCATCGAAGGCGGCGGCGCGCACGTTCTCAAGCTCGAAATGGCGCTTCACCTGCGCCTCGTCGATGGCGAAGCGCGCGGCGCGCGCTTTCTCCGCGTAATAGCGCCAGTCGTGAGCGGCGATGGGGAAATTGGCGCCCTCAGCCTCGGCGATCGCCTGCATGTCGTCGCGTTCGGCGAGCGCGCGGGCGCGGCCCTTCGCCCACACCTGATCGAGCAGCGCGCGCACGCGTTCAGGCGTCTTCGCCATCGTGTCGTCGAGCTTGTAATGCGCATAGGTGGCATAGCCGAGCAGCGCCGCCTTCTCCGCGCGCAGCGCGACGATCTCCGCGATGATGGCGTGATTGTCGGCGCCGCCGCCGCGCGCGCCGCGCGCGACGAAGGCGTTGAACAGGCGTTCGCGCAGGTCGCGCCGCGCAGAGCTGGCGAGGAACGGCTCCACATGCGAGCGCGACAGCGTGATCGCGTAAGGGCTGGCGAGGCCGCGCGCGCGTGCGGTCTCCGCCGCGCTCGCCTTAAGCCCGCCCGACAGGCCCGCGACGTCCTCTTCGCCAAGCTCCATCACGAAATCGGATTCGTCCTTCAGCACGTTCTGGCCGAATTGCGTGGACAGGGCCGCGAGCCGCTCCACGATCTCCTTCATCCGCGTCTTCTGCGCAGGATCAAGACGCGCGCCGGCGCGAATGAAATCCTTATGGATGCGCGCAAGCACGCGCGCCTGCTGCGCGTCGAGCCCCTGCGGCGCGGCGGCGCCCGCGTCGAGGCGCGCGAACAATTCGGCGTTCATGTAGATCGCCGCGCCATGGGCGGCGAGCCGGGGAGCCATGTCGCGCTCCACCGCCTGCAGGGCCTCGTTGGAATCCGCAGAGGAGAGGTTCCAGAAAACACGCGAGACGCGACGCAGCGCGCGACCGGCCTTCTCCAGCGCGACGATTGTGTTTTCGAAATCAGGCGCCGCCGCCTGGGCGGAGATGGCGGCGATCTCCGCCTCATGGTCCTTGAGCGCGCGCGCGAAGGCGGGCGCGAAATGCTCGGGCCGAATGCGCGAGAAGGGCGGCAGGCCGAAAGGGGTCGACCAGTCTTCGAAAAAGGGATTGTCGCTCATGCCGACCCTCGCTGACGGGGGCCTTCGCCTGGCCCGCACAGGCTATATAGTGCGTCCATCAAGACGCCCCCAAGGCGAAACGATCTCAAGGCGAAACGATCTTAAGGGAGGAGACCATGATCGAGCTTCATTACTGGCCCACGACCAACGGCCAGAAGATCGCCCTGTTTCTGGAGGAAGGCGGCGCCGATTGGGCGGCGCGGCCCGTCAACATCCAGAAAGGGCAGCAGTTCGACCCAGAATTTCTGAAAATCTCGCCCAACAACAAGATCCCCGCCATCCTCGACCGCGCGCCGGCGGGCGGCGGCGAGCCGCTGGGCGTGTTCGAGTCCGGCGCGATCCTGCTCTATCTCGCCGAAAAGACCGGGCGCTTCCTGCCCGCCGATCCGGTCGGCAAGGCGCGGGTCACGCAATGGGTGTTCTGGCAGATCGGGGGGCTTGGGCCCGCCTCCGGCCAGGCCAACGTCTATGTGGGAGAAATGGCCGAGAAGAACCCCGGCGCCGCCGAGCGCACCTTCAACGAGCTCAAGCGTCTCTATAAGGTGATGGACGGCCAGCTCGCCCGCACCGCCTATCTGGGCGGATCGGATTACTCCATCGCGGACATGGCCTGCTACCCCACCATCGTCAATCATGAGCGTCACAAGATCAGCCTCGACGATCACCCCAATGTGAAGCGCTGGGTGGCGGCGATCCGCGCCCGGCCGGCGGTCCAGCGCGCCTATGAGCGCGCGGAAGCGATCCGCAAGGCGGGCTGAAGCGGGTCAATAGGCCGGAGCGGACGCCGAATTGGGCTGCAAGTTGCGCTGCGCCCCGCCCCGGCCTATATAACGGGTCATTCCCGCATGGATGATCGTTGGAGGCTTCGCCTCGGCCGGGCCGGAGCCCGATCCCCCATGCCTGATCGCATTGAAGCCGGGCGCCCTGCGCCGAAGGAGCAGAACATGAGCAACGCACCGCTGATGCCGAAGGCGACCGCCGTCTGGCTCGTGGAGAACACGTCGCTGACGTTCGATCAGATCGCCGACTTCTGCAAACTGCACCCGCTGGAGGTGAAGGGCATCGCCGACGGGGAAGTCGCCGCCGGCATCAAGGGTCAGGACCCGATCACCTCGAGCCAGCTCACCCGCGACGAGATCGAAAAGGGCGAGAAGGATTCCGACTACCGGCTCCAGCTCGCCACCTCCAAGGTGCGCCTGCCGGAGGTGAAGAAGACGCGCGGCCCGCGCTACACGCCCCTGTCGCGCCGGCAGGATCGCCCCAATGCGATCCTCTGGCTGCTGCGCAACCATCCCGAGCTGAAGGACGCGCAGGTGATGCGCCTTGTGGGCACCACCAAGACGACGCTTCAGGCCATCCGCGACCGCACGCACTGGAACTCCGCCTCCCTCACGCCGATGGATCCGGTGACGCTGGGCCTGTGCTCGCAGATCGATCTCGACTTCGAAGTGGCGCGCGCCAACAAGGATCGCCCGCAGACGCCTGACGCCGGCGCGACCCTCGCCCCCGCGGAGATCACCACCGGTCCGCGCGGTTACGACAGCGAGCCCGAGGAGCTCACGCGCGACAACGTGTTCTCGACCCCCGCCGCGCCCGCCAGCGCGCGCGACGAGGAGGACGAGTTCGACGTCGACTCGGTGTTCGCCAAGTTGAAAGACCTCAAGACCAAAGAATGAGCCCGCCTGCGTTGTGTCTGGGAGGTGCATGACGCATGACGCCGACGAACCCATCGCACGCCCTCGTCAGCGGCGCGCCGGCGACCCTGGTGGATCTGTTCGAAACAGCCGCGCGCCATAACGCCGAGCGGCCGGCGCGCGTGAGCTTCGGCGCGCAGCTCGCCTTTCGCGAAATCGCCGACCATGCGCGCGCCATCGCCTCCGGCCTGCAACGCATCGGCATGAAGAAAGGCGAGCGCGTCGCGATCTTCGCGCCAAATGTCATGGCCAGCGCGCCGATCCTGTTCGGCGTGCTCGCCGGCGGCTTCGTCGCCACCATCCTGCATCCCGCCAGCACGTCCGAAGCGCTCGTCCGCCAGCTCAATGGCTCGGGCGCGCGCGTGGCTTTCGTGCTCAATGGTTGCGCGCATCTGATCTACGCCGCGCTTGAGGAGCTTGAAACGCTGGAGCGGGCGATCATCGTCTCGCCTGGCGACCTCAGCGGCTGGCGCGGCGTGCTCGCCAATCTCTCGCTGCGCTATGTGAAGCGGCGGGTGAAACCCTACACCCTGCCCGCCACCCTGCCCTTCGCCGAATTCGTCGACTGGGGCGCGGGACAGGCGCTGAAACCGGCAGGCGTCGAGCCGGACGATCCGGCCCTGTTGCGCTTCCCCGATCCAGAGAGCGCGCAGGCCGAGGAGACCTCCCATGCGCAGGCCGCTCGCGCCGCCATGGAATATGCGAGCTGGATGACAGAGCGTCTGCAGGCCGGCGCGCCCCGCGCCATCGCCTGCAGCCTGTCCTGCGCGACGCGCACCGGCCTGTTCGCGCAGCTCGCCGCCTTCCATCTGGGCGCGACGACCGCGGCGCTGATGGACGGCGAGGATCCCATGGAGCTGACGAAGGCGCTCTCGGGGCTGCAGGCCGACGTGCTGGCGCTGGAGCCTGCGCATTACGAGCGGCTCACGGGCTGGGGGCCGGCGCGTGAGGCGCTGCGCAGCGTGTCGGTTTTCCTCAGCGAGGAGACGCCGGCGGCGGAGATCGCGGAGAAATGGAGCCAGACCTACGGCCGGCCGATCGAGGCCGCGCAGGCCTGACGCCTCAGCCGCGCAGGGGTTCGACCTTGAGCGCCGCGCGCACGAAATAATAAAGGCCGACCGCGCCCAGCGCGCCGCCCACGATCTCGAAGCCGATGCGGAAGATCGGCGGCAGGCCCAGAAGGCCGCCGATGGCCCAGCCGGCCGCCCACGTCATGCCGATCAGCTCCGTGCCGACGAGAATCGCCACGCTGAAAATCGTCACGACATTGCGCCAGTTGATCGGCTTCTTCTCGGACAAGACGGGCTCCATTCGGGTCGGGCGCGGCGCGGACTTGCCTCCGCGCACGCCCTTTGACCTATATCACCGGCGAGCCTCGGGCAAGCCGAGGCGCTCACCTCCGGCCCCTGAAGCCGCTCCATGACGCCCAGGCACATGACGCCCCGCCACATGACCTCTTGCCCTGAGTTCGCCCTCGCCGCCGTCGCCGCGCCGCACCGGCTCGCCGCCGAAACCGGCCGCACCCTGCTCGCCATGGGCGCGAACGCCATTGAGGCCATGGTGGGCATGGGGGCGACCATCGCGGTCGTCTATCCGCACATGAACGCTCTGGGCGGCGACGGCGTCTGGCTGATCCGCGAACCGGGCGGGCGCGTGCGCGCGCTGGAGGCCTGCGGCTTCGCGGGCGCCGGCGCGACGATCCGTCGCTATTTCGACCTCGGCTTCGAGAAGAAGATACCAGAGCGCGGGCCGCTCGCCGCGCTCACCACGCCCGGCGCCGTGGACGGCTGGCGATGCGCGCTTGAATTATCGGCGGCGCTGGGCGGCCGCCTGGCGCTGGCGGATCTGCTCGCCCCCGCCATGGCCTGCGCGCGCGACGGCTACGCGGTCTCCGCCAGCGAGGCGCGCACGCAGCCGCATCTGTTCGAGGCGCTGAAGACGGCGCCGGGATTCAGCGAGGCCTTCCTCGTGGAGGGCGCGCGCGCCCCGCAAGGCCATATGCGCAAGGACGAACGGCTCGCCGCCACGCTGGAACGCCTCGCCCATGCGGGCCTGCGCGATTTCTACCGCGGCGACGTAGGCCGCGAGATCGCCGCCGACCTCGCGCGCATCGGCGCGCCCATCGCGCGCGCCGACATCGAGAAGACGCAGGCGCGCTGGCGCCCGCCCCTCGACGTGCGCCTGTCGGACGCGCGCGTCTTCAACGCGCCGCCGCCAACACAAGGCCTCGCCTCGCTGATGATCCTCGGCATGTTCGAACGGCTCATCGAAGACGCCGGCGAAATCCGCGCGGAGAGTTTCGAACATGCCCACGGGCTCGTGGAGGCGACGAAACGCGCCTTCGCCGTGCGCGACTTCGCCTGCGTCGATCCGATGCGCGCCCCCGACGACGTCGCGCAATGGCTGGAGCCGCAGGCGCTCGAGCGCGCGGCCGCGCGCATCTCCATGTCGCGCGCAGCGCCCTGGCCTGTGAAATCCGATCCCGGCGACACAGTGTGGATGGGCGCGATCGACGCGAACGGCCTCGCGGTCTCCTACATCCAGTCGACCTATTGGGAATATGGATCCGGCTGCGTGCTGCCGGCCACCGGCGTGCTGATGAACAATCGCGGCTGCGCCTTCTCGCTCGACGAAAGCGCGCCGCGCGCGCTCGCTCCGGGCCTGCGGCCCTTCCACACGCTCAACCCTCCGCTCATCGCCTTCGACGATGGACGCGTCGCGGTCTATGGCGCGATGGGCGGCGACGGACAGCCGCAATTCCAGGCGCAGGTTCTCTCGCGCCTGCGCATGGGCGCCAATCCCGCGCAGGCGGTGGAGGCGCCGCGCTTCCTGCTCGGGCGCACATGGGGCGAGGACAGCGACACGCTGAAATGCGAAGCGCGTTTCGATCCCTCGCTCCTCGCGAAGCTGAGGCGCGCGGGCCATGAGGTCGAGGAACATCCCGCAGCCTTCGCGGACCTGTTCGGCCATGCCGGCCTGCTCGTGCGCCGCCCGGACGGGCGCATCCATGGCGCCCATGATCCGCGCGCGGATGGCGACGCGCTCGGCCTCTAGCGCAAAAGCGCGCCCAGCAGCAGGCTCGCCCCGAGGAAGAGGACGAACAGCGCGGCGGCGGTCTCCAGCGCGCGCACAAGCAAAAGCCCGCGGCCGCCGCCTTCGCCCTGCCCAAGGAGGCGCGTCGCAAGGCCTTTCGCGCCCACCGCGACAGCGGCGAGCGCGCCTGTCGTCAGCGCCGTGCCGAAGGCCATCGCGAAGGCGGCCGCGACGCCAGCGAGGAACATGCCCTGCGCGAGCGCGAAAACGAGCACGAGAATGGCGCCCGAACAGGGCCGCGCGCCGGCGGCGAAAATCGTGGCGATCGCGCCGCGCCAAGTGAAGCCCTCGCCCAGCGTCTCGGCGGCGGGCGCATGGAAATGGCCGCAATGGGCGTCATGCGCATGATCGTGGTGCGCATGATCATGATGCGCGTGATCGTGATGCGCATGATCGTGGTGCGCGTGATCGTGATGCGCGTGATCGTGATGCGCATGATCGTGATGATCGTGATCGTGATGATCGTGATTCTTGGCGCGCGCGGGCGCGAGCGCGGCGGCGAGCGCGCCGCCCTTGCGCCAGGTCAGCCACAGGCCGAGCGCCGCAACGCCCGCATAGCTCGCCAGTTCGACGAGATTGGCGACCTCCTTCATGCGCGCGGCCGTCGCGTTCAGCGCCCATGCGAGCACGCCCACGATGACGATCGCGACCACCGCCTGCAGGCCCGCCGCGAGAAAGGAGATGACGATTCCGCGCCGCAGCGAACTTTCATTGGCGAACATATAGGAGGCGACCACCGCCTTGCCGTGGCCGGGGCCGGCGGCGTGAAACACGCCATAGGCGAAACAGATTCCAAGCAGCGTCCACAGGGCGCCAACGTCGTCGCGCAGCGCGCGCACGGCGCCCGACAACATACGCTCGAAACGCATCTGCTCGGACAGGATCCACGCCGCGAAGCCGCTCGTCGGCGGGCCGCCGCCCTCGCGCAGGCCCATGTCGAAAGGATTGCGCGCGGGCGGGCTCGCCTGCGCGAGCAGCGGATGGGCGGCGGCGTCCGCAAGGGCCGCGCAGGCCAGCGCCGCAAGCCCAAGGACCAGGGCGGTCGCGGCGAACTGGGAACGCAGACGGGTCATGGCGCGCTCATGCTCACGGACAGGCGACGACGGCGCGGCTGGCGAGCTTGAGCCCGAAGTCGGCGCCGGGGGAGACATTGGTCCCCATGGAATCGTTCAGTTTCTGCTTGTCCTCCGCCAGCAGCGGCGGCGGCGCGACCACCGACAGGCTGCATCCCGCCGGCGCGCCGCTCAGGGCGACGGGCGCGTTCTTCTCGAAATCGAAAGCGACGAAATAGCTGGGATCGTAAACCTGCATCGCGAAAGCCTTGCCGGCGCTCGCCGGCTCTTTGAACGGCGCAGTGAAATGCAGCGTCACGATTTTCTTGGCGTCGAGGGTGATCGAATAATCGGTGGCGGGCGCGAACTCCACCTTGCGCCCGCCTGCGCGCACGAAGGTGAAGAAATCCGCGTCCTCCAATTGCTCGACATTGACCCGCGCCAACTCCTTCAGCTCCGCCTCGCTGGGCTTGCCGATGCGCCCGCCCAGCCCCTGGGTGGCGAAGGCGGAATACATGTCGTCGAAGGTCCATGAATGGCGCACGCCGGTGATCCGCCCGTCGGGAGCGAACAGCAGCACGCTCTTGACGGCCACGAACACATGCGGATGGGCGCGCGCAGGCGCAGACGCAAGCGAAACGAGCGCGAGCGACACGAGCGCGAGCAGGCCCGAGACGGCGAGGACAGTGAGGGCGCGAAACGACGGTCTCATGATTCGCATGAGAATGACCGAACAATGCCGGCCAAAGCAAGGCGGCCGTCCCCGGCGCGGGATTCGCGGACGCCGCCAGCCAAGGGACGCGCCCGCCAAGGGACGCCCCATGGGAGGCGCATTGACGCGGCCGCCCGATGCTGGCACGAGGCGCTGCGGCCCGGCCGCAGAACAACCCGCCCGTCCGGCCGGCGATTCCGCCGCAGCGAGACACGCCATGCTGCGCATCTACGTTCGCGAACCCGACAGCCTCGCGCCCCACGACGTGACCGTGGGGCCGGACCTCGCCACGCCGCTTCCGCCGGGCGCGATCGTCTGGGCGGACCTTCTCAACCCCACGCCCGAGGAAGACCGCTATGTGGAGCGGTTCATCGGCGTGTCGATCCCCACCCGCGAGGAAATGCAGGAGATCGAAGTCTCCTCGCGTCTCTACAGCGAGGACGGCGGCGAGTTCATGACCATCGCCGCGCTGGCCCATCTCGACGAGGAGCCGATCGTCACGCCGATCACCTTCGTTCTCAAGGGCGCGACGCTGGTGACGGTGCGCTACGCCGAGCCGCGCCCCTTCGCAACCTTCGCCGCCCGCGCCCAGCGCCCCGGCGCCGCCGCCTGCGCCAATGGCGAACAGGTCATGCTCAGCCTGCTCGAGGCGCTCATCGACCGCATCGCGGACGTGATGGAGCGCGTGGGCGGCAAGATCGACGCGATTTCGCAGGAAGTGTTCCGCGACGCCAACCGGCGCGCGCACAATCGCGCCCGCGACTTTCGCGAGGTGCTTGTGAACATCGGCCGCGAGGGCGACCTGCTCTCGATCGTGCGTGAAAGCCTTGTGAGCATGATGCGGCTGCTCACCTATCACACCGCGATTTCCGAGGATGCGGGCAAGCGCGCGATCAGGGAGGCGCGCCAGCGGGTGCGCTCGATCCAGCGCGACGTGTCCTCCCTCACCGATCACGCGACCTATCTGTCGAACAAGATCACCTTCCTGCTCGACGCGACGCTCGGCCTCATCAATCTCGAGCAGAACCAGATCATCAAGATCTTCTCCATCGCCTCGGTCTGCCTGATGCCGCCCACGCTGGTGGCCTCGATCTACGGCATGAACTTCCGTCACATGCCCGAACTCGACTGGACCTTCGGTTATCCTTTCGCCATCGCGCTGATGATCGCGGTCGGCGTCGCGCCCTTCGTCTATTTCCGCCGCAAGGGCTGGCTCTAGGCCAAACAAAAACCCCGCCCGCGCAGGCGGACGGGGCTTTCGTGAAACGCGGGCGCAAAGCCTGCGCGGCTGCTTACTTCTTCAGCTCCGGCTTCTCCTGCAAGGGCGCGTCGCCCGAGCGCACGAGCACGTTGCGGAATTGCCAGGGATCGCTCTCGTCGATGTCTTCGGGGAAGAAGCCGGGCCGGCCCGCCAGCGGCGTCCAGTCCGTATAGACGCCAACGACGGGGCCGAGATAAGGCGTCTGCACTTCGAGGCAGCGGCGATAATCCATCTCGTCGGCCTCGACGATGCCGGCGTTGGGATTCTCCAGCGCCCACGCCATGCCCGCGAGAACGGCGGAGGTGACCTGCAGGCCGGTCGCGTTTTGATAAGGCGCGATGCGGCGCGTCTCCTCGATGGAGAGCTGCGAGCCGTACCAATAGGCGTTCTTGCCGTGTCCGTAGAGAAGAACGCCCAGCTCGTCGATGCCGTCGACGATCTCGTTCTCGTCGAGAATGTGCTGCTTCTCCTGCACGACGCCCGCCTGGCCGAACAATTCATGCAGCGAGAGCACCGCGTCATTGCACGGATGATAGGCGTAATGGCAGGTGGGGCGATAGACGGCGCGGCCCTGCGCGTCGCGCACGGTGTAATAATCCGCGATCGAGATCGATTCGTTATGCGTCACAAGGAAACCGTATTGCGCCTGCGCGGTCGGCGTCCAGGAGCGCACGCGCGTATTGGCGCCCGGCTGTTTG
>CAZYBF010000056.1:0-18511 GCA_964645525.1 uncultured Beijerinckia sp.
GCTCGGCGTGCTGCACGAGCACATCGATCCGGCTGAGATCGACGCGGTGGCGCAATTGCTGACGACGCGCGCCGATTGCGCGATGAGCACGCTGGCCGCCCCGCTCGCTGACCTGGCCGATTTCGTCAACCCCAATGTGGTGAAGGTCGTGATCGACGCCGCTGGTCGCGCCCTCTATTTCAGCCGTGCGCCGATCCCGTGGTGGCGCGACGGCTTTGCGAACGGCGTTTCCGCTCTCCCGTCCCCCGCGCCCCTGCGCCATATCGGGCTTTATGGCTATCGCGTCGGCTTTCTGCGGCGTTTCCCGGAGCTTCCGCCCGCCCCGCTTGAGCTTTCCGAGTCTCTCGAGCAATTGCGCGCGCTCTGGCACGGGGCGGGTATCGCCGTGCACGTCGCCGATCACGCGCCAGCGCCCGGAGTGGACACGCTGGCCGATCTTGAGCGTGTGCGGGTTTTGTTCGCGCAAGGCGCCTGAACGGCGCCAAAAGCAGCGCTCATGCGTTGGCTTGGCGAGCTCAGCCGGATAAACTGCCATGATGACGTCAGACCTGTCGCGCATCACCACGGAATACAGCGAGGTTGAAGACCGCATCCTTCTTCTTGGCGAAGATAAGGACGGATCGCGCGTGGAATTGTGGCTGACGCAGCGGCTGCTCACTCGCATCGTTCCTGTGCTCGCGAGCCGTCTGGAGGAGGGGGCCGCTGAGAGCCCGGCCGCCGATTTGCTCAACGCTTTTGAGCAGGAGCGCGCCAACGCGGTGATCAAGCCGGCGCCCCGGGTCCCGCGGGAGGGCGCGTCTGTGTCGTTGCTGGTGGAATCTGTGGACGTGACCTTCGGGGGCGCCGGCGTTCGCCTCGTCTTCAAGGACGGCGCTGGGGTTGCGCGCGGAATGACGTTCACGACGCTTGTCCTGCGGCAGTGGCTTTCCATTCTCCACGCGGCCACGCGCGCGGCCGGCTGGCCCTCGGATGTGTGGCCACACTGGATGTCGCGCGAGCCCGCGCCGCAGCAGCCCAACGCGCCCCTGCACTGACGCGTTTACGATTCATTCACCCTGCTGCCTTGCGGATCAGCCGAAAGACCTGCGCGCATAGTATCGTCAACGCTCATCAACCATGGCGTTACGATGCGTAAGACAGTTGCACTCAGCGCTTTTCTCATACTGGTCGGCCAGTCCCTCCACGCGGCGGATCTGGGTGGCCGCGGATATGATTATACGCGCACCACATCAGGACAGGGTGGCGCAGGCGACTTCGCCGGCCTCTACGCGGGCGTCGACGTTGGCGCGGGGCTTGGCGCCAGCGGAAGCGTCAACACCTCCGGTTATGTGCTCGGCGCGCATGTGGGCTACACGTTTCAGGCTGGGCGGCTGATCGGCGGCGCGGAGGTGGACACGCTCACCGCGAACATCAGTTCCGGCAAGCTGCAATCCTCCGCTTTCGATCAGAAGTTCCTCTCGTCCGCGCGCGTGCGCGCTGGCTATGTCTTCGCGGACCTTGCGCTCTACGGCACGTTCGGTTTCGCCTATGCGACGACGGCCTGGCGCGACTCGAGCGGGCTTGATCGCTCGACGGTGCGCGGTCATGCCTATGGCGTGGGAGCCGAATATTCGCCGATCCGCAGCATCGGCGTCCGCGGCGAATTGTTGCGCTATGATTTCGGCGCCCAGAATTATCAGACGCCGATGGGCTCGGCCGTTTTGAAGACCCACACGCACCTGCTGCGCGCTGGCGTGCATTACCGCTTCTGATCGTCAGGCCCTGTCGGGCGTGCGCAGCACCGGCGGCTCCAGAGCGCCGGCCGCAGCCTCGTGCGCGGGCAGGGCGGCGTTCCATTCCTTTCCGACATAGCGCTTGCCCGTCACCCCGTCGGACAGCGACGAGGCGAGCCAGACGAGCGCGGCGTTCATCACATCCGCCCGCAGCAATCCGCGTCCGTCGCCAGAGGTCGCCGCGCGCATCGCGGGACTGACGAAATCCGTATCCACGGCGCCGCCCGGAATGAGCGAGTTGCACGTCACGCCCGTTCCGGCGAGATCTTTCGCCCAGATCAACGTTTCAGTCTCGATCGCCGCCTTGCTGACGCCATAGGGCGAATTGGCTGCGCGCTGAATCGTCGACAGGCTCGTGGTGACGTTGATGATGCGTCCCCAGCCGCGCGCGATCATGCCTGGCGCGGCGTAATGGGACAGATAAAATGTGCCGCATACATTGGTGTCGATCACCGCGCGCCAGGCGTCGGGGTCGCTCTCCCAGAAGCGGGGCCCCCTGTTGCGCGGGGCTTTCTCCATGAAGGCGGGGCCCTTGCCGGCGTTGTTCACGAGAATGTCGACGGCGCCGAAGCGGGCTGTCGCCATCTGCACAAGGCGCTCGCAATCCGTCCGGCTCGACACGTCGCAGCGCATAGCCTGCGCGTTCACGTTACGGGACGCTTCGCGCGCTTTTGCTGCAGCCTCGTCCACCGCGCCGTCGACGTCGGCGAACACGACGCAAGCTCCCGCCTCAAGCAGCGCGCCCGCCATTTGCGCGCCAAGCCCGCGCGCCGCGCCCGTCACCAAAGCCGTCTTACCCTGCAGGGACGCGGTCGCCGTCATCCCCTCTTGCGTCAGCCCGTTCAATCTCGCCTCCCTTCGCGTGCGGCGATGTTAGTGGATCGCCGTCAGCGCGCAATATCGCTTTATCCCGCGGCGAAGGCGTTCGCCAGCCGCACGAAACTCGCCACGTCTATCTCCTCAGCGCGCGCAGTCTCGGGAAGGCCCGCCGCAGCCAGCAGCGGCAGCGGGTCGCGACCGAGCGTCTTGAGCGACTGGCGCAGCATCTTGCGTCTCTGTCCAAAGGCGGCCTGCGTCACACGCGTGAGGCTTGCGAGCGCGCACGGTTCAGGCGAAGGCCTTGGTTCCAGTTCAACGATCGCCGAGGTCACTTTTGGCGGCGGCGTGAAAGCAGCGGCTGGAACGTCGAACAAAATGCGCGCCTTCGTGCGCCAGCCGCATAGCACGGCGAGGCGGCCATAATCTGCGCGCTCGCGCGGCGTGGCGACGATGCGCTGGGCGACCTCGCGCTGGAACATGAGCGTCATGCGTTCCCAGAAGGGAGGCCAGGACTCCGTCTCGATCCAATTGACGAGCAATTGCGTGCCCACATTGTAGGGCAGGTTAGCGACGATGCGGATCGGCCCGCCGTCTCCATGGGCGCGGGCGAGCGCAGCGTAATCCGCCTCCAGCGCGTCGCCCGCCTCCACATGCAGCCGGCCGGGACATGCGGCGGCGATTTCCGCCAGCGCGGCAAGGCAGCGTTCGTCGCGTTCAATCGCGATGACCTTGCGCGCGCCGGCGGCCAGCAGGGCGCGCGTCAACCCGCCCGGACCGGGGCCGATTTCGAACACAGTCACGCCTTCGAGCGGACCTGCGGCGCGCGCAATGCGTCCCGTCAGGTTCAGGTCGAAGAGAAAATTCTGGCCGAGCGATTTCTTGGGCGCCAGTTCGTGCCGCCGCACAACGTCGCGCAGCGGCGGCAAGCTTTCAAGGCCGCTCACGGGCGCGCGTCCGCGCTGGCGAGGCGCGCGGCGAGATCCAGCGCCGCGATGAGGCTCGCGGGATCAGCCTTGCCCGTTCCCGCGATGTCATAGGCGGTGCCGTGATCTGGCGATGTGCGGATGAAGGGCAGACCAAGCGTCACGTTGACCGCGCTGTCGAAGGCGATGGTCTTGATCGGTATCAGCGCCTGGTCGTGATACATGCAGATCGCGGCGTCATAGCGTGCGCGCGCGGCGGCATGGAACATCGTGTCCGGGGGCAGGGGGCCTCGCGCGTCGATCCCCTCCGCGCGCAGCTGCGCGACCGCAGGCGCCACGATTGCGATATCCTCGCGTCCCATCGCGCCGTTCTCGCCCGCATGCGGATTGAGGCCCGCGAAGGCGAGCCGCGGGGCGGCGACGCCGAAGCGCGAGGCCAGATCATGCGCGACGATGCGGCCCGTCTCCACAAGCAGGTCCTGCGTCAGATCCTCGATCGCCTGCCGCAGCGACACATGGATCGTCGCCGGCACGACGGCGAGCTCCGGCGACCAGAGCATCATCACCGAGCGCGCCGTCACGCCGAAACAGCGCTCGGCGAGTTCGGCGAGGAACTCCGTGTGCCCGGGATGCGCAAAGCCGGCCTTGTAGAGATTGTCCTTTGAAATCGGATTGGTCGTGAGCGCATGGACGCGACCGGCGCGCACCAGTTCAACGCCTCTTTCGATCGCTTCGATCGTCGCGCGCGCGTCAGCAGGATCCGGCGCGCCGGGCGCCCCTGTAACCGGCGTCGCAAGGGGCAGCACGGGCAGCGCGGTGGCGAAGGCGGCGGCCGCGTCCTCCGGCTCGCAGGCGCGCACAGGCGCATCGAGCGAGAGCTTGCGCGCGAGCGCAGCCATGTGGTCGGGGTCGGCGAGCAGAATGAAGGCGCGGTCCGATGGCTTGCGACGCAGCCACGCCATCAGCGCGATCTCCGGGCCTATCCCGGAAGGATCGCCCATGGACAGGGCGATGGGCGTGCGTGCCGTGGAACCCATTGCCTCACCTGCGGACGATGACGGCGCGCTTGCGGATGGGTGCGTAGAGCTTCTCTTCCTCACCCTTCAGCTTGCGGGCGAGCAGCATCTGGCGGATCTCCTGCGCGGCGGCGCCATCCGTGCCTTCTTGCGATTTGCCGCAGACGGCCAGCATTTCAACTCCGGTCGCGCCGCGCTGCGGCGGGGTGAGCCTGCCGACGCCGGTGCGTTCGAGAACAGCGGTGAGTTCGCCCGACAATTGCGCGCCGCTGCGGGAAATCGGCTCTTTCACCACGACGTCGCTGAGCCCACGGGCGAGCTGCAGGCCGGCCTGGCAGTCTGTGAAACGATTTCGCAGACCCTCCGCCTCGCGCATGCGCGCCTCATATGCGCCTGCGCCCGCGGTGCGCGGCACGATGAGAATGATCTGACGCAGGCGATATTCATTGGCGTCCGCCTTGCCGCGCCGCTTCTCGAGCTCCGCGCGCACTTCGTTTTCGCTCACGCCTACGGTCTTGTTCAACGCCTGCACGAAGGCGCGCCAGCCAGCATGCGCCTTGCCGTGCTCCTGCCAGTGCTTTTGCGTGACGCCCGCCGCCTGCAGGGCGGCGCCCAGCGAGGCGGGCGGCACCTTGCGGTCGGCTGCGATGCGGCCGAGCTCCGCAGCCGCGTCCTGATCCGAAGGCCGCAATCCGTATTTGGTGACCTCGGCGAGCTTGAGGCGATCCTCCACGATGCTCTCAAGAGCCGCTTGCGGCGTCGCCGGCGCGCGCAGGACGCGCAGCAGTTTCACGCGCTGTTCAAGATCGTAATTCGTGATGGGACTGTCGTTGACTGTCGCGACAAGGGCTTGCGCGCGCGCGCTCGAGCCAGCCCCAGGCGCGGCGAAAAGGGTCGCAAGAGCCAGGATCGCGCTCGTAAGTCCCAAGCGGGAGATGCTGATGTTCATGCGGCTTACCTCGTCAACAGGCCCTTCACCGGGGCGTCGTGTTCTGCTCGGAGAATCCCGTCTTGATGCGGGCGTCGCCAAGCGTGCGCAGTTGCAGTTGGAAGAGAACCGTCTGGTTCCGAATCTGCGTGCCGGCTCCATTGTCGTTGAGCACGGACGAATAGGCGACCGACAAAGTGGTGCATTCGTCGGTATAGCCGCCGCCGACGCCGAAACCGGCGACAGACAGAAGCGGCGCGCTGCCTCCGTTCGCCGACTTGGAGGTCAGGTTCGTGATGAGATTGGCGTTCGCGAACCAGTTGGGCGTGATCTGCACGGCCGAGGACAAGGCGAGGCCATGACGCAGGCGGTCATAGCCGATCAGCGGTTGGGCTTCATAGCGCGCGTAATTCACGGCGGTCTGGATCACGCCCCAATTGGCCGCCGCCGCCACATCGAGGCGGCGCACGTTGAACGTGTCGGAGTCAAATCGCGACTTCGCCACGAAATTGAAATTCGCGTTCGGCGAGAATTGCGCGCGGGCGACATAGTCGGACTGGCGTTTGTCGAGGCCCGAGCCCAGCCCCACATTGGCCGCGTCCGGGCTTGCATAGGCGTTTTCGCCAGCCAGATGATAAGATTGGCCGAGCATCAGCGCGCCGAACGCGCCAGAGTTCAGGCGCGCGCTGTATTGCACGCCGTAGTTCGCGCGCGCGCCGCCTTCGAAACGGTCGTAACCGGAATACTTCGACCATGCGAACAGGTTCGCATCGTCGAACACGAGGCTCTGCGCATCCTCGTTGATGAGCGACGCCTTGCTCTTCACGTTTGGACGGGCCGTGACCTGCGCGATCGGTTCGATAATGTGCACTCCGCCTGCGGAGCGCGCGAACAAGGGATAACGATATTCCACGCCGACGCCGGGCGTGAATTGCCCAAGGAAGCTCTGGTCGCTCTGTCCGAAAAAATTCGACTGATAGGCGTTGCTGATCGTGCAATTGGGGTCGCCGCACACCGGATTGTTCCAGGTGAGCGCGTTCGAGCGATTGAGGTTCAGCCAGGAGCCGTTCACATGGGCGAAGGTGAACGGCGTCCAGGTCTGGCCCAGCGAGTCCACGAATTGCCGCTTCCATGAGGCGGTGAACGTGGCGCGGGTGTAATCGCCAGCCATGCCGCGCAGCAGGCAGGAGGCGCGGTCATAGGACGCGCAGATGTCGAAGATGCGATAGGCGCTGTCGAGCTTGCGGCCGCCGATCGCCTCGAAGGAGACGAGTTCGCGCGACACATGGGCGAAGTTCAGGTCGATCTCCACCTGACCGCCGAGGCCGCGCGCGGGATCAAGGCGGGTGACCTTGTTGTAATCGAGCACGGGCGCGACGAGCGGCTGCTGCTCCTGCACGTCGGAGGAGGACAGGCCTTGAAAGCGATAGCCGCGCAGGTCGAAGAAACTGCCGTCGCCTTTGCCGGTCAGATAAACCGTGGAGGTCGATT
Organism: uncultured Beijerinckia sp.; assembly: GCA_964645525.1. Taxonomy (GTDB): domain Bacteria; phylum Pseudomonadota; class Alphaproteobacteria; order Rhizobiales; family Beijerinckiaceae; genus Terripilifer. Next base: position 6,950 of record CAZYBF010000056.1, read on the forward strand.
CCTTCAGGAAGCTCGTCGCGATCGCATCCGGCCGCAGCCTGTAATGCTGCAGGAACCAGCGGTCGCTGAGGACCGAGACGTTCCAGCCGGCTTCCCATTTTTCATTTATGAAATAGCGGCCGCGGGTTTGCAGGGAGCCGCGGAACGCGCGGTCGCCGGGGCCGAAGGGCCGGGCGGAGAAGGCGCTGGGGTCTTGCTGGAAAATGCCTGACGCGCGGATGTCATAGGCGCCGTTCACGAGTTTGTGGCGCCATTCCAGCGAACCCAGCACGCCCTGCCGCGACATGAAAGTCGGCGTGATCGTCAGATCGTAATTGGGCGAGAGCGCCCAGTAGATGGGCGTCGAGACGCCCACGCCGAGCGTCTTCTTGGCGACATATTGCGGCGCGAGCAGCCCCGACTTGTGTTTTACGCTCGGGTCGGGCGAGGAGAAGAAGGGCAGCCAGGCGATGGGCTGGCCGAACAATTCCAGCGTGGCGTCTTCGTAATAGATCGTCTGCTCGGCGTTCTTGTGGATGATGCGCTTTGCGCGCACGCGCCAAAGGGGCGGGCGTTCCGGGTCGTCCTTGCAGGCCTCGCAGGCCGTGTAGGTCCCGCCTGTGAAAATAGTGGCGTCGCCGTCCACCCGCTCCGCGCGCGCGGCGCTGAAATAGGTCTTGTCGACGCTTTCAAGGCGCAGGCTGTCGATGAAGCCGTCACGGAAATCGTCCGTAAGCTCGAAACGCTCCGCATAGGTGATGGAGCCGTCGCGTTCGGTGAGCTTTACGCGGCCAATGGCGGTCACGCGCTTGGTGCGCTGGTCGTAGACTACCCGGTCAGCCTGCAGGGCGCGGCCCTGATAATAGAGCTGCGCGCCGCCCCGGGCGGTGATGGTGGAATCGTCGCGGTTGTAGATCATCTCGTCCGCGTCGACCAAAAGGCGCTCCACGCCCTGCTGCGCGGGCTGGGTGGCGGAGCGCTTGATCCGGTCCGCGACGCTTTGCGCCTGCGCGGGGAGGGGGAGGGACAGGGCGGCGAGGACGCTCAGGCTGGCGGCGAGTGCGAGCGAAAGGGCCGCGTGCGAATGGCCGCGCGCGGGGCGCCGGCCCGGGGGGCAGCGCTGCTCAGCGGTGGGGGCGGGGAAACGCCCCATTCAGCCATCCTCCTGATGCAACAAGACGAGTGCGCCCAACATGGCGCCGACGACCGCAGGCCCCCAAGCCGCGACGGGCGCGCTCAAAATGCCGGCTCCGCCCAGGTCGCCCGCCAGCTTCGTCGCAACATAAAGCACGAAGCCGGCCGCCACGCCACCCGAAACGGTTCGGCTGACGCCCCCAAATCTAAAGAACCTTAAGGAAACCGTAGCGGCGATCATAACCATCGCGACAAGAAGCAGAGGTCGAGCTAGAAGCGACTGATACCTCAACTGATATCCGTGCGCGTCCAGCCCCGCGGCCTCGGTTCTTTCCGCCATTTCCGACAGCTCCCAGAACGACACGGAAGAGGGCGCCGTGAAGGTCTGGCTGACCTGCTGAAGGTTAAGGTTGGTGGCGAGGTAGTACGTGCCCGTGTTGTGGGGCTCCTCCCCCGGGGCGGCGATGCGCGCCTCCTCCAGCACCCATGCGCCGGGCTCAAGCCGCGCGCGCGCCGCCTCCACCCGCTCCATGAAGCGTCCGTCCGGCTCGTAGACGAAGGCCGTCACGCCCGACAGGACCGAGCCGCCGTCGCTCGAACGCTCCGCGCGCAGGATCGATTGCCCGTCGACGCTGCGCTGGCGCAGCCACAGGCTCGTGTCCTCCCGCGCGCGGCTGGTCTTGCCGAAGAGGCTGGTCTCGATCCGGTCGGCCCGGTGTTTGAGCGCGGCGGAGACGGGATTGTAGACCGTGGTCGCCAGCCCGCCGATCAGCAGCACGATGACGACGGGCGGAGTCAGGAATTGCCAAACCGACACGCCTGCGGAGCGGATCACGACCAGCTCCAGCCGGCGCGACAGATTGACGAAGGCGAACATGGCGCCCCCGAGCACTGCGAAGGGAAGCACCTGTTCGGCGATGGCGGGCGTGCGCAGCAGCGAGAGATAGGCCAGCAGGCCCGCGCCCGCGCCGGGCGTGTCGCTGGCCCTGCGCAGAAGCTCGACGAAATCGCCGATGAAGATGATGAGGAACAGGACCGCGAACACGCCTGCGATGGTGCGCAGGAAACGCATCGACAGATAGCGTCCGAGCGTGGAGAACAGGATCATGCTGGCGCGACCTGGCCGCGGGCCAGCCTCTTGGCGCCTTTCCTTCCCAGCGCGAACCAGGCGGCGGCCGCCGCCGCGCCGAGGGGAACGCCATACACCAGAGCGAGAGCGGCGGCGTGGCGCGCCGCAAGGCCGGACACCGCGAACCCCGCGATGCGCACCGCCAGCACAAGCGCGATGGCTGCGGCGATGGCCGCCCCGCGCCCCTGCCGCGTGGTGCGCGGCTGGGCGAGCGCGGCGAAGGCGATGAGGCCGAATGCGAGCACATAGAGCGGGCTTGCGAGCCTGTCGTGCAGTTCCGCGCGCAGGCGCCCCGTGAGGCTCGCCTCCCCCTGCGCCGAGGCCATGTTCCATAGGTCGCGCGTCGAGCGTTCGCGCGGCTTCAGCGCGCCGGCCTCCGCAGCGCCTGCGAATTGCGCGAGGTCGAGCGCGTATCGCTCGAAGGCCACGATGGCCGGGTCGCGGTCGCCGCGGGCCTGACGCTGCACATAGCCTTTCTCGAGCACAAGGAAATTATTGTCGCCTTGCTCCACCGTCATTCCGGTTTCGGCGATGTAAGTGTTGATCCTTTCCGCGTCTCGCCGGTCCTGAATGAATATGCCGCGCAGGCCGCCTACGCTGTCGCGCTCGCGGTAGTGGAAGACGAAACCCTGATCGAGCGTGACGAATTGTCCTTCGCGCACCACGAAGGTCAGGAAATCCGCGCGCACGCGGCTGAGGATGTCGCGCATCTCCAGAAAGCTCGCCGGCATCGCCCACAGCGACATAGCCGCCACAAGCGCGGTCGAAAGGCCAGCCAGCGCGAGAAAGGGACGCGCGAGGCGCGCGGGCGACAGGCCGGCGGCGCTCATCACCACGAGCTCGCTGTCGCCATTGAGCCGGTTGAGCGTGTGCAGAATGGCCGCGAACAAGGCGATGGGGGCGATGATGGTGACGAGGGAGGGGACGGTGAGGCCCGTCACGCGCAGGAACAGAAGCAGGGTCTGTCCCTTGCCCGTCATCAGATCGACCTCGCGCAGCGCCTGGGAGACCCACACCACGGCCGTAAGCACAAGCAGGCTCGCCAGGAAGGCAGCGAGGCCGTTGCGGAAGATATAGCGGTCCAAGATCGACATGCGCGCGTCCGGTCGCGCCTCCCGGGGCGCGGTTCGTCCTTATAGGCCAGCTCGTGGCCCGATGCGACCGGCGAGCGGGCGCAAGCCTGTCTTCAACAGGCGCTTTCTTGACAGAATTGGCGGCGAATTGAAGGCGCTGCCGGCTTCCCTATATTGCGCCAGGGCGTTCCGCTTCCCATTATGGCCCCGCCACAGCAGAATCGCCGCAGGAGTGTTGAACTTGAAGCTCGCCGTAGATTTCGTCGCTCACAAGGACGTCGCGCAGCCCGCTCCGGCGCGTCGGTCGGCCCCCGCCAGAAGCGCGTCCGCCAGAAGCGCGGCGAAAAAAGGCGCCGCCGACAAGAGCGCAGGCCGCACGCTGGTGGCCTTCGCCGGCGCCGACCTCGCGATGGGCGAGACGACGCTGCAGCTCCTCAAAGGCGCGCTCGAGGGCTTCCGCCGCGCCGCCAGCGCCGCCGAATTCAAAGGGAAAGCCTCCACCGCGCTGGAGATATGGGCTCCCGCAGGCCTGGACGCTGATCGGCTGATCGTCCTTGGCTGCGCGCCAAAATCCGACGCTGAGCCGCGCGATGCTGTGGCGCTGGGCGGCTTCGCTATGGGCAAGCTGGGCGCAAAGGGCGCAGCTGACGTGCTGTTCGACCTTCCCGGCGAAAGCGAAGGCGCGGCCGAGGCGGCTGCCGACTTTACATTAGGACTGCGTCTGCGCGGCTATCGCTTCGATCAGTACAAGACGAAGAAGACCGATGAGAGCGCGACCCCGGGGACCCTGACAATCCGCGTGGGCGTTGCCGATCCCGCCGCCGCGCGCCGCGCGGCCCGCGGCCGTGAGGCGGTCGCGCAGGGCGTGAACGTGGCGCGCGATCTTGTGAACGAGCCGCCGAACGTCCTTCATCCGGAAGAGTTCGCGCGCCGCGCGAAGGCGCTTGAAAAGCTCGGCGTCGTCGTCGAAACGCTCGACGAGAAGGCCATGCGCAAGCTCGGCATGAACGCGCTTCTGGGCGTCGGCCAGGGCTCCGTCCACGAAAGCCGCATGGTCGTCATGCGTTGGAACGGCGCCAAAGGCGCCAAGGGCGCTAAAGCCCGTCCGGTCGCCTTCATCGGCAAGGGCGTGACGTTCGACACCGGCGGCATTTCCATAAAGCCTGCGGGCGGCATGGAGGACATGAAGGGCGACATGGCAGGCGCCGCCTGCGTCGTTGGCCTCATGCATGCGCTCGCCGCGCGCAAGGCGCAGGTGAATGTGATCGGCGCCATTGGCCTCGTTGAAAACATGCCTGACGGCAAGGCGCAGCGCCCGGGCGACATCGTGAAGACCATGTCCGGCCAGACGGTGGAGATCATCAACACCGACGCCGAGGGCCGCCTTGTGCTGGCGGACGTGCTCTGGCGCGTGCAATCCGCGTATGATCCGCAATTCATGATCAATCTCGCGACGCTGACCGGCGCGATCCTCGTGGCGCTGGGCACAGAGCACGCGGGCCTGTTCTCAAACAACGACGAATTGTCAGAGCGTCTCGCGGCCGCCGGTCGATCCACCGGCGAGAAGGTGTGGCGCATGCCTCTTGGCCCCGCCTACGACAAGCTGCTCGATTCCAAATTCGCGGATATGAAGAACGTGGGCGGTCGCCACGCCGGCTCCATCACCGCTGCGCAATTTCTCCAGCGCTTCGTGAACAAGAAGCCCTGGGCGCATCTCGACATCGCCGGCACCGGCATGAGTTCGCCCGCCAGCGACGTGAACCAGTCCTGGGGGTCTGGATGGGGCGTTCGCCTGCTCGACAGGCTGATCGCGGATCATTACGAGAAGTGAGCTTTCGTTCGAAGGGAGACCCCATGCGTCGCACGGGCGTTGCGTCACTGACCTGCCTTATGGCGGCCGCTTTCGGCGTGTTCGGCGCCGCGCCCGCGGACGCGGCCGCGTCTTGCGCAGGTTTCATGGACGCATTCACGAAGGCGGCGCCGGGTCTGAAGGCCGAGTTCGTGCGGCCTGTGCTCGTTCGGCGTGGGCCTTCGGACGCGGGCAGCGAGGCGCGCGATCTCGTGAGCGAATATTCGGTCGACGCGCGGCTGTTTTGTCGCGGCGACCGTTTCCTCCGCTTCGAGGCGCAAACGCCCGGCGCCGCCGACGCGCGCCTGCGTGAGGGCTATTATCTGATCCAGGAAGCGGCGACCATGGCCGCGTTCAAGTGGCCGCGCGAGCGCGCGCAGAAAACCATTCACGGAGTTACGGCGGAGGCGGCGGATTATCTGCGCGCCTCGCGGGAGCGCGGAGACGTGTTCGTCGCCGGCAAGACGGAACGCCGCAACGGGCGCGACGGCGACATCGCCGTCTTCTGGACCGACAGCGAGCGCACTTTTATTCTCGTGGGGCCGAGCGACTGAGCGTCGCCGCCCCGCCAGCCCGGCGGTCTCATGCCTGAAATCTGGTTCTACCACCTGCAGACCCAAACGCTTGAGCGCGCCTTGCCCCTGCTGCTGGAGCGCGCGCTCGCGCGCGACTGGCGCGTCGTCGTGCAGGTGTCGGGCGAGGAGCGGCTTCAGACGCTCGACGATCTTCTGTGGTCCTATGCGCCCGACGCCTTTCTGCCCCATGGCAGCGCGCGCGACGGGGATCCTGAGGGACATCTGATCTGGCTCACGACCGGCGACGATGATCCCATCGAGGCCCATGTGCGCGTGTGCGCGGACGGCGTAGGAGCGGGCCCGGCCGCGCGCTCGGGCCGGCCCTATGAGCGCGTGATCCTGATGTTCGACGGCGCCGACGAGGCGGCGCTGGCGGCGGCGCGCGCGGAATGGAAGACGCTGAAGGCGGAAGGCGCCGCGCTGTCTTACTGGCAGCAGACGGACACCGGCGGCTGGGAGAAAAAGGCCTGAGCCGGCTTTTTCGATTTTGTAACTAAAATGATTACCGAATACTTCTGGAAACTGATTTTTCGGCGCGTTCTTCTCTCGCTGCGACTCTCAAAAGGATTTATATACCTCCCTATACATGCGGGCGATGCGCCCGACAGGGACGACGATCATGGTGTCGAACTCGAGTTTCTTCAAAATTTTCAAGGACTCGATGCAGAGCGAGCCACCGCGCAAGGATCAGCCCGTCGCTGAGGCGGGAAAGAGCGACCCCGCTGCGTCTGCAAGCCCCGCGCGCGCAGCCGCGCCGACGTCGCAGTCCTCGAGCGCCATGCGCGCGGCCGCCGAACTTGAAATGGATCTGCCGAAGTCGATCGCCGACACGATGAAGCAGATGGGCTCCCACGACGAGGAGCTGCGCGTTCGCTGCGAGAAAATCGTTGAACTGACGCGCATCGTTCAATTGCTGCCGCAGGAATTGTCGTCTGTCTTCCTGACGTTCAACACGGTCGCGGGCAATCTCGCGGTGCAGCGTCGCCTGGTGGATGAGGCGAACACGAGCCTTGACGCCACGCGCATCGCGCTCTCCAACCGCGAGACTGAAATCGTCCATCTGCGCGATGGCCTTTCCGCTTCCGAGCAAAAGGTCACGGAGCTGACCGGCATCGTCGTTGATTTGCGTGACCGGTGCGCGCAGCTCGAGGAGCGCGTTGAGGAATTGCTCGACGACGTTAATGAGCGCGGCCTTCAAATTCGTTCGAAGGGTTATGAAGTCGAGCAGCTGCAGGCCGAAGTCGATGGCCTGAAGAACGACCTTATGGGCGCGCGCGAAAAGCTTAAAGAGCAGGAAAGGGCGCTTCTGGAGGCTGCGAGCGAGAAGATCTTGCTGCGCGAGCAGCTCGCTCATCAGGTCGACGAGCGCGATCAGCTCGCCAAGTCCTATGAAGCGCTCAACGTCGAAGCCAATCAGATCCGCCGTCAGGCGCTCGCCACATCTTCGGAGCTTGACGACCTTCGCTCCAAATACGGCAAGCTCGACGCGGAGGCGCAGGTCGTCTTTTCCGAGAGCAAGGCGTTGCGCGAGGCGCTCATCAACGCCGAGACGCTGCACGCGCAATCCGTGCAGACCTATGAATCGAAAGTGGCCGCGCTGAATTCACGCCTGCGCGTTTCGGAGGAGCTTTTGAGCCAGAGCCGCTCGGAGGCGCGCAAACTCTCCGAAGAGCAACTGGCGAGCTATAAGCGCATCCGCGAGCTGGAGGAGATCCCCGGCAAGCTGGCTGATGTGAACCGCAGTCTCGAGCTCAATGTGCGTTCCCTCAAGGAGGCGCAGGCGGAGAACGAGAAGCTGCGCGCCAAGGCCTCCGACCTCAATGAGAAGATCGTCGCGAAGGACCGGTTGAACAATCAGGCGGCGGAACGGATTGGCAGCCTGCAGGAAACGCTCGCCCGCTTCCACAAAGAGCGCGATGCGCGCGAAGCCGAACTGCGTAAGCAGATTGAGGCGCGCGAGGAGGCCATCGCGAAGGAGCGCACCGAGCGCGCTTATATCGAGGGCGTGCTGGAGACCGCGCGCCGCGATCGCGCGCAATTGCACAAGACGATCGTGGAGCTGCGCGCGCGCATGACGACATCAAGCGCGCCGGCCACGAACCAGTCGATGACGGATTACCTTGAGGATTTCGACGACCTCAAGTCGCTCCTGCGCGAATCCGATCAGGGCGTGGTCAATTTGCGCAAGCCGAAGGGCGGCGGAAAACGCGAGCCTAAGGCGCCGGAATAAGGTTCAGGCGGCTTCTATGCCCTGGCGCATAGCGAAAGCGATTTCCTCTCCGCTCAGCATGGCGCGCGCCGCCGGCTTTGCTGCGCGTAGCTGGGCGTTCTCGCGACGAATCTGCGCCAAAACTTCATCCTGCGAGCGCACGAGCGTTTTGAGCCGGGCGATCTCCTGATCAAGCGCGCGCAAACGCCGCTCGACGTCGCCGTCGATTTCGATCGCCACTGGGTCTTCTTTTGAGAAAGCGGACATGGTCGTTACGCCGTCTGATGACGCGTCGATCTTGGGGAAGGGTGGTTAACGAATGGTGAAAAAGCGTCGCCGTCGCGCGCAGGGATTTGCAGGCCTGCTCGCGCTCGCTTGCGTCCTGCTTGGGCTGGCTGCATCCGTGGACGCGCGCGCGCAGGGCGCATGCGGCAGGGCGCTCTTGATGGACGCAGGTCCGGCGAAGACGCTCGAAGAGGCGCGACGGCGCGAGGAATTGCGCCTTGCGTGCGAGCGAGAACGCAATTCCGGGTCCGATATGCGCAGCGCTGCGAGGGGGCGGCTCGCCGCGCGTGGCGCCTGGGAGGAGGCGCCGGCCGCCTTCCGTCAATGTATGGAAGGACAATTGGCGCGGTTCGCGACCTCGATGGAGAGCCTCATCCAGCAGGACGTGTTTCTCGGCGATCCTTATCTCTCAGAGCTCGAGGCCTATTGCCGGGGGCGCTAGGGAGCGCGCGCTGCGCGTTACAAACGTGAACGTCCGCCGCGCACAAGTCCGGGCTAAATGACGATGGAGGAGATCGCGTCATGGCGTCCTTAGTGTCGCAGCGAGAAGTGGACGAAGCGACTTTCGCGGCGCTTGAGGCGTCCAGCCCGGAGGTCGCGCAATTGCGCGCGCTACGCGGCGTCTTCGCTGCGATCGACTCGATCCGCACCACGCTTGGTCTCGACGTTGAGGAGGCGCTGCTTTATCTCGGCATCGGTTATTTGAACACCGAACGCATTCAGCATTTGGGCGCGCGCGGCTATATAGCCGCCACCAACATTTCCTCCGTCGCCGACTTTATGAACTTGCCGCGAGAGACCGCACGCCGGAAAATCAAACGCCTGGTCGAACTTGGGCTCGTCGAGCGCAGTAGCGGCCTGGTGATCGCTGACGTGGCGCGCTGGTTCTCCTTCGTCGACCAGATCCCTCTAGCCACGCAGACTGACCCGGCGCGCCGCTGATCCTATGCTTCGAGGGGCTGCTCGCCTTCTTCCTCCTTGGGGGGATAAAGAAGTGAGAAGACCTGTTCGAAATCGATCTCGTCCTCAGGCTTCCATTCCATTGGCCGCATAGGGGCCTTTTTCGCGCCCATTGCGTATGTGTAGGACTTTAGCGAGGAGGCCGCGTTGAAGACGCGCGAGGGATCCTTCGGGCGGCCCTTGAGCGGATTGGCGAAGAGCCCCTTCTTCTTGCGCGCAGTATTGAGGTTTTCGTAATTTGCGACGTACCAGACGAATTGCGCGAGAAGCAGATCGACGTCAGAAATCTCGACGGAATCGATGAATACGAGGAAACGTTCGACACCCTTGAGAATGTCTTCCGCGAGGCCCTCAATGTCATAAAGCGTTGCGAATTTCTCTGCGAGGCCCTGCGCGATGTCTTCCGCAGGCGCCCTGTCTTCAAGAAATGCGCGCGCCGCTTCCGCAACGATCATCTCGAAAACGAATTGCGGCGGATGTTTTCCCTTATGCTCGCTACTCACGAGCTCCTCCTTGTGGGTTCGCGCTCTCCGCTTCGTTTGCGATCTGCGGGGCGGAAACAGGTTGTTCGCCTGCGGGCTGGCGCTGCTGCGCTTCAGGCTCCGAGGCGAGGGATTGCGGCTTGCTCGCGACTGGTTCAGTCAATGCGCTGCTTGCTGCGCTCGCGCGCCAGCGCTCATGCCACACGCGCGCGCGTTCCTGTGTCTTCTGGACGTCTGCGGGCTTGAGTTGCGTGACGATTTGGTCGCGCTGCTTTCGGGCTTCTATGCGTCCACTGGAGACGGCCAGGTTCGACCAGAAATAAGCCTCGACGGGATTTGCGAAGCCGAAGGCCGGCGAAAATGAAGCCGAGAGCCGCAGAAGGGCGTCGTTGTCGCCCGCTTCGGCTTCTTTGGACAGGCGGTTGCGAACCCATTCCATACTCTTTTGCGCGACTGTGGGCTCAACGGTCTTGAGCATCGCGTTGCGCGCATTGTTTGCCTTGCGCTCGCCAGCCACCGCGGCAAGGGTCACCCAGCGCATCGCTTCGTCGAAGTTTTGCGGAGTTGCGACGCCATGCCACAAGAACAACGACCACATGAACTGGCTTTGCGTGTCGCCCATTTCCGCGAGACGCCGCGCCTGACGCGCCGCCTCCGGAAGGTCGCCCGCCTTGATGGCTTCAGCCGGATGGGGCGCCTGCGCCAGGGCAGGCTTGGGCGCTGCCACAAGCACAAGGCCGAGCGTACAAGCGAACATGATCCTCAGGCTGACGCTCAAGCAGTGCGGACGCACGGGGTTTCCGTTCTTCACATGAGATTCCAACCAATGTATCGCGCCTGCAAGGCTTGCGAAAGGCCGGGACGCAGCTGGAGGCGCGCGCTTTCGTCCTGCTTCAGGCTGTTGATGAAAAAAATGCGCTCGAATGCATTTTTTTTATGTGAGCCGCTAAAGCTTTTTCTCCCCGAACCGTCTTTCGTAGCGTCAGGAAGGGTTCGAGAGTCGATCCATGTTCAACAGGCCAGTCTCAGAAGCGTCATCAGCACCCGGCTTGGCCGGGGCTGGTCCTGCGCGCGCCGAACTGGCGGTGACTACGCCGTCAGGCTCGGTCGAGCTGCCGTCACAGGCTGTGACAGGTCCCGGGAAAAGCCGGGAAATCCAGGACGACCACCACCATACATCGATGAACGATGCGGCCAACATAGGCCGCATCCGCAGTACGCTAGACGGGATCCATCGCTCAAAGTTGGATCAGGAAGCGATCGACAAGATCAGAGAGAAGTTACTGCGGGCCGGCCGCGACGTGGAGGCCGAGCAAGAAACGACCGACGCATTCAGGAAGCCAGTGAAGCCGGCAGCCAGAGAGATCGTGCAGGAGGCCGAGTTTCTGTTGCACGCTTTAGGTGATCACCGTTGGATACGGGAAAACGGAAGCTCAAATTGAGTCGCCCGATGTTTCAGACAAAAACAAAGTCCTCGCTAAGATCGCGGAAGTCATCGACAGGATTGGCTTGTTGCGGGATGCTTTAGAGCGTTCTGAGCAAAAAGGCTATGAGCAACTATTGGGGCTGAATCTTTCGGTTCATGGTTTGAACAATGCACGAAATCAAGTGCAGGATAGCATGTATAGTGTTTCCGCGGCTTCAGCAGCGGTGGAAACAATTCTTTCGAATGTGCGCGCAGCAGTTGTCGCACATGGTCGAGCCTCGCCTGATATCGTAAGATTGGTCTTGTAATTGCTCTCGAATTTCAAAGCTAATGATAAAACATCTTTGGGATCTAAGCTTTTTGAACCCAAAACTGATACATGCCGGCGAAGAAGTCTCTTTCTGAATCTTCAATTTTGGCCCAGTCTTCAAAACTCCATGATGCGAGCGATTCAGGCTCAT
>CAZYBF010000057.1:0-14440 GCA_964645525.1 uncultured Beijerinckia sp.
GACCGAGGCGCTGGTCGCCATCGACGTGAACTCGGGCCGCTCGACGCGCGAGCACAATATCGAGGACACGGCGTTGCGCACCAATCTGGAGGCCGCCGACGAAGTGGCCCGCCAGCTGCGCCTGCGCGACCTCGCGGGCCTGATCGTCGTCGACTTCATCGACATGGAGGAGCACCGCAACAACCGCGCCGTGGAGCGCCGGTTGAAGGAGGCGCTCAAGAACGACCGTGCGCGCATTCAGGTCGGCCGCATCTCGCATTTCGGCCTGCTCGAAATGTCGCGCCAGCGCATGCGCACCGGCGTGCTCGAGGGTTCGAGCGTCGTCTGCCCCCATTGTCAGGGCGCGGGCACGGTGCGCTCCACCGCCTCCATGGCGCTGCATGTCCTGCGCGTCATCGAGGATGCGCTGGTGCGCAACGCGCAATACAATCTCACCGCGCGCACCCGCACGCTGGTGGCCCTCTACATCCTCAACCAGAAGCGCTCGCATCTGCGCGAGCTTGAGGAGCGTTTCGGCGTCACCATCGTGATCGAGGCCGACGACGCGCTGATGGGCGGCGTCTATCACGCGCTCGAGCGCGGCGAGCTCGCGGTCCCGCCGCCGGCCGCGCCGAAAGCCGATTACGTGCGTCTCGACTCCATCGCGCCCATGCCGGAATACGAGGACGAGGACGACAGCTCCGAGGACGAAGACGAGGACAGCGACGAGGACGCCTCCGCCGCTGGCGACAATGGCGATGGCCAGGGCGAGAACGGCCGCCGTCGTCGTCGCCGCCGCCGTCGTCGCGGCCGCGACCGCGATCCCTCCGGCATCGATCCCAACGCGCCTCAGCCTTCCGATGACGCCCTCGCTGCGATGGCGGCGATCGGCGGCGACCTGCCCGGCCTCGGCCTTCCCGCCGTCGGCGACGGCGAGGTGGACGACGCGCAGGCCGAACAGGAAGGCGAGGACGCCCTCGCCCGTGGCGAGGAGGATGGCCGGCGCCGTCGTCGCCGTCGCGGTCGCGGCGGCCGCAATGGCGAACGCGCCGAGCGCAGCGAGGACGCGGCGGAATCGCCGGGTCGTCGCGGGCCCGGCGCATGGGTTCGCTCAAGCGATCACGCGGAGCCCGATTTCGCGGTCGAGCGCGCGCCCGCCGATCTGACGCAGGATCAATCCTGGCAGAGCGCGCCGGTTGCGCAGTCGATCGAGATCCGCACGCCCGCAAGCGCGCAGGAAGAACCGGCGTCGCCGGCGCCGCAAGCGGCTGCGGTCGTGCAGGAACCTGCGCCCGCTCCGACGCCGGAGCCTGCGCCTGCGCCCCGCGAGCCCGACCCGCTGCCCGAGGCGCCTGCGCCCTCGCAGAAGAAGTCAGGCTGGTGGAGCCGCGCCAAGACGACGTTCACCGGCGGCTGATCGCAGTTTGCGCGCGAGGACGCGCGCGGTCCAGTCTTCGGGCTGGTTCGCGCGCAAACTTGGACCGCGCGCGTCCTCGCGCGCACCTCACTGGACCGCGCGCAAACTTGGACCGCGCGCAAACTTGGACCGCGCGCGTCCTCGCGCGCATCCACCCGAACCGCGCGCACAGCTGAACGCCCCCGCTACTTCAGCCAGGCGCCCATGCGGCGAACAGCCTCCAGCACGTCGGCCTGCGAGCCGGCGAAGGACAAGCGCAACGCGCGCGCGCCGCGCTCGCGGTCGAAGTCGAGGCCCGGCGTGGCGGCGACGCCCGCCTCCTCCAGCATGCGCTTGCAGAAATCGAGGCTGTCGTTAGTGAAGCGGCCGACATCCGCATAGACGTAGAACGCGCCGTCCACGGGATGGAAATCCGCGATGCCGATGCGCGGCAATTCATTGAGCAGGATTTCGCGGTTGCGAGCGTAACCAGCCTTCACCGCCTCCAGCTCCTCCGGCGCGTCGAAGGCCGCTTCGGCGGCGATCTGGCTGAGCGTGGGCACGGAGATGGCGAAACTCTGCTGCAGCCGCTCCACCGGGCGCACGAGAGCCTCGGGCAAGACGAGCCAGCCGATCCGCCAGCCGGTCATGCAATAATATTTGGAGAACGAGTTCACCACGACCGCATGGGGCGAGAAGGCGAGCGCGGTCGCCTCTTCGCCCGCATAGGAGAGGCCGTGATAGATCTCGTCCGAGACGAAGGCGATGGAAAGCCGGTCGCATGTCTCGCATATGGCGCGCAGCGCGGAGGGCGACATCATCGTGCCGGTGGGATTGGCGGGGCTCATCAGCAGCGCGCCGGCGAGCGGCGCCTGCGCATGGGCGGCCTCGATCATCGCGGCGGTGACGACATGGCGATCGGCCGCCTGCGTGGGCAGCGCCACCGCCTCGAGCCCCAGCGCCTCGAGAATGTTGCGATAGGCCGGATAGCCCGGCGCGGCGATGGCGATGCGCGCGCCCGGATCGAACATGGCGAGAAAGGCGAGGATGAATCCCGCAGACGAGCCCGTGGTGACGACGACGCGTTCGGCGGGAACCTCCACGCCATAGCGCTCGCGATAAGCGCGGGCGATGCGCGCGCGCAGCGAGGGCCGGCCCAGCGCCTCCGTATAGCCGATGCGGCCAGCCTCAAGCGCGCGCATGGCGGCCTCGCGGGCCGGACGGGGCGCGGGCGCGGCGGGCTCGCCCACCTCCATGTGGATGATATGGGCGCCGCCGTCCTCCAGCTTGCGCGCGGCCGTCATGACGTCCATGGCGATGAACGGCGCCACGCGGCTGCGCAGCGAGGGGCTGGGCGGGCCCGGCGATCGGGTCATCGGGGATCATCCTTCCGGCGCGGCCACGCCGCCGCCATAATGCGGCCGTCTCTGGGCTTGGCCGGACTCATCAGGTAAATGGGATTCATGTCCTTGCACGCGCACGACGGGCCTCGCCCGCCCCAGAGCCCTAGCAGCCCGCGCGCCGCCGCGAAAGCGGGGCCGGCGCGCCGCCTGCTTGCAGCCCTCCTCGGGCTTGCGCTGGCCGGGGCGCCGGTTGCGGGCGATCCGGCTCAGGCCCAGTCCGGGCCAAAGCTCAACATCGTGCGCGACGGCGAGGTGGAGCAATTGCTGCGCGATTATTCCGCGCCTATCTTCCGCGCCGCCGGCATCAAGTCCGAAGCGACCAAGATCATCCTTGTGGGCGACCGCTCCTTCAACGCCTTCGTCGCGAACGGCCAGAAGATCTTCGTCAATGTCGGCGCGATCATGGAGGCGAAGACGCCCAACGAGATCATCGGCGTGCTGGCCCATGAGGCGGGCCATATCGCCGGCGGTCATCTCGCGCGCCTGCGCCTTCAACTCGCCAATGCGCAGATTTTCGCGGTGGCGGGCATGTTGATGAGCGCGGGCGCCATGGTGGGCGCCGCGCGCAGCCGCAACGTGGGCGCAGACAGCGCAGGCATGATGGGCGCCATGCTCGGCCCGCAGGAGATGATCCGTCGCTCGCTGCTCTCCTACCAGCGCGGCGAGGAACAGGCCGCCGACGTGGCCGCGCTCAAATATCTTTCCTCCACGGGCCAGTCGGCGCAGGGCCTGATCGCGACGCTCGAGCGGTTCCAGAACGAGTCGCTCTTCAAGACCACCTCGATGGATCCCTATCTCCTGTCGCATCCCCTGCCCTCGGACCGCATCTCCGCGTTGCAGGAGCTTGCGCGCAAGAGCCCCGCCTTCAACGCGAAGGATTCGGCCGCATTGCAGGCGCGCCACGACATGGCGCGCGCCAAGCTCGTCGCCTTCATGGGCAATGCGTCGGAGATCGGCCGTCGCTATCCGCTGCAGGACACATCGCGCGCGGCGCAATATGCGCGCGCGATCTCAGCCTATCGCTTCGGACGGCTGAATGAGGCGCTCACGCAAATCGACGCGCTCATCGCCTCGCAGCCCGGCAATCCATGGTTCCATGAGCTGAAGGGACAGGCGCTGCTGGAGGCCGGGCGCGCGGGACAGGCGATCGAGCCGCTGCGCCGCGCCGTCTCGCTGGCGCCGGGCGCCGCGCCCCTGCGCGTGATGCTGGGCCACGCCTATGTGGCGACCAACAATCCCGCCAACGCCAACGAGGCGATCAGCGTGCTCACCCGCGTGACGCAGCAGGAGCCCGAGAATTACGAGGCGTTCCAGTTCCTCGCCATGGCCTATGAGCGCAAGGGCGATCAGGGCAACGCCTTGCTCGCCGCCGCGCAGGGCATGTTCGCGCAGGGGCTCTACGTCGAGGCGCGCACGCAGGCCAACCGCGCCAAGCGCGTCCTGCCGGAGAAATCGCCCGGCTGGCTGAAGGCCGACGACATCATGAACTGGCGCCCGCCGAAATTGTGAGCGCCCGGCGCGGCTATTTCGCGCCCGGCCGGTCGCGGTCGAGCCCCTTGGCGGCGAGATCGGCGAGATAAGCCTCGAAACGCGCCTGCGCGTTCTCGCCCAGCTCACGCAGCAGCGACCACGAAAAGATGCCGCTGTCGTGCATGTCGTCGAAGACGAGGCGCACCGCGTAATTGCCGACGGGCTCCACGCGAATGATCTCCACATTGCGCTTGCCGCCGACCGTCTTGCGCTCCGCCTCCGTATGGCCCTGCACTTCCGCCGACGGGCTCATGACGCGCAAAAGCTCCGCCGCGAGCTCAAACCGCGCGCCGTCGTCGAAGGCGACCGTCAGCATGCGCCGCTCGCGCGACAGGCGCAGTTCGGTGGGCCAGCTCTGGTCGCTCATCTCGCCGCCTTTTCGATGCGAAAGAACAGGGTTTCGGAGTCCGCGCGCTTGTCGAGCACCCGGTCGCCGCATTCGCGCACGACATTGGGAATGTCGATGGCGGACATGGGGTCCGTGCACACGACGTCAAGCACCTCGCCGGGCGCCATGCGGCGCAGGGCCTTGCGCGTGCGCAGCGCCGGCAGCGGGCATTTGAGGCCCGACAGGTCGAGCGAGATCACGCGCCGGCCGCCCTGCGCCTCCATCAGCCGCGCCCCACCTTCGCCTGATCGAAGGTCGCCATGTCGTTGTGGCAGGCGATGGCCGCGCGCAACATGCCGGCGGCGAGCGCCGCGCCCGATCCCTCGCCCAGTTTCATGCCGAGGTCGAGCAACGGGCGCTTGCCGAGCCGCGCCAGCACGTCCGCATGGGCGCCTTCCGCCGACAGATGGCCTGCAAGGCAATGGTCGATCGCCGTCGGATCCACGGCGTGCAGAACTGCAGCGGCGGCGGTCGCCACATAGCCGTCGAGGATCACGGGAATGCGCTCCACGCGCGCGGCGACGATGGCGCCCGCGATGGCCCAGATCTCGCGCCCGCCGAGCCGGCGCATCAATTCGAGCGGATCGCCGCAATGGTCGCGATGCAGCGCGACCGCGCGGCGCACGGCGTCAACCTTGCGCGCGAGCCCCGCGTCGTCGATCCCCGCGCCGCGCCCCACCCAATGCGACGCATCGCCGCCATAGAGCGCGTGGTAGATCGCGGCCGCGATTGTGGTGTTGGCGAGGCCCATCTCGCCCACGCACAGAAGATCGATCCCGCCCGCGATGGATTCCATGCCGAAGGCGAAGGTCGCCGCCGCCGCCTTCTCATCGAGCGCGGGCGCCTGCGTGATGTCGGCGGTCGGCAGGTCGAGCGCGAGGTCGAAGACTTTGAGGCCGAGCTCATAGGCGCCGCAAATCTGGTTGATGGCGCCGCCGCCGGCCGCGAACGTCTCCATCATCTGGCGCGTGACCGCCTGCGGCCATGCGCTCACCCCTTGCGCATGGACGCCGTGGTTGGCGGCGAAGATCGCCACCAGCGGCCGGTCCATGGAGGGCTTCGACTTGCCCTGCCAGGCGGCCATCCATTGCGCGAGCTCCTCGAGGCGCCCGAGCGCGCCGGGCGGCTTGACGAGCGCGGCGTCGCGCGCGCGGGCGATGTCGGCGCAATCGCGGGCGGGCGGCGGCAGGATCTGGAACAGCGCGCGGATGTCGTCGAACGGCTGGCCTTGGGACTGCATGCGGCTTTTCGAAGCTCCCATCGTCGAACGGGCGCAACGCGCGAAAGGCGCGCGGGCGGCGGGCCTTGGGTCTAGCGGCTCGCCCCTGCGCGGGCAATGGCTCAGGCGGACGGCGCCGCCCAAGCATTGCGCATGGCGAAGGTCGCGCCTAAGTAAGTCGGCCGGCCGGGCCGGGGCTTTGACGCAATCGACCGCAAGGATCACGTCCATGGCTCTCTCCCCGCCTGCCCCCCTCCTTCTCCGGCTCGCGCATATCCACCGCAGCGAGCCCATCCGCCATCCGCAATTGCGCGCGGTGACGCTCGCCCAATGGATGCATCACAGCGCGCAAGGCGCCTCGCGCCTCGCGCAGGACCATTACAATTTCGCCGACCTGCCCTGGCGGCCGGAAATGGCGCCCCACGCCACGCGCATCCTGCGCGCCACGCGCGGACGCGAGAGCGCCTTTTGCAAATTCGCGACGCTGGAGAGCTTCATCGCCGGCTATTGGGCCTTCCTCAACCGCGCGCCCTATACCGGCTGGGAGGAGCATGTGGAGGACCCGCAAGCCTTCCTGCGCTACATCGGCCCGATCTATTCGCGCGCGCCCGGCTATGTGGAGAAAGTCCTCGCGCTTCTTGAGCCCGCCCGGCGCCTGCTGGAGGCCGATCCCGCAAAGCCGCAAACTCCCGGACCTGCACCCGAGCCTGCGCCCGAGCCTGCGCCTGCGCGCGGCGCGCGGCTTGTCGATCTCGGCGCGATCGTGATCGATCCCGGCCATGGCGGCGTCGCCCCCGTCGCCTGCAGCTCGCCCAACAACGCCATCAGCGCCAGCGGCGTGAAGGAGAAGAAGCTCACCCTCGATTTCGCCCTCGTGCTGCGCGACGAAATGCGCCGGCAGGCGCGCGCGGCGGGCGAGCGCGTCAATGTGGTGCTCACCCGCGAGAGCGACGTGAACCTCGCCTGCCATCAACGCGCGGCGACCGCGAAGGCCTGCGGCGCGCGCGCCTTTCTGAGCCTGCATTTCAACGGCGCGCGGTCGAACGCCTCGGGCGTGGAGACCTATGTGCGCGCGGCGCCGGGCGGGCTTGCGGCCTCGCCCCATGCCCCCTTCGCCCGCGCGGTGCAGAATGCGATCCTCACAGGGATGCGCGCCTTCAATCCACAGGTGCGCGACCGCGGCGTGAAGCTCGACTCCGACTCAAAGAACGGCGGCATCGGCGTGCTCAACGACCGGCATCTGGGCAATGCCGCGCGCAAGCCGCGCACCGCGGCCGCGCTCGCGGAGCTGGAGTTCATCACCCATCCGAAGGTGGACGCGCTTCTGGTGTCCGGCCCCCATGCGGTCGCCAACCGCGCCCGCCTGGCGCAGGAGCTTGCAAGCGCGCTGCGCGCCTATCTGCGTTCAGGCGAAGGCGCCGCCTGATCAGCGCACGACGAAAGCGGCGGCGGCCAGCGCCGCCGTCAGCGCGCAGGCGAGCGCCGCGCATGCGAGCGCAGGGCTGGCCCGCAGGCCGACGGCAGGCTCCTCCTCAAGCCCGCCTACGCAGCCATGGCCCGCGGCCAGCGCGGCCCGGCGCAACGCGCTCACGCTTCGCCGCGTGGCCTGAGCGCGCCCGCGCGCGCCGCGCAGCTGGCCCGAATGCGTCGTGCCGATCATGCCTTCCTCCAAGCTCGGTCGCGATCTTCGCCAATACGCCTGATGAACGCGACGAAGCCGTGACGGTTCCCAATCCGAAAGACGTGGGCGACGCGCAAAAGGAGACGCAGAAAGGCGGAGCGTCGCGCAACCGTCATGGAGCGCAGCTAAGCCGGACGCGCAGTTCAGACATGGAGATTCCGATGAGCATGGATCAAGGTCAGCCACGCACCCGCGCCCGCGCCGCCGAGGCGGCTGAAGACATCGGCTCGAACCCCACCACCACGCCCACCATCGGCGACGTCATCGCCACAAGGCTCGGCCGACGCGACGTCCTGCGCGGCGCCCTTGCCGTCGGCGCGCTCTCCGCCATTGCGCCCGCCGCGCTCGCGCAAGCTCAGACTCAAGCCCAGACGCAGCCGGCCGCCCCCGGGAAGCCCGCCGCTCGCTTCGCCTTCCGTGAGACGCCCGCGAGCGTGGACGTGAAACACGCCGTGGCTGAGGGCCATGACGCCGACGTGCTGATCCGCTGGGGCGATCCGGTGCTGCCCGGCGCGCCCGCCTTCGATCCGCTGCGCCAGAGCGCGCAGACGCAACGCCTGCAATTTGGATACAACAACGATTATCTCGGCTATCTGCCCATGCCCGGCGCGGCGGACCCCTCCGCCCACGGCCTTCTCGTCGTCAATCACGAATACACCAATGAGGAGCTGATGTTCCCCGGCGTGGGCGTGCAGCAGGGCAAGGCAGCCTTTGCGAAGATGACGCCGGAACTCGTCGCAATTGAGAAGGCGGCGCATGGCGGCAGCGTGATCGAGCTGCGCAAGGATGCTGGTAAATGGAGCGTCGTCGCAGGCTCCCGCTACGCCCGGCGCATCGATGCGGAGACGCCGATGGAGCTGACCGGCCCTGCCGCTGGCCATGAGCGCATGCGCACAAAAGACGATCCAGCCGGACGGCGCGTGCTGGGCATGCTGAACAATTGCGCAGGCGGCGTCACGCCCTGGGGCACTTGGTTGTCGTGCGAGGAAAACTTCAACGGCTATTTCACGGGCGACGTGAAAGGCCATCGTGAGGAAAAGCAGCTCAAGCGCTATGGCGCGCCGGCCTCCCAATACGCCTGGGGACGTTTCGAGGCGCGCTTTGATGTGACGCAGGAGCCCAACGAGCCCAATCGCTTCGGATGGGTGGTCGAGATCGACCCGTTCGATCCCGCCTCCACACCCAGAAAGCGCACGGCGCTTGGCCGCTTCAAACATGAAGGCGCGGAAGGCGTCATCAACCGCGACGGCCGCTATGTCGTCTATATGGGCGATGACGAGCGCTTCGACTACGTCTACAAATTCGTCTCGGCGCGCCGCTACGACCCCGCAAACCGCGCGGCCAATATGAACCTCCTCGACGAAGGCGTGCTCTACGTCGCGCGCTACGACGCTGACGGCGCCGGCGTATGGATGCCCCTTGTCCATGGGCAGGGACCGCTCACGCAAGCCAATGGTTTCGCAAGCCAGGCGGATGTGCTGATCGACACGCGGCTCGCGGCGGACGCGCTTGGCGCGACGCCGATGGACCGGCCGGAGGATGTTGAGGCCAATCCGAAAACCGGCAAGGTCTATGTGCTGCTCACGAACAATTCGCGCCGCACGGCCCAACAGGTGGACAAGGCCAATCCGCGCGCGAACAATCGGTTTGGCCATATCATCGAAATGACGCCGGAAGGCGGCGACCATGCGGCGACGACCTTCCGCTGGGAGGTGCTTGTGACCTGCGGCGACCATACCGTTCAGGCGACTGGCGCGAGCTTCCATCCGCAGACCACGAAAGACGGCTGGTTCGGCATGCCGGACAATCTCGCCGTCGATCCCGACGGGCGCGTGTGGATCGCCACCGACGGCAATTCGCAAAAAGCGACCGGACGCAACGACGGCCTCTGGGCGCTGGAGACGGAAGGGCCGCTGCGCGGGCTCTCCACGCATTTCTTCAGCGCACCCGCCGGCGCGGAAGTCTGCGGCCCGACATTCACGCCAGATGGCGCGACAATGTTCATTGCGATCCAGCACCCCGGCGAGGCGGAGGATGACGCGCCCGCCGATCAGGGCACGTTCGAAAACCCGGCGACCCGCTGGCCCGATTTCCAGCCGAACATGCCGCCCCGTCCCTCCGTCGTCGCGATCACGCGCCGCGGCGGCGGCAAGATCGGCGGCGACCCGATGGCCTGACCGTCGCGCCCCCCAAAAAACAAAAGGCCCCGCTGCGCGCGGGGCCTTCATCGTTGCGCGAGCGTCTTCGCGCGTCAGACGATCTTGTTGACGAGTTCGCCGAGACCTTCAACCCGCGCGCGCACCACGTCGCCGGGCTTGAGGAATTCGCCGCGCCCATTGCCAACGCCGTCCGGCGTGCCGGTGAGGATGACGTCGCCGGGATGCAGCGTGATGCGGCTCGACAGGAACGAGATCTGCTCGCGAATGTCGAAGATCATGTGCTTCGTGCTGGAGTCCTGTTTCGTGACGCCGTTCACGTCGAGCTGGATCGCGAGATCATGCGGATCCTTCACGTCGCGCGCGAGCGTGATCCAGGGGCCAAGCGGACAGGATCCGTCGAAGGATTTGTGCGAGGTCCAGTCGGTGGCGAACAGCGAGCCCGCAGGCGCGGCCGCGCGCCGGCCAAGATCGCGCGCCGAGAAATCATTGCCGACGAGATAGCCCGCGACGTATTTCAGAGCGTCCTTCTGCGACACATTGCTTGCGCGCCGGCCGATCACCACGCCGAGCTCCACTTCCCAATCGAGCTTCTTCGTGGCGGCGGGATGTTTCACATTGGCGTTCGGCCCCACCACCGCCCGCGAGGACTTGATGAAGTGCCAGGGCTCCAGCCCCAGATCATGCGGATCAGGCGGCGGCGGCAGACCCTTGGCGCGCGCCATTTCGGCGGCGTGGTCGCCATAGTTCGAGCCCGCGCAATAGACGGCGCCCGGCAGCGGAATCGGCGCAAGCAGTTTCACCTTGGACAGCGGCTGGCCGCGCAGACCCTGCCGGCCCGCGACCGACTCAAGGCGCGCCTTCGCCTTCGACCAGTCGCCCAAAATTCCCATGACGCTTTCGTCAGCCTTCACGCGCGTCGCCTTGGCGACGTCGATCACGCGCTCGCCCACGATGATCGCCGCGCGCGGCCCATCCGCCGACTGGTAAGTCGCCAGCTTGTAGGACATGCCCCTTCCTCCCATGACTTCGCCCAACTGCATTTTTTTCGCCGCCGGCGGCAAGGACCCTAGCGGCTTCGCCCCCGACTTGCCACGCCCGGAGGGGAAGTCTCAAGCCCTTCGCGATTCCGCGGCGAAGCGGAAGCGACAAGCGACGGCGCGATCTCGGCCAAAAGTTGCAAATCAGCAACCATAGATCTCAAACTGGGTTTCAATACTTATGCTTCAGGTGGCTATTCATCTCTTATCAGATTACACAACGTCAGGGGGCTAACCATGACAATCGATCACATTCCACAGTTGAGAGGATCTCATGCGCAAACTCCTTCTGAGCTCCATCGCCCTTGCGGCGATGTCGGCCAGCGCCGTTGCGGCTGACCTGCCGCGGCGGCAGGCGGCTCCTGCGCCGGCTGCGACGCCGATCTATGTCGCCCCCGTCTTCACATGGAGCGGTTTTTATGTCGGCCTTAACGCCGGCGCGGCCTTCGGCGACCGCAACCGCGACCTACAGATCGTAACCACCGACACCGTCTATCGCGATCTGTTCCTCACCGGCTCCGCCGGCGTGCGACGCGACGACAGCAATACGGCTTTCACGGGCGGCGCGCAGATCGGCTTCAACTGGCAGTTCGGCGCTCTCGTGGCGGGCATCGAGGCGGACATGAACTATCGCGGCCGCGGCTCGCGGGAGGCTTACGCCTTCGACTTCGCCTATAACCAGACGCCCTACACGTTCGCATATCTCGGCGACCGGGGCGGCCGCTGGTTCGGCACCCTGCGTCCGCGCATCGGCTTCGCCATGGACCGCACGCTGCTCTACGTGACCGGCGGCCTCGCCTTCGGCCCGAGCCGCGACGGCGGCTACGCGCGCGTGACCGACTCCGGCGGCGTGGTGGCGGAATGGCGCAGCTCCGACGACAACGGCTCGAACTGGGGCTGGACGCTGGGCGGCGGCGTCGAACACGCCTTCAGCACGAACTGGACCGCCAAGCTCGAGTATCTTTATGTGAAGCTCGACGACGGCCGGCGCACCCTGACCGCAGTCGGCCGCAGCGACCTGCCCGCGATCGTGGCGCGCGACGAAGACAAGTTCCACGTCGTGCGCGTGGGCCTGAACTACAAGTTTGGCGGAACCTCCGCCGCATCGCCGGTTCTCGCCCGCTACTGAGCGCGAACCACCCCCCAGGCGATCTGAGAGCCCGGCCCCGCGCCGGGCTCTTTCGTTCGACCCGCGCCAATGGCCTGCGGCGGACCTTTTCGGCGACGTCGCCCTTGCGCCGCCCGCCGGCGCCGTGGCAAGCCAAAGTCATGCAAGACAACGACGCCGCGAACCATGGCGCGAGCGAGGGCGCGGCGCGCCCGGCCCCGCGCATCTCCTTCGTCTCCCTCGGCTGCCCCAAGGCGCTGGTGGATTCCGAACGCATCCTCACGGGCCTGCGCGCCGAGGGCTATGAGCTCACCAAGTCGCACGCGGGCGCCGACGCGGTGATCGTGAACACCTGCGGCTTTCTCGACTCCGCCAAACGCGAGTCGCTGGAGGCGATCGGCGCGGGCCTGCGCGAGAACGGCAAGGTGATCGTCACCGGCTGCATGGGCGCGCAGCCCGAAGAGATTCGCGCGAGCTTCCCAAACGTGCTCGCGATCACCGGCCCGCAGGCCTATGAGAGCGTGATGGCCGCCGTGCACGACGCCGTGCCTCCGGCGCACGATCCCTTCGTCGATCTCGTGCCGCCGCAAGGCGTGAAGCTCACCCCGCGCCATTACGCCTATCTGAAGATTTCCGAAGGCTGCAACAATTCCTGCTCCTTCTGCATCATCCCGGACCTGCGCGGAAAGCTCGTCTCGCGCCCTGCGGCCGACGTGCTGCGCGAGGCCGAGAAGCTCGTGAAGGCGGGCGTGAAGGAATTGCTCGTCATTTCGCAGGACACGTCGGCCTATGGCGTGGACGTGAAATATGCGCCGAGCCTGTGGGGCGATCGCGAGGTGCGCACGCGCTTCCTCGACCTTGCGCGCGAGCTGGGATCGCTGGGCGCATGGGTGCGCCTGCATTACGTCTATCCCTATCCGCATGTGGACGAGGCGATCGAGCTGATGGCGCAGGGCCTTGTGCTGCCCTATCTCGACGTGCCCTTCCAGCACGCCTCGCCGAAAGTGCTGAAGGCGATGAAGCGGCCCGGCAATCAGGAAAAAACGCTCGAGCGCGTGCGCCGCTGGCGCGAGATCTGCCCCGATCTCGCGATCCGCTCCACCTTCATCGTCGGCTTTCCCGGCGAGACGGAGGAGGATTTCGAGCAATTGCTCGACTGGCTGAAGGAAGCCCGCCTCGACCGCGTGGGCGCGTTCAAATACGAGCCGGTGCAAGGCGCCGCCGCCAACGATCTCGGCCTGCCCTTCGTGCCGGAGGAAGAGAAAGAGCGCCGCTACAAGCGTTTCATGGAGACGCAGCAGGCGATCAGCGCGCGCATTTTGAAGAACAAGGTCGGCAAGCGCGTGCAGGCCATCGTGGACGATCCGGGCGCCGGCGGCGTCGCCAAAGGCCGCACGAAAGCCGACGCGCCGGAGATCGACGGCTCCATCTACATCGCCTCACGCCGCCCGCTGCGCGCGGGCGACCTGGTGAGCGTGAAAGTGGAGCGCGCCGACGCCTATGACCTGCACGGCGTAGCCGTCTGAGCCTCAGGGGATCAGCACGGTCGCGCCGATCGTCTCGCGCGCTTCGAGCGCCTTGTGCGCGGCGACGACCTCCGCCAGCGGATAGCTGCGGTTGACGGGAATCTTCACCTTGCCTGAGCGCACCATGGAGAACAGATCCTCCGCCATGGCGTCGAGGTCCTCGCGCTTCGCGATATAGGTGTAGAGCGTGGGCCGCGTGCAGAACAGCGAGCCCTTCTGCATCAGCAGCGTGATGTTGAACGCATCGATCATGCCCGACGCATTGCCGTAAGACACGAACATGCCCAGCGGGCGGATGCAGTCGAGCGAGCCGGGGAAGGTCGCCTTGCCAACGCCGTCATAGACGACGTCGCACAATTTTCCGCCCGTGATCTCCTTCACGCGCGCGGCGAAATCCTCGCTGCGGTAGTCGATCGCGTGATGGGCGCCCGCCGCTTTCGCGATGGCGCATTTCTCAGGCCCGCCCGCCGTGCCGATGACGGTGGCGCCAAGCGCTGAGCCCCACTGGCACAATAACTGGCCAACGCCGCCCGCCGCCGCATGGACAAGGATCGTCTCGCCCGGCTTCACGGGATAAGTGCGCCGGAGCAGATATTGCGCGGTGAGGCCCTTCAGCATCATGCCGGCGGCGGTCTCATAGGAAATGTCGTCGGGCAGTTTCACCAGAAGGCGCGCCTCGACGTTGCGCTCCTGCGCGTAACATCCAAGCGTCGTGGCGTAGCCGACCCGGTCGCCGACCTTGAAGCCGCTCACGCCCTCGCCCAGCGCGACGATCTCGCCCGCCGCCTCGTTGCCGAGCGTGAACGGCGTCGGCGTCTTGTAGGCGCCGGCGCGGAAATAGGTGTCGATGTAATTGAGCCCGATGGCGCGATTGCGCACCTTCGCCTCGCCGGGACCGGGCGCGCCGATCTCGACGTCCTCGATCCGCATGACCTCGGGCCCGCCCGTCTCGCGCACGACGACAGCCTTCACCATCTTGCATCCCCTGTGTTCAGCGCCTCGGCGCAGAGCCTC
>CAZYBF010000057.1:14540-18480 GCA_964645525.1 uncultured Beijerinckia sp.
GCCTCGCCTATGCCCGCTTCGCATGGCGCGCCTGCGTTGCGCATGGATGGCGCAGGAGGCCCGCCTTTGGCAATCTTCAAGGCGATCTTGCGCCGCGAGTCGCGCCTGCGACCAAGCTTCGGGACGAGATGAGCAGCGAAACGGCCAAAAGAGCAAGCGCCGGCGCCTTCGGGGACATGTTCACGCCCAAACTCGTGACCATCCTGCGCGAAGGCTATGGGCTGGCGTCCTTCCGGGCGGACGCGCTGGCCGGACTCACCGTCGCCATCGTCGCTTTGCCCCTCTCCATGGCGATCGCCATCGGCTCGGGCGCCAAGCCGGAGCATGGGCTCATCGCGGCGGTCGTGGGCGGCTTCATCGTCTCCGCGCTGGGCGGCAGCCGGTTTCAGATCGGCGGGCCGGCGGGCGCGTTCATCGTTCTGGTGGCGAGCGTCATCGAACGCCACGGCTATCAGGGCTTTCTGGCCGCCACCATCATGGCGGGCTTTCTCCTTCTGGCGCTGGGCTATCTGCAGCTCGGCGCCTTCGTGAAATACATTCCCCAGCCCGTGATGACCGGATTCACGGCCGGCATCGCGCTCATCATCTTCGCGGCCGAGATCAAGGATTTCTTCGGCCTCGCGCTGGACCATGAGCCCGGCCCGCTCATCGCCAAACTGCAGGCGCTGTGGGGCGCTGCCGCCACGATCAACCCGGCGGCGACAGCGGTGGGCGCAGGCGCGCTCGCGCTGATCCTCGCCCTGCGCCGGTTCGCGCCGCGCTTTCCCGGCCTCCTGGCCGCCGTCGCGCTCAGCGCGTTCGCCGCCTTCGCGCTCGACCTGCCTGTGGAGACCATCGGCACGAAATTCGGCGGCGTGCCGGGCGGCCTGCCCGCGCCCGCCCTGCCGGACGTGTCGCCCGCCATGCTCGCCGACCTCCTGCCCGCAGCCCTCGCCATCGCGCTGCTCGGCGGCATGGAATCGCTTCTCTCCGCTGTGGTGGCGGACGGCATGACCGGGCGCCGTCATCGCTCCAATTGCGAATTGGTGGCCCAGGGCTGGGCCAACATAGGCTCCGCCCTGTTCGGCGGCCTGTGCGTGACAGGCACGATCGCGCGCACGGCCACAAACATCCGCGCCCACGCCCACGGGCCGGTCGCGGGCATGATGCATGCGGTCTTCCTGCTCGCCTTCATGATGCTCGCAGCTCCGCTGGCGAACTGGATTCCGCTCGCAGCCCTCGCCGCCGTGCTGGCCGTCGTCGCCTGGAACATGGTGGAGCGCGACCATATCCGCGCCGTGATGCGCGGCGACCGCGCGGAGGCCGCTGTGCTCGTCGCGACCTTTCTGCTCACGGCGTTCCACGACCTGACCGTAGGCATCGGCGTGGGCGTGGCCATGGGCGCGCTTCTGTTCATGCACCGCATGGCGAACCTCGTGGAGGTGAGCGCCCATGTGTCGCTGCTCCAGCCCGACGAGGCGGACGCCGCCACGGCGAACCGCAAGCCCTATCTCGCCGACGCGGGCGAAGCCGGGCGGGACGTGATCGTGTTCCGCATCGCCGGTCCCTTCTTCTTCGGGGCGGCCTCGCAGGTGGCGGGCGCGCTTGAAAGCATCGAGCGCCCGCCGCGCGCCTATGTGCTCGATCTTTCGGCCGTGCCGCTCGCCGATGAAACAGGCGCCCATGCGCTCGCGGCCTTCACGGCGAAGGCGCGGCGCGCCGGCGCGCGCGTGTTCGCCGCCGGCGCCTCGCGCAGCCTGTTGCGGCGCCTGCTGCGCGCCGGCCTCGATCGTAGGCAGATCACCTATGTGGCGCGCATAGATGACGCTTTACTGCGCATCCGCCGCGACGACCTTCCGCCATCAAAGCCAAGCTGACGAAATGATGGGCGCTATTTCTGCCCAATGCGTTGGCGCCGCTCGCTTCTTGCTCAATAAATAGGCGCTCAAGAGCGGCGATCGGCCTGCGTCTCATCCCTGCGCTGCGCGGCGCCCCTTTGGAAGCGCCCAATTCCGCCCCCGAAACGCGCGCCCGCGCGTCATCTTTCGGCGCTGGCACACCCGTTGCTTTGAGGCTTCCAGATCAACCAATGGAGCGCCTCATGTCCATGTTCCGCAATCCCTTCGACTCCGGCCTGCGCCTGCGTGGCGGCTGCTCTTGCGGCGCGCACGCCTCGCAGGACGCGCATGACCGCGCGTTGAAGGCCGACGCCGTGGAGAGCGGCGCCGGCGACGAACAGGCGCGCTACGAGCGCGTCGTGCAATCGGCGATCATGCGCGCGATCTTCCCCGTGGACGCGCAGCGCCGCGCCTTCCTCGGCGCCGTGGGATGGTCCACGGCGGCCGCCGCGCTCTCGAGCGTTCTGCCGCTGGGCGCTGCGACGGAAGCCTTCGCGCAGACCGGCCCGATCGAGAAGAAAGCGCTGAAGGTCGGCTTCATCCCGATCACCTGCGCGACGCCGATCATCATGGCCGATCCGATGGGCTTCTACAAAAAGCACGGCCTCGACGTGGAGGTGGTGAAGACCGCCGGCTGGGCTGTCATCCGCGACAAGACGCTGAACAAGGAATACGACGCCGCGCACATGCTGGCGCCCATGCCGCTCGCCATCACCATGGGCGTCGGCTCGACGCCCACGCCCTATGCGATGGGCGCGATCGAGAACGTGAACGGCCAGGCGATCACGCTGGCGATGAAACACAAGGACAAGCGCGATCCCAAGAGCTGGAAGGGCTTCAAGTTCGCCGTGCCCTTCGACTTCTCCATGCACAATTACCTGCTGCGCTATTACCTCGCCGAGAACGGCATCGATCCCGACAAGGACGTGCAGATCCGCGCGGTGCCGCCGGCGGAAATGGTCGCCAACATGCGCGCCGACAACATCGACGCCTTCCTCGCGCCCGATCCCTTCAACCAGCGCGCGGTCTATGACGGCGTCGGCTTCATCCACATGCTCTCGAAAGAGCTGTGGGACGGCCATCCCTGCTGCGCCTTCGCGGCGAGCCGCGAATTCATCAACAGCGCGCCCAACACCTACGCCGCCCTCATGCGCGCGATCATCGACGCGACGGCCTACGCCGCCAAGCCCGAGAACCGCAAGGAGATCGCCGCCGCCATCGCGCCGGCCAATTATCTCAACCAGCCGCAGATCGTGCTGGAGCAGGTGCTCACCGGCGTCTACGCCGACGGCCTTGGCCAGGTGAAGAAGGACGCCAACCGCATCCAGTTCGATCCCTTCCCGTGGGAATCCTTCGCCGTGTGGATCCTCACGCAGATGAAGCGCTGGGGTCAGATCAAGGGCGATGTGGACTACGCCGGCATCGCCAAACAGGTCTATCTGGCGACGGACGCCGCGCGGCTGATGAAGGAGGCGGGCCTCACCCCGCCCACCGCCACCAGCAAGAGCTTCTCGGTGATGGGCAAGGTCTTCGACCCCTCGAAGCCCGAAGCCTATATCGACAGCTTCGCCATCAAGCGTTCGTGAGGCGATCATGCTCAATTCGCTGAACGCGCGCGCAGCGCTCGTCTCGCTGCTCATCCTCGGCGCCTTCCTGCTCGCCTGGCATATCGGCGTGCAGGGCGGCAAGGGCACGGGCGCCCAGATGGACCCGGAATACGCACGCCTGATGGGCGTGGCCGCGACGCAGGGCAAATCCGCCATGCCCGGCCCGCTCGAAGTGGGCGCGCAGATCTGGGAGCATCTCAAGAGCCCCTTCTATGATCGCGGCCCCAACGACAAGGGTCTGGGCATCCAGCTCGCCTATTCGCTGGCCCGCGTGCTGCTCGGCTACATGCTGGCGGTTATGGTCGCCCTGCCCGTGGGCTTCCTGATCGGCATGTCGCCGCTCATGAGCCGCGCGCTCGATCCCTTCATCCAGGTGATGAAGCCGATCTCGCCGCTCGCGTGGATGCCGCTCGCGCTCTACACGATCAAGGACTCGTCGATCTCCGCGATCTTCGT
>CAZYBF010000058.1:0-17663 GCA_964645525.1 uncultured Beijerinckia sp.
GCGGCGCAGGTGCGCCGTGCGGAAACCCATGTCCAGCCTCGACGCGCTTCTTTCTCCGGCGATCCTGTTCTTCGTTCTGGGCGCCCTCGCCGCCTTCGCGCGCTCCGACCTGAGCGTGCCGGAAGCGGTGGCCAAGGGCCTGTCGCTCTATCTCATGGCCGCCATCGGCCTGAAGGGCGGCGTCGCGGTCTCCGAGACCGGCTTCACCGCCGACATGGCCGCCGCCGCCGCGCTGGGCGTGGGGCTGAGCCTCGTCATTCCGCTGCCGGCCTATGCGCTGCTGCGCGCCTTCGGGCGGCTCGATCAGGTCAATGCGGCCGCCATCAGCGCCCATTACGGCTCGGTGAGCGTGGTCACTTTCGTGACCTGCGTGGAGGTTTTCGCCTCCGCGGGCATGCCGCCGCAGGGCTATATGGTGGCGGTGCTCGCCCTCATGGAGACGCCGCCCATCGTCATCGCGCTTCTGCTCGCCCAGCGCGGCCAGAAGATCGCCGCGCCGCGCGGCGCGTTGCTGCATGAGGCGACGCTGAACGGCTCCGTCGTGCTGCTGGCGGGCAGTTTCGTGATCGGCCTGATCGTCGGCAAGCCGGGCTATGCGCCCATCGCGCCGCTGTTCGACGCGGGCTTCCGCGGCGCGCTGTGCCTGTTCCTGCTCGACATGGGGCTGGTGGCGGCGCGGCGCCTGCGCGACTCGCGCGCGCTCACCGCGCGCCTCGCCTTCATCGCCGTCGCCCTGCCCATCGCCAACGGCACGATCGGCGCGCTCGCGGGCGCCTGGGCGGGGCTGGACGCAGGCTCCGCCGCCGCGCTCGCCGTGCTCGCCGCCAGCGCCTCCTATATCGCCGC
Organism: uncultured Beijerinckia sp.; assembly: GCA_964645525.1. GTDB lineage: Bacteria > Pseudomonadota > Alphaproteobacteria > Rhizobiales > Beijerinckiaceae > Terripilifer. Next base: position 847 of record CAZYBF010000058.1, read on the forward strand.
GCCCGCAGCCATGCGCCTTGCGCTGCCGCAGGCCGACCCCAGCCTTTATCTGGCGATGTCGCTCGCCGTCACCTTCCCCTTCAACCTCACGCTCGGCATCCCCTATTACGGCATGCTCGCGAAATGGGCCGCGCCATGATCCAGACCACACGCCGCCGCAAGATCGAGGTTCTCGTGGACGGGCCGCTGCTGCGCCTCGTCGTCTCAACCGCGCAGGCCGCGGGCGTGAGCGGCTATACGCTGCTGCCCACCGCCGGCGGCGCGGGCGCCAGCGGACCCTGGAGCGACGACCAGGTTTCGGGCGCGCAATCCAAGACGCTGTTCATGACCATCCTCACGCAGGAGAAGGCGGACGCGCTCATCGAAGCTCTGGCGCCTGTGCTGGAAAGCCACGGCCTGCTGCTCGCGATGAGCGACGTGGACGTGGTGCGCGGCGGAAAGTTCTGAGCCGTCTAGCGGAAGGTTTCGTCGAAGGAATAGCCCGCGCCGCGCACCGTGCGGATGGGATCGCGGTCTGAGGGCCGGCTGAGCGCCTTGCGCAGGCGCCCGACGTGCACGTCCACCGTGCGCTCATCGATCTCCGCATCCATGCCCCAGACGGAATCGAGCAATTGCGCGCGCGAATGCACGCGGCCCGGCTTCTCCATGAGCCGTTCAAGCAGGCGAAACTCGGTGGGCCCCAGATGCAATTCGCGACCCGCGCGGCGCACGCGGCGCGTGTCGCGGTCGAGCGTTATCTCGCCGCAAACGAGAGCGCTCGCCACGCGCTCAGGCCGCGCGCGGCGCAACAAAGCTTTCACGCGCGCCATGAGCTCCGGCACGGAGAAGGGCTTGACCACGTAATCGTCGGCGCCCACGGAGAGGCCGCGCACGCGCTCGCTCTCCTCCCCGCGCGCCGTGAGCATGATCACGGGCAGGGTGCGCGTGACCTCGCGCGCGCGCAGGCGCCGGCATAATTCGACGCCCGACACGGACGGCAGCATCCAGTCGAGGATGACGAGATCAGGCGGGTTCTCGATGAGGATCGCCTCCGCCTCGTCGCCGCGGTCCGCACGCTCGACCTGGTAGCCCTCGGACTCCAGATTATAGGCGAGCAGTTCGCGCAGCGACGCCTCGTCCTCGACGATCAGAACGCGCGGCGCGCCAGCCGCTTTCGCGGTGGGAGCCATCATGCGCCCTTCGGCCGATCCATCGGCATGGCGACGCCGGTGCTGATGTACTGGATCGTCTCAGCGATATTGGTCGCGTGGTCGCCGACGCGCTCGAGATTCTTCGAGCAGAAGAGCAGATGGGTGCAGAAGGTGATGTTGCGCGGATCCTCCATCATGAAGGTGAGAAGGTCGCGGAACACCGAATCCTCCAGCGCGTCGATCTCCGCGTCGCGCAGCCAGACCGCGCGGGCGCGCTCAACGTCGCGCTGGGCGTAGGCGTCGAGCACTTCCTTGAGCTGGGTGGCGGCGAGCTCGCCCATGTGCTTGAGGCCGACGATGGCGCGCGGCTGGCGCGCGTCGCTCGCCACTTTCATCACGCGCTTGGCGATGTTCTTGGCGAGGTCGCCGGCGCGCTCAAGGTCGCCTGCGATATGGATGGAGCCAACCAGCTCGCGCAAATCCACCGCCATGGGCTGACGCCGCGCGATGGTGAGCACGGCTTGCTCCTCCAGCTCGCGCTGCAATTCATCGAGCCGCGGGTCGCTCTCCACCACTTTGCGGGCGAGCTCCACGTCCAGCCGGACGAGCGCGTCCATGGCGTTCGTGAGCATGCGCTCGGCGACGCCGCCCATTTCGGCGATCTTGCCGCCGATGATCTCCAGCTCCGCGTCATAGGCCTTGACGGTGTGAACGGTCATGTCGCGCCTCTCCTCAGCCGAACCGGCCGGTGATGTAATCCTGCGTGCGCTGCTGCGCGGGCGAAGTGAACATTTTCATCGTCGCATCAAACTCGATCAACTCGCCCAGATACATGAAGGCGGTGCGGTCGGAGACGCGCGCGGCCTGCTGCATGTTATGGGTGACGATGGCGATCGTATAGCGCGCCTTCAATTCGTCGATCAGCTCCTCGATCTTGGCGGTCGAGATGGGATCAAGCGCCGAACAGGGCTCGTCGAACAGGATGACTTCAGGCCGGATCGCCACAGTGCGGGCGATGCACAGGCGCTGCTGCTGGCCGCCGGAAAGGCTCAGGCCGCTGGCGTTGAGCTTGTCTTTCACCTCGTTCCACAGCGCCGCGCCCTTCAGCGCCTCCTCCACACGCACGTCCATGTCAGCCTTGGAGAGCTTTTCATAGAGGCGCACGCCGAAGGCGATGTTGTCATAGATCGTCATCGGGAAGGGCGTGGGCTTCTGGAACACCATGCCCACGCGGGCGCGCAGCAGGTTGAGATCGACGCCCGGCTCCAGAATGTTCTCGCCGTCGAGCAGAACCTCGCCCGTCGCGCGCTGGCCGGGATAGAGATCATACATGCGGTTGAGGACGCGCAGCAGCGTGGACTTGCCGCAACCGGAAGGCCCGATGAAGGCGGTGACGCGATTGGCCTCGAGCGACAGGCTGATGGATTTCAGCGCGCGCGATTGGCCATAGAAGAAATCGAGATTGCGCGCCTCGATCTTCGCCTGCGCGGCGGACGTGGCCTCCGCAGGACGCGCCGCGATCGGCGCCGGGGACAGGACGTCACTCATTTCGGCTTCCTTTCCGCGCCCAGCACGCGCGCGACGATATTGAGGGCGAGCACCGCCAGCGTAATCAGCAGGGCGCCGGTCCAGGCGAGCTGGCGCCAGGTCTCATAGGGGCTCTGCACGAAATTGTTGATCGTGACGGGCAGGTTCGCCATGGCGGCGCCCATATCTACGCTCCAGAACTGGTTGGAGAGCGCGGTGAACAGGAGGGGCGCGGTCTCGCCCGCCACGCGCGCCGTCGCCAGCAGCACGCCGGTGATGACGCCCGCGCGCGCCGCGCGGAAGGCGATGCGGCGAATGACGAGCGAGCGCGGCAGGCCAAGCGCGGACGCCGCCTCGCGCAACTGGTCAGGCACCAGAAGCAGCATGTCCTCGGTGGTGCGCAGCACGACGGGAATGACGATCACCGCAAGCGCCAGCGCGCCCGCATAGCCCGAAAATCCGCCAGTGGTGCGCACAACGGCGATATAGATGAACAGGCCCACGATGATGGAGGGCGCGCTCAGCAGGATGTCGTTGATGAAGCGCACGACGTCGGAGAGCTTTTCATAGCGGCCGTATTCGGCGAGATAGGCGCCTGCGAGCATGCCGATGGGCGCGCCGATGGCGACGCCCAGCGTCGTCATCGCCACCGATCCGAAGATCGCGTTGGCGAGTCCGCCGTCCGTCGCGCCCGGCGGCGGCGTGGTCTTGGTGAACACGTCGAGGCTGAGGCCCGCGAGCCCGTTGGAGAACAGCGAGAACAGGATGAGGCCGAGCCAGAGAAGGCCCAGCGCCGCGGCTGCGAAGCACAACACGCGGATGAGGAGGTCGCGGCGGCGGCGGGCGGCGTAAAGCGGCGACATGGATCAGCCTCCCTGCCGGCGCTGGATGCGGCGCAGCAACAGCCGCGCGGCGGCGAGCACGAAGAACGTGAGCACGAACAGGAGCAGGCCGAGCAGGATCAGCGCGGACTGGTGCACGCCGTCGCTCTCGGCGAATTCGCTGGCGATGGCGGCGGAGATCGTCGTGCCGGGCGCGAACAGCGAGCCGGTGATCTTGAAGGAATTTCCGATGATGAACGTCACCGCCATCGTCTCGCCCAGCGCGCGGCCGAGACCCAGCATCATGCCGCCGATCAGGCCCACGCGCGTATAGGGAATGACGACATGGCGCACCACCTCCCAGGTCGTGCAGCCCATGCCATAGGCGCTTTCCTTCAGCATCGGCGGCACGGTCGCGAACACGTCGCGCGCGATCGCGGTGATGAAAGGCAGAACCATGATCGCCAGAACGAGGGAGGCGTTGAAGAGCGAGAGATAGGAGGGCGGGCCTGCGAACAGGCCGCCCAGAACCGGCACACCCTCGAACAGCGAGATCATGAAGGGCTGGAAGCGGTCGGTGAGGAAAGGCGCGAGAACGAAGAAGCCCCACATGCCGTAGATGATCGAGGGAATGCCTGCGAGCAGTTCGATCGCCGTGCCGATGGGGCGGCGCAGCGCGGCCGGACACAATTCGGTGAGGAAGATCGCGACGCCCAGCCCCACCGGCGTGGCGATGGACATTGCGATGAAGGACGTCAGCAGCGTGCCATAGATGGGGCCGAGCGCGCCCAGAATGGGATCGGGCTGCAATTGCGGGGCCCAGCGCTGCGTCCAGAGAAAGTTGAGGCCGAAGGCTTCAATGGCGGGCCAGGCGCCGGCGATCAGCGTGACGATGATCCCGCCGAGCACGGCCAGCACGGCCAGCGCGGCGATGCGGGTGGTCCAGTAAAACGCCGCGTCGCCCAGTTTGAACCGGGCGAGGGCGCGGGCGCGGTCGGCGTCGGCGGGCGCGCGCGTTGTAAGATGCGGCGCGATGTCGGCGATGTCGGTCACTGGCGTCCCCTGCCCTCGAACGGCGATGCGCAACCGGCGGCGGAACGCTCCGCCGCCTGACGCGCGCATGCCCGCCCCATATAGGTCACTTGGTCTGGATGTCCTTCTCCCAGACCGCCTTGATCTGCGCGACGACGGGGTCGGGCATCGGCACGTAATCGAGCTCCTCGGCCATCTTGTCGCCCTTCTCGAAGGCCCAGGCGAAGAATTTCAGCGCCTCGGCGGCGATCGCCTTGTCCTTGGGCTGCTTGGGCATGAGGATGAACGTGGCCGCCGTCACCGGCCAGGACTGGTCGCCCGGCTGGTTGGTGAGGATGAGATTGAAGCCCGGCGCCTTCGCCCAGTCCGCATTGGCCGCAGCCGCCTGGAAGGTCTGCGCATTGGGCTGCAGGACCTTGCCCGCCTGATTGACCATGGCGGCGTGGGTGAGCTTGTTCTGCTTGGCGTAGGCGTATTCGACATAGCCGATCGCGTTCTTCGTCTGGCCGACATTGCCGGCGACGCCCTCATTGCCGCGGGCGCCCACGCCTGTGGGCCATTCCACCGCAGTGCCCACGCCGACCTTCGACTTCCACTCCTCGCTCACCTGCGCAAGATAGGTGACGAACACGAAGGTCGTGCCCGAACCGTCTGAGCGGCGCACCACCGTGATCGGCGCGGACGGCAGGTTGAGCGAGGGGTTGAGCTTCTTGATCGCGGCGTGATCCCAGGTCTTGATCTTGCCGAGATAGATGTCGGCGAGCGTCGGGCCGTCGAGCGCCAGCTCGCCGGGCTTCACGCCCTCCACGTTCAGCACGGGCACGATGGCGCCCATGACCTGCGGCCATTGCACGAGCCCGTCCTTCTCAAGCTGCGCAGCGGTAAGCGGCGCGTCGGTCGCGCCGAAAGCCACGGTGCGGGACTGGATCTGCTTCACGCCGGCGCCCGAGCCGATCGACTGGTAGTTGAGACCGACGCCGGTCTCTTTCTTGTAGGCGTCCGCCCATTTCGAATAGACGGGGAAGGGGAAGGTCGCGCCCGCGCCGGTGATGTCGGCCGCCTGAACGCTCGCGGTCTGGACGGCTGCGGCGAAGGCGCCGGCGGCCAGAGCGGAGCGGAAAATCTTCGAGAGCTGCATTGATCGCCTCGTTCATTCTGCCGGCCCCATGGCCGACGCCCCGAGTCCTAGCCCCCGGGAGCAACGCTTTTATGACACTTAATGTTCAATATTTTCAGTTATTTATAGGATCTCACCGCAAAGATTTTCCCCGCGGCGCTGGCCTCCTCCGCACCGCTGCGCTAGGAGGGCGGAAAGCCCGCGAGGCGAAACGGAGGAAATAGGCCATGGACGCGCCCAAACACCCCAACGATCCGTCGCTGCGTTCCTTCGTGGAGGTCGCGCCCGACTCGCCCTTCCCGATCCAGAACCTGCCCTGGGGCGTGTTCTCCACCGCCAGCGACACGCGCCCGCGGGTGGGCGTGGCCATCGGCGATTACGTGCTGGACGTCGCCGCGCTGGAGGACGTGGGCCTGATGCCGCGCATGTCGGCCAAGAGCGCCTTCCGCCAGCCCTCGCTCAACGCGCTGATCGCGTCGGGCGGCTATTCCTGGTCCATCGCGCGCCGGCATGTGAGCCAGCTCCTGCGCCATGACAATCCGAAACTGCGCGACGACAAGGCGCTGCGCGCGCGCGCGCTCATTCCCCGCTCGGAGGCGCGCATGCGTCTGCCGATCGAGGTCGCGGGCTATACGGATTTCTATTCCTCCCGCGAACACGCCACCAACGTCGGCACGATGTTCCGCGGCAAGGACAACGCGCTCAACGAGAACTGGCTGTGGATGCCGATCGGCTACAACGGGCGCGCGAGCTCCGTGATCGTGTCGGGCGAGAAGGTGCGTCGTCCCAAAGGACAGATCAAAGGCCCGGACTTCGCGCAGCCAATGTTCGGACCTTCGCGCCGGCTCGACATCGAACTGGAGATGGGCGTGATCGTGGGCGCCGATACGAAACTCGGCGAAACGCTGAGCGTGGAGCAGGCGCAGGGCGCCATTTTCGGCTTCTCCCTGCTCAACGACTGGAGCGCGCGCGACATCCAGCAATGGGAATACGTGCCGCTGGGACCGTTTCAGGGAAAGGCCTTCGCCACAACGCTCGGCGCATGGGTGACCACGGCGGAGGCGCTGGAGCCCTTCCGCGTGGAGGGCCCCCGGCAGGATCCCGCCCCGCTCGACTATCTGCGCCAGACGGGCGCGCATAATTACGACATCGAGCTCGAAGTGGAGCTGCGGCCCGCCGGCGCGGACAAGGGCACGATCGTCAGCCGCACCAATTTCAAGGGCATGTACTGGTCGAGCGCGCAGCAGATCGCCCACCACGCCTCCTCCGGCTGCCCGATGCGCGTGGGCGACCTGATCGGCTCGGGCACGATCTCGGGGCCGGAGAAGGGGAGCTTCGGCTCGCTGCTCGAACTGACCTGGGGCGGCAAGGAGCCGCTGACGTTGGCGGGCGGTGCGACCCGCACCTTCCTCGAGGATGGCGACGTCGTGATCCTGCGCGGCTGGCGCCAGTGCGATGGCTATCGCATCGGCCTTGGCGAATGCGCAGGCGAGATCGCGCCGGCGAGTTAACGCAAACGAAGGCTCATTCAAAAGAAACCCGTCCGCGACGCGGGCGGGGCTTTACCGGCGCGCGGGCGCGGCTATAGTGCTGTCATAAAAGCTTCAAATTCCAGGACCGGAGCCGGTCGCGTGACGCGTAACCTCGACAGGCGCTCGCCGTTCGCCCGCATCGCCGCAAGGGCGGGGGCGAGTTTCGGCGCGAGTCTCGCCCGCCTCTGGCGCGCCGCAGACGGCTGGGATCGCGCGCTCGCCTGCATCGCTCTCGCCGCCCTCGTCTTCGTTTTCGCCACCGAGGAATATTGGATCGCCGGCGTCCTCGTCGCGCTCTTTCTCGCAGGGCTCGCGGGCGCGCTGTTCGCGCTGACGCGGCGCGCGGCCTTCGCAGCCGGCGTCGTCGTGACGCTGATGGCGGCGACATTCGCGGCGTCCGACTTCAAGTTCGGCATCGTCGCGATGAACCTGCACGTCTATGACGTTGTGTTCTATCTGTTCAGCATGGCGCAGGCCTCTTTCTTCGTGCAGACCTTCCCGCTCGAGGCGGGATTGGTTGCGGCGGGGTTCACGGCGAGCGCGGCGGGCCTCGTCTTCGCTTGGCGGCGCGAGCGTCCGCGCATGCCCGGCCGGCTGGCCATGGCCGGGGCGCTCGCCGCAAGCCTGTGCGCGAGCGCGAGCGCGGGTCATCTGCTGATCCAGCGCGGCGCGCCGATCTTCAACGAAGGCGAGAACGTCTATTCCGCCTTCATCGCCTCTTTCGGCGACCTGCCCGCGCTCGCCCAGGCGCGCGGCTATCTGGAGATGAGCGCGCAGGCGAGCCTTGAGCCTGTGGCGCCCGAGCCGATCACATGCGCGCCGAAAGAAACGCCGCCCGACATCGTGCTCTTCCTCAATGAATCCGCGATGCCGCCTGGCGTCTATCCGCAGCTCGCCTATCCGCCCGAGGCGCTGGGGCTGTTCCAGTCCCACGACGGCGCCGTGCGCCGGCTGCGCGTGGAGACGTTTGGCGGCGGCACATGGCTCTCCGACTTCTCCGCGCTCACCGGCCTGTCCACGAACATGTTCGGCTCGATGCGCAATTTCGCCGCCCAGCTCACCGCCGGACGGCTGCGCCACACGCTGCCGCAATATCTGAAGGCCTGCGGCTACGAGACGACCATCATCTATCCCTCGCTGGCGGAATTCGCCGGCTCCGCGCGCTTCTACCGCGCCATCGGCTTCGACCGCGTGATCGACCGCAAGGAGCACAAGGCGCCCGACGAACGCCAGCGCGACGCCTTCTATTACGCGCAGGTGCGCAAGGTCTTCGACGATGCGCGCATGCGTGAAAGCCGTCGCCCGCAATTCATCGTCGCCTCCAGCATGTCGACCCATTCGCCGTGGGACTTCCGCTTCGCGCCCGATCAATTGCGGCCCGGCGAAGAAACGCGCTGGACCGGCAATTCCGAGTTCGATGAATATTTATGGCGCCTCGTGCTCGCAAAACGCGACCGCGACGCCTTCCGCGCGGATCTTGCGCGCAGCTTCCCAGGCAAGCCGGTTCTCTTTGTGGGCTACGGAGACCACCAGCCCGCGCTCGCCCGCCTGCCGCTGGAGAACGCCACCGAGATCGCTGACAGGGGATCGGCCTGGCAGCTCGATCCAGCCTCGCGCGCGTTCGAGACTTATTATTCGGTCGAGGGGCTCGGCTTCACGCCGCGCAGCGTGGCGGGGAACGCCCCGATCCTCGAGATCCCGCATCTGGCGACCGTAACCGTCGTGGCGGCGGGCCTGCCGCTCGACGCGGTGTTCGCCCGGCGCCTGCGGCTGATGGAGACCTGCGAGGGGCTCTACACGACCTGCCCCAACAAGGCCGCCGTGGTCGGCTTCCAGCGCTGGCTCGTCGATCAGGGCTGGATGACGGCGCAGCGCTGACGCGTCTAGACGGCTTCGAGCGCGAGCGCGACGCCCTGCCCCACGCCGATGCACATGGTCGCGAGCGCGCGGCGCTCCTTGCGCGCGTTCATCTCGATGGCCGCGCTGAGCGCGATGCGCACGCCCGACATGCCAAGCGGATGGCCGATGGCGATCGCGCCGCCGTTGGGATTCACATGTTCAGCGTCGTCAGGCAGGCCGAGACCGCGCAGGCAGGCGAGCGCCTGGGCTGCGAAGGCTTCGTTGAGTTCGATCACGCCGAAATCGCCGATGGCGAGGCCAAGCCGCGCCATGAGCTTTTGCGTCGCGGGGACGGGGCCGACGCCCATGATGCGCGGCGCGACGCCTGCGGTCGCCATGCCTGAAACGCGCGCGAGCGGCGTCAGGCCGTAGCGCTTCACGGCGGCGGCGCTGGCGACGAGAACGGCGGCCGCGCCGTCATTGAGGCCTGAGGAATTGCCGGCGGTGACGGAGCCCTCCTTGCGGAAAATCGGCTTGAGCGCGCCAAGCTTCTCAAGCGTCGTCTCGCGCGGATGTTCGTCGCGCTCGACTTTGGTTGTCTCGCCCTTGCGGCCGGGGATTTCGACGGGCGTGATTTCGCGCGCGAGCCTGCCGCTTGCGATGGCGCGCGCCGCGCGCGTCTGGCTGCGCAGGGCGAAGGCGTCCTGATCGGCGCGGGAGATGTCGCGTTCGGTTGCGAGATTCTCCGCCGTCTCGCCCATGGCGTCGACGCCATAGGCCGCCTTCAGCCGGGGATTGACGAAGCGCCAACCCAGCGTCGTGTCGAAAATCTCAGGATTGCGCGCGAAAGCCTCGCTCGCCTTGCCCATGACGAAGGGCGCGCGCGACATGCTCTCCACGCCGCAGGCGATCGCGACCTCCATCTCCCCAGAGCGCACGGCGCGCGCCGCGCTTCCCAGCGCATCGAGGCCCGAGCCGCACAGACGGTTGATCGTGACGCCGGGAACCTCCTGCGGCAGCCCCGCCAGAAGGAGCGACATGCGCGCCACGTTGCGGTTGTCCTCGCCCGACTGGTTGGCGCAGCCCGCGAACACGTCGTCGATGGCCTCCGCCGGCAGGCCGGGCGCAGTCGCAAGAAGCGCGCGCAGGACGTGGGCGAGCAGATCGTCCGGGCGCACGCCCGACAAGGCGCCGGCGTAGCGGCCCACAGGCGTGCGCAAGCCTGCGCAGAGAAACGCTTCCGTCATCTTCAACCCAAACGAACGCGGCGCGCCTGAAGGCGCTTTGGACCTGACGCGTCGAACCTTGCGCGCAATCTAAGTTTGAGGGGGGCGAGCGTCAAACAGCGGCGCCTCAGACTTATGCAGGCGACGGCGCGGAAATAGTGTAAAATGGCGCAGCCGCGGAAGGGAGATCGCGGCGGGAGGGGAAGATGAAAAACATTCTCGTGCCGGTGGAGACTCATTCCTCGATCGAATCCGCGCTGCGCTGCGCAGCGCTGCTGGCGCGCCGCTTCAACGGCCACGTCGAGGGCGTGGCGCTGGGGCCGGACCTGCCGGACCTCGTCGCCTTCGACATGCCGGTGAGCTGGACCGTGACGGACCAGAACGCCTGGCGCGAACTCACCGATGAGGCGCATCGCCGCTTCGAAACCTTCATGATGGAGAACGGCGTGCCCGCAGCCGAGCACGCCGCGCACGCAGGCCCTACCCATTCCTGGGCGGGCGACCAGTCTTTCGGCGACAGTCAGGTGGCGAGCTATGCGCGTGTGTTCGACATCGCCGTGATGGGCCGGCCCGGCCCCGACCGGGGCGATGCGCGCATGGCGACCGCGGAGGCGGCGATCTTCGAAAGCGGGCGCCCGGTCCTGCTTGCGCCGCCGCGCCCGCCTGAAGCCATGGGCGAGACCATCGTGATCTCATGGAACCAGAGCACGGAGACCGCCCGCGCGGTCGCCTTCGCCATGCCGCTGCTGCTGCAGGCGCGCAAGGTCTATGTGCTCACCATCGAGAACTTCTCGGTCGAAGGCCCGCCCGGCGACCAGCTCGCCGCCTCGCTCGCCCGCCACGGAATCAATGTGGAGGCGGTCACCCGGCCCAATGCGCGCACGCCGGGCGAAGCCGTTCTCGATCAGGCCGCCAAACTGGGCTGCGACCTTCTGATCAAGGGCGCCTACACGCAAAGCCGTCTGCGGCAGATGATCTTCGGCGGCGCGACCGCGCACATCCTCTCGCGCGCCGAGACGCCGGTGCTGATGGCGAACTGAGGCCTAGACGCGCCGCGCGGGATTGATCCAGGCCAGCGCGGCGCCGATGATCGAGAACAAAGCGAGCAAGAGGAAGGCGGCGGCGAAACCGCCGGCGATTTCGCCGAGCATGATCGCCTTGCCCGCCTCCTCCATGCCCGCAAGCCCGACGCCGCCCTGCAGGATGCTGACGAAAGCGCGCGCCGCCGCAGGATCGGTGGCGGAAATGGTCGCGAACAGGACAGCGCCGAACATGGCCGCGCCGAAAGAGGCGCCGACGCTGCGCGACAATTGCACGGAGCCTGCGGCGGCGCCGAGCATGCGCCGGCCAGAAACCGTCTGCACCGTCACCTGCACCACGCTCATCACGCTGCCCATCGAGAAAGACGTGAGCGCGAGGCAGATCTGGAACTCCAGATAATCCATGCGCGCGGCGCGCACAGCCATGTAGACGAACATGCCCGCCGTCGCCACGGAGGCGAAGGACGGCAGAATCATCGTGCGGCCGGTGCGCGTGATGACGCGCCCCGTGAGCATGGAGCCCGCCCCCACCGCCGCGCTGACGGCAAGCAGCGCATAGCCGATCTCCGCCGCGCCGCCCAGACCCATGACGCGCAGGTAAAGCGGCGTGAAGGCGACCATGGCGACGAGCGCGGCGCCATGGCACAGCGCCATGGCCTGCGCGCTCCAGATCGCGCGCTGGCGCATGAGCGCGACGGGGAGCAAGGGCGTCGGCGTGCGGTTCTCGCGGCGCACGAGAAGCGCGAGGCTTGCAAGCCCCAGCGCGAGAAGCGCGCCCGCAAGCGGCAGGTCGGCCTGATCGAAACGGCGCAATTGCTCCAGCGACAACAAAAGCGGCGCGATGAAGCCGACGAAATAGACAAGGCCCGGCGTATCGAAGGCCCAGCCTTCGCGTCGCGAGCCCGCACGCGGAGGCAGACGCAGAAGAAGCAGGAAGGCGAGACAGGCGGTGGGCACGTTGACGAGAAACACTGCGCGCCAACCGAAGGCTTCGGACAGGAAAGCGCCCGCGACGGGACCGAAGGCCGCCGCCATCACGGCGGTGGTGGCGAGATAGCCCTGATATTGGCCGCGCTGGCGCGGGGGCACGACCTCGCCGATGAGCGCCTGCGCAAGGCTCATCATGCCGCCCCCGCCAAGCCCCTGCACGAAACGCGCGCAGGCGATGAGCGTGACCGAGGGCGCAAGCGCGTTCAGCACCGAGCCCAGCAGATAGACGGCGAGCGCGATGAACATAAGCCGGCGACGGCCGAAGGAATCGCCCAGATAGCCATAGATCGGCGCCGCGATCGTGCCAGCGAGCAGATAGGCCACAACGATCCAGGAAATGCGCTCCACCTCGCCCAGCGACGCCGCGATGGCGGGCAACGCGCTCGCCACGATCGTCTGGTCGCCCATGGCCATGAACATGGGCAGGACGATGGAGGGAAAGACGCGCAGAAACACGCGGCGCGTGTCCGCCGGAAAGGCGCCGGAGCTTTCCTCGATCTGCGCTGGGGGTTTCAAGAAGCGCCCTTTCGCTTGCGCGGCCTGCGCGAGGGGAGACACATAAAGGCTCGCGGCGCGCGCAACAACCGGCTTGCAGGACGCCAAGGCCCGGCGCCAAGGCCGGACGGCCGCGCGCGCTCACGCCTGCGCGGGCGTCGCCAAAGCCGATGCGAGTTTCTCGATCTCCGCGCCGAAACTGCGCTCGGCCTCTTTCTCCATGCGTCGGTAAAGCGCGATCAACTCGCGGCCGAAGGGCGTGAGCTGGGCCTGTCCGCCGCCCTTGCCGCCCATGCGGGTGGCGAAGAGCGGCGCGCTGAACATGCGGTTCGCCTCATCGGCGAGGAGCCAGGCGCGCCGATAGGACATGCCCATGGCGCGCGCGGCCGACGAGATGGAGCCATGCGCCTCGATCAGCTCGAGCAGACGGATCTTGCCGTGGCCAAGATGGCGGGCGCCGTCGAAATCGAGGCGGATCGTGACGCGGGTCATCGGGCTTGCGCGTCGCGCGCGCCTGACTGCTGCGGGCGCGCCTGATCGAAGGGGCAGTTATCGGGCTTCACGTCCACGAGCGGCGTGCCGTCGAGGCAGTCGAGGCCGCGCACAAGCAGCGCGTCGGGCAGAACCTCCACCAGCGCGACCAGAGAGGAGGCGATCGGGTTCGGGCGATTGGGGGAGCGCAGCGAGAACGTGCCCGCGCTGCGGCCCGTGTGATTGGGCCGCTGCACCACAAGGTCGCGCCGCGCCTCGTGCATCCAGTAGAGGATCTGCAGATGGGTGCGCCCTTCAAGCCCCATGAGCGCCTTGCGCCAGGCGGGCGCGATCTCCACCCGGCAGACGGGGCCTTCGATCATGTCGCCGCGCCGCGGACAGGCGCGCAGCTGATCCCACGGGGTGCGAATGACGCCGATGAAGTACAGCGCGGCGTCGGCGGCCTGCGGCGGCTGAATCGTCTCCTCGCCCGGCCTGATCTCAAGCGTCTCGCCCATGCCCGTCTCCGGTGTCCCGCGCGCCCTGCGCCACATGGACTTATCTTAAAAGATGGGCGAACGTTGTCGAGAACGCGACGGCCCCGCAGGGCCGCGGAGGAAACGCCATGATCGACGAATTCGAGGACCATTGCTGGCAGGACGTCATGCCCGCGCATGTGCTCGACCTCTACAAGCACTACAAGCGCGACCTGTTCATCGGCCCGCGCGCCGCCATCCTGTGCATCGATCTCTACGAACTCGCCTATCAGGGCGGACCGCGCCCGGTGGAGGAGGTTTCGCGCGACTATCCCTCCTCCTGCGGCGTCCATGCCTGGAACGCCATCGAGCCAACAAAACGCCTGTTCGCCGCCGCGCGCGCCGCCGGCCTGCCGATCTTTTATTCGACGGGCGAGACGCGCGCCGCCGCAAAGCCCGGCGCCGTGACGGCGACCAACCGGCGCAAGGCGCCCCTGGCGGCGAACGTCTTCGACATACGCCCCGAATTCGCGCCGCAGGATGGCGACGTGGTGATCTTCAAACAGCGGGCGAGCGCTTTCTTCGGCACGCCGTTGGTGGCGCATCTCACCCAGCTCAACGTGGACACGGTGATCGTGTTCGGGGAGAGCACGTCAGGCTGCGTGCGCGCCTCCACGGTGGACGGCTATTCTTTCGGCTTCCACATGGTGATGGCGGAGGAATGCTGTTTCGACCGCAGCGAATTGTCGCACAAGGTGAACCTGTTCGACCTGCATCACAAATATGCGGACGTGATGAAGACCGAGGCGATCGTCGCGGAGCTTGCGCGCCGCGCGGGCGAGCGCGCGGCGCGATGAGACGGCGCAGGCGCGCCGCTCACTTGTCGCGGTTGTAGGCGCCAAGCCCCGGCCGATAGGACTTGTCGTCCAGAAACTGCTTCATGCCTTTCTGGTCGCCCTGTTCGGGGTCGCGGAACTTGGTCTGGTCGGACTTGGCGGCGAGATATTCCGCCGCCATGTCCCACGGCAGGTCGCGCACATAGTGATAGCCCTGCTTGCAGGCGCGCAGCACATGCGGGTTCTTCTGCATGAGCGTCTGCGCGAGCTTGCGCACGCGCGCCTCGAGCTGGTCCTTCGGCACGGCGAAATTGACGATGCCGATCTCCTCGGCGCGCTTTCCGTCGAAGGTCTCGCCGGTCATGATGTAATAGAGCGCCTGACGCTGCAGCACCGCCATGGCGACCGACTTCGTGACGATGCCCGCGGGAATGATGCCCCAATTGATCTCGGAGAGACCGAACACCGCCTTCTCGTCGGCGATGGCGAGATCACAGGCGAGCAGGAACTGGAAGGCGCCGCCGAAGCACCAGCCGTTGACCATGGCGATCGTGGGCTTGGAGAAATGCATGAGCCGGCGCCATTGCCAGGCCGCATTGGCCTTGTGCAGGCGCTCGCGCAAGACCGGATGCCCGGCGTCGGGCTCGCGGAAATATTCCTTCAGGTCCTGCCCGGCGGAAAAAGCCTCGCCCGAACCGGTGATGACCACCACACGGCAGGCGTCGTCCATCTCGAGACGGTCGAGAACCTCGTTCATCTCGAACACGATGGCCGGGTTGATGGCGTTGCGCTTCTCGGGGCGGTTGAGGGAGACCCACGCGATCCCCTCCTCCATGCGCACGACAACGGCCTTGGCTTCGCCGCCTTGGGCCTTGGCTTCGCTAACTTGGGCCTTGGCTTCGCTCACTTGAACCTCCCAGCGGTTTTCAATATAAGGGAGCCTTAGATCAGGCGCGCCAGGACGCGTCAAGGCTGGCTCAGTCCGGGGAGGGGGCTTTGGGACGCGTGCGGCCAAGCACGATCTATCTGCTGCACCAGACCAGCCAAGCGCTGCGCTCAAGGCTGGAGCACGCCCTGCGTGGGCTTGGCGTCACGGGCATCCAATATACGATCCTCGCGCTCGTGGAGCGCCATGCGGGCCTGTCCTCCGCCGATCTCTCCCGCCGCTTCTTCGTGACGCCGCAGACCATGAATCAGATCGTCGCAGGCATGACCCAGCGCGGGCTGCTGACGCGCGCGGCGAGCGACGCCAACAAGCGCATCCTTGAAATGACGCTCACCGAGGAAGGCCGCGCCCTGCTCGCGCGCTGCGAGGACGTGGCCGACAAGGTGGAGCAGGAGGCCCTCGCCCCCGTGCCCGCCGAACGGCTCGGGGAAATGCGCGGGCACCTGAGCGCGCTTTTGAGACAATTGCGGGACACGCAGGCTGGGCCGCAGACGCCGGTGGAGGAGCTTCGCGCGGGCGCGCCCGCACGATCGAACCGCGGCAAGGATCGCCCGTGAGACTCCCGTCGCAGAGACTGAAATCCGCTAGGGGAAATCCCCGTTCACGGGCGACGATTTCCCATGTATGGCAATAAAGGGGATCCGTTTATCCGCCACGCTTCGCGGCCCTGGGGGCCCGTGGGCGGGACGCGAAAAAGGACGGCGCCGTAAAGCGCGCGGGGGGCAAGGAGCAGGCATGAGTCACGTCAAACATCCGCAGGACTTCTGGTCCGGCATCCTGTTCGCGACCGTGGGCGCGCTCGCGCTCTGGCTCGGCAAGGGATATGCCTTCGGCACGATGACGCGCATGGGACCCGGCTTCCTGCCGACGGTTCTGGCCTGGGGCCTTGTGGGCATCGGCGCCTTTCTGGTCGCCCGCTCCTTCCTGCTGCGCGGCGAGCCCATCGCGGGCAGCGCCGTGCGCCCGCAGATCATGATCGTGATCGCGATCGTCGCCTTCGCGCTGCTCATCGAACGCGTGGGCCTCGCGCCCACGGTGATCGTAACCGGCATCCTCGCCGCGCTCGCCACATCGGAAATGCGCTGGCGCGAGACGCTGCCGCTCGTCGCCTTCATGTCCGCGCTATGCGTGCTGCTGTTCATCAAACTGCTCGGCCAGACGATGCAGCCGTGGACGTGGAGCTTCTGAAATGGACATCTTCAGCAATCTGTCCACCGGCTTCGCCGCCGCCGTCAGCCTGCAGAACCTCGCCTTCTGCCTGATCGGCTGCCTTCTGGGCACGCTGATCGGCGTGCTGCCGGGCATCGGACCCATCGCCACCATCGCGATGCTTCTGCCG
>CAZYBF010000059.1:0-17385 GCA_964645525.1 uncultured Beijerinckia sp.
GGCGCAGCTCCGCCTCATGGCGGCGCGAATGCAGGCCGGCGACGCCGGCGGCTTCCTCGAGGATGCGGCGGCGCTGCTGCGGCTTGGCGGAGATGATCTCGCCGATCATGCCCTGGCGCACCATGGCGGGCGAGCGCGCGCCGGTGGAGGCGTCGGCGAACAGGAGCTGCACGTCGCGCGCGCGCACTTCCTTGCCGTTGATGCGATAGACCGAACCCTGTTCGCGTTCGATGCGGCGCGTGACCTCCAGCAGTTCCGCGTCGTTGAAGGCGGCGGGCGCGGTGCGGTCGGTGTTGTCGAGCAGCAGGCCCACTTCGGCCACGTTGCGCGCGGGCCGGTTGCCGGAGCCCGAGAAAATCACGTCGTCCATGCCGGAGGCGCGCATGGACTTGTAGGAGTTCTCGCCCATCACCCAGCGCAGGGCTTCGACGAGATTGGACTTGCCGCACCCGTTCGGGCCGACGACGCCGGTCAGGCCGGGCTCGATCTGAAAATCCGTGGGCTCGCAGAAGCTTTTGAAGCCTACGAGCCGCAATCGATTGAACTTCATGCCTGTTTCCTTAACGCGACCAGAGGCTGCGCCACAGCCCCGGAGGGCGACGCCCGTTGGATCCGCTCCAGCGGCGTGAGGGCCGGACGGCGATGACGCCGCGCAGGGCCGGCCTCCTCCTGCCTGCGGATGGGGAATCCCGGGGTCTTTCCCTGACCCTTAAGGCGTCACAAACGCCCGCCCCACGCAAGCCAGACCGCTCAGAATCCTGTGCGAAACGGGCGAAAATCGCGCGGTTTCAGCCCTTGATGAAGGGGAGAATCACCTTCTCCATCTCTTCAAGCGACAGCGCGCCCACCTGGCGCTGGCCGTTGATGAAGAAGGTGGGCGTCGAGTTCACGCCGAACTTGCTCGTCGCGAGGTCGCGCGCCTTCACCATATTGTCGTAGAGGACCTTGTCCTTGAGGCAGGCCTCGACCTGCTGTTCGGAGACGCCGGCCTGGCGCATCAGCGAGACGAGGCTGGCGAGCGGCTTGTCGTTCATCCAGGATTTCTGCTGCGCGAACAGGAGATCGACGATCGCGTAGCGTTTGTCCTCGCCCGCGCAGCGCGCGATCATATAGGCGCCGAGGTCCACGTTGTTGAGCGGGAACTCGCGCAGCACGAAGCGCACCTTGCCCGTCTCGATATATTTCGTCTTCAGCTCCTTGAACGTGGTCGCGTGGAAATTCGCGCAATGGGAGCAGGTGGTCGAGGCGTATTCGATCACGGTGACGGGCGCCTTGGGGTCGCCGAGCCAGATGTCGGGCAGCGGGCCGTCCTCCAGCAGCGCCTCCATGGACACGGCGGTCTGCGCAAGGGCCGGCGCGGCCGGAAGGAGCGCGCTCAGCGCGAGGGCGCCGGCGCTCGACTTCAGGACGTCGCGGCGGGAGAGGGCGGTTCTTGCGGGCATCGGGCGTCCATCGTGTCGGGGCGTTGCGCGGCGCTGGTTTCGCTGACGGCGAATCCGGACCCGCGATGAGGCGAAAACTAAACCCCACAATGTGGCGAGTCGAGGGAGAGGCTCAGCCCTTGCGCCCGGCCCGCCCCGCCGACAGCGCGGCCGCGCCCAGCCGCGCGACCGCCGCGCGCAGGTTCTCGTCGGCGATGGGTTCGGCCGCCGCCCCGGCCGCGCGGGCGGCCTCCGGGTCGATGGCGAGCGGCTGGCGGCGGGTGGGCCGGTCGCGCCCCACGGGCCCCTGCCGCAGGGCGAGCCGGCCGATGGCGCGCCAGCCCAGCCGCGCATTGGCGCGCTCCACCACGAGCGGGGCCGCGTGCTGCAGCTCCAGCGCGAAGGCGCTCTCCACGCGCACATGGAGGGTGGCGGGTTCAGCCGGCGCGTCGGGCGCCCGGTTGGGGGCGCGCGGCGGCCATTGCAGGCGGATGGGCTCGCTGACGGCGGCGAGCCGCGGCCCGGCGACGTCGGCCCAATGCAGGATCACATCGCTTTCGCTGAAGCCTTGTTTGGCGGCGACGGGATCAAGCGTGCGCGACACGAAATCCCGCAGCGGCTTGGCGAAGACGCGGTCCTTGCCGGAGCGGGGCGGAAGGGCCATGCGGCGGCTTTCTCAAAAGCCCTGCGGGCGGCCTGCGGCGGCCACCAGCAGCGACTTGCCTTCGAACAGGCGGCGCGCCACGCGCTTCACGTCGTCGAGCCCGACGGCGGCCACGAGTCCATTGCGGCGGTCGAGGAAATCGACCGGATAGCCGTCCGTCTGCATCGCGACGAGATGGCCCGCGATCTTGGTGGATGTGTCGAAGCGCAGCGCATAAGAGCCGATCAGATATTTCTTGGCCTTCTCCAGCTCCTCCGCGGTCGGGCCGTCGGTGCGCAGCTTGTCGATCTCCTCCTGGATCACCGCGAGGGATTCGGCTGCGCGCTCGTTCTTCGTCGATGTGCCGCCAGTGAATTGCGCGGCGAAGTCGCGATTCATCAATTGCGAGTGCACGGAATAGGCGAGGCCGCGCTTCTCGCGCACTTCCTTGAACAGGCGCGCGGAGAAAGAGCCGCCGCCCAGAATGTGGTTGAGCACGACGCCCGCCATATGGTCGGGATCGTGGCGGGGCACGCCCGGCAGGCCGAAGCGGATCGTGGTCTGCGGCACGTCCACGTCGATCACGCGCGGCGCGCCGCCGAATTTCGGCTCAACGGCGGCGGGCGCGGCGACGGCGCTCGTCGCGGGCAAAGCCGCGAATGTCTTGTCCACGAGGGCGGCGAGGCGCGCGGCGTCGATCGCACCCACGGCGGCGATCTTCAGATTGTCGCGGGCGAGCGCGGCGCGGTGAAAGGCTACGACGTCCTCGCGCATGATCGCGGGGATCGACTCAAGGTCGCCTTTGGTCGGGCGGCCGTAAGGATGGTCGCCGAACGCAGCCTCGCGGAAGGCTTTCGCGGCGAGCGCGTTGGGGTCCTGCGCGTCGTGGCGATGGCCCGCCATGACCTGCGCGCGCACGCGCTCGATGGCGTCTTCGTCGAAGCGAGGTTCGCACAGCGCGAGCCGCGCGAGTTCGAAGGCGGCGTCCACGTGACGCGACAGGGTTTTCAGCTGGCCCTGAAAATTGTCGTGGCTTTCATGGAACGAAATCTCCACCGCCTTGTCGTCGAGCGCGCGGTGGAAGGCTTCGGAATCATACGGTCCCGCGCCCTCGTCGAGCAGGCCCGACAGCATATGCGCGACGCCCGCCTTGCCCGCAGGATCCTGGTTCGCGCCCGCCTTGAAGGCGAAGTCGAACGCCAGCATCGGCACGGTGTAATCCTCGACGAGCCAGACCTCGAGGCCGAGCGGCGTGACGACTTTCTGCACGCGGGCGGCGTAGGAGGAGGCGGGGCGTTCTTTCAGCGCGGTCATGATGCGTCCGGTTTTGCGGCCCGCGCGAGACCGCGGGCGCTTGTGTTGAAAGGCGGCCTCAGGCCGCCTGATCGGTTTCGGGCGCGTCTTCCGGCATAAGGAAGCCGGTGACGCAGCGCTTGCGCGTCAGCCATTTCGCAACCGCCGCGCGCACGTCCTGCGCGCTCACCGCATCGATGCGGTCGGGCCAGGTGCGCACGGCCTCGACGCTCTCGCCCGTCGTCAAAGCCGCGCCGTACCAGCGCGCAAGCATGGACTGATTGTCCTGCGCATAGACGGCGTCGGCGATCAGGCGCGTCTTGGCGCGGGCGAGATCGGCCTCGTCCAATGGCGCGCGCGCCATGTCGGCGAGAATGGACTCCACCTTCGCGTCGAGCGTTTCGAGCGACACGCCGGGAGCCGGCACGGTCCACAGATAGAAGCCGGAATCATCAAGCGCAGTCCCGTAGTAATAGGCGCCTGCGGAGACGGCGACGCGCTCCTCCATCACGAGCTTGCGGTAGAGCAGGCTCGTGGGGCCGCCGCCAATCAGATGGGCGGCGATCTCCAGCGCCTCCGCTTCGCCCGCCTCCGCCGTGCGGTAAGAGGGCACGAGATAGACGCGCTGATGCGTGGGCTGCTCCACCTTGCTGTCGGCCAGCGTGACGGTGCGATGGGCGCGCGGGCCGGGCTCGCGCGGACGCTCGCGCCGGGGCGCTTCGCCGCGCGCGGGAATGGCGCCATAGGTGTCGCGCGCGAGCGCCAGAGCCTCCTCCGCCTCGATGTCGCCGGCGACGATCAGGATCGCGTTCTCCGGCGTGTAGAAGCGCTGGTAATAGGCGAGCGCGTCCTCGCGCGAGAGGGATTCGATCTCGTGCTGCCAGCCGATGATCGGCTTGCCGTAGGGATGGTGCGTGTAGAGCGCGGCCTGCACGGCCTCGTTCAATTGCGCGCCGGGATCGCCGTCGGTGCGCATGCGGCGTTCTTCGAGAACCACATCGCGCTCGGGGGCGACGATCTCGTCGGTGAGGACGAGATTGGTCATGCGGTCGGCCTCGAACTCCATCATCACGCGCAGGCAATCTTTCGGCACGCGCTGGAAATAGGCTGTGTAATCGTTCGAGGTGAAGGCGTTCTCCTGCCCGCCGAGTTCGGCGACGATTTCCGAGAACGCGCCTTGGGGATGATTGCGCGTGCCCTTGAACATCAGATGTTCGAGAAAATGCGCGATGCCAGATTTGCCGAGCGGGTCGTCGGCGGAGCCGTTGCGGTACCACACCATATGCGTGACCACGGGGGCGCGGTGGTCGGGGATGACGACCACCTCCATGCCATTGTCGAGTCGATGGTGGGAGATTTGCGCGCCCGGGGCGGGCGCCGCCTGGCCGCCTGAGGCAGGGGTCAGGGAGAGCGGGGCGGGGCTGGCGGCCATCGCATGCGCTTGACCGTGGCCGGAGCCGGGACCTGAACCGATGGACATCTGGGGCGAACCTCCATTTGCGCGCGCTCGCGCGCCTCGCCCCTATATAAGCACGATCCGGCGGCGCGTCAGGCGCCGCCGTAGCGGAATGATCAGTCCACGTTCTCGCCGCGCTGCATGGCGTCGCGGCGGCGCACTTCCTCGCGCAGCTGGGCGCGCGGGTCGGAGGCGTCCACCTCGCGGCGGGCCTCGAACGTGTATTTCACCGCTTGCGTCGGCGTGCGCAGGCCGCGCGGCGGATCGGTGAGGGCGCGGCGGGCGGGCTCCTGACCGGCGACGAGGTCGCGCGGGTTATCCGCGTTGCTGGAGCGGGTGTCGCGCAGCTTGCCCCAGAAGCTCGTGGGGTCGCAGAGGCGCTCAAGCCCGCCCTCGCCGCAGCCCGCCGGGGCGGGCTCGGTCTGGTTGTTGGCCAGGGTGCGGCCGCGGCGCTGCTCCTCCACCGACATCGGCTGGCCGGCGGTGTCGCGGGGGCGGCGGTTGCGCTCCTGCGCCTGCTGGCGCCGGGTCACGTCGGCGTCCTGCGGCCAGGCCTGATTGCGCTCGGCCGCGCGGGGCGCGGGCGCGGGCAATTGCGACAGGTTCGGCGGCACAACGAGCGGCGCGCGCTCGCGATAATTGATCCGGGGCTTGTCGTCGTCCTCGACGCTGAACAGGCCGAAGCCGATGGCGTTCGTCAGGCTCTTGAAAATGTTCTCCGACCCGTCGTCCAGCGCCTGCGCGGGGGTCGCGGCGGCGCTCGCGAGGAGGGCTGCGCCCACGGCGGCGAGGGCGGCGCGCGCAAGGGATGCACGCGCACCCGGGCGGGCGGGCGAGGCGGGCTGGAGGGGCTGGCGAGACGTCATGAGAACTCCCCTGGGCGGACCGGGACGTGACAGGCCCGCATCGTGTGCGCCCTTCGCGGCGGATTCGAGGCGGGGCGGGACGTCAGGCCGCGGTCTTGTCCGGCCCGGATGGGCGGGCCGGCCGGAAGCTTTCATACAGGAGAAGCGCTACGCCAGCAACGATCGCCACGTCCGCCAGATTGAACACATACCAGGACAAGCGGCCGAAACGCTCCGTTTCGAGGTAGAAATAGAAGAAATCGGCCACGGCGCCGTAAGCGTAGCGGTCCCACGCGTTGCCGAGCGCCCCGCCCACCACGAGCCCAAGCCCGCTCGCGCTGAGCCGGTCGGGCGTGCGCCACATCCACACAGCAAGCCCCGCCGTCACCGCCAGCGTGAAGCCCAGCAGAAGCCAGCGCCCGGTCTGCGTGCTCGCCGCCAGCAGGGAATAGGAGACGCCCGGGTTCCAGGCGAGCACGAGGTCGAAGAATGAGGTCACGCGCACCGGCTGGCGGGCGGCGATGTCGTAGACCTCCAGCATCCAGATCTTGTGCGCCTGATCGATCGTGAGCGCCGCCAGCGCAAGGCCGCTCCCAAGCCCGCGCGACGAGAGGCGCGCGGCGTTCGTCGGCGAGACGTCGCCCCCTGAGCCGCGCGCGTCGTCGTCGGGCGCGCTCACGCGATGCGGCCCTGCGCCTTCATCTCGCGCAGCGCGCGCGCGTCGCGCGGCGTCACGTCGGGATATTCGGGGTCGGCCGTCGCGGGGTCGAAATAGCGCCAGGAGCGCGCGCATTTCACGCCGGACGCGCGCACGGGGACGACCGCAAGGCCGGGCGCGTCATCGAGTCGGAACGCGTCGGCGGGGCCCTCGCCGGCCTCGAGCGTCAGGCCGGACGTGATGCAGACGTCCGCGAAGTCCACGCTGCGCAGCGTCTCGAGCGTCTGCGCGTCCGACACATAGACGACCGGCGCGGCCTCCAGCGACGAGCCGATGCGCTTTTGCGCGCGCTCGATCTCCAGCGCGCCCGTGACCACGCGCCGCGCCTGACGCACGATGCGCCATTTGGCGGCCAGTTCGTCGTCGCGCCAGTCCTCGGGCGTGGGCGGGAAGGTGAGCAGATGCACGGAGCCGTCGGCGGAGCCGGTGCGCGCGAGCCAGGCCTCCTCGCAGGAGAAGGCGAGGATGGGCGAAAACCAGGTCACGACGCGGTTGAAGATGTGGTCGATCGCGCTGAGCGCGGCCAGTCGCGCATGGCTGGTCGGCGGATCGCAATAGAGCGTGTCCTTGCGCACGTCGAAATAGAAGGCGGAGAGATCGCTCGTCATGAAGGCCGACAGCGCGGAGATGACGCGCTTGTAGTCGAAATTGGCGTAGGATTCGCGCACCTGCGCGTCGAGTTCGCACAGGCGGTGGAGCATGAGGCGTTCAAGCTCCGGCATCTGCGAATAGGCCATTGTGCGTCCGGGCGCGTAATGGGCGAGCGAGCCCAGCATCCAGCGCATCGTGTTGCGCAGCTTGCGATAGGTCTCCACGAAGGTCTTGAGGATTTCAGGCCCGATGCGCAGGTCGTCGGAATAATCGGAAGCCGCGACCCACAGGCGCAGAATGTCGGCGCCCGAATCCTTGATGACCGTCTGCGGGGCGACGACATTGCCCAGCGACTTCGACATCTTCTGGCCCTTCTCGTCGAGCACGAAGCCATGCGTGAGCACGACGTCGTAAGGCGCGCGCCCGCGCGTGCCGCAGCTCTCCAGAAGCGAGGAATGGAACCAGCCGCGATGCTGGTCCGAGCCTTCCAGATACATCACCTCGTCGGCGCCTCCGTCGCGCCGGCGCCGCACGCCTGCAAGGCCAGGGAAATGTTCGTCGTCCTCCAGCGTGAAGGCGTGCGTGGAGCCGGAATCGAACCACACGTCGAGCACGTCGTCGATTTTATCGTATTGCGCGGGATCATATTCGGGCGCGAGGAAGCGCGCGGCCGCGCCCTGCGCGAACCATGCGTCCGCGCCCTCCTTGTCGAAGGCCTGCGCGATGCGCGCGTTCACCACTTCGTCAACGAGGATCTCGTCGGAGCCCTTCTTCACGAAGACCGCGATCGGCACGCCCCAGGCGCGCTGGCGCGAGAGCACCCAATCGGGGCGGTTGGCGATCATGCCGGTGATGCGGTTCTCGCCCGCAGCCGGCGCCCAGCGCGTCTCGCGGATCGCCTTCAGCGCAAGGTCGCGCAAGGTCGCGTCGCCCGCCTGCGGCAGCGGACGGTCCATGGCGATGAACCATTGCGGCGTGTTGCGGAAGATGATCGGCTTCTTCGAGCGCCAGGAATGGGGATATTGGTGCTTGAGCTTGCCGCGCGCGACAAGCCGGCCGGCGCCGATCAGCTCGGCGATCACCGCGTCGTTGGCGTCGCCCTTCTTGCCCTTGTCGTCGATCACGCGCTTGCCGACGAAGCCGGGCGCGTCCTTTGTGTAAAAGCCGTCCGCATCCACCGGATGGGGAATCTTCACGTCGATCCCGCGCTCGATGAGAAGGCGCTGGTTCGACATCCACGCGTCGAAGTCCTCGCGGCCGTGGCTGGGCGCGGTGTGCACGAAGCCCGTGCCGGTCTCGTCCGTCACATGGTCGCCATCGAGCAGTGGCACGGTGAAATCATAGCCCGCCACGCGTCCGGCGAGGGGATGGGCGCAGGCGAGCACGTCGCGCGGATCGACCGCGCCCACGCGCTCGAACGCCTCCACGCGCGCAGCCTTGAACACGTCGGGCGCGAGCCGGTCGGCGATCACGTAAAGCGCGCCCTTCTTCGCCCAATTGTCGTCGGCCGCCTCGCTCACGCGATAGAGGCCGTAGGCGATGCGCGATGAGAAGGCGACGGCGCGATTGCCGGGAATGGTCCAGGGAGTCGTCGTCCAGATGAGGACGCTGGCGGCGGCGATTTCTTGCGAAGCCTGCGCGCCCTCGCGCAGCGCGCGGATGGGGAACGCCACAAAGATCGTGTCGCTCTGGTGGTCCTCATATTCGACTTCCGCCTCCGCCAGAGCGGTTTTCTCCACCACGCTCCACATCACGGGCTTCGAGCCGCGATAGAGCAGGCCGTTGGCGGCGAATTTCATGATCTCGCGCGCGATCTGCGCCTCGGCGGCGAAAGCCATGGTCGAATAGGGGTTCGACCAGTCGCCGGTGACGCCGAGGCGGATGAACTCCTCGCGCTGCACGTCGAGCCAGCGCTGCGCATAGGCGCGGCATTCCTGACGGAAGGCGATCATGGCGGCGGAGTCCGAGAAATCGGGCTTCTGCTTGCCCTTCGCGCGGTAATTATCCTCCTCGATCTTCCATTCGATCGGCAGGCCGTGGCAGTCCCAGCCCGGCACGTAATTGGAGTCTTTGCCGAGCATCTGCTGGCTGCGCGTGACGATGTCCTTGAGGATCTTGTTGAGCGCGTGGCCGATGTGGATGTTGCCGTTGGCGTAGGGCGGGCCGTCGTGCAGCACGAATTTCGGCTTGCCGGCGGAGGCCGCGCGCAGCTTGCCGTAAAGGTCGATCTCTCTCCACCGCGCCAGGATCTCGGGCTCCTTCTGCGGCAGGCCTGCGCGCATGGGAAAATCTGTCTGCGGCAGGTAGAGGGTCTGCGCGTAATCGGGGCCTTTGGCGGGCGTGTCGGTCATCGGTCTTTGGCCAATCTGGTCGGCCGGCGCGGCGGCGCGGCTGTGCAGGTGATTAAGGGATTTGGAACGGGGCGCCAAACGCCGCTTGGCGGCGAACGGGCAGGGGTCCCGGCGCGCTCAGGGGCGGGCCGGGCCGATAATTCGAAACAGGTCGCGGTGCGAAGCCATGTCCACGACATAGCAGGAAGCGGCGGGCGCGCACAGGGGGCGGCGCGCGCGCCGGGCCGGCGTGGCCTTGGCCTGTTCAGGCGGGGCGCGCCTTCAGCAGGGCGCGGGCCTGCGCGCAATCTTTCTCGATCTGGGCGGTGAGGGCCTCGAGCCCGTCGAATTTCAGCTCGGGGCGGATCCATTCCACGAAATGCGCCTCCACCGTCTTGCCGTAGATGTCGCCCGAGAAGTCGAACACATAGACCTCGAGCAGCGGCGCGCCATTGTCCACGGTCGGCCGCCGGCCCCAGCTCGCCACCGCGTCATGGAGGGCGTCGTCGACCTTGAGCCGCACGGCGTAGATGCCGTGGGCGAGGGCGCAGCTCTCGTGCAGGCGCAGATTGGCGGTGGGAAAGCCGATCGTGCGTCCGAGCTTCTGGCCGTGGACGACTTCGCCGGCCACGAAATAGTCGCGGCCCAGCAATTCGCGCGCGAGGGCGACGTCGCCGCGCTCCAGCGCGTCGCGCACGCCGCTTGAATGCACCGCGTCGAGACTGCCGCGCGCGTCGGCGGCGATCTTGTCGACGATCTCGACGGCGAGCCCGAGCCGCGCGCATTCCTGCGCGAGCAGCGCGGGCGTGCCGGCGCGGCCCTTGCCGAAATGGAAGTCGTAGCCCGCCACGACGCCCGCCACGCCCAGCCGCGCCGCCAGCACGACGGATACGAAGGCGCGGGCGTCGATGCCCGCGAGGCCCGCGTCGAAGGTGAGCACGATCATGCCGTCCACGCCCAGCCGGGCGAGCGCGCGCGCCTTGGCGTCGGGCGGGGTGAGGCGGTGCACCACCCGGCGGCCTGCGAAGAAATCCGCCGGATGCGGCTCGAAGGTGAGCACGGCGCAGGGCCGCCCGAGCTTGCGGGCGAGCTCCTTCGCCCGCGCGATCACGGCCGCGTGACCGCGGTGCACGCCGTCGAAATTGCCGATCGCCACGACGGCGCCGGCAAGGCCCGCTGGCGGGCTCGCGGGGTCGCGGGCGATGAGGAAAGGGCGGTCGGCGGACAAGGGCTGCTCCAGAGGCGGCGCGCCGGCGATCGTGCGGGCGGCCTCGTTGGGCTGGGGCGCGCCGGCGCGGTGGGGCCAGCGCGGCCGCAAACTGCATGGGGGCGCCCCCAGCGTCAAGCGCGGGGCGGCCAGACGCAACGGAAGATCAGACTTTTGCGTTCTCGCGACGTCGGGCTGCGGCGGCGAAACTTGCGCAAGAACGCTTGCCGCAGGAACTTTTGCCGAAGATTCTCAAGATGACGCCTGAAGACATCGAACTCGCCCGCATTCGCGCCCGCTACGCCGCTCGCCTGGCGGGGCCGGACGCGCCGGCGCTCGAGGCCGCTTTCGCCAGCGTGCGGCGGGAGGCTTTTCTGCCGCCCCCGCCATGGACGCTGCTGCAGCCCGGCGGCGCCCGTCTCGTCACCAATGACCCCTCCGCGCTCTACGATCCCGACGCGCTCGTGGTCATCGACCTCGCGAAGGGGATCAACAACGGACAGCCGGCGCTCCATGCGCAATGGCTGGCGGCGGCGGCGCCGAAGCGGGGCGAGCGCGTGGTCCATGTGGGCTGCGGCGGTGGTTATTACACGGCCGTTCTCGCCGAGCTCGTGGGCCCCGCAGGCCAGGTCGACGCCTATGAGGTCGATCCCGAGGTCGCGCGTCTGGCCGAGCGCGCGCTTGCCGGGCGCGCCAATGTGCGCGTGCGCGCCCAGAGCGGCGCGCTGGCGCGGATGGCGTTCAGCGACGTCGTGTATGTGAACGCCTCGGCGCCCGCGCCCGAGCGGGCATGGGTGGAGGCGCTGGCGCCCGGCGGGCGGCTCCTGTTTCCCTGGCGTTACGCGCCCCATGGCGAGGCGGCGCTGCTCGTGCGGCGGCTGACCCCGGCGCTTCCCTTGCGCTTCAGCGCGCAGGCGCTGGGCGCCGTGCGCTTCATCGCGCTGCATGACGGCGGCGCGGCTCCCGCGGACGCGGGCGCGCCTGATCCCGCGCGCGTCTTTCGCGCACGCGGCCTGATCCTGCGCGCCGAGCGCGCGCCTGACGCCGATTGCGTCGCGGATTTCGGTTGGGCCTGGCTTTCGATCTGACGCGTTAACCGCCGCGCAATCGGCGTCCGGCAGGATAGGCGCGTTTGATCCATGGATTGCCCAATGACTTTCCCTTTCGACACGCCGATCCTGATCGTCGAGGATTTCAACACGATGCGCCGCATTCAGCGCAACATGCTGCATCGGCTGGGATATGACGACGTAGACGACGCCGCCGACGGGGCGAGCGCGCTCGAGCGGCTCGCCGCGCGCCGCTACGGGCTCGTGATCAGCGACTGGAACATGGCGCCGATGACGGGTTTCGAACTTCTTAAGCGGGTGCGCGGCGGCGCGCATAATCCCGACGTGCCTTTCCTGATGGTGACGGCGGAATCGGGGGCGGCGAGCGTGGAGGCGGCGCGCGAGGCGGGCGTCAGCGATTATCTCGTCAAGCCGTATACGGAGGACGACCTGAAGGCGAAGCTCGCCGCGGTCTGTCCGGCGCGGCTCGCCTCACCAGGCGAGTTCTGAGATCGCCGCCACGGGCTTCAGGCCGGCCGCGTCCACCATCGCGTTCATCGCCGCCTCGTCGAGCGCGCCGCCGGCGGCTTCAGGGTGCAATTCGTCGCGATGGATGCCGCGGGTGACGAACAGGCAGTCGAGCCCGCGGTCGCAGGCGCCTTTCACATCCGTGCGCAGCGCGTCGCCGATGGCGAGCACGCGGCGCAGGTCCACAGGCGCGCCGCGCTTGTCCTGCGCCATGGCGAGCGCGCGGTCGTAGATCGGCGCGAAGGGCTTTCCGGCCTGCAGCACGCGCCCGCCCATCTCCTCATAGCGCTGCGCGATGGCGCCTGCGCAATAGAGCATGGTCTCGCCCACATGGACGATGAGATCGGGATTGGCGCAGATGAAATCGAGCTTGCGCCGGCGCATGATCTCAAGCGCGCGCGCATAATCGTCGGGCGTGTGGGCGTCGTCGAACAGGCCCGTGCACAGCACGTAATCCGCCTCCTCGGCGGAGGCCAGCGGCGGACGCACGCCCGTGCGTTCGGCCAGAATGTCGAAGAAGGTGAGGTCGCGCGGCGGGCCGATATGGTGCAGCGGCGCGCCGCCGCGCTCGATCACATAGTTCAGCGTCACGTCGCCTGAGGTCACGACTGCGTCGAAGGCGGAGTCGGGCGCGCCCAGCAGACGCAATTGCTCAAGGATCGGCGGATAGGGCCGGGGCGCGTTGGTGACCAGCACCACCGTCCCGCCGCGGGCGCGAAAACGCGACAGCGCGTCGCAGGCCTTTGGGAAGGCGGCCTTGCCGTTGTGAACCACCCCCCAGACGTCGGAGAGGATCACGTCGTAGCGATCGGCGATCTCGCCAAGGCCGGAGAGGAGGGGGAGGTTTTGCGCAGCAGGGCTCATGGCGTGGCGCTAAGGGGCGGCGCAGGCCGAGTCAAGCGTAGCCGGCGCTCAAGCCGGGGCTGGCGCGCCGAGGGGGCGAAAAATATACTGTCGCCAACCCTTGGACGTCCTCACCGGGAAGGCTCATGCCCACGTTCCTCAATCCGCCGCAGACCCCGAAGCCCTCCTCCAATTACGCGCAGGGCGTGCTCGTGCCCGCCGGCGCGCGCCGGCTCATCATCTCCGGCCAGGTCGGCATGGGCGCCGACGGCGTTCTGCGCGAGGGCATGGAGGCGCAGACCGAACAGGTGTTCGACAATATCGCCGCCGTGCTCGCCGCCGCGGGCATGGAGATGCGCGATCTCGTGAAGCTCGTCGTCTATTGCACGCGCCCGCAGGAGACCGCGATCGTGCGCGAGGTGCGCGCCCGCAAGCTCGGGAGCCATACGCCGGCGAGCACGTTTCTCATCGTTCCCGCCCTCGCCAACCCCGGTTTCCTGATCGAGATCGAGGGCGAGGCGGCGCGCGAAGACTGAAGGAGGCCTGCCCATGGACGATCGCAAGAACGTGGCGCTCGATGTGAAGGGCATGACATGCATGGGATGCGTGAACGCCGTCACGCGGCTCGTGAAGCGCAAGGACGCGGAGGCGGAGGTGAAGGTGGATCTCGCCTCCGGGCGCCTCGACGCGCGCACGAACATCCCTGCGCAGGATCTCGCCGCCGCTGTTTCGGCCGGCGGATATGAGGCGAAAGTCGCCGCCTGACGCGGCTCAGCCCGCCGCGTCCTCGCGCGCGGCCGATTGCGCCTGAAGGCGCGCGTGGACCTGGGCGACCTCCTGTTGCAGGCGCGCGAGATTCTCGTCGGTCGACGCCGCGTCGGGCGTGAAGGACGGCAGGACCTCGATCGTGATGATTCCCGCCTTCGGCCATGCGGAGCCGGGCGGCAGGAGTTTCTCGCTGCCTTCAATGCAGATCGGGCGCACGGTGAGCTTTTGCGCCTTCGCCACCAGCATCACGCCGGCCTTGAAGGGGCCGATCCCCGGCCCGCGCCAGCGCGTGCCTTCGGGAAAGAGGATGAGGGATTCGCGCGCCGGCTTTTCGGAGACCGCCTTGATGAGCGTGCGCAGCGCCGTGCGCGGATTGGCGCGGTCGATGGGAATGCAGCCCGCCGCCTCGAAGCCGCGCGCGAAGAAGGGCACTTTGTACAATTCCACCTTTGGCGAGAACGTCACCCATTTCTCGTCGGGCATGACGGAGAGCACGGCCACGACGTCGAGATGGCTCTTGTGATTGGCGGCGATGACGCTGTTCTGGTCCTCCATCAGCCGCTGCAGGGATTGCTGCGAGATGCGCACCTCGATGGAGAGCGCGCGCAGCAATATGCGCAGCGCCCGCTTGATCCAGCCCCAATAGCGCTCGCGGAATTCGGGCGTGTGTTTGAAGAACAGCGGCGCGAGGCCGAGGAAAACGAAGACCAGCGGCCCGTAGATCAGAAGCGGCAGGCGTTTGAGGAGGACCATGGCGCAGCCCCTCAGCCTGCGAATTCTTCGCGCGCATAGCCCTGCGCGAACAGGAGCGCGCTGAGGTCGCCATGGTCGATGCGCGCATGGGCGGCTTCCGCCACCGCCGGCTTGGCGTGGAAGGCGACGCCGAGCCCCGCCTCGCCCAGCATGGCGAGATCATTGGCGCCGTCGCCCACCGCCATCGTCTCATGGGCCTTGAGTCCGTGCGCCTCGCGCAATTCGATCAGGGAGGCGAGCTTCGCCTCCTTGCCGAGGATGGGCTCGCGCACGCGGCCCGCGAATTTTCCGGCTTCGATCTCGAGAATGTTGGCGCGGTTCTCGTGGAAGCCGATCTTTTGCGCGATCTGCGCGGTGAACAGCGTGAAGCCGCCTGAGACCAGCGCGGTATGGGCGCCGTTCGCGCGCATGGTCTGGATGAGCGCACGCCCGCCCGGCGTCAGCGTGATGCGCTCGGCGATCACCTTGTCGACCACGCTGGCCTCAAGGCCCTTGAGCAGCGCCACGCGCTCGCGCAAGGCGGGTTCGAAGGCGATCTCGCCGCGCATCGCGCGTTCGGTGATCGCGGCCACATGGGCCTTCATGCCGACGAAATCGGCGAGCTCGTCGATGCACTCCTGACCGATCATGGTGGAGTCCATGTCGGCGAGCAGCAGTTTGCGGCGCCTGTCGGCGGCCCGCTGGAGGACGGCGTCCACGCGCGCCTGTGCGAGCGCGGCGCGCACGCGCTGGGCGGCGGAGGCCAGAAAGCTGCGCTCAAGCGGGTTGTGCGCCTCAAGGCCGGCCGCGGCGGAGAAGGCGACGTCCACGGCCTCGCCCGCCGAAAGCCAGCGCGCCACGCGGCCCTCCGGCAGAACGCCGGCGACCTGTTCGGCCAGCGCCGGGGTCAGGGGGGCGGCGTCGGGGGCTTTGATGAGGGTTGCGATGAAGTCTTGCACGTGCGACCCGCTTCTGGCGCGCCGGCCCGCAGGCCGGCGGAAGGATGGACATGGTTCAGGCGCTCCTCATCGCAGGCCCGACCGCGAGCGGCAAGTCCGCTCTCGCGATCGCCTGCGCCCGGGCGCTGGGCGGGGTCGTGGTCAACGCGGACTCCATGCAGGTCTATGCGGACCTGCGCGTCCTCACCGCCCGCCCGTCGCCCGACGAGGAGGCGGCCGCGCCCCATCGCCTGTTCGGCCATGTGGACGCGGCGGTGAATTATTCCGTCGGCAAATGGCTGGCGGACGCGCAGGCCGTCCTTGATGAGGCGCGCGCGCAGGGCCGCCTCGCCATTCTGGCGGGCGGCACGGGCATGTATTTCAAGGCGCTCACGCAGGGGCTTTCCGACATCCCCGCCGTGCCGGAGGAGGTGCGTGCGCAGGTGCGCGCGCAGGCGCAGGGCCTTTCCCCGCCGCAATTGCACGCGCGCCTGGCCGCCTGCGATCCGATGACGGCTGCGCGCCTGCGCCCCAGCGATCCGCAACGCATCCTGCGGGCGCTTGAGATTTTCGCCGCCACGGGGCGTCCGCTCGCCGCCTTTCAGGGCGCGCGGCAGGCGCCGATCCTGCCGCGGGGCGCCTGGGCTGGCCTGTTCCTCGACGCGCCGCGCGACTGGCTCTATGCGCGCATCGACGCCCGCTTCCGCGCCATGGTCGATCAGGGCGCCGTCAAGGAGGCGCGGGCGCTGATGGCGCGCGGGCTCGATCCGGCCCTGCCGGCCATGCGCGCCCATGGCGTTCCCGGCCTGATCGACTGGCTCGCCGGCCGCGCCAGCCTGGAGGAGGCGATCGCGCGCGGACAGGCCGATACGCGTCATTACGCCAAGCGGCAGGCGACCTTCGCTCGCCACCAATTGCCTGATTTCCGCTTCGTGGCGCCGCAGGAGGCCGAACGGGCCGCTCTCGCGCTGGCCCGCGGCGAGGCCTAACCTTGATTCATGTCACAATCAGCGCCAAACCTTCCGCAAGCCGGGTCTTGTTCGGTCGCGGCGCGTTCATGCATATAATCTCAAACAGAGCGACGAGCGTGAGGAGGGAGGCGGTCATGGGCCAGCCGGTCAAGGAATATCAGGACATACCGGGCACGACGATCTTCGACGCCGACCAGTGCCGCAAGGGCTATGGCGTCAACATGTTCTGCATGTCGCTGCTGAAGGCGGAGAACCGCGCCGCTTTCAAGGCGGACGAACCGGCCTATCTCAAGCAGTTCAACCTCACGCCGGACCAGACCGAGGCGATCCTCAAGCGGCAGTGGAACCGCATGCTGGAGCTCGGCGGAAACATTTATTTCACCGCGAAGCTCGCGGCCACAGACGGCCTCTCCTTCCAGCAGGTGGCGGCGATCATGACCGGCTCCACCCAGCAGGAATACGCCGACATGATGCTGGCGGGCGGTCGCTCGCCGAACGGCAATCGCAGCAAGTCTGAATGGGCGAACAAAAATGGCTAAGATCGTCGCAGGAGTCCTCACCTCCCACGTGCCCGCCATCGGCGCGGCCCTCGACCTCGGCAAGACCGGCGAGCCCTATTGGCAGCGCGTCTTCGGCGGCTACGAGAAATCCAAGGAATGGATCGCGAAAGTGAAGCCCGACGTGTGCATCGTCGTCTTCAACGATCACGCGACCGCCTTTTCGGTGGACGTCGTGCCGACCTTCGCGCTGGGCTGCGCCTCCGAGTTCCAGCCCGCCGACGAGGGCTGGGGCCCGCGTCCCGTGCCGGTGGTGAAGGGTCATCCCGAACTCGCCGCCCATATCGCCCAGTCGGTGATCCAGGACGATTTCGATCTCACGGTCGTCAACAAGATGGAAGTGGACCACGGCCTCACCGTGCCGCTCAGCCTCATGTTCGGCCAGCCGCAGGAATGGCCGTGCAAGATCATTCCGCTCGCGGTCAACGTCGTGCTGTTCCCGCCGCCGAGCGGCAAGCGCTGCTTCAATCTGGGCAAGGCGATCCGCAAGGCGGT
>CAZYBF010000060.1:0-8102 GCA_964645525.1 uncultured Beijerinckia sp.
GCGCAGGAGACAGGCCGCACGCTGGCGTTCCGCGAACCCATCAGCCCGCTCGGCGCCCGCCTCGTCGCGGCATGGGCGCGGACGGAGGAGGGGGCGCAAGCCTGACGAAGGCGAACAGGCTGCTTTCCCAGAAGACCGCCTTGCCGCTGGACAATCCGCGGAACGCTTTCTATAAGGCGGACGCCGTGAACGACGCGCTGCGTCGCTCCGGGCCCAGGTAGCTCAGTTGGTAGAGCATGCGACTGAAAATCGCAGTGTCGGTGGTTCGATTCCGCCCCTGGGCACCATTTCCTCCTCAGATCCTCTGATTGCTGCGCCAACGGCTCGCGCGACGTGCGCGCGCGCCCGGAGCTTTCGCGCGTCTTCTTACCAATCTTGACCTTTACCATGCTTTACAAGCGCAGCTTGAGCTTTGATGCAAACGCTTGCGTCAGCTGAACTATTGAGGTGAACAAAAAAGGCCGATGCGAACAATTTGAATGAATCGGGAAAGGGGGGCGATACGGGGCGGCGCGTAAGAGGCTCCCATACGAAACGCCTTTGGGAAGGCCGCCATGCTTCTTCTGCCGCTGCGTCGCGTCATCGTCGCCGACGCCGATCCGATCCGCCAGCTCTACGTCGCCGAGACGTTGAAGCTTCTGGGCGCCGCGCAGGTGGAGACCTTCGCCGACGCCGAAGCCGCCGCCCGTCGCGCCGCCAGCGAGCCCTGCGACCTCGTGATGGCCGCTTGGGACGGCGCGGGCGCGCTGCCTGCTGATTTCCGCGCGCACGGCGCGCTCGTGGTCGCCATGGGACCCTCCAGCCTGCGCGGGCGCGAAGGACAGGCGGCTGCGCGCTGCGGAGCCGATCTCGCGCTCGCCGGGCCTTTCCTGCGCTCTGGCCTGTTCGCCGCGCTTGACGCTTTGATCGCCGGTCAGGCGGGGCGGCGGCTCAAGGTGGTCGACCTGCGTGCGCAAACGGCCGCGCCCGCGCCTGCGTCGGCTGTTTCTTCTGCGCTTTCCCCCGCCGCCGCGCGTCCCGCGAGCCTGATGCGCGTGACGCTGTCGCGGGGACGCGCGCGAGCGTCCTGAATTGCGCCCTTCCATATTCAGCCCGAGCTTGGACTATGCTTCAAGCTCGCCTAAGGGCTAACTTTTTTCTTCAATAAGCTTGTGTTTTCGTTAGTTCTGAAAACACTTCGGTGTTGTTGTTATTGTCGTGGTTCACCAATGTCTCTACT
Organism: uncultured Beijerinckia sp.; assembly: GCA_964645525.1. GTDB lineage: Bacteria > Pseudomonadota > Alphaproteobacteria > Rhizobiales > Beijerinckiaceae > Terripilifer. Next base: position 1,220 of record CAZYBF010000060.1, read on the forward strand.
GGTGCAAGACGCTACGCGCACGCGCCGTTTCGACGGTGAGGAGGGGCGCGTCCGGAACCTGCGGCTCATGCGTCTTTACATCGTCGTCGTTTGCGCTGCGCTCGCCCTTTCGCAAATCGTCGTGCAGTCGTTTTCGCTGTGGAAAGACTATCACCGCACGCTCTCGGATGCGGGCAAGGCGCAGCAGGATCTGACGCTCATCCTCGAACAATACGTGCAGCGCGCTTTCGAAAGCGCCGATGTGGTCGCTGACGACGTGATCGAGCGCGTGAAAGCGACGAGCCTTGACGCCGTGGCGGCCGATAGTGTTTTGCGCGAGCGCCTGTCCCGCATCACCCACGGCACGCCGGCGGATGATTTCATGATCGTCGACGAGGCCGGACGCCTGCGGATGACCACGCTTGACGTTGCGCCGTCTGGAATCGTCTTTGCGGATCGGGCGTGGTTCCGCGCCCATTCAGAGCTTGGTTTTGAGCGTCATGTCGGCCCCAGCCTGGTCGGGCGACTGAGCAGCGACGTGCTGTTCACCTATACGCGCCGCCTTGTGGATGCGCAGGAGCGCTTCGTCGGCGTGTTTCAGATCGCTTACAAAACGGACTTCCTTGAATCCCTCTCGCGCGGCGCCGACGTGGGGGGCTCCATCGCCTTCGCGCTGTGGACGATCGAAGGCGACCTCATCACGCGCACGGGCCTGTCGAAGGAGGATGCGACGCGCGGGCTGAGCGATCCTCAGCTTCAGGCGTTAGCGTCTCGGGAGCGCGTCGGGGTTTTCACGCGTCCCGGCCTTGGCGGCGCGCAGCGCGTTCTCGCCTTCCGCGCGATGGAGGGCTGGCCTGTGGTGGTGAGCGCGAGCCGCGCGCTCGACGAGGTGCTGGAGCCCTGGTGGGCGGAAGCGAACCGGGCGGTGACGCGTTCTCTGGGCTTCACGCTGCTGGCGGGCGTGGTGGCGATGGCTGGCCTTGCCGCGGCTCGGCGGGTGGAGCGCTCGCAGACCGACCTGAGCCTTGCGCTTGAGGAGCGCGAGAAGCTCGTCGACGAGCTGAGCGACCTCAGCCTGCTGCGCAAGCGCGAGGAGCAGCTGACGGCTGCGCGCGCCCAGTTACGCAGCGTCATAGACAATATGAACGAGGCGCTGATCGTGTTCGGGCCGGACGACCGCCTCGTCCTGTGGAATTTGCGGATGCTCGATTTCTATCCCGATCTCGCGCCGATCTTGCGCGTGGGCATGGACCGGCAGGAATATCTTGAGCGCTCCGCCCATATCCTGCGCCTCAATTTTGGTGAGGATGTTGACCGTACGCAATGGGCGCGCGTCCAGATCGAGGCGTTCAGCGCCTCGCCCTATTTCGAGCAGAAGCTCGCTGACGGCCGCTGGGTTCTGCTGCGCCATGCGCGCGGCAGCGACGGCTCGCTCATCATCGTGCGCACCGACATCACCGAACTCAAACGCCGCGAGAACGACCTGCGCAGCTCACAGGAAGCGCTGGAGATGCAGTCCTGCATGCTGGGCGAATACGCCAAGACGGCGGAGAAGGCGAGCCGGGCGAAATCGGCTTTCCTCGCGGCGATGAGCCATGAAATCCGCACGCCGCTCACAGCGGTCATCGGCTACGCCAATCTTCTTTCCAGCACGTCGCTCAATGAAGAGCAGGCGCAATATCTGGCGGTGCTGAAATCCTCCGGGCGCCATCTGCTCGCGCTGGTGGGCGACATTCTCGATTTCTCTCGTCTGGAATCGGGCGCTCTCACGCTCGCCAACGAGCCCATGAACCTGCGCGCCATGATGCAGGAGGTGGAGCAGATCACCCGTGGCCTGCTGGAGGACAAGGACGTCACGCTGCATGTGAGCATCGACCCGGACACGCCCGGCTGGATCATGGGCGACGGCGCGCGGGTGAAGCAGATCCTGCTCAATTTCACCAGCAACGCGGTCCGCTTCACCAAGCGCGGGGAGATAAACATCGAGCTGCGGCGCGAGGGCGACCAGATCGCCTTCAGCGTGCGCGACACCGGCGTCGGCGTGGCCGCCAGCGATCGCGAACGGATTTTCTCCGCGTTCGAACAGGTCGGGCGCGGCTCCTTCTATCGCGCCGGCGCGGGGCTTGGCCTCTCCATCAGCCGCGCGCTCGCCCATGCGATGGGCGGCTCCATCGGCGTGGAGAGCGAAGTGGGGCAGGGCTCATGCTTTTGGTTCCGCATGCCGGCGGAAATCGCGCGCGCGCCGCAGGAGATGGAGGCGGCGCCTGCGCACACGGGCGGGCGCTCCCTGCGCATTCTTGTCGCCGAAGACGCGCCGTCCTCCGCCCGGCTGATCGGCGCCATGCTGGATAGGCTCGGCCACCATGCGACGCTCGCAGCCAACGGCGCGGAGGCCGTGCGGGCCGCGCGCGCGCAATCCTTCGATCTCGTGTTGATGGACCTGCAAATGCCAGTGATGGACGGACTGCAGGCGACGCGGGAGATCCGTGCGCTGGGGGGCGATTGGGCGCGCGTGCCCATTTACGCGCTGACGGCCGCAGCCTCGCAAGAGGATCAGGCGGCGGCGCTGGCGGCGGGCATGGACGATTTTCTCACCAAACCCTTCATGCCCGAGGATCTGGAGGCGGCGCTGGCGCGCGCGGCTGGCGGCGGGCGACGCGCGGTCGCCTAGCGCAACACGATCCACAAGACGAAGGCGACGGCGGAGCCCAGCGCAGACAAAGCCCAGGCTTCAATCGTCGGCTGCGGGGCGCGCCAGAGGCCGTCGACGCGGGCGAGGCGGCGCATGGCGTGGCGTCGAAGCGCTTCCCTGCGCGCAGGCTCGCGGCGCGCAATCATGTTGCGGATTTGTTTCGACATGGCGCCCTCCACAGGCCGCGACGGCCTGCGTGCTCAACTTCCAGTCGGCTTGGTGGTTCCCGCAGGCGCGGGCGGCGCCGCAGATAAAGCTCCGTCAGCGCGCGGATGGGCGGAACCAGACTGGGCGGAACCAGACGCGAGCGGAGGCGTTGTCGCAGCGCAAGGCTGCGCCGCCGTGTCTGGGGCGGCGAAAAAAGAAAGCCGCCTACGCGAGCAGGCGGCTGTAAGTCTAGGGAGGAAACGCCCAAAGAGGGCATTACCGCGGCCGGCGTGCCGACCGCGGATTTCTCCTAAATCATTCTCCGCGTCCTTCAAAGCGGAACAGGGCGAGACCCATTGACGCAGGTCAAAAGCGGGCGCAATCTCGCTACGTCAGGCGCGCCTTTCGCCGGCCTTGAGCTGGAACTTGGCTGCGAAAGTCTGGGGAGGAAACAAATCGGACGAAGTCCGCGACTCTGGGGCCCCGTCGATGTGGCGGGGCTTTTTCATGTCTGCGGCGCGCCCTCCGGTTCCCCCTCGTCTGCGCCGCGCGCGCGCGAAGGAGTGAACCCGCCATGCTTCCCAAAGACATTGATCCGCAGTCCCGTTGCCGCCTTCCGCTTCCCCGCCGCGAGGATCTCGACGATGCGGGCAAGGCGATCTTCGACCGCAGCACCGATCCTGCTGGCGGCACGATCCGCGGCCTGAAAGGGCCTGCGGGCATTCAGCTGCACTCGCCGATCCTGTGCAAGGCCAATCGCCCCGTGGGGCGCTATCTGCGTTTCGAGGCGGGCTTCAGCGAACGCGAGCGCGAGGTCGCGATCCTCATCACCGCGCGTGAATGCGACAGCCGGTTCGAATGGGCCGCGCATGAGCCGGTCGCCCTTCAGGTCGGCGTGCCGAAGGAGACGGTGGAGGCGATCAAACATCGCAAGCCGCTTTCGGACATGCCCGCCGAGGACGCGCTCATCGTCGCCATCGGGCGCGAGACGTTCGGCAAGCGCAAATTGTCCGCGCAGACCTATGCGCAGGCGCTTGCGCGTTTCGGCGCGCGCAAGCTCGTCGATCTCGCGGCGCTCATGGGCAATTACGCATCCACCGCCGCGGTGCTCACCGTGTTCGACATGCAACTCGACGAAGGCGAGACGGCGCTTCTGCCTGTCGCTGAAAGCTGAAGCCGAAACGTCGCTGCGGCGCAACGCTTCATGCGTGCGCCGCGCGGGTCTGTGCGTTGTCGTCTTGTCGCCGCCTTGGTCTCCGGCGCGGCGACAAAGCGCGCGCTAGCAGTGCGTTCGCCCTCAACGAGGAATCGCACGCATGCGCGCCGCACGATTGTCGTTCGCCTTGATCCTGCCTTTGTGTTGCGCGTTCGCCGCGCCCGCTTTTTCGCAATCGCGCCCGCAACAGGGCTCCAAGCCGTCGCTGCGCGAAAGCGTCTCGTCTGAATATGCGCCGCGCATCGGCAAGCTTGTGCGCGGGCGCTGCCATGAGGCGCAGTGCGCGTGGTTCAGCGTCGAGGCGGCGGAGTTCCTCGGCGCCAGCGAAATCGGCTGGCTCATGAAGATCGACACGCGTTGGTGGCGCTCGCAACATCCCGACGGCTTCGAGAAGCCCGCGCCGCGCCGCGGAGAGATCAATCCCGCGGGCGACGACCGCTCGGGCTATGTGTTCTGCTCGAAGTCCCAGCCGGCGATCCTGGAGCAGCGGGAGGAAGCCTGGCGCGCTTTCCGCCTCGCGCCCGCCCAACCGAAGCCGGAGGCGCAGACGCGCCTGTCGCTTTATCTCGCCGCCTGCCACAACGCGGCCGTCGAGACCTTGCGTGAGGGGGAGGCGCTCGCGCGCAAGCTGGGTTACAAGGGCGGGGAGGGCGGCGCCGATTCCGACGGCGCGCCGATCGCCCGCCCTCAGGACGCGCTGCGATGGTGAGGGCGCGCCCGCAGAAGGCGCGCGAGGCCGTGAGAGCGCATGACGAAACTGCTCCTGATGATCCTGGCCGCCGCCGCCATCGGCCTTGTGCTGCGGCGCGCGCTCACGCGCGCGGGGATCATCAAGCCGCGCAAGGCCTCCGCTGACGGCGCGATGGCGCGGTTGAAGCGGGAGCTCGACCTTTTGCTCTGGATCCCGCCGATCTTGCTCGCGCTTGGCGGCGTCTATGTCGTCGCCTCGCTGATTTACGGCGCGCTTACGCGCTGACGGGCGGGAACTCCGCCGCTGCGCTTCCGTTGTCTCCCGCGCGAGTCTCGCGGGGAGCATCGATCATGAACGCAAGTTCCGAAGCCACGCAATCGCTCTGGATGGCGCAGGCCGCGCCGCGCAGCGCGCCCGCGCTTGACGCCAGCCTGACGTGCGACGTGGCGGTGGTTGGCGCCGGCATGGCCGGTCTGTCGGCGGCCTATGAGGCGCGGCTTGCGGGGCAGGAGGTGATCGTGCTCGATCGCGGCCCCATCGCCGGCGGCATGAGCGCGCGCACCACAGCGCATCTGGCGAGCGCTTGCGACGACTTTTATCACGAATATATTCGCATGCGTGGCGAGGACGAGGCCCGCGTCTTCCACCAGAGCCAGCAGGCGGCGATCGAGCGCATCGGCGCCATTCAAACGGCTGAGCGCATCCCCTGCAATTTCACGCGGCTCGACGGCTATCTGTTTCTCGGCGAGGGCGATGACGCCGATCTTCTGGCGCAGGAGCGCGAGGCCTGCGCGCGCATCGGCTTTCCGGGCGTGGAATGGGCGGGGAAGGACGCGCCCGCCTTCCTGCAAGGGCGGCCTGCCTTGCGCTTTCCCTATCAGGCCAGGTTTCACCCGATGAAATATCTGCTGGGGCTGGCGGACGCGCTGACGCGACGCGGCGTGCGCATCTATGCGCATACGCCGGTGACGAGCGTCGCCGACGAGGGAGAGGGCGTTCTCGTCGAGACGGCTTCGGGCCATGCGGTGCGCGCGCGCGCCGCGATCGTCGCGACCAATTCGCCGATCAATGACCTCATCGTCATTCACACCAAACAGGCGCCCTACCGCACCTATGTCATCGCCGCGCGCTGTCCTGCGGATGCGGTTGTGGACGCGCTCTATTGGGACACGCTCGACCCCTATCATTACGTGCGTCTGCAGGAGGCGAGCGATGGCGGCGATCCCTGGGCGATCATCGGCGGGGACCATCACAAGACCGGCGAGGCGGGCGATTTCGACGAGCGTTTCGCCCGGCTCGAACATTGGGCGCGCGCGATGATTCCCGAGCTTGGGCCGGTGGATCATCGCTGGTCCGGACAGGTGATGGAGCCTGCCGACGCGGCGCCTTTCGTCGGGCGCAATCCGGGCGACCGCAATATCTATGTAGTGACCGGCGATTCAGGGCAGGGCATGACGACCGGCGCCATGGCGGGCATGTTGCTGCGCGATCTCGTGCTGGGGCGCGAAAGCCCGTGGGAGCAGGCCTACAGGCCGGCGCGCGCAAGCCTGCGCGCCGCAGGCGAATATATGGCCGAGAACGCGGTGATGGCGCGCAACATGACTGAATATCTCACGCCCGGAGAAAGCGGCGGCCTTGAGGGCGTCGCGCCCGGCGAAGGCGCGGTGGTGCGCGTGGGCGGGCAGAAGGTCGCCGCCTATCGCGATCCGGGCGGGGAGCTGCACGCCTTCTCGGCCGCCTGCACCCATGCGGGCTGCATCGTGCACTGGAACGCGCTCGAACTGTGTTGGGATTGCCCGTGCCACGGGTCGCAGTTCGGCGTGGACGGCGAGCCGCTCAACGGCCCCGCGCTGTCGCCGCTGGCGCCTTGGCGCGCGCTAGCGCGTCCTCACGCGCGCAGCAGGTCGTCGAGAATCTCGCGCGTCGTGCGCACGTCGCCGAAGCTCTGATAGAAAGAGGTGAGGCCCGCGAGATGGTCTTCAGGAAAGCGCGCGCCATTGGCGTCGCTCGCCATCACCACCTTGTAGTCGAGCATCATCGCGTCGCGCGCGGCGCTCTCGCAGCACATATTGGTCGCGGTGCCGACGACGACGAGGTTTTCGATCCCGCGCGGGCGCAGCGTGTCCTCGATGTTGGAGGCGCCCTGCACGAAGGGGCT
>CAZYBF010000060.1:8112-13420 GCA_964645525.1 uncultured Beijerinckia sp.
TGAAGCGCGTCTTGTACACCACGGGATCTGCGGGCTCGATGGCGAGGTCCTTGTGGAACGCATGCCCCGGATGGCCGGGGGTGAGCTGGTCGCGATGGTTCGCGCCCTTCTCCGGCGTGAAGAAATGATCGTGATAGATGCGCCAGCGGCTCGCGCCCCCGGCCTCGCCCGCGCTCATGCCCACCCAGACCACAAGCCCGCCGAGCGCGCGCAGGCGCGCGGCGAGCGCGTTGATGTTGGGGATGATGCCCACCACGCTCTCGATCTCGCCGACATAGAAGTTCTGCATGTCGATGACGAGCAGGGCGGTCTTGCGCGGGTCGAACCTGTCGAACACGGACAGGCGTCCGCGCTTGGCGAGCACGCGGTCGATGACATATTGCGGAAAGCCGTAGGGATTGCTCACGGAGGCCTCGTCGGGGCTTTTTTTGAGTTATATACGGGCGGCGGCGCGCGCCCAAGCGCGCCGGGCGAAACCGTCGAGAGAGCAAGCAGCGGTCATGAGCGCCAGCGTCTACGCCCTCGGCCCCTCCAGACGGGGCGACGACCATCGCGCCGCCTCGGCGCGGGTGAAGGAATGGGTGCGCGCGCGTTTCCGCCTCGACCCGCAGGACGTGGTGAGCGCCAATGAGGTGGAATGCGCCCTGCCGGGCTGTCCGCCGCTGGAGACCGCCATCACCTTCTGGGCGTCGGACGGGCGCCGGCGCCATTACAAGGTGTTCAAACCCATCGCGGAGGTGGTCGAGGACGACCTGCCGCCCTCCTGGATGCGCGACGCGCTGATCGTCGAGGAGGGGTTCGAATGCTCCTGCTGCTGAGACGGGGCCTTACTCGGCCTTGTCCTTGAACCAGACCTCGACGTCGCCGGTGAGCTTGATGAGCAGCGGTGCGCCGTAGCGGTCGAGCGTCTTGCCGGCGGGCACGCGCACCCAGCGCTCGCTCACGCAATATTCCTCGACATTGGTCTTCTCGACGCCCTTGAAGCGCACGCCCACGTCGCGGGCGAGCGCGGCCTCGTCATAGAAGGGGCTGCGCGGATCATTCGAGAGGCGGTCGGGCGGGGCGTCGGACATGGCTGGCTCCGGCTGTTGCGGGGATTCGCGCCGCTTCTAGCATGGCGGGCGCCGGCGCCCAATCAGGCCGGGCTGATCGCCTCCCTCCGTCCTCTTCCGCCCGCGCCGGCTTTGGCCTACAAAGCGCCAAACGTCCAACAAGGGGAGCTAGCGCCATGGCCTTGCCGAAGTACAAATCCGTCACCCGCACGCAGGTCGCCAACCAGGCCCTCAAGGACGGGCTCGTGAAGCCCACGAGCTTCGAGTTCGACTGGGTTGAGGTGGACCCGCTGATCGCGGCCTTCCGGCGGATGGTGCGCGGCCACGAGTTCGACATCTGCGAGCTCGCCATCACGACCTATATGTGCGCCAAGGCTTACGGGAAGAAGTTCACCGCAATTCCCGTCTTCATCGTGCGCCAGTTCCACCATGGCGCGATCCTCGTGAACAAGAACGCGGGCATCCGCTCGCCGAAAGACCTCGAAGGCAAGCGCGTGGGCGTGAACCGCGGCTACACCGTCACCACCGGCGTGTGGGCGCGCGGCATCCTGCAGGATCAGTACGGCGTCGATCTGTCGAAGGTGAACTGGGTGCTCTCGGGCGACGAACATGTGGCCGAATACAAGGCGCCCGCCAACGTCACGCCCATCGAGGCCGGCAAGAAGATGGAGGACATGCTCGTCTCCGGCGAGCTCGTCGCGGCCATCGGCGTCGCGGTCGATCATCCCGACATCGTGCCGCTGATCCCCAACGCCGACGAGACCGGCTTCGCCGCGCTCAAGGCGAGCGGCCATTATCCGATCAACCATCTCGTCGTCATCCGCGACGAATTGATCGAGGCCAATCCCGGCCTCGCCACGGACGTGTTCAACGCTTTCGCCAAGTCGAAGCAGATGTATGTCGAGAAGCTGAAGGCGGGCGGCGTCGAGCTGAAGGGCGACGCGAAGATGCACAAGCGCGTGATGGAGATCACCGGCGGCGATCCCATGCCCTACGGCATCGAGCCCAACCGCGCGGTGGTGGAGAACCTCATCGGCCATGCCAAGAAGCAGGGCATTCTCTCCGGCTCCGAGCGCATCGAGGATCTGTTCGTCAAGGAAACCCTCAACCTCGTGGGCTGAGGGCTATGGCGGATTTCGTCCCCACTTTCCGGCTGACCCATGAGGCGAGCATGAAAATGCTCGCCGCCGGCGTCGCGCGCGCCGATGAGCTGGGCGTGAAGGTGGCGCTCGCTGTGTGCGACCAGTCCTGCGAGATCGTCGCGTTCCTCGTGATGGACGGCGCGCGCCATTTCGCCGGCCGCACCACGACGAAGAAGGCGAAGACCGCAGCATCGCAGCGTCTGCCCACCGGCTATGCGGAGGAGCATCGCGTCGTGTCGATGCAGATCCGCATGGACGGCGAGTTCACCAATGTGCGCGGCGGCTTTCCGGTTGTCGTCAACGGCGAGACGGTCGGCGGCGTGGGGGCGGGCGGCGCCCATCAGGACGAGGATGTGGAGGTCGCGAAGGCGATGCTCGCAGCCATCGGGCAGGCGGCGCCCTGAACTTCTTCTTCTGCGCGCGCGGACGCGCGCGGTCCAATCAGGCGAACAACTGGACCGCGCGCGACCCCGTGCGCAAAAACCTACACCGCGTGCTGCTTCAAGAACGCGAGCACGCGCGCCTCCGAGGCCTCGCGCGTCTGCCCGTCCACGCCCATGTCCCAATATTCCGAGCGGGGCAGACATTCCTGCAGATAGCGCGCCGCAGACGTGCCGTGGAACGCGTCGGCGCCGGGCACGATCAGCGCGGGGATGTCGAGCTGCATCAGGTCTTCGGGCTCGGCGCCCGCCGCCGTGTCGCGGTCGAACATGGTGCGCAGCACGCCGTCCACGATGATCTTGTATTTCTCCACGTCCATCGCCGCGAAACGCGCCGCGAAATCGGGATCGGCCTTGATGACGGCGGCCCATGGCCCGCCGCGCGGGTCGGCGTTGAAGGGCTTGCCCTCGCGCTGCACCAGTTCGACGACGCCCTTCAGCCCCTCGCGCTGCACGAAGCCCAGATGGTCGGCGAAGCGCATATGGCTCGAGATGCGGTATTTCGGTCCGCCCGTCGGCCACCACAGCACCATCGCGCCCACGCGCTGGGGATGCGCCACGGCGAAAGCGGCGACCGGCGAACAGCCCATGCAGCCGCCCATGAGATGCGCGCGCTCCACGCCCAGATGATCGAGCAGGCCCGCCGCCTGACGCACGTAATGCTGGAAGGTGACGCGCTCCACGCGCCCGCCCGACTGGCCGCATTCGCGCCGGTCGAAGGCGATGCAGGTGAAGTGCTGCGCGAGCCATTCAAGCGGCTTCACCTTCGCGTAAACGCCAAGGCCCGACCATTGCTCGATCACGGCGTTGAAGCCGCCGGGCGAAAACAAAAGCAGCGGCGGGCCGGAGCCCGTCACCTCATAGCGCGTGCGCACGCCGTCGACATCGACGAAAGCCATGGCGTCAGCCCTTGATCTGCTTGCCCGCGCGCGCGTCGGCGACAAGCGCCTTGAACGCGTCGATCGTGCCCTGCGCGGTGTTGAAATACGTGTCGGTCTTGCTGTCGATCCACTTCTCGCCGTAGCCGAGAACGGTCTGCGCGAGGCGCACGCGCCCGTCGAGCCAGGGTCCGCCGCCGAAGCCGCCGATGCAGGGGATCTTCACCGCCTTCACCACGGCCTCGCCGGCGACGGGGCCGGAATTGGTGAAGTCGAGCGCCACCGCGCCGCATTCCTCCAGCATTAGCGCTTCCTCCACGAGGCGCGCGGCCGCCTCCTTGCTGGCGAGCGCGGCGGCGGAGTTTTGCGCGGAATAGGGGATGCCGTATTTGAGCGCGGTTTGCGGCGTGAGGCCGAATTGCGCGAACACCGGAATGCCCGCCTGCGCCATGGCGCGCACCACATCGGGATGATTGGCGGCGGCGTCCACCTTGATCATGTCGGCGCCGCCTTCCTTGATGATGCGCACGGCCGCCTTCATCGCGCTCGACAGGCCCTCCTGCACCGGGCCATAGGGCATGTCGCAGGAAACGACCATGCGCTCGGTCGCGCGACGCACGGCCTTGCAGCACACGAGGATTTCATCGAGCGTCACTTCGAGCGGCGTCGCATGGCCCCACAGGTTCGCGCCCACGGAATCGCCGATCACGATGAAGTCCACGCCCGCGCGGTCGGCGAAACGGGTGGTGGGATAATCCCAGGCGACGACGCCGATGCTCTTCTTGCCGTCGCGCTTGCGCTGCTGGAGCAGGGGGATGGTGACGGTTTCGAACGCCTCGGCCATGTCGATCCTTCCGGTGTTTCCTCGCCGCGTCATTGCGCGCGCGTCTTTTTGCACGCTTTGCCGCGGCCGCGTCAATTCGGGCCCCGCGCTTGCGGGCGGCCTCGCCCGAGGTATACTTCAGAAACTTCTAATTTTACATCCGGGGGGAGCCGATGAGCACGAACGAGACCGCCGAGGCCATGCGCCGCGCGCTTGCGCCCAGCGACGCGGAGATTCGCGCCCTGCCGCTCGGCGCCAATACGAAATTCGCGCGCGAGCTTCTGGGGGAGGGCGCGGCGCGCGCGCTCGACATCGGCTGCGGCGAGGGCAAGTTCACCCGCGGCATTGCCGCCTTCATCGGCGAGGTCGCGGGCGTTGACGTCAAGGAGAAGTCGATCGCCAAGGCGCAGGCGGCGGCGCAGGGCGAAGGCGTGCGCGTCGAGTTCCGCGTGGAGAGCGGCGAGAGCCTCCCCTGGGCGGACGGCTATTTCGATGTGGTGATCTTCTCCAATTCGCTGCACCACATGCCAGACGCGGGCAAGGCGCTGCGCGAGGCGGGGCGCGCGCTCAAGGCCGGCGGCCATCTCTACGTGATGGAGCCGGTGGCGGCGGGCCATTACCACGAGGCGACGAAATTCGTGAACGACGAGACCGTGGTGCGCCGGGAGGCGTGGATCGCGCTGCATGGCATGATCGGCGCCGGCTTTTCGCGCGCGCGCGAAATTCTCTATCGCTCGCGCCGGTCCTTCGCGTCTTACGAGGAATGGAAGGACGATCAGCTCGATCGCGACGCGCGCCGCGCGGCGAAATTCGAGGCTGATCCGGAAGGCGTGAAGCGCACCTTCGTCTCGCTCGCCGACAAGGAGGACGGCCGCCTCGCCTTCGATCAGGTGTTCCGCGTGGACCTGCTGCGCAAGGAGTGAGGGCAGGGCGCGTTCTGACTCGTTTGCGCGCTTTATGTGCGCGCGAGGAC
>CAZYBF010000060.1:13520-15053 GCA_964645525.1 uncultured Beijerinckia sp.
AGTGAGGGCAGGGCGCGTTCTGACTCGTTTGCGCGCTTTATGTGCGCGCGAGGACGCGCGCGGTCCAAGGATCATGTGCGCGCGTCCTCGCGCGCAACTCCAGAACGCGACCTAATGGGCAACAAAAAGGCCGGGCGTTTCCACCCGGCCTTTTGATTTCAGCTCAACGCGAATGCGGGCGTGAAAAACTCACAGCCAGGGCATCAGCGAGGCGTGGATGACGTCCTTCACGGCGCCTTCCTTGGCGCCGACGGACTTGATCGCCTTGTCCACTTCGTTGAGGCCGAAGCGGTGCGTCGTCACGAGGTCCAGCGGGAAGCGCTTGGAGGCGAGCTGCTGCAGGGCGAGCTCGCAGGCGAGGTAGGAATGGCCGCGCGCGGAATACATGGTGATGTATTTCGTCGTCATCTTGCCGATGGGGAAGTTCGGGAACTGCGGCATCTCGCCCTGCACGACGATACGGCCGGCCTTGCGCTTCAGCGCTTCGATGCCGAGCATGATCGGGATCGTGCCGGCGCCGGCGGTGCAGTCGAGCACCACGTCCACGCCGCGCCCGCCGGTCACTTCCATGATCTTCTGCAGCGGATCTTCGGCGTTCACGTCGATGGTGACGTCGGCGCCGAGCTTCTTGGCGACTTCAAGACGCGCATGGTCCTTGGCGGTGCCGGTGACGATGATCTGCTTGGCGCCTGCCTGTTTGCAGATGACGGTCTGCGAGAGGCCCTGCTGGCCGGGGCCCTGAATGAGCACCACGTCGTTGTAGCCGACCTTGCCTTCGAACAGCGACCATTCGATGCCGTTCGCCATCGGCGTCACGAGGCCCGCGAGTTCGGGCGAGACGCCCTTGGGCACGTGGTGCACCACCGCGTTCCAGGGCAGGTACATGTATTGGGCGAAGCCGCCCCACAGATGCGGCGCGCGCTCGGCGGAGGTGTAGCCGTAGCGGATGCCGTCCGGGTTGGTGCGCCAGTCGGTGTTCTCGCAATGGCGGTACTCGCCCTTGTGGCACCACTCGCACTTGCCGCACATGACATAGTGTTCGACGAAGACGAGATCGCCTTCCTTAAAACCCTTGCGGCGGGTGAATTCCTTGCCGCACTTGGCGATGTAGCCGATGTTCTCGTGGCCCATGATGCAGGGGGCCGTCATCGGGGGATGGGCATAGAGCTTCACATCCGTGCCGCAGATGCCCGCCACTTCCATCTTCATCAGGGCGGCGTCGTCGGCGATCTCCGGCATAGGAAATTCCCGGATTTCGGTCTTGCTGGGGGCCGTGCGGACGGCTGCGAGGACTTTCTCTACCAAGGCGTTCTCCTCCTGTGGGCTGGCGCTGGAGCCTTGGTACTCCGTGAATCGCCGGAGCGCAATTTCGCTGGCGCCGCATGGGCGCCTTGCGGGGGGCGGCGGCCCGTCCTAAGGAGCGGCGCGCCCCGCCTTTGGGGCTGGAGCCCCGCTGAATGACCAACTCCGGACCCTTCCGGAAGAAGCGACCTGACGCCGCTGGGATCACCCGGGGGCTGAAGGAGGCCGTGC
>CAZYBF010000060.1:15063-17062 GCA_964645525.1 uncultured Beijerinckia sp.
TGGAACCGCAATCGCCGTGAGAAACTGCTTGCACGGCTGGGCGAGGACGACGCCATCATGATCAGCCAGATCGAATGCCAGTTGCCTGGCTGCCCGCCGCTGGAAACCGTCATCGCGTTCTGGTGCGATGATGGCAGGCGCCGCCAGTTCAAGGTGTTCAAGCCCCTGGCGGAGGTGGGGGATGAGGATCTGCCGCCCTGGTGGATGAAGAGCGCCCTCATCCATGACGACTACGCTGAATGCAGCTGCTGCTGAGCGGGGCCGCAGGCGGCCAGCTCGGCTATGATGCTCCTCGGGCTTATGATTCGGGCCCGGCGAGGATCGCATGAGCTCTTTTCCGTATCGCAAGGCGCATTTCATCGGCATCGCAGGGGTCGGCATGAGCGCCACGGCGCTGCTGCTGCGCGACAGCGGCGTGGCCGTGACCGGCTCCGATGAGGCGATCTATCCGCCCATTTCCGAGGTGCTGGCGACCGAGCGGCTGGACTGCCGCGTGCCCTATGGCCCCGCCAATATCCCGGCTGACGCCGATCTCATTGTCATCGGCAAGAACGCGCGGCTGGTGCCGCAGACCAATGCAGAGGTGGCCGAGGCCTTCGCAAGGGCGCAGGGACAGGGGGCCGTGCGCCCCGCCATTCTCTCCTTCGCCGAGGTGCTGGGCCTGCTTTCGAAAGACCGGACCCCCGTGGTGATGGCGGGCAGCTTCGGCAAGACCACCAGCGTCTCCCTCTTGTCCCATTGCCTGCTGGAGGCGGGGCTAGACCCTTCCTTCATGATCGGCGCCGCGCCCCTCTCGCCCTCCAATGCCTGGCATATGGGGCAGGGGGATCTATTCCTCCTGGAGGGGGACGAATACCCCTCCTCCAACACCGACGACCGCTCGAAATTCCTCCATTACGCTCCGGCGCATCTCATTCTGACGCCGCTGGCCCATGACCATGTGAATGTTTTTCCCACGGTCGAGTCATATTTGGCGCCCTTCCACCAACTCATGGACCTGACCGCGCCCGAAGGGCTGGTGCTCGCGGCCCTAAGCGGCGAGCTGAGCCGCCGCTTTCTGGAGGGGGTCAAGCGCCCCGTGACCACCTTTGGCGTCGATCAGGGGGAATGGCAGGCGCGCGACATCCAGCTGGGGGAGCGCAGCCGCTTCACCCTGACCCACAAGGGCGACCCCGTGGTGAAGGTCGAGACCGGGCAGCTCGGGCTGCACAATATCGAGAATATGGTGGGCGTAGGCGCCTTCGTACTGACGCGAGGACTGGTCAGCGCCGCTGACTACGCCCGCGCCATGGGGACCTTTCTGGGCATCAGGCGCCGCCTCGACCGCAAGTCCCAGCGCACCAGCGTGCCCATTTATGAAGGCTTCGGCTCATCCTATGACAAGGCGCGCAGCGCCATAGCCGCCATGAAGCTGCATTTTCCCGGGCGACGACTGGTTGCGGTCTTCGAGCCGCACACCTTCTCCTGGCGCAACCGGGCGACCCTCCATTGGTACGACGACGCCTTTGCGGGCTGCGACGAGGTGCTGGTCTATGAACCGGCCTCCCAGGGGGCTGGGACGCACGATCAGGTCACCCAAGACGAGATCGTGGCGCGGATCCGGGCGGCGGGCCAGCGAGCGACGCCCGTCACCTCCTGCGCGGAAGGCGTCGCGGCGCTGGAAAGCGGGCTGAACGGCGACGAGGCCGTGATTCTCCTGAGCTCCGGGCCCCTGGGCGGGTTGATCGAGGCGATCCCGCAAATGTGCGAGCGGCGCTGGCCAATCTAAGGTATCTGGATACCGCATTCAGAAAAGCCCTCAAATACGGGGCGTTTCTGACGATTTCGTTGCAAAATCGCGTTGACAACTACGGCGCCGCCGCCTAGAAGCCGAACACCTTCGGCGCGGGTCCTTTCGTTCGCGCCGATCAGCTCAAGGAAAAACCTCCCATGTTCGGGAAAACCACTGTCACCAAAACCGCCGAGGTGGAGAAGAAGTGGGTTGTCATCGACGCGCAAG
>CAZYBF010000061.1:0-16675 GCA_964645525.1 uncultured Beijerinckia sp.
AGATGCTGCGCACGCCGAACTTCGGCCGCAAGTCGCTCAACGAGATCAAGGAAGTTCTGGCGCAGATGGGCCTGCACCTGGGCATGGAAGTGCCCGGCTGGCCGCCGGAGAACATCGAAGAGCTCGCCAAGCGCTTCGAAGAGCATTACTGAGACGACGCATAACGCCTCTCCCCAAAGCGGGAGAGGCGCCTAACCAGGACGGTCGACCCTTGGCACGGCGGCCGGAAGAACGAAGGAGAGAGCCATGTATCACGGTCACAAGAAGCGCCGCTTCAACCGCACCGCCGAACACCGCAAGGCGATGTTCGCCAATATGTGCGTCGCGCTCATCAAGCACGAACAGATCGTCACCACGCTGCCCAAGGCGAAGGACCTGCGTCCCGTCGTCGAAAAGCTCGTGACGCTCGGCAAGCGCGGCGACCTGCACGCGCGTCGTCAGGCGATCGCCCAGATCAAGGACGTCGAGATCGTCAAGAAGCTCTTCGACGTGCTCGGGCCCCGCTACAAGGAGCGCAACGGCGGCTACACCCGCGTGCTGAAGGCGGGCTTCCGCTTCGGCGACAACGCGCCGATGGCCGTCATCGAATTCGTCGATCGCGACGTGTCCGCCAAGGGCAAGGATTCCGGCCCCTCGCAGGCGGGTGATGCTGAGGCGGCCTGAGGCCGTCCACGTCTTCCCAATCGATCAAGGCCCGCCTCGTGCGGGCCTTTTTTGTGCGCGCCCCTCTCACAGCGTGGGCAGGATGACGAAGGGCGCGCCGAACGTCGGGGCAAGCGCGCTTTCGTCGGCCTCCGCGATTTGCACCCCGCTCACTGCGCTGCGCGCGGGGCCGCGCAACAGGCTTTCAGCCATGGCCGCCACGGCGTCCGGGGCGCCCGCGAACACCGCCTCCACGTCGCCTGCGCTGCGGTTGCGCACGAAGCCGCGCAGGCCAAGCGCCTGCGCATGCGCCTGCGTCCAGACGCGATAGCCAACGCCCTGCACGCGTCCGCTCACGCGCACGTGAATGACGCGCTCGCCCTGCGCTGCGTGGCTTTCGTCTCGCTCTGAACTCATGACCGCGTATCCTTCTGAGCGCTTAACCGACGCTTCACCACGCGCCGGTCTTTTGTCTTGCAATGTCAATTACGCCTGTTTGGCGCGCCTGGACGAGGATTGCATTCAGGCGACCTTGCGGTAGCCTTAAGGGAAGATGTTCTTGCGTTCATTTTTTTGAGGCGTTCATGTTGCTTTCGCCGCGATTTTCGGCGCGCCGCGCATCCTTTGCGCTCGCATGCTGCGCCAGCCTTCCGCTAGGGGGATGTTTCATCGGCCCCACGGCGAAAGCCACTGACGGCCTTGAGACGAACAAACAGGCCCCGAAGGCCTTCGCGCCTTTCGTGGGCTCGTTCACCTCGACGGGGCTGATCTCGCGCAGCGTCGCCAACAATAACACGCAGAGCGCGTCCTTCTCCCTCCCAAAGGGCGCGGAGGCCGTGCAGGTGAGAACGGGCGTCGGCGAGGTCGACGAGGCCGGCAAGCAGCAGGTGGATGTGACGGTCGAGGGCATGCGCGGCTTCTCGCGCGCCACTGGCCGCATCCAGGGCAATGGCGTCGCCTACAAGGGCGACGCCGCGCTCGCCATGCCGGACGGAACGCCCACGGGCGATTACGTGCGTTTCACAAACGCGCCCGGCGCCTCTCTCGACCTCAGCCTCGGCGCGCCGAGCCTCGCCTATTCTTATGTGGGGCAGGGCGGCATCGGGACGCGGGCTGAAGGGTCCAGCGGCGACATGGTGAGTTACGCCTTCGCCATGTTCGGCGGGTCGAAGACCACCGACATGCCCACCACGGGCAAGGCTGATTACGCCGGCACGTTCGAGGGGCGCGAACAGCGCGCGGCCAATGGCTCGGCGAAAATCACGACGCAGGACCTGTCGGGGCAGGTCAGGCTCTCGGCTGATTTCGCGCAGGGGCTGGTGAGCGGTCAGGTCAGCGGCCTCAACGCCCATTCCGCGGCGGGCAAGACGCCCGTCAGCTACAACATCGGCTTCAGCGGCTCGATCAATGGTTCGGGGTTCGCGGGCGCCGCCTTCGTGCAGGAAACCTCCAATAAGCCCGCCTGGCACAACACCGGCGGCGCTTTGCAGGGCGGCTTCTTCGGCCCGAAAGCGGCGGAGACCGCAGGCGCGCTCGCCCTGACCGCGCAGGACGGCCAGCAGAAGCTGCTGGTGACCGGCGCCTTCGGCGCCAAAAAGCAATGACGCGATCACGCCGGCGATTCCAGCTTGATCTATGCCATGGTGACGTTACGTTAGGGGTGTCAATGGCTGACGTCAGGGCGCGTGCATGTGCTCGTCTAGCGCAATCAGGGGCTCGCGTTCGCGAGCGTGTCTCCCGGCGTTCGTCGCTCTGGGCGCGCTCGCTGCGGCCGGCTGTGCGCCTCAGAGGGTCATGCGCACCAGTTCCAGCCTCGCATCCCCGTCGCTCGCGGACTTCGAAGCGTCCGCCTCCTCCGGCCCAAGCCGCTCCGTCTTTGACTGGCCTGCGGATGTCTCGCCCTCGCCCGGGCTGCGGCCGCCGGAGGCGCGGGTGGACCTGCCGTCCGCTCCCGACCCCGGGGGCGGGGCTTCCGAGGCTTCATTCGCGCCGGAGGGGCTGGTGAGCGCCTATCAAGCGCCGGTGGAGGATGGCGTCACGCAGAAGGCGGGCGGCGAGATCGGGGCGGGGGCGCGCGCCCTGACGCTGACCGCCGGCGCCCCGGACGCGCAGGGCTTGCGAACAGTGAGCCTCTCAACCGATGGCGAGGGGCCCGCAATCCAGGTCTCCGGTCGCTTCACGTCCGATGGCGAGCTGCTGGAGGGCTCCGGCCAGAGCGAGGGCGCGCGCCTGCGCGTGTCGCGGTCGCTGTCGGCGAGTCTCGGCGTCACGAGCCTCGCCCACGCCTATGTGGGGCTGGCGGTCGCTGAGCGCGCGCAGCCTTCCGGGCTGATGGGCTCCGCCGGCGACGTCGTAGCGTTTTTTGGCGGGCGCAGGACGCAGGACATGCCCGCGAGCGGCGTGGCCGATTACGCCGGCGCCTTCGAGGGCGTGGACGTGAAGATGATCCCCGGCCAATCCTTCCGCGGCGCCACGGAGATCGAGGGCGACGCGTCGCTTCGCGTCGATTTCGGAAAACAGGCTTTCAGCGGACGCATCGACAATGTGCGTGCGCGGGGGCAGCCGGCGAAAAAGGCGGATTTCGGCATCGCCATGCGCGGCTCCTTGCAGGGGAGCGCTTTCGCTGGCGCCGCCGTGCTGACGCGGCCAGGCACGACGGCGCCCCTGTTCAATGTCGCGCAGGCGGGAACGACCCAAGGCGCGTTTTTCGGACCGGGCGCGGCGGAGGCCGCAGGCGTGCTGTCCGCCTTCGCGAGATCCGGCGACGCCTCGCGGCTCGTCGCCGGCGTCTTCGGCGCGAAGCAGAGATAGGCGGCCGTGCGCGTCCGCGTCGCGTTTCTTCTGTGCCTTTTCGGGCTCGGGGCGACGCAATGGCGCGAGGCGCGCGCGCAGGATCGCCAGACGAACGCGCCTTCTCCTGCGCGCGAAGCCGCAGATGCGAGCGAGAATGCGCGCGCGGCCTTCGAGGAGATCGAGCGCCTGATCGACGCCGGTCGCTTCGACGACGCGCGCAAGGGGCTCGCCGCCGTGGCGCGGGCGGATGATTATGCGCAGGTCTATGGCGCCTTCGTGGACGCTCGTCTTGATGAGGCGACGGGACGGCTCACGCGCGCGCGTGACGCCTATCGCCGGATTCTCGCCGACCATCCGGGCCTTGCGCGCGTGCGCGTCCATCTCGCCCGCACGCTTGCGCGACTTGAGGACCACGAGGGCGCGCGGCGCCATTTCGATTTCGTCCTCGGGGCGCCCGATCTCGCCGCACCGCTCGCCGATCGCGTGCGGCAGGACGCGCGCGCGCTTGATGGGGCAAGGCGCTGGAGCGCGCAGGGCTATGTCACCCTTGCGCCCACCACGAACATGACGAGCGGCACGTCGCAGGATCGCTTGAAGATCGGCTTTCTCGACTTCACCCCCGCGAAGGCGGGCCGGCGCAAGTCCGGCGTCGGCGCGCTCTACGGCGCGGATCTCGCCTATTCCGCGCCATTTCTGGATGACTGGGGCTGGCTCGCGACGCTCTCCACGATGCATCGCGACCATGCGCATCGCGGTTATGACGACCGCAGCGTGCGCGCGAGCGCGGGCTTGCGGCGTTTGTTGTCGGCTGGCGTGGCGACGCTTGAAATGACCGGGCAGCGGCGCTGGTTCGGTGGGACGGAATATCTCTACGCCTTCGGGCCGCAGGCTTCCGCGCGCATGTTCGTGGGCGAGGCCAATCGCGTGACGCTGTCGGGCGGGGCCATCGCGCAGCGCCACGATCAGGACGCCTATCGCGATGGGATGCGTTACTCCGTGAGCGCCCATTGGGATCGCTTCACCATGCCGGGTCAGTTCCTGCGCATGGGCGCGACGTTCGAGCGCGAGAGCGCGCGCAACGCGCATCTGGCTTTTCGTGAATTCGGCGCGCTCATCGGCTATAATTTCGATTTGCCCTGGTCGATGACGGTTTATCCCGAAGCAGGCTTCGCCTGGCGCGATTATGACGGCCCGTTTCCGCTGTTCGGCGCGCCGCGCCGCGACAGGCGAATGACGGGCTCGATCACGCTTGTGAAAAAAGATTTCGCCGTCGCCGGTTTCGCGCCGCGTCTGCAGATCAGCTACACGGACAATCGCTCGAACGTGAAGCTGTATGACTATGATCGTCTGGATTTCAACGTGACGTTGACCCGCGCCTTCTGAGGCCTGCGAACCAAAGCGCGACGCCAGCGTTGACGGGGCGGCGGAACGCGCGGAGGCGCAGCCATGGAGCCGACAAGCCGCCAGACGGCGGGACGCTTTGCGCTGCTGCTGCGCAATCCCGCGAGCGGACGCGCGGGAGAAGACCTTTCCGCCGCGCGCGAGAGGTTCATCGCTGGCGGGCTGCCGCTCATTGACGCGCCAGCGCAGGAAGACGAGGCGCTGCGCGCCGCGCAGGCAGCCGCGTTGATCGTCGTCGCAGGCGGCGACGGCACGTTGCATCGCGCAGCGCCGCTGCTCATGCGCGCGCAGCGCCCCTTCGCAATCCTTCCGCTGGGGACTGCCAATGATCTCGCCCGTTCGCTGGGCGTGCCGGATGACCCGCTTGCGGCGGCGGAGCTCGTCTTCGCAGGCCGCCTGCGCACAATCGATCTGGGCGAGGTGAACGGCGCGCCGTTCTTCAACGTCGCGAGCGTGGGCGTCAGCGTGGAGCTTGCGCGCGAACTCACGGGGGAGACGAAGCGACGCTTCGGCTCGTTCAGTTATGTGGTGGCCGGCGCCCGCGCGCTGATGCGCGCGCATCGCTTCAGCGTGATCATCGAGAGCGAGACGGGCGTGCGGCGCGCCCGCACGTTCCAGGTGGCGGTGGGCAACGGGCGCTATTACGGCGGCGGCATGAGCGTGCATCACGCCTGCGAGATCGGCGACGGCCGGCTCTATCTCTACAGCCTCGAGATGCGCAGCCTCTGGCGGCTGTTGCTGATGGCGCTGGATTTCCGCGCGGGCGCCCATGGCGCATGGGAGGACGTGCGCACGCAGGAGGGCGTGTGGTTCGTGCTGCGCACGCGCCGTCCGCGCGCCATCAACGCTGACGGAGAGATCGTCGGGCGCACGCCTGCGCATATGCGCCTGCTGCCGGGCGTGTTGCAGGTTTACGCGCCGGCGTCGCCGGAGTGAGGGCCAGGCGTGGTTTCGCGCAGACGCGTGGTTTCGCGCAGACGCGTGGTTTCGCGCGCAGGATGAATGAGCCACAGGCCGAGCGCGTTGCCCGCCGCGACCGCGCCCGCGCAGAGGAGGAAGGCGTCGGAGAATCCTTGCGCGGGCGTCGCGGCCGCAGCGATCGCAAGGCCTGACGCATAGGGCGCGACGACGCCGGCGAGGCCCGCCACGGCATTGCCGATGGAAAGAACGGCGGCGCGCTGCGAGTCGGGCGCGATTTCCGCCATGGCCGCCTGCGCCGGCGCGACGATGGCGTTGGGCAGGACGAGGCCGAAGCAGACCAGCGCGAATTGCGCTGCGGCGGTTTCCGCGAAGCCTGCGGCCGCAAGGCAGGCGGCGCCGCACAGGCCAAGGCCGCAGGGCAGAATTCCACGCGCCTGGCGGCTGGATCCGCGCCGCAGGAGCATGCGTTGCGAGACCCAGCCGACGGCGAGCACGACCAGCGCGCCGCCCAGCCAAGGGATGGCGCTCAACAGGCCCACATGCGCCTCCCGCGCCTCCAGCGCGCTGCGCAGGAAGGCGGGAAACCAGACGATGAGCAGCGAGAGCGTCCAGGCGGAGGCGAACATCGCCGCCCAGAGGCCCATTACGGTGGGATTGAAGATGAGGCGCCGATAGGCGAGCGGTCGGTCGGCCGGCGCGGCTTCGCGCCCAGCGTCGTCGCGCGTCGTCGCCCGCCCATCCCGCACGGCGCGTTCGCTCAGCCCGCCGCCGATCGCCAGCCATGCGGCGGCCCATGCGAGGCCCGCCGCGCACAGCGCCGCGAAGGCTGCGCGCCAGCCGAAGGCCAGAATGATCCAGCTCAGGATCGGCCCCGCCAGAACGATGCCCATGGCCGAGCCCTGCGTGACGATGGCGGTGGGCAAGGTGCGCTGCGCGTCGGGAAACAGTTTGTACGCGCAGTGCAGCGCCGCCGGATAAGCAGGCCCTTCTCCCGCCCCAAGCGCCATGCGTGAGACGAGCAGCGCCGCAAAGCCCCCGCCCGCCGCCATGGGCGCCTGCGCGGCCGACCACGCCACGGCGAACCAGAACAGCACGCCGCGCGAGGGCAGGCGGTTGATGAGAAATCCGGCCGCCAGCGCCGAGACGGAGAAGCACAGGAAGAAAGCCGATCCCACGAGGCCGAAACTGCGCGCGTCCAGCGCGAGATCGCGCATGATGGGCTCCGCAGCCAGCCCGAGGATCGCCCGGTCCGCGTAATTGATGAGCATGAACAAGAACAGCATGGCGACGACAAGCCAGCGGCTGGCCCCTTCGTCTGCGGGCGTGCGTTCGCTCAGCAGCATGCGTTGGCTTTCACCTCGAACAGGCTCGTCCGCTCTCCCGCGCTGGAGGCGTAGAAAGGATGGCGCGCGCGAATGTCGTCGCCGCGTCTTGCGTAATCGATGAGGATGAGGCTCAGCGGCTTCACCAGAGACGGATAGGGGCGTGGCTCGCACATTTTTTCCGCGAAGTATTCGCGCTGATAAAACGCCACATGCTCGCTGCGCACGGAGGCCGCGATCAGGTCTGCGCCAAAATGTTCGGCCGCCATGATCCCAAGTCGCAAGGTGACATAGGGCAATTGGGGAAAGGAGCGGGCGCGCGGGTAGTCCGCCACGAAGCGGTTCCCGTCGATCAGCCGAGCGCCGCTGTCGATCCTGTCGCGCAGAATGTCGCCGAAAACCTCGAAAGCAGGGGACCAGGTGTTCGTTCGGGTCACGAGATGCAGGCGAAGGGCGGACGTGAGCACGCCGTCGATGAAGATTCCGAAATTGCTGACGTTCGCGCCTTCGTCGAAGCGGTCCACAAGGCGCTCCTGCGCGAGAGGCTCAATGGCGCGTTCGCGCAGGTTGGCCTCATAGCGCAGCCGGTAAATGCGCTCCAGCGATTCGGCCGTCGTGGCCTTTCGATATTCAATGCGTTTGAGCAATTCGGAGACTTTGGCGCAAAAGCCAGGAGGCGTTGAAACATCGCCGGGCATGAAATTGATCCGTTCAAAAGCGGAGGGGCGAAACGCCCTTTCAACAATGGCGGCATTATTGAGACGGGTTAACGCAAAAGCAATGGCGTTGGGGCAAGCTCATAAAGATCGCCCGGGTCGCATCGATGCTTTTTCAAAAAAATTTTTCTGCGCGCATCGACGTGCGCAACGGCCTTAAACATGGAATGCGCGCCTTGCTCGGGACGGTGGCGGGCGGCGCGACGATTGGTCTGGGGATCGCGGCTGCGCGTGCCGAATTTTTGAGCGGGAAGGCTTTTGCGGTCGCGGCCCATGCGGCCGCCGGCCTGACGGCTGGATTAGCCGTGTTCGCCTATCTGCGCGTAAGGCGCGCCAAATCACGATTGAAAGCAAAGCTTCGCGTGGCGGAGGGCGCTGATCTCGCGCAACGACGCGAGCTCGTGGAGCTCACTCTCAATCATATGAATCAAGGCGTCGCGGTGATCCGGCCCGACGGCCGCTTCTGGCTCTATAATCAGCGCGCCCTCGAATATACGGGCGTCGACCCCGAGGGGCTGCCCTTTCCCGCGACGACCCGCGCGGTGGTCGAGCAGCAGTTCCGCAACGGCGAGTTCGGGCCTGACGGTTCGCTTCTGCCTGAGGATGTGCGCAAATTTTTTCTGACGGGCGAGGGGCGGCCGCCGAAATCCTATGTCCGACGCAGGCCCAACGGCGTGATTCTCGAGATCCGCAGCGATCCCATGCCCGATGGCAGCCTCATCCAGACCTACACCGACATCACCGAGCTTGCGCGCGCCAAGGAGGCGGCCGAGGCGGCGGCGCGCGCCAAATCGAATTTTCTGGCGGTGATGAGCCATGAGATCCGTACGCCGCTCAATGGCGTGCTGGGCGCGGCGCAGGCCATGCGCAACACGCCGCTTGATCCGGTGCAGGAGAAATATCTGCAGACGATCGCCTCGTGCGGGGAGGCCCTGCAGACCCTTATCGACGACATTCTGGATCTGTCGCGTGTCGAATCCGTGGGCGTCCATCTTCAGGAGCGCCCGATCGATCCGCGCGAGGCGCTGCGGCAGGCTTTTCTCGTGACGAAAGCGGCGGGAGAGGCGAAGGGCCTGCGCATGGCGCTGGAGGGGCTTGAGGGCATGCCCGCGCTTATCACGGCGGACGGGGCGCGGTTGCGTCAGGCGGTCATCAATCTTCTGGGCAACGCCGTGAAGTTCACCGCCGCCGGCGGCGTCACGCTCAGCGCGCAGGTTTGCGAGGAGGCTGGCGGGTCATGGCTGCGCATCGTCGTGCGCGACACGGGCGTCGGGGTGGAGCCGGAGGCGCTGGCGCGCCTGTTCGAGCCTTTCGAGCAGGGCGGCGCCGAGGTTCAGGCGCGTTTCGGCGGCGCGGGCCTCGGCCTGTCGATCGTTCGCGCGGTGGTGGAGGCGATGGGCGGGCGCACGCAGGCGCAGAGCGCGCCCGGCGTCGGCAGCGCCTTCGGTTTCGAGATTCCGCTGAAAATCCTAGCCGCGCAGGAGGCGCTCTCGTCCATCGCGCCCGAGCCCGCGCCCGGCCCGCCGCCGGCCGCGCCCTCACGCCGCGTTCTCGTGGCGGAGGACGTGGGCACCAACCAGATGGTGATCGAGGCGCTGCTCGCCTCCCTGGGCCATGAGGCGGTCATCGTGGGAGACGGGGCGCAGGCGCTGGCGCGTCTGGCCGTGGAGCCTTTCGATCTCGTCATGCTCGACATGCGCATGCCGGTGATGGACGGGCTTGAGGCGGCCCGCCGATTGCGCGCGGGCGATGGCCCCGCCGCGCGTCTGCCTGTGGTCGCGCTGACCGCCAACGCCTTTCCGCAGGACCGCGAGGCATGTCGCGCCGCGGGCATGGACGATTTCATCAGCAAGCCATTCGACGGCGCGGAGATCGCCGCCGTCATCGCCCGCCTGTGCCCTGCGCAGGCGGATTGTGTGTCCGCCCCTGCGGAGGGGCCAGACCAGGGAGATCCCATGCCTGAAGTCCAATCTCAGTCGGCGCCCGCGGCCGCGCCCTGCGAGGCGCATCGCTGCGGCGAGCGCGGCGATTCCATCGAGGGATCGAGCCTGCGCCTGTGCGAGGCCCATGCGCGCATGCTTGCGCCCGCCCTGCGCGCGCGGCTGGCGCGCGCGGCGCGCCGGCGCGCCCGCCTGCAGGCCTATTGGGACGACGAGGCCGCCTATGACGCCGTCGTCGCATCCGGTCGCTATATGAAGCTCGCCCACGCTTCCTGCTGCGCGGAGGAGCACGAGGAGGCGGCGCGTCAGAGCGCTTTGCTCGCGCTGCTGCTGGCCGAGGGGTCCGGCGTCCCGGAGCAGGAAGGGGACCGCGCGCCGCGCCGCATCGCCTGAGCCGCCTTGCGTTGAGCGCCCGCGCCCTTGTGCTATGAAGCGCGCAAGCAGGGCCGAAACCGGCCCCGGCGCAGGGAGGTTGCGATGGCGGGCGTGACGAAAGTGGCGGTTCTCGACGATTATCTCGGGATCGTCCCGCAATATGGCGACTGGGCGAGCCTTGGCCCGCAGACGCAGGTCACGTTCTTCCGCGAGAATCTCGCCACGGTGGACGCCGCCGCGGCGGCGCTTGCGCCCTTCGACGTCCTCAGCCTCATGCGCGAGCGCATGCCGCTGCCCAAGGCCCTGATCGACCGGCTGCCGAACCTGAAGCTCGTCGTCACCACCGGCGGCAAGAATCGCTCCATCGACATCGACGCCTGCAAGGCGCGCGGAATCGTCGTGTGCGGCACCCGCAGCCTCGACCCCGCGCCCACGGTGGACGTGGCCTGGGGGCTCATCCTCGCCGCCGCGCGCAATCTGCACCGCGAAGACGCGCTGATGCGGCGCGGAGGCTGGCAGGAGAAGATCGGCTTCACCTTGCACGGCAAGACGCTAGGCGTGATCGGGCTTGGCAATCTCGGCAAACGCATGGCGGTGGTCGGCAAGGCTTTCGGCATGGAGGTGATCGCCTGGAGCCAGAACCTCACCGCTGAACGCGCGGCCGAAGCCGGCGTCACGCGCGTGGAGAAGGACGAACTGTTCCAGCGCGCGGACGTCATGACGATCCATCTCGTGCTCAGCGCGCGCACGCGCGGGCTCATCGGGGCGCGCGAATTCGCCCTGATGAAGCCGACGGCGATCCTCGCCAACACGTCCCGCGGGCCGATCATCGAGGAGGCTGCGTTGCTGCAGGCCCTGCGCGACAGGCGCATCCTCGCCGCCTGCCTTGACGTTTACGACGTGGAGCCGCTGCCCTTGGACCATCCTCTGCGCAGCATGGACAACGCCGTGCTCTCGCCTCATCTGGGCTACGCTACGCAGGGCAATTTCCGCGGCTATTTCGCCGACACGATCGAAGCCGTCGCCGCATGGCGCGAGGGTCGTCCGGTTCCGCGGCGAATCGACGAATAAGCCCGTTCTGCGGGCCCGCGTCGGCGTTTCAACCTCGCGTCGCGCCGTGTCAGAGGGCGAGGCAGGGGCGGGTCGGGGGTGAAAAACGCCCGCTAAACGCATGTTTTCGCATGCGATGTGCAAAAACCCTGCAAAACTGGGGGTTTTTGCTTGCGACGCGTGCGGCGATCGACCGTTTCAGCTAATATTCACGGGCTGATTCGATTCTCTCGGAGATATCACATGGCAAAGAAAGCAGCTCCCGCGAAGGCGGCCAAGAAGCCTGCGGCCAAGAAGGCGGCGCCTGCGAAGGCCGCCGCTTCCAAGACCGCCACGACCGTCACCCTGAAGCATCTCGCCGCCGAGCTCGCTCCGGCGCACGAGCTGTCCAAGAAGCAGGCCGAAGGCGTGCTCACGGGCATGATCGACCTCATGGTGAAGAACCTGAAGAAGGGCCAGCGCATCCGCCTCGTCGGCCTCGGCATCCTGCAGGTGCGCAAGCGCGCCGCCCGCATGGGCCGCAACCCGGCCACCGGCGAAGCGATCAAGATCAAGGCGAGCAAGAAGGTCGCCTTCCGCGCCGCCAAGGAGCTGAAGGAAGCGATCTGAGATCGTCTTTCTCTCCAGCGTAGATCGAGCCCCGCAGCCCTGCTGCGGGGCTTTTCTGTTGGGGCGCTTCCGCGGGCCCGCGCGGGGTTTTCTTCAGGGCGATTGCGCCGGCGCCCCGGGCCTGCCAGAAAGGGCTGCGGGACGGGCCCGGGCCCGCCTGAGGCGCCCTCAGCGGCGCGCGTTCGATCAATGCGTCGGGAGGACGTATGCGTCTGTTCAACTGCGGCTGCGCCTGCGGCTTCGGCTCATCCTTCGCGGCTTTCGCGCCGGCCGACGCCGGCGGAGGCAAGGCTCCAATCTCTAAATCCGGCGGACCTGTTCCCCGCTCCGCGCTCGAGGATCTCGCAGCCGCCAGCCGCATTCTCGCGGATCAGGGCGTGGTGGACGGCTTCGGCCACGTCACGATGCGCCACCCCGATGCGCCTGACCGCTATTTCATGTCGCGCTCGCTCGCGCCCGCGCTGGTGACGGCCGACGACATCATGGAGTTCGATCTCGACAGCGTCGCCTGCGAGGACAAGGGCCGGTCGGGCTTTCTCGAGCGCTTCATCCACGGCCAGATCTACAAGGCCCGCCCGGACGTGATGGCGGTGGTGCACAGCCATTCGCCTTCCGTGATCCCGTTCGGGCTCGTGAACACGCCCATGCGCGCCATGTTCCACAACGCCGCCTTCCTCAGCGAGGGCGTGCCCGTGTTCGACATCGCGCAGGACTTCGGCGCGACCGACATGCTCGTCGGCAACAACGACAAGGGCGTGGCGCTGGCGCGCTGCCTCGGCCAGCATCCGGTCGTGCTGATGCGCGCCCATGGATCGGTGGCGGTGGGGCCGAGCCTGCCCATGGCGGTGTTCCGCGCCGTCTATACGGAGGTCAACGCCCGCGTGCAGACGTCAGCGATCCTGGTGGGCGGCGGCGGCCCGGTGGCCGGCCTCAACGCGCAGGAGGCCGAACTGGCCGACGCGGTCAATCTGGGCGCGGGCCTGCGCGCCTGGGATCTTTGGAAGAAGCGCGTGGGCGCGGCCTGAGCCGGTCCCGCAACAGGAGACGCAACATGTCCAACGCTCTCGGCGGCCTCGGCATGGCCGAACAGACCGACGTCGGCGCGCTCAAGCGCCAGCTCGCGGAATGCATCCGCATGCTGGAGCGCGCGGACATCATCGATTTCAACGGCCATTGCAGCATTCGCATCGGCGACGACCGCATCCTGATCAATCAGGGCAATTGCCAGCGCAGCCGGATCACGGCCGCCGACATCGTCACCATCGACATGGAGGGCCGGCTCATCGAGGGCGCGGGCAATCCGCCGCTGGAGTTCCATCTGCACACGGGCGTCTATCGCGCGCGCAAGGACGTGAAGGCGGTGGTGCACGCCCATCCGAAATGGTCCACCTATCTGTCGATGACGGGCCATGCCTATCTGCCCGTGTTCGCGCAGGGCGTGCTGCCGGGCGACGCGCCCGTGCTCGACACGCCGACCTCGATCAACACGCGCGAGATGGCGGACCGTCTCGCCGCCGTTCTTGGCGACAGGCCGGCCGCGCTGATGAAGTCGCACGGCGCGGTGACGGTGGGGGCGAGCATCGTCGAGGCTTTCGTGCTCGCGGTCTATCTGGAGGAGAACGCCCAGCGCCAGTACATGGCGCTGCAGATCGGCAAGCCTTACGTGTTCGACGCCGAAGATCAGCGCATGGCGCGGGAGAAATTGTGGTCGGCGAGCCTGTTCCAGCGCACCTGGGATCATTACAAGGCGAAACTGGAAGGCTAGGCGGCGCATAAGCCCGCTTGGGGAAGGGGGAGGCGCGAGCCTCCCCCTTTTTCGTCACATCTGTTCGAAGATCACCTTGCCGTCGGCGGCCTTGCGCCATTCGTACATCACATAATCCGAGTCGAGACGGTCGCCCTTCTTGTCATAGGAGATGGGGCCGATCACCGTGTCGAAGACCTTGCCGGAATGCATGACCTCGGCGACCTTTTTCGGGTCGAGCGATTTCGCAGCCTCGGCGGCCTGTTTGAGGATCTGCACGGCCGCATAGCTGTAGAGCGTGTAGGATTCCGGGTTGATCTTGCGGTCGAGGAACTTCTGCACCACCGCCTTCGCGTCGGGCCGCTTCGTCGGATCGGGGCCGTAGGTCATCAGCGTGCCTTCGGCGCCGGGGCCGGCGATGGCGGCGTATTCGGCGGAGGCGATGCCGTCGCCGCCGAGCAGGACGGCCTTCACGCCCTGATCGCGCATCTGGCGCACGATCAGGCCGCCTTCGGTGTGCAGGCCGCCCCACATGACGACCTCGACGCCGAGCTGGCGCAGTTTGGAGACTAGAGCCGAGAAGTCCTTCTCGCCGACGTTGACGCCTTCATAGAGAACTTCCTGCGCGCCGAGCGCGTTCATCGCTTTCTTCGTCTCGTCGGCGAGGCCCTTGCCATAGGGCGTCTTGTCGTGGACGACGGCGACTTTCTTGCCCTTCAGCTTTTCGGCGATGTAGCGGCCCGCCACAGCGCCCTGCTGGTCGTCGCGCCCGCAGGTGCGGAACACGTTCCACAATTTGCGTTCGGTGAAGGTGGGATTGGTGGAGGCCGGCGTGATCTGGAGAACGCCGTTCTCGTTGTAAACCTCGGAGGCGGGGATCGACACGCCGGAGTTGAAGTGGCCGATCACGAATTTCACGCCCTCGCCGACGAATTTGTTGGCGATCGAGACGCCTTGCTCGGGCCGCGAGGCGTCGTCGCCCAGCACGGCCGTGATCTTCTGGCCGAGGATGCCGCCAGCCGCGTTGATGTCCTCGATCGCCTGTTCGGCGCCGTTCTTCAATTGCGCGCCGAACGCGGCGCTCGATCCGGTGATGGGACCGGCGATGGCGATCTTGACTTGCGCATGGGCGGCGCCGGTGAGCGCGAGTCCTGCGGCGACAGCCAAAGCGGGAAGGCGAAGACCCTTCATAGGAAACCCCTCTTTTTGAAAAGGCGTCCATGCCTGGCGGCGTCGACGCCTTGCGGATTAAGGCGCAAAACGCGCGCGAAGTCGACAGGGGATTAGAGGGCGCCGTAGCGCTCGCGCAGGCTGCGTGCGCGCGCCGTGCGGAAGCCTGCGGTCGCAAAGCCGCTCAGGATCACAAAGGCGGCCGCGTAATGGCGCAGCAGGTCCGCCGCCTGCGCCGCGCTCGCGCCCGGGGCGGCGGGAAGGGTTGCGAGGGCGGCCGCGATCCGCGTGATCGGCAGGGCGGATTCCGCGAACAGCGCGTAATGCAGAAAGCCGCTGACGCCGGCGAGCAGGGCGCTGGCGGCGAAGCACAGGGGGAAGGGGCGCCAGGCGAGCGCGATCGCGCGCCCGGTCGCGAAGGCGGCGAGGCCGCCCAGCCCCAGCGTGGCGACGAGAAAGCTCCAGGGCGCCGCCGGCCCGTCCACCCACAGGAGTCCGTTCATCCGTGCCCGCCTTCCAGATAGGCCGCGCGAATCTCCGGCCGGGCCAGCAATTCGCGCCCGCCGCCGCTCATCGTGATGCGTCCGTTGACGAGCACATAGGCGCGATGGGCGAGATTGAGCGCGTGATAGGCGTTCTGCTCCACGAGGAAGACGGCGAGCCCCTCGCTTTTGTTCAGCTCGCGCACCACGTCGAAAATCTTGCGCGCGACAAGCGGCGCAAGGCCGAGCGAGGGTTCGTCGAGCAGCAGCAGGCGCGGGCGCGACATCAGCGCGCGGGCTATGGCGAGCATCTGCTGCTCGCCGCCCGACAGCGTGCCGCCGCGCTGGTCTCGTCGCTCCTTCAGGCGCGGAAAGATCGCAAACATGCGTTCGAGATCCTGTTCGAACAGGCGCGGATCGCTGAGCGCCGCGCCCATGCGCAGGTTCTCAAGCACGCTCATGCGCGGGAAGATCCGCCGCCCTTCCGGCGATTGCGCAAGCCCGAGACGCGCGATCTCATGGGTGGGCGCGCGCGTGATGTCGCGGCCCTCGAAGCGGATGGCGCCGGCGCTGGCGCGCGGCGCGCCGAAGATCGACATCATCAACGTGGACTTGCCCGCCCCATTGGCGCCGATCAGCGTCACGATCTCGCCTGCGTCCACGTGCAGGTCGACGCCCCGGAGAGCGACGATGGATCCATAGCCGGCCACAAGGCCCTCGATGGACAGAAGCGGCCCGCTCATGACGCGCCGCCTTCCAGAGCGGCGAGCTCCGCCTCGTCGTCCACGCCCAGATAGGCCGCGATCACCTTGGGGTCTTCGCGCACCGCCTGCGGCGTCCCGTCCGCGATCAGCGCGCCATGGTCGAGCACGATCACATGGTCGCTGATGCGCATGACCACGGACATGTCGTGTTCGATGATGAGGATCGAGGCGCCGTGCTCGTCGCGGATCGCTTTCAGAAGGTCGGCGAGTTCGCCGGATTCGCGCGGATTGAGGCCGGCGGCGGGCTCGTCGAGGCAGAGCAGCACAGGGTCGGCGCACATGGCGCGCGCGATCTCCAGCCGCCGCTGATCGCCATAGGGCAGGGCGCCGGCGGGATCGTCCGCGCGTTCGATGAGGCCCACGCGCTCCAGCCACAGACGCGCCTTCTCGCGCGCCTCCTCTTCCGCGCGCCGCCATGCGCGCGCGCCCAGAAGGCCCAGCAGCGAAAAGCCCGACGCGCGCATGAGCGCGTTGTGCTGCGCGACCATGAGGTTCTCAAGCGCCGTCATGCCGGTGAACAGGCGGATGTTCTGGAACGTGCGTGCGACGCCCGCGCGCGCGGCGATCTCGTGGTCGGCCATGCGCTCAAGCAGGAAAATCTCGCCTGAGGCGAAGCGCGCGAAGCGTTTGCCCGTCTGCGTCAGGGCGCGCGCGTCCTGCGCGTCGATATGGCCGCTGCGCGCGAAGGCGAGCCGCCCGGTGGTGGGCTTGTAGAAGCCCGTCACGCAATTGAACACGGTCGTCTT
>CAZYBF010000062.1:0-16563 GCA_964645525.1 uncultured Beijerinckia sp.
CCACCGAGGCCCTCGAAAGCGCCTGGAGCGAAATCGCAGGCGCAGCCGGCACGGTGCTGGCGCCCACCGGACTTGCGGCCATCGCGCTCGCGCTCTCCACCGCGCTCAGCGCGGGCGACCATCTGCTCGCCACCGATTCCGCCTACCAGCCCACGCGCAAGTTCTGCGAGGGCTATCTGCGGCGCATGAACGTGGAGACGCAATGGTACGATCCCACGCTGGGCGCCGACGTCGAGCGCCTGTTTCGCCCCAATACGAAGGCGATCCTTGTGGAGGCGCCGGGCTCCCAGAGCTTCGAGATGCAGGACGTGCCGGCCATCGCGCAGGCGGCGCGCCAACGCGGGATCTGCGTCGTCATGGACAACACCTGGGCGACGCCGCTGTTCTTTCCGCCCCATGAGCGGGGCGTGGATCTCGCCGTCGAGGCGGGCACCAAATATCTCTCCGGCCATTCGGACATGATGCTCGGCCTCGTCTCGGCCAATGAGGCGTGGTTTCCGCGGCTGCGCGAGACCTTCGACCTGTTCGCCATGTGCGCGGGGCCGGAGGATTGCTTCCTCGCCCTGCGCGGCCTGCGCACCATGGAGCTGCGCCTGCGCGAGGCGGAGAAGCAGGGCCTCGCCATGGCCCATTGGCTCGCCGGACGCCCCGAGGTGAAGGACGTCCTGCATCCCGCCCTGCCATCCCATCCCGGCCATGCGATCTGGAAACGCGACTTTCTGGGTTCGAGCGGCCTGTTCTCGGTCGTCCTGCATCCCGTCTCGCGCAAGGCGGTGGACGCCTTCCTCGATGCGCTCACCCTTTTTGGAATGGGCTATTCATGGGGCGGATACGAGAGCCTCGTCATCCCCTTCGATTGCCGCGGCTACCGCACGGCGACGACGTGGAATCCGGGCGGCCCGGCGCTGCGCTTCCAGATCGGGCTCGAAGACGTAGCCGACCTGCAGGACGATCTGGCGCGCGGCTTCGCGGCGATGAAGGCCGCCGGCTAGCCCTCGTCCGCGCCGCGCTCCTTGCGGATCAGCATGAGATTGCGCACGTAGATGAACAGGCCGAGCCCCTGGCCGAGGATGAACACGGGATCGGCGCGGTAAAGCGCATAGACGAGCAGCACGGCGCCGCCGCCCAGCGAGAAGAACCAGAAGGCGAGCGGAATGACGCTGCGTCCCGCCCGCTCGCTGGCGACCCATTGCACGAGGAAACGCGCGGTGAACAGCGCCTGTCCGAAGAAGCCCAGAATGACCCAGCCATCCCAGGACTGCACGAAGACCTGATGCAGATAGCCGCCGACGGCGTTGGACAGGTCAACCAGCATCGCGGGCGCCTCCTTGCGCATGCGGCGCGGCGTCGGTCTCGACGATCTGCGGCGTCCGGCGGCGGCGTTCGATCAGCCAGCGCACGCCCACAAGGTCCACAAGCCCGACCCACAGGCGGTCGAAGAAACCATAATTCGACACGCCCGTCAGCCGCGGCCGGTCAATCACGTCCACATAGCCGATGGAATAGCCTTCGCGCTGGACCAGCGCCGGCATGAAACGATGCAGCGCGTCGAAATACGGCAGAGCCAGATAAGCCTCGCGGCGGAAGCACTTGAGCCCGCACCCCGTGTCGCGCGTGCCGTCCTTCAGCATGAAACGGCGCACGGCGTTGGCGACGCGGGACTGGAAGCGTTTGAAGCCGGTGTCCTTGCGTCCCAGCCGCTGGCCCTGCACGAGGCCGCAGCCCGGCCCCATCTCCTGCAACAGGGCGACCATGCGCGGAATGAAGGCGGGATCGTTCTGCCCGTCGCCGTCGAGCGTGCAGACGATGGGCGCGCGCGCCGCCCGCACGCCCGTGCGCACCGCCGCCGACTGGCCGCAGGACTGGGCATGGGTGACGACGCGCAAATGCGCGCGCTCGCGCGCAAGACGCGCCAGCTCCTGCGCGGTGCCGTCGCTTGATCCGTCATTCACATAGACGATCTCAAACGGCGCCAGCGGGGCGAGCGCCGCCTCGATCTCGGCGATGAGAGGCGCGAGATTGCCTTCCTCGTTGCGCACGGGGACGACGACGCAGACTTGCGGAGAATCGCTGGCGAGCATGGTTCCGTTTACCTGATTCTGGCGCGCAAGGCCGGCCAAATCAGACCCGCCCTGCGCACGAGGACGCGCCCGCCCACGATTCGGAAGGCGAGCCCGCGCGCCGCGAAGGCCCGCCGCACCGCCACAGCAGACAGCCAGCCGATCGCCGCGCCGGCCACAACGTCGCTCGCGTAATGAGCCCCCACGGCCACCCGCGAAACCCCCACCAGCGCCGCGAGCGCGAACAGGGCGAGGCGCAGCCGGGGCGCGAACCAGCCGACCGCGGCCGCGCAGGCGAAGGCGGTGATCGTATGGCCCGAAGGGAAGCTTGCGAAGGTCGACGGAAAGCCCGGAAAGACGAAATGGAACGGCCCATATTCGTCAAAGAAGCGCGGACGCGCCCGACCGATCGCGCGCTTGAGGACCTGCGACAGCACGCCTGAGGCGGCGCAGACCACAAAGACGAAGAAGGCGCGCGCGGCGAGCGTGGCGAGGGCGGCGTCGAGCGCGCGGTCGAAGGGGCCGGGTTGCGCGGCCAGGCGCGCGCGCATGAGAAGCGCCGTCGCCATCGTGAAAGCGGAGAGAACGAAGATGTAAAGCGAGTCGCCGAGCAGCGTCACGTAAGCGAAGGCCCGGCGCAGACCGCGCGGCCATTCGCGCACCCACAAGGTCAGCGGCGCGTCGAGAAAATAGGCGCTCGCCGCCACCGCCGCGCAAAAGGCCAGAGCGACGACCGCCACGATCCGCGCGTCATAGGCGCGCGGCGCAATCCGCCGCACCCGCCAGCGCCGGCGCAATTCCCGCGCCGACCATGCGAGCGCGGACAGACCGCCGCCGCGCGTCCCGCTCACCGCTGCGCCCCGCGCAAATAAAGGCCAATGTCGAGCTTGCGGCCGCCGTTGATGTTCACGCCCTGCACCCGCTCCACCACCTGCGCGGGCGCGTCGCCAAGCGCCGTGCGGAAGCGCTCCTCGATCCGCCCCTCGACAAGCGCGACGCGGCACGGCGCCTCACGCAGGAAGGCGGCCGCCTGCTCCGCGTCGAACATTTTGAGGTCCGTGCGGGTGAGGAAGACGAGGCTCGGCTCGCGATAGCTCGTGGAGGCGGGCGCGAGGTCAGTGCAGCCGGGCGCCGCAAGTTTCGCGCGTTCCAACGCAGCGTCGAGACGCGGCGACAGCGCGAACGCGGTCATCGGCGGGCCGGTGAGCACGCCCCCATAGACGCCCGCGTAAAGCGCCAGCGCCAGCGGCGGCGCGGCGAAGGCGAGCGCGCGCAGCCTGATCCATTTCACCAGGCGCGCCATGACGAAGGCGAGCGCCAGCACGATCGGCGCGCAGAAGAAGAACAAAAGGCCCGGCGGCTGTTTCTGCCAGATCGCGCCGCCCGCCCCCACCGCCACCACGATCACCGGGAACAATGGCAGCCAGTAGAGCGCGAAGCGCATGCGCCCGCGCTGCAGGGCGTCCCCCGCCCGCTCGATCGCCATGGCGGCGAGAATGGCGATGGCGGGATAGAGCGGCAAAACGTAATGGGGCAGTTTCGTCGGCGTGAGCTCGAAGACGATCCACGCGGGCACGAGCCATGCGAGCAGGAAGGCGACACCGGCCTCCCGCCGCTGCGCGAAGGCGAAAGGCGCCGCAAGCGCCGCGAAGGGCGCGAGCGGCCAGGCCGTCGCCCAGAAGGCGACGAGATAGGTGAGCGGCGGCGCGCCATGCGCCTCCTGCCCGGAGGACACTTTGCCAAGCATGTCCTTGCCCAGCGAGTCGCGCAGGAAGGCGCCGTCCGTCTCGATCATGATGAGCGCGAACCATGGCGCGACCAGAAGCAGCGTCCATGCGACGCCGGCGAGCGGCTTCAGCGCGCCCGCCCAGCGCAAGGCCCGATCCTTCACGCACAGGACGAGCACGGCGAACAGCGGCGCCATGGGCGTGATCGGCCCTTTCACGAGAACGCCGACGCCGATCGCCGTCCAGAAAATCGCGGCGAGCCGCCAGGTTCCGCGCGCGTCGAGCGGCGCCCCGCGCGCCAGATAGATGCGCGCGAGCGCGCCCATTGCGGCGACCACGGTGGCGGCGACCACCGCATCCGTCTTGGCGAGCCGCGCCTCGACGCCGATGATGAGCGTGCAGGCGAACAGCAGCGCCGCCGTCAGCGCGCCCATGCGCCCCAGAAAGGCGAGCGCGGCCCAATAGGTGAGCAGGACTGCGGACACGGCGCCCGCCAGCGACGGCAGGCGATAGACCCAGATCTGCGCGCGCGCGCTCTCGAAGCCCATCGCCTCCGCCGTCTTCACGGCGGCCGATTGCATCCAATAGATGCCCACGGGCTTCTTGTTACGCGCTTCCTCCTGAAAGCGGATGGAGACGTAATCGCCGGTCTCCAGCATCTGCTTCGTCGCCTGCGCGAAGCGCGGCTCGTCGCGATCCATCGGCTGGAGCGAAAAGAAGCCCGGCAGGAACAGGGCGAGGCACGCCACAACGAGAAGCGCGCAGGCGCGCCGGTGGCTGGCGGCGAAAGCCTCGACCCTGTCGTGAAGATGAAAGACGCCCGGCGCCATGGTCCCGATCCGCTGAAACGGCGCAAAGGGGGCCAAGCGGCCCCCGGCGGCGTCGCGGAGTTTTAAGCGCGCGCGGGCCGCCGGACAAGCCGGCCTTGAGCCCGGCCTTGGCCGCAGCGCGCCCGGGCGGAGGCTATTTGGCGCCCCCGCCGAGGATCGCCTTCAGCTTGGCGACCACGTCAGGCGGCGTGGAATACATGTCCTCGAGGATTTTCTGCATGTCCGCGCCATTGGTCGGGCTCGGCTCCTCGCCCATCACCTTGGTGAACTCCGCCACCAGCACGGGATCCTTCAGCGCCGCGATGAAGCCGTCGCGCAATTCGCGCACGCGCTCCGCCGGCAGGCCGGGCGGCGCCAGATAGGGCCGCGTGATGTTCTGCGGGGCGACCAGCACCCGCATCATCTGCTTGCCCTCCTGGGTGGGGATGAGATCAAGCGCGAGCGGCACGTCCTGCGCCTCGGGATGTTTTTCGAGGCCGAGCTGGATCAGGAAATTGAGCTTCTTGTCGCGCACCCAGTCGGGCTTGGAGGACTTGAGCGACGACCAGCCCCAGCCGCAGCGACCGTCGGTCTCGCCGCGCTCGATCGCCATGATGGTCTCCTGCGTGCCCACATAGCCGGAGATCAGGCGGAACTTGGTGCCCAGCGTCGCATTGAGCGCGAGCGGGAAAATGTCAGTCGAGGAGGCGGCGCCCGTGCCCGCTACGGTCACTTCGCGCTGCTTGGCGTCCTCGATGGTCTTGATGGGCGAGGAATGCCAGGTGGTGCAGAAGGACACGTCCTTCTCCAGCGCGCCCACCGCGGTGAAATCGCTGATCTTGTATTTCACCTCGCGGGTGGAGATGAGCGGCTCGATGATCGGCCCCGTCGCGAAGGCGCCCACATAGGTGCCGTCCTTCGGCGCGACGGCGTAGAGATGCTCCACCAGCCGCACGCCGCCCGCCCCCGGCATCAATTGCGGGGTGACGGTGGGATTGCCCGGCAGATATTTGCCCCAGAAGCGCGCCATCATCCGCGCGCCGATGTCGATGCCCCCGCCGGCCGTGCCGCCGATGCCGATAGTCACCACCTTGCCCTTGTAGAAACCATCGCTGGTCTGCGCATGGGCGGCGCTGGTCGCGACCGCGCCGCTGAAAAGGCTGGCGCAGCCTGCAAGGAGCAGCGCGCGCACGTTCGGGGTGGAGATCATGTCGTCCTCGTCGAATGGTGGGGCGTGAGGGCCGCGACGCGCGCGGCCCTGCTGAGTGCGTCGAAGCGCCTTACTTGGCCGCGGCCTTCTGCCAGCCGAGCTCCATATACTTGGAGCCCTGCGCCTGCGGCACCTTGGAGTCGCCGTAGACGCTGCGCAGCTGCAGCACCATGTCCACGCCCTTCTCATTGACGGCGGCCTTCGGGTTGAGCCCGCCGGGGCCGGTCAGGCGCGTCCACATGTCTTCGGCCGCCTCGTCGGAAATGCCCTTGATGCGCGCCTTCAGGACGCCGATGGCGCCGGCCTTGTCGTTGAACACGAAGTCATGCGCGCGCACCATGGCGCGCATGAAGGCCTGCACTTCCTTGTCGTTCGTCTTGGCGTAGCTGCGACGCACCGCATAGACGCTGCCCTGATAGGCGCCGATCTCCACCGCCGCATCCGCGAGCAGGTTGAAGCCTTCCTTCTTGAGCTCCATGTCTTCGGGCGAGGAGATGATCGCCATGCCGGCCGTGCCGTCCTTGAGCGCCTTCACGCGCGCGCCCGTGCCGCCGACCGAGATGATCTTGTAATCGCGCTCCTTCATGATCCCCTTGTTCTGCAGGATCTGGTAGAGCACGGTGGCGTAGCCCGACGTCGGCGAATCCACCGCCACCGCCTTGCCCTTGATGTCGGCGAAGGTCTTCACGTCCTTCGACGAGACGACGCTGTTCAGGCCCGAATGCACGCCGCCGATGGCGACGAGATCGAAATTGTCATACTTCGCGCTGCCCTGCCCTTCGGTATGGGCCACGATGTTGTCGAAGGCGGTGGTG
Organism: uncultured Beijerinckia sp.; assembly: GCA_964645525.1. Lineage (GTDB taxonomy): Bacteria > Pseudomonadota > Alphaproteobacteria > Rhizobiales > Beijerinckiaceae > Terripilifer. The sequence goes on from CAZYBF010000062.1 coordinate 6,622, forward strand.
GCGAACTGATACTTGCCTTCCATCAGGTCGCGGATCTGTTCGAAGGAGCCGGGCGTGCGGTCGAGACTGACCTTCAGCCCTTCCTTCTCGAAAAAGCCGCGGTCGATGGCCGACCACACCGGCAGGTTCGTGCCGCCGCCGAACCCGATCATGTTCACGGCCGTCTGCGCCTGGGCGCCCATTGCGCTGATCATGAATGCCATTGCTCCGATTGTCGTCTTCTTCATATGTCGTTCCTCCCCTGGTCGACGATCATTCCTTGATGTGGCTCGTGTCGCTGGCGGCGATCGCCTTTTCGATCACCGCCGGCGACGATGCGTAGAGCTTGTCGATGAGCGTGTGGATCTCCTCGCCTGTCATCGGCAGCGTGAGATCGAGCACGCGCTTCTCCGCCTCCGCGATCAGCTCGGGATCCTTCATCGCGGCGTTGAAGGCGTCGCGCACCATCTTCACGACATTGTCAGGCGTCTTGGGCGGCAGAAGATAGGGCCGGCCCATGCTCTGGCGCGCGAAGATGAGATTGAGGATCTGCAGCTCCTCGTCATTGCGCGCGAGCTCCGCGATATGCGGCACGTCAGGGAACAGCGGATGCTTTATGAGCGAGAGCTGCGCGAGCGGATAGACCTGCTTGTCGCGAATCCAGTGCGGCTTCGTGGTCATCATGCTCGAGTAATGATAGCTGCTCGTGCCCTGCACTTCCCCGCGCTCCATGGCGAGCGCAATGTCGCCCGTGCTGCGATAGCCGGTGATGATCTTGTATTTCGCGCCCGCCACGCGGTTCAGCACGAGCGGAAAGATCACATTGCCCGACGTGGGGCCGCTGCCGCCCACCACGAATTCGCGCTCGCGCACGTCTTTGAAGGAACGAAACGGCGTCTGGTGCCATGCGAGCACGAGGCCCACTTCGCTGTTCATGCTGCCGACCCAGCGGTAATTGCGCGGATCGACGCGCACGCCCGGCGTGCGGAACAAATGCGCCGTCGCCGTGCCGCCGCCCACGGTGCCGATGGCGGTGCCGTCGGCGGGCGCCACCTCATAGAGATAATTCGCCGCCACAAGCGTGCCCGCGCCCGGCATGTTCTGCGGCACGATGCGCGGATTGCCCGGCAGATGGCGCGCCAGATGCGGGCTGAGAAAGCGTGAATAAATATCGTAGCCGTCGCCGGCGCCGCCGCCGATCACGATGTTGATCGTCTTGCCCTTGAAATAATCGCCGCCCTGCGCTGCGGCCGAGCCGGCGGCCAGCGTCAGGCCCAGGAAGCCCGCGACGGTCGCCAGGGACGCGCCGAGCGCGCGCGATGCGGATTTCGCCATAATGTCCTCCCCAAAGGATTCCGTTGTTTGGACCACAATAGAGTCAGCCGCGCCGCAGGACAATCCTGTGCGGAACATCTCTGAGAAAGGCGCAATCCTCGTTGTTTCTCCATGTGGAACATACGGAGCGCCTGCGCGCCGGCCCCGGATGGGCTATTGTTGACGCTTCAGCCAGACAGCGAGCCTGCGATGACCGACATGCCGAAACGGGTCTTCATTCTTGAGGAGGGCCCACGCGAAGGGTTCCAGATCGAGAAGGGGCCCATCCCCACCGCGCGCAAGATCGAGCTGATCGACGCGCTCTCCGACACCGGCCTGCGCCAGATCCAGATCGTCTCCTTCGTCGATCCGCGCCGCGTGCCCGGCATGGCGGACGCGGAAGAGGTGGTGGCGGGCGTCACGCCGCGCGCGGGCGTGCGCTACACCGGTCTATGGCTGAACGACCGCGGCTTTGAGCGCGCGCTCGCCACCGGGCGGCTCGACATGCGCGGCACGATCGTGGCGGGCGCCTCCTCCACGTTCCTCAAGCGCAACCAGAACCGCACGATCGAAGAGCAGCTGGCCGCCCAGCGCGCGCTTGTGGCGCGCTACCGGGAATTGGGAATTCCCGTCACGCGCGGCGGCGTGATGGCCGCCTTCGGCTGCAATTACGAAGGCGAGGCGCCCGTCTCGCGCGTCGTGGGCCTGGTCGGCGACATTCTCGCCATCGCGCGCGACAACGACATCACGCTCGAATACGTCTCCTTCGCCGACACGATGGGCTGGGCGACTCCGCTCGCCGTCAAGCGGCTGATCGGCGCGGCGCAGGACGCCTATCCCGACGTGGAATGGGCGCTGCACCTGCATGACACGCGCGGGCTCGGCCTCGCCAACGCCTATGCGGGCCTTGAGATGGGCGTGGCGCGCTTCGACGCCGCCGTGGCCGGGCTCGGCGGCTGCCCCTTCGCGGGCAACGCCGGGGCCGCCGGAAACGTTTGCACGGAAGATCTGGTGTTCATGTGCGAGGAAATGGGGATCGAGACGGGCGTCGATCTTGAACGGCTCATCGCTTGCGCGCGTCTGGCCGAAGACATCGTGGGCCATCCCCTGCCCGGCTCGGTCAAGATCGGCGGTTCGCTCGCTCGCCTGCGCGCCAGCATGAAATCAGCCTAGGGCGTGAGGACGGTCTGGACGCGTCCAGCCTGCGTGCCGCAACGCCCGCCACTCCGCATGCGCGCAGCTGACGCAAAGGCGACAAGCGCCGAGAGCGGCGCCTAGGCCGCCTTCTTCTGCGCGATCTGCGAGAGGGTGCGCAGGATGCGGCGCGCGCCCTCAAGCCGCTCGTCCGCGTCGGGCAGATCGGAGATGAACACGACTTTCATGTCCGGGCGCACCTTGGCCCGCGCGCCCTGTTCGGAGACGTAGCGCACAAGGCCCTGCGGATTGGCGAAGGAATTGTCGCGGAAACCCACGATCACGCCCTTGGGGCCGGCCTCCACCTTCTCCACATGCGCCTTGCGGCACAGCGCCTTGATGGAGACGAGCTTCAGCAATTGCTTCACCTCCTCCGGCAGAGGGCCGAAACGGTCCACAAGCTCGGCGCCGAACTCCTCGATCTGCTCATCGCTCTCCATGGTGGACATGCGCCGGTAGAGATTGAGGCGCACGCCGAGATCGGCGACGTAATCCTCCGGGATTGTGACGGGCGCGCCAACCGTGATCGTGGGCGACCAGGCCTCCTCCGCCGGCTCCTCGAAGCCCGCCTTGAGCGCAGCGACGGCGTCCTGCAGCATCTGCTGGTACAATTCGTAGCCGACTTCCTTGATGTGGCCGGACTGCTCGTCGCCCAGAAGATTGCCCGAGCCGCGAATGTCGAGATCGTGGCTGGCGAGCTGGAAGCCGGCGCCAAGCGTGTCGAGCGACTGGAGCACCTTGAGCCGCTTCTCCGCCTGCGGCGTAAGCGTGCGGTTGACGGGCAGCGTGAACAAGGCGTAGGCGCGCGTTTTCGAGCGCCCGACGCGTCCGCGCAATTGATAGAGCTGCGCAAGGCCGAACATATCCGCGCGATGGACGATGAGCGTGTTGGCGGTTGGAATGTCGAGGCCGGATTCCACGATGGCGGTCGCCACCAGCACGTCGTATTTGCCATCGTAGAAGGCCGACATGCGGTCTTCGAGCTCGGTCGCTGACATCTGGCCGTGCGCGGTGATGAACTTCGCCTCCGGCACGCTCGCGCGCAGGAAGGCGGTCGCCTCCTCCAGATCCTCGATGCGCGGGCAGACGAAGAAGCTCTGGCCGCCGCGATAGCGCTCGCGCAGCAGCGCCTCGCGCACGAGAAGCTCATCGAACGGAATGACGGAGGTGCGCACCGCGAGCCGGTCCACCGGCGGCGTCGCGATGATCGACAATTCGCGCACGCCCGACAGCGCAAGCTGCAAGGTGCGGGGGATGGGCGTGGCGGAGAGCGTGAGCATATGCACTTCCGCGCGCAGCTCCTTCAGCCGCTCCTTGTGGGCGACGCCGAAATGCTGCTCCTCGTCGATCACGACGAGGCCGAGGTCCTTGAAGCTCACCGTCTTGCCCAGCACCGCATGGGTGCCCACGACGATATCGACCGTGCCTTCCGCAAGCCCCTTCTTCGTCTCGCGCTGTTCGGCCGCGGGAACCATGCGCGACAATTGCGCCACGCGCACGGGCAGGCCCGCGAAGCGCTGCGCGAACGTGCGGTAGTGCTGGCGCGCAAGCAGGGTCGTGGGCACGACCACCGCCACCTGCTTGCCGTTGATGGCGGCGACGAAAGCCGCGCGCAGCGCCACTTCCGTCTTGCCGAAGCCGACGTCGCCGCACACCAGACGATCCATCGGCCGCCCGGCGCCTAGATCGTCGAGCGCGGCGTTGATGGAATTGAGCTGGTCCTCCGTCTCGTCATAGGGGAAGCGGGCGCAGAACTCGTCGTAAATCCCGTCCGGCGGGACAAGCCGCGGCGCCTCGCGCAACTGGCGCGCCGCCGCGATGCGGATCAGCTCATGCGCCATCTCGCGGATGCGCTTCTTCATCTTCGACTTGCGCGTCTGCCAGCCGAGCCCGCCGAGCTTGTCGAGCGCGACCTCCGCATCCTCGGAGCCGTAGCGCGTCAGCAGCTCGATGTTCTCGACCGGCAGAAACAGCTTGTCGCCGCCCGCATAGTGAATCTCGAGGCAATCATGCGGCGCGCCCGCCGCCTCGATCGCCTGCAAGCCGACGAAACGGCCGATGCCGTGATCCACGTGCACCACGAGATCGCCCGCCGACAGCGCGCCGACCTCGTTGAGCACGTCCTGCGCGCGCCGCGTCTTGCGCCGGTTGCGGATCAGCCGGTCGCCGAGCACGTCCTGCTCGCCGATCACGGCGATGTCGCCGGCCTCAAAACCCTGCTCGACGCCAAACACCGCAAAGCACGTCTCGTTGCGCGGCAACGCCTGCGCAAAGGCGAGATCATTGGCGTAATGGGTCTTGGCGAGGCCGTGCTCGCGCAGCACGCTCGACAGGCGCTCGCGCGAACCTTCCGAGAAGCCCGCCACGATCACGCGCTTGCCCGCGCCTTGCAGCGCGCGCACATGGGCGACGACGGCTTCGAACACGTTCTGGCTTTCGTCCGCGCGCTCAGGCGCGAAATTGCGCCCGAGCCTGCCGCCGCAATCGATCGATCCCGCGTCGTCGGGCGCGGGCGCGAAAGGCGACGTGCGGGCGATCGCGCGCGTGTCGATGCGCGTGCGCCATTCCTCTGGCGCAAGATAGAGCGCGTCGGGGGGCAGCGGCTTGTAGGCGGGCGCGTTCGGGTCGAGCTCCTGACGCTCCTTGCGGGCGGCGTAATAATCGCTGATTTCGCCAAGGCGCTCGCCCACCGCATCGTCCGCAAGCGAGTCGAGCATGAGCGGCGCATCGTCGATGAAATCGAACAGCGTGTCGGCGCCGCCGTAGAAGAGCGGCAGCCAGTGCTCCATGCCCGCATGGCGCCGGCCTTCGCTGATCGCCTCATAGAGCGAATCGCCGCGCGTCTGCGCGCCGAAGGCGGCGACATAGCCCTGACGGAACTGGCGGATGGTCTGCGAGGTGAGCTGCGCCTCGCTCATGGGCACGAGGTCGAGCGCGCGCAATTGCGTGGTGGTGCGCTGGGTCTCGGGATCGAAGGCGCGGATGGATTCCAGCGTGTCGCCGAAGAAATCGAGCCGCAAGGGCGCGGGCATGCCGGGGGCGAAAAGGTCGAGAATGCCGCCGCGCACGGCGTATTCACCCGTCTCACGCACGGTGGATGAGCGCAGGAACCCGTTCGCCTCCAGCCATTCCGACAGTTTCTTCATGTCGAGCGCATTGCCCGGCGCGGCGGAAAAACTCTCCGTCTCGATGAAGGCGCGCGGGGGCGTGCGCTGAAGGATGGCGTCCACCGTCGTGCAGAGGATGCGCGGACGCTCCGCAGAGGAGCGCGTGCGCGCAAGCCGCGCGAGCGCCGTCATGCGGGCGGCGGCGATCGGCGCGTTCGGCGAGGCGCGATCGTAGGGCTGGCAATCCCAGGCGGGGAACTCGAGCGCCTCCACCTGCGGCGCAGCGAAGGCGAGCGCCTCGCGGAAGGCGCGGGAGCGCTGCGCGTCGCGCGCCACATGAACGAGCGCGGCGGCTCCCTGCGCGCCGGAGGCAGCGCGCGCGCGGGCGATGTCGGCGGCCACGAAAGCGTCGAACCCGTCAGGCGCGTTGGCGAGCGTGATCGCGCCCGCGCCGGCGGCAGCCGCTTTGTCGAGTTCGGCGATCGCGCGCTTGAATGGATTCACCTTGGGCTCCTCGCGCGCGCCAGCGACGCGCAAACGTCAACGCCGCCGTTGGAGATTCCAACGGCGTGCGCTGTCGCGTCCATATAGAGCCAGCCCGAGCGCGAATAAAGGCCGGGCGCGCCTAGACGTGAATGGGCCCGGAATGGGCGTGATGGGCCTTAAGCGCGCGGAACGCCGGCGTGTCGAACTCCGGCGGCAGGGGCGCGGCGTCCGTCAGCCATTTGAATAATTCAGGATCCGGCGCCTCGAGAAGGGCCTCGAAAGCGTCCAGCTCCGCCTCCGGCATGGTGGGCAGAGCGAAATCGGCGAACTGGCCCATGAGAATGTCCATCTCGCGCATGCCGCGATGCCATGCGCGATAGAGCATGCGCCGGCGACGCGGGTCGAGATCGGCGCTGGAGATCGTGGTTCCCGTCAAGGATGCACCCTGCGATTGGTTTGCACAGAGCGCAGCCTATAGCCGATTTCCCAGCCCGCGTCTGCCTCTCAGGCCGCCGCAGCCCGCAGGCCTGCGATCACCTGCGCGTCGCAGACGATGTCGAGCTCCGAAATAAGCCCATGGGAGGCGAATACGCCCCGGCAGACGCCCGTTGTCCGATGAGCGGGGCCCGCGCCCCAATTGCGCGCAAGGCAACTCCAATCGAAAGCGAAGGCCTCCCCCGCAAAACGGAGCGCGCCGACGCGCAACTCCTCCACCTGCACGTTCTCATGAAACAGACGCATGAAAGCCGCCGCCTCCGCCAGGCCGCGCGCGCAAAAATCGACGCGCCCCTCGCGGTTCAGCACCCGCAGCCGCCCGTCGCCCACAAGACAGAGGGCGAAACCTTCCGGGTCGCGGGACACGATCTGAAAAACAAGGTCCATGCACGCCCCCTCGCGCGCCAGCGCGACGAGCCGCGATCGATCAATTTTAAAATCTGCGCCCAAGTCATAGCTCCCGTTATCTAAATGGCCGCCAGCGCGACCTTGGCAATATTCTAGACCGTAAGCATGGGAGATATGCAAGGCTCCGCTCGAGAAAACCATTAGCTTGAGTGAAAAAATCTCTCATTTCCCATGGGTTATCCACAAGCTTGAGCATGTGTCCGGCGACCCTCCGGGCCCCCGTCGCGCCTTCGCTCAGAAGAATCCCGCCCCTTGGCGGACGCAGCGCGCCCGGCTATCGCTCCTACATGCGACCCGCAGCGCTCAATCCGTTCTTCGCGCCTCTGCAGGCCCTGCCGGGCGTCGGGCCCAAAACGGGGAAGGCTTTCGATCGTCTGCTGGGGCAGAACGGCGCGCAGGCGCGTTGCCTCGACGCGCTGTTTCACCTTCCCCACGGTTACATCGACCGCCGCTCAAGACCGAAGCTCGCGCAAGCCGAGCGCGATTGCGTAGTCACGGTGAAGGTGCGCGTGGCGGAGCATCGCCCGCCCGCCGGGCGCGGCGGGCGCGGCCCCTACCGCGTGCTTGTGGAGGACGAGACCGGCGACGCGCAGCTCGTCTTCTTCAAAGCCAATCACGAATGGATCGAGAAGAGCCTGCCGCTGGGCGCGCAGCGCTGGGTGTCGGGCCGGCTCGAATTGTGGGACGGACGCCTGCAAATGGTCCATCCCGACCGCATCCTCGACGATGAGGCGCTCAATCGTCTCCCGCCGCTCGAGCCGCAATACGGACTGACCGAGGGCCTCTATCAGCGCAATGTGCAAAAGGCCGTCGAGGCCGCGCTCGCGCGCGCGCCCGAATTGCCCGAATGGGCCGACACCGCGCTGGCGCGCCAGCGCAAATGGCCGGGCTTTCTGGAAAGCCTGCGCGCGCTGCACGCGCCTGACGATCCGAAGGCCCTCGATCCGCGCGCGCCCGCGCGCCAGCGCCTCGCCTATGACGAATTGCTGGCGAGCCAGCTCGCGCTCGTGATGGTGCGCGCGCGCATGAAGAAACTCGGCGGGCGCGCGACGAAGGCGCCAGGCGCGCTCGCGCGCAAGATCGAAGACGCCCTGCCCTTCACGCTCACCGGCGCCCAGCAAACGGCGATCGCCCAGATCCGCGCCGATCTGGAGAGCGAAGAACGCATGCTGCGCCTCGTTCAAGGCGACGTCGGCTCCGGCAAGACGCTCGTCGCGCTGCTCGCCATGGCGCATGTCGTGGAAGCGGGCCGACAGGCCGCGATGATGGCGCCGACGGAGATTCTCGCGCGCCAGCATTTCGAACGTCTCGCGCCCCTGTGCGACGGCGCCGGCGTGCGCCTCGCCCTGCTCACCGGCCGCGACAAGGCGGCGGAGCGCAAGGCCACTCTGGCGGCGCTCGCGCAAGGGGAGATCGACGTCGTGGTGGGGACCCACGCGCTGTTTCAGGAAACGGTCGCCTTCCGCGACCTTGGGCTGGCGGTCGTGGACGAACAACATCGCTTCGGCGTCCACCAGCGTCTCGCGCTCGGCGACAAGGGCGAGGCGGTGGACGTGCTCGTGATGACGGCGACGCCTATTCCGCGCACCCTCGTGCTCACATATTTCGGCGACATGGACGTCTCGACCCTGCGCGAAAAGCCCGCCGGCCGCACGCCCATCGACACGCGCGCCACGCCGCTTGAGCGACTCGACGAAGCCGTGCAAGGCGTCGGCCGCGCGATCGAAGCGGGCAAGCGCGTCTATTGGGTGTGTCCGCTGGTGGAGGAGAACGAAGATCTCGACCTCGCCGCCGCGCAAGAACGCTACGACATGCTGCGCCAGTTCTTCGGCGCGCGCGTCGGCCTCGTGCACGGACAGATGAAGGGGCGTGACAAGGACGCCGCCATGGCCGCCTTCCAGCGCGGCGAGACGCAGATCCTCGTCGCCACCACGGTGATCGAAGTGGGCGTGGACGTGCCCGAAGCCTCGATCATGGTGATCGAACATGCGGAGCGCTTCGGCCTCGCGCAATTGCACCAATTGCGCGGCCGCGTGGGACGCGGCTCCGAACGCTCATCCTGCCTGTTACTCTATAAGGCGCCGCTGGGCGAAGTCGCGAAGGCGCGGCTCGAGATCATGCGCGAGACGGAGGATGGTTTCCGCATCGCGGAGGAGGACCTGCGCCTGCGCGGAGAAGGCGAAGTGCTGGGCGCGCGCCAGTCCGGCGCTCCCGGTTTTCGGCTGGCGCAGCTCGACGTCCATTCCGACCTGCTCGCCGTGGCGCGCGACGACGCGCAGCTCATCTTCGCCAAGGATCCGCAGCTAACAAGCGAGCGCGGCCGCGCCTTGCGCGCGCTTCTCTACCTGTTCGGCCGCGACGAGGCGGCCAAACTGCTGCGCGCAGGCTAAGGCGAGCCGCCAGCAAGCCCAGGAGAGCGGGCGCCCTATTCCTCGAAACGCTCGGCGCCGCCAAGCGGGCGCGCGGGGGCGAGGCTCGCGTCTGGCGCAAGCGCCGGCGCGCCGGGATCGCGGAACCGGTTGACGATCGGATAGCGCCGGTCGCGGCCGAAGTTCTTGCGCGTCACCTTCACGCCGGGCGCCGACTGGCGCCGCTTGTATTCGGCGATGTAGAGCAGGCGCTCCACTTTCTTCACCGTCTCGAGATCATGGCCGCGCGCCACGATGTCGGACACGCGCATCTCGCGCTCGACAAGACATTCCAGAATGTCGTCGAGGATCTCATAGGGCGGCAGCGAGTCCTGATCTTTCTGGTTCTCGCGCAGCTCCGCGGACGGCGGCTTGACGATGATGTTATGCGGAATGACTTCGCCCGCAGGCCCGCGCGCGAAATCCGGCTTCCAGCGATTGCGCAATTCGCACAGCCGAAACACCTGCATCTTGTAGAGATCCTTGATCGGATTGTAGCCGCCGTTCATGTCGCCATAAATGGTCGCATAGCCGACGGACATTTCCGACTT
>CAZYBF010000063.1:0-16135 GCA_964645525.1 uncultured Beijerinckia sp.
GCGCTCCCTGCGGCGCTTTTCGCGGCCGCGCCGCCGCCGCCCGCCCGCGGGCCGCCTCACGCCGGTCAGAGCTTTTTCGCCTGACCCTGCGGCCTCGCGCCGCCTTCCACGTGAGATCGTCATCATGAAGCTTTTCACTGCCGCGGCTCTCGCCGCCTTTCTGTCGTGCGCGTATGTCGCGCAGCCTTCCTCCGTCGCCGCCCATGCAAGCCTTGAGCGCCCGCAAGCGGAGGTGGGCGGCGCCTATAGGGGCGTGCTGCGCATTCCTCATGGCTGCGCGGGCGAGCCGACGCTCCTCGTGCGCATTTCGCTGCCCGATGAAATCGTCGGCGTGAAACCCATGCCCAAACCCGGCTGGAAGACGCAGACGATCGTCGGCCCCTACGCGCGCCCGTTCGACAACCATGGCCGGGTGGAGAAAGAAGGCGCGCGCGTCATCGTATGGTCGGGCGGCGCGCTTGAAGACGCGCATGTGGACGAATTCGTCTTCTTCGCGCGCGTCGCGCCGGAGGCGGCGGCGAAGACCGTCTATGTGCCCGTCGAGCAGGAATGCGCTAACGGGCGCCACGCATGGACGCAGATTCCCGCCGCGGGCGCGGACGCGCGCGGCCTCAAGAGCCCGGCGCCGCGTCTGCGCCTCGTCGCCGCGCAAGGGGAGGGCAAGCCCGCCGCCGGACATAATCACGTGGATCACGACCACGCGCATCACGATCACGCCGCGCATGACCATGCTGCGCATGACCATGCTGGCGCCGCTGCGCCTGCGCAGGCCGGCGGCGTCTATCGGCTTGGCGCGCTGCGCATCGAACAGGTCTGGACGCGCGCCACCCCGCGGTCCGCGCCGGTGGCGGCGGGCTTTCTGCGCATCGTCAACGAAGGGCGCGAGGCCGACCGGCTGATCGGCGGCGCGTTCGAACGCGCGGGCCGCGTCGAGGTGCATGAAATGGCCCATGTGGAGGGCGTCATGCGCATGCGTCAGGTGAGCGGGCTCGAGATCGCGCCAGGCGCGCGCGTGGAGTTGCGGCCCGGCGGCTATCACCTGATGTTCCTCGATTTGCAAGGCGGCGTGAATGCGGGCGAACGGCTCAAGGGCGCGCTTGTTTTCGAAAAGGCGGGACGCGTGGACGTGACGTTCGAGGCGGCGCCCGTGGGCGCGAGCCAGCCCGGCGTCGCGCAGACCGGCGCGCCCGCCGCCGGCGGTCACGGCCATCGCGGCCATGGCGCGCATTAAGGGCTGAAAAGGCCCAGTCCATGCTTGCGCGCGCGCTCCGCCCCGGCGAAAATCCCGCCTCGTTCCATATGACGGCGCGAATCGGGAGACGAGCTTGGCGAGAACACGCGCGCCTGCGGCGGCTGGGAAGACAGGGGCCGAGCCCCTGGCCGTTCCCGTCGAAGCGTTTGCCGACGCGCCTGCGGAACGCGACGGCGAGCGCGCCTTGCGCAGCCTTGCGGACTGGGCGCTGCGCGGCCCGCTGGAGGACGCCCGCCGGCTCGCCCTGACGGGGCCCGCGGGCTGCGGCAAGAGCGTCGCGCTCGCGCGGCTGAGCGCGGGCGTGCGCGCGGCGGGTCAAGGGCGCGTCGCGTTCGCGCAGGCGTCAGCCCTTGGGGCCGGCGCGCCTGCGGCGCTGATCGCGGCGAGCGTGCATGCGGCACTGACGGCGCCGGACGCGCCGGAGGGTTTCGTGGCTCTGGCGGAGGAGGCCGCGCAGGACGGCGCGCTTTCGGCGGGCGACGCGCAGGAGGCGGCGCGCATCGCCGGCGACCGGCTGATCGACGCGCGCCGCAGGCTGGAGGCGGAGCGCCGCGCCCTGCATGATCTCAACGCGCGTCTCGCGCGCGCCTCCGAGGTCGCGCTCTTTCAGGACGGCGGCTCGCGGGTCGATTCCTGGGCGCGCGCCCATCGCGCAAGCCTTGAGCGTCGGCTGCGCGCGTTCGGCTTCGACGCCCACGACACGGTGGCCTCCTTCAAGGATCTCGTGCGCGACGTCGCGGACCGCCGCGGCGCGCTGGGCCGCACGAGCGTCTATCTGCACGCGCTGTGGGGATTTCGCGGCCAGACGCGGCTGCTCGTATGGGGCGCGCTGTTCTGGATCGCCTCCCTCGCGCTCTCCGCCGCGCAGGCGAGCCAGGGCGTTTGGCTCGGGTGGATGCGCAACGCAGGCGAGGCGACGGCGCTCATCGCCAATGCGCTCGCGCCCCATGTCGGCTGGCTGGGCTTCGCCGCCAGCGCGGCGGGCTGGCTCGCGCTCGCCTGTCTTGCGCTCAATCTGTGGCGCGCTGTGCGTTTCGTCGGGCCGCTGACGCGCGCCGCCGCCATGTATGAGGCGGATGTGCGCGCGGCGCAGCGCGAACTTGAGACCGCTATCGGCCAGCAGACGCGGCTTGTCGACGCGCTCGGCGCGGAATGCGAGACCTGCGCGCGCAGCGCCGAGGCTGCGGAGCGGCGCGCCGCGCGACAGGGCCAGCGCGACATCCCTGCGGCGAGCCCATTCGGCGATGGGCGTGCGGACGCCGGCGCGCAGGCGCGCGCTTATCTGGCGAGCCTTTCGCGCACGCTCGCGCTCGCGCCCGCCGGCGCCCCGGAACGCGTGATCGTCGCGCTCGACGACCTCGACGCGCGCCCGCCGCATGAGGCCGCCGCCTTCGTCGACGAGGCCGCGCGCCTGCTGTCGCAAGGGCCCTTCGTTCTGATCGCGGCGGCGCACGCGCGCCGGCTCGCCCATGGCTGGTCGGGCGGGCTTGGCGAGCAGGAAGGCCGAGACCGTTTCGCCGCGTGTTTTCAGGCGGCGCGCCGCGTGAGCGCGCCTGAGCCGGCTCTGCTGGGCGCGCTCGCGCGCGACGCGGGCGCCGCCGCGCCGCGCGCTTTCGCGCCGCTTGATCTCGCCGCGCCGCTGCACGCGCAGGCGCTCGCGCAGGACGAACTCGACAGGCTCGCCCGGCTTGCGCCCCTCATCGCGCGCACGCCTGCGCAGGCGCGTCGTTTCGCAATCGCCTATCGGCTGGCGCGCCCGCGCAACGTGGCGCCCGTGGCTCTCGCCGGCGCGCTCGCCGTCACGCTGGGTTGCGCCCGCGAGGAGCGCGCCGCGCTTGAGGCCGCGCTCGCCGCGCGCAGCGGCGCGACGACGATCAGCCTGCGCAGCCTGTCGGCGGGAAACGCCGGCGAGGTTCTGCGCGCGGCGCTGGGCGATGGCGAGACGGACGTCGCGCAATTGCGCTCGGCGCTGACCGCCGCCGCCGATTACGCGCCCGAGGCCTGAGCCGCAGGCGCGGGAGGCTTCGCACGCCATGGCGCGGATTTGAACCAGCCGGTCAGCAACGCGGCCGCAGTCATCGCCGTAAGCGCGGCGAGGTTCACGAGCGCGGTTTGCGCGGGCCCGTGGCCGATGACGTCCAGCGCCATGCCGCCCGCCTGCGCCAGCGGGATGCTGGCGAGAAAGGCCGCAAGCGTCTGCTGGCCCACGCGGCGCAACAGGGCGAACACGGGGCCCGCGAGACGCGCGCCCAGCGGGCCGGCCGCCGCATAGGCGAGATAGGCCGTCGCCAGAAAATGCGGCAGGCGCAGCGGGCCGTAATCCGTCTTGGCGGAGAGGGGATGCAGGACCGCATCCATCGCGGCGAGGACGGGCGACAGCGCCGCGCCGCCCGCGCAGATCGGCTCCGCCCCGCAGGCCGCCGGCGCGAGCGCGAGGACGAAAAGCGCGCAGGCGGCGACAAGCCAGCCTTTCACCGGCGGGGGCGCGATCCAGCCGCGCGCGAAAGCGAAACCCGTGAAGAAGACGAGCTGCCAGCCGAGCGGATTGAAATACCACGCAGGCTCCGGGCCGAAGCGTCCGTTGAGATTCACGCCGCCGAAAAAGGCCAGCGCCCATGCGCCGCCGACAGCGAGAAAGGGCAGCGCGGGCGCGATGCGGCGCAGCGCCATGACCAATGGGATCGCGGCAAGCAGCGCGAGATACATCGGCAATATGTCGAAATAGTCCGGCACGAGGCGCAGCGTCGCAAGACGCGCGAGATTGTCCGCGCCGCCTTCGAAAAAGCCGGCGAGATTGAGCCGCACGTCCACATAGAAGCGCCCGCCCGCAAGGGCGTCCGCGCTCGCGGCCAAAGCGAGCGTGACGACGAACGAGCCGATATGCGCCCAATAGACCTGCCAGACGCGGTGGATGATGCGCGCCGCGCCCATCAGCCAGCCGCGCGCCTCAAACAGCGCGCCAAAGGCGAGCGCGGAAGCCATGCCCGAGCAGAAGACGAACAGGTCGGCCGCGTCGCTATATCCGAACCGCGCGGGGATGAAGCTCGCCCAGCCGTTTTCGGGAATATGGGCGATGAGGATGATGAACATGCCAAGCCCGCGCGCTACGTCGAGCCGCGGATCGCGCGGGCGCGGCGGCGCCACAGAGCGCAGGGGCGCGGGCGCGGAACGATTGTCTGCGGGATCGAACGGCACGGAAGCCCTCGCAAGGTCCGTCGGGCTTGTAGGCGGCGCAGCCGGCGCCGGCAAGGGAGGCGCGGGCGAGGGAGGCGCACGCGCGCGACGGTCAGGCACAAGCGGTCGGGCCGGGCGCGGACTTTGCGGCTGGACATGCGCCCGGCTTCGGGCGATGGAGGACGCTGAGAATTCACGGAGGAGGAAACATGTCGGATGAAACCCTGCTGCGCCAGGAAGTCGCCGCCTGCACGCTGATCCTGAACGATGAAGGCCTGATGGGCTACAGCGGCCATGTGAGCGCCCGCCTGCCCGGCGAGAACGCCTATCTCGTGCAGCCTATCGACGTGAGCCGCGCGGGACTGAAGCCGGAAGATCTGCTGGTCTGCGACTACGACGGGCGCGTGCTGCGCGGCAATGGCAAGTCGAAGCCGCCGGCGGAAGTGTTCCTGCATGGCGAGATCCTGCGCGCGCGGCCCGACGTGAACTCCGTCGCGCATTTCCATCACGACCTCACCAATGTGTTCACGCTGGTGGAGGGCGTAGAGCTGTCGCCGATCAAGAACCACGCGATCCGCTGGCGCAGCGGCATTCCGGTTCATCCCGATCCCTCGCATGTGAGCGATTCCAAGCTCGGCGCGGCGGTGGCCGCGACGCTTGGTCCGCACCACGCCTTGCAGATCCGCGCCCACGGGCAGGTGATCGTCGCTGAATCCGTGCGCGCCGTGCTGATCGACGCGATCCATTTCGTCGAGAACGCCGTGACCATGTATCACGCGGCCGCGTTGGGGCGCGTGCGGGCGCTTTCCAGCGCCGACATGGACGCGTTCGCCGTCGCTTTCAAGCGCCAGCGCCACATCGACAAGCTGTGGGAATATTACGTCGGCCGCGGCCGCACGAAGGGCTTCCTGCCGGAAGACTGGAAGATCGACTGAAGCGGAAGGGCGCAGGCTTCGGCCTGCGCCCTGCGCCTTACGCGGGCTTCAGGATTGCGCGCGCATTTGCGGGCCGAGGATCATGCCCGACAATTCATCCAGCGAAACGACCGTCGCATATTTGGCGTTGAGGTCGAACAAATTCGCGCAATGGGCGAAGTTTGAACGGTCGAAACAGCAATCGTCGATGACGAAAGTCGTGAAGCCGTTCGAGAAGGAATCCACCGCCGAGGCGCGTACGCAGCCCGAGGTGGACACGCCGCACATGATCACTGAATCCACGCGGTTCTTCACGAGATAGCTCGCCAGAGCGGTCTGGAAGAAGGCGCTCGCCTTGGTCTTCTCAAGCACCCATTCGCCTTCGCGCGGCGCGATTTCATCCGGGAAATCGTTGAAGCGCGGCGGCAGCGTGGAGCTCACGCGCTTGCTCTTGGTCGCCTTGCCCGCATATTGCGTGTCGAGCGGGTGGCTGCGGGTGAAGATCACCGGGCGGCCGAGTTCGCGGAACATTTCGATCAGGCGCGCGATGCGCGGCATGGTCTCCCACGAGACGGGGCCGCAGGCGGGGCCGAATTCAGCGATCGCTTCTTCAAGCGTTTTGCCGGGGCTTCCGCAGAAACCCATCGTCACATCCACGACGACCAGTGCGGTGCGCTCGCCGATTTCGGCGGCGCTCATGAAGCCGCTTTTCTCATAGGCCCGGCGTTCGTCCTCGGGCACGATCTTCATCCAGTCCTTCACGGCGCTCTCCCTCGCACGTCGCTCCCTGTCGCTTGCCCCATGGTACGCGCAAGCGCGCGCCTGTCCACTGGCGGCGGCGAGGCTTGAAAGGCGCAGGCGGGCCGCTTAGAAACCGTATAAGCGAACAAGCGCGGCGCGACCCAGACCATGGCGATCAGCGCGCGCGGCATGCAAGGAGGAAAACGAATGGCGTCAGCTCGTTCCCGGTCGGCTCTGGGCGCTCTCGCGCTCGGCTCTTTCTCCCTGTGCGCGCCCGCTGCGGCGCAATCGCCGGAGGCTTTCTATCAGGGCCGGAAGATGGACATGGTGATCGGCTATTCCGCCGGCGGCACCTATGACCTCTATGCGCGCCTCGTCGCCCGCAACCTGGGCAATTACCTGCCGGGATCTCCGGTGATCGTGCCGCGCAACATGCCCGGCGGCGGCAGCCGCACGGCGATGGCGTGGATGTATTCGGTCGCCCCCAAGGACGGCAGCGTGCTGGGCACCGGCGACCAGTCGATCTCCATCGCGCAGGCGCTCGGCGATCCGCAGGTGCGCTTCGACGTGCGCAAGTTCATCTATATCGGCAATCCCGCGCGCGAAAACAACACGACCGCCGCCTGGCACACTTCAGGCGTGAAGACGATCGAGGACGCGATGCGCCAGGAGGTGACGGTGGGCGCCACCGGCGGCTCCACCTCCTCGCAATATCCCAAGGCGATGAACGCACTGCTTGGAACGAAGTTCAAGATCATCCTCGGCTATCCCGGCGGCAACGACATCAATCTCGCCATGGAGCGCGGCGAGGTCGCGGTGCGCGGCTCCAATTCATGGGGCGCGTGGAAGGCGACGCGGCCTGACTGGCTGCGCGACAAGAAGATCAACATCCTCGTGCAGATCGGGCTTGAGAAGTCGCCGGATCTGAAGGACGTGCCCCTTCTGATGGATCTGGCGAAGAACGAGGAAGACCGCGCGGTGCTGCGTCTTCTCTCTTCGCCGACCGCGATCGGCCGGCCCGTGTTCACCACGCCTGACGCGCCCGCAGACCGCGTGAAGACGCTGCGTGATTCCTTCGACCGCATGGTGGCGGACCCGAAATTCCTGGCCGAAGCGCAGAAAGAGAATTTCGAGATCGATCCCGTCTCTGGCGCCGAATTGCAGAAGATCGTCGCCGAGATCATCGACGCGCCCGCAAACGTGCGCAAGAAGCTCAATGAGATCATCGGCGAGGTCGAGCAGAACACGAGCGCGGGCGGCGGAGCCAAGCCGTGAGCGGCGCGCAGACGCCCGCCTCGTCGCAGGAGCCGCGCGCCGTCATTGCGCAATTGCGCGCGCAGGTCGCCGCCGCCTCGCGCCTTTTGGTGATGGAGGATCTGCTCGATTACTCCGGCCATGTGAGCGCGCGCATTCCCGGCATGGACGCCTATCTCATCCAGCCGGGCGTCGATCCGCGCTCCGACGTCGCGCCCGAGCGCCTGCTGGTGGTTGATTTCGACGGCAAGGTGCTCGAGGGCCTGCCGGGCCTGCGCCCGCCGGTGGAGACGCCGATCCATGGCGAGATCTATCGCGCGCGCCCGGACGTGCAGTCCGTGCTGCATTCGCATATGGAGCTCGCCATCGCCTTCACGCTAATGGAGGGCGTGCAACTCTCCCTCATGCGCGCCCGCGCGGTGCGCTGGGAGAGCGGCGTGCCGACTCATCCCGATCCGAGCCACATCAAGCTCAAGTCGCAGGGTGAGGCGCTCGCGCGTGATCTCGGGCCCCATCACGCCGCGTTGATGCGCGCGCATGGCCTCGTTCTGGTGGCGGAATCCGCGCCGGCCCTGCTCGTGGACGCGGTGCATTTCGATGAGAACGCGCGCGCCCATATGCAGGTCTTGCAGGCCGGCAAGACGCCGCTCCCGCTCAGCCCCGCAGAGATCGAGCAGATCAACAAACATGAGATGCGCGCGTTTCACGTCGGCAAATTGTGGGCCTATTACGTGAACAAGGGCCGCAAGGCCGGCGTCGTGCCGCAGGACTGGCCCACGGGCGACTGAGCGTTCAGGCTTTTGTGCGCGCGGGCGCGGAGGGCTGGGGCTCCAGCGCCGCGATCATGCGCGTGCGCCGCGGCAGCAGGAAGAACAGCACGGCGAAGGACAGGCAGGCGCCGATGGCGAAGGTCGGCGGCAGGCCGAACAGGTCGCCCGCCACGCCGGCGGCGAGCGCGCCCAGCGCCGGCATGCCACGGAAGATCAGCATGTAGAGCGACATCACGCGCCCGCGCATGCGGTCGTCGACCGCGTGCTGCATGAGCGTTTGCGTGGAAGTGGACATCACGTTGATCGCAAAGCCGCTCGCCACGCCGCATAACACGCCGACCCACAGGTGGTTTGTGGCGGTGAAGCCCAGCGTTGCGAGGCTGAGGCCCGCAAATCCCATCAGCGCCACATTGGTGAGCCCGGAAAGACGCCCGCGCGTGGCGATGAAGACCGCGCCGCACATGGCGCCCACGCCAATGCTCGACGTGAGCCAGGCGAGGCCCTGCGCCCCGCCTTCGAACACCGCGCCGGCGAAGCCCGGCAGCATGTCCTGCAGCGGGCGCGCAAACAGCGAGGCGGCGGTGAGCATGCACAGGAGCGGCATCAGGCCCGCGTGGTTGCGCGCATAGGAGAGGCCTTCCAGCACGTCGGCGAAGAGCGCGCCGCGGCGCACGCCGCTGCGGTCGGGCGGCGGCATGCGCAGGATTGCGAGCGCAAGCAGGCAGACAGCCGTGCCCAGCGCATGGGCGAGGAAACAGCCGAACACGCCCCACACCGGAATGACGAAGGCGGCGAGCGCGGGCCCTATGAAGCGATTGGCGTGATAGGAGGCGGAATCAAGCGCGATGGCGGAGGGGAAGTCCTCGCGCGGAACGCTCGCGGGGATCAGCGACTGGCGCGCGCTTGAGTGGAAGGGATAGACGAGCCCGACGAGAAACGTCAGCGTGAAGAGAATCTCGATCGTCATCCAGCCCATATAGGCGAACAGCGCCATGGCGCAGGCCTGCAGCCACAGGCCGGTCTGCGCGACGCGGATCACGCGCAGCGGATTCACCCGGTCGGTGAAGGCGCCTGCGATGGGCGCGAGAACGAGCGTCGGCGCAAGGTCGGCTGCGGCGATGACGCCGAGCCAGACGGGGGATTCCGACAATTCCCACGCAAGCCAGCCCGCGCCCACGCGCTGCATCCAGCCGGTCGCGTAATTGGGAAAGAAGCCGCCCTCCATCAGCGCGTATTTGCCGTTGGAGAGGCAGCGCAGGATCGGCGGCCGGGAGGAGACGGGGGCGGTCATGCTGCGAAAGCGCCGCAAAAGCGATGGCCGGGCTCAGCCCGGCCAAAGCGATGGCGGTGAGAGGCGTTGCGCGCGCTCACAGGTCCCAGGTCGCTGGCGCGAACAATTCCTCCGGCGTCACGCGACGCTCCATCAGTCCCTGTTCGTGGACGAATTGCGAGATCGTCTCGATCACGTTGCGCGTGGAGCGCAGGCCGTAGGACTTGGGATTGGCCGCGAACATTTTCGCCGCCGCAGGCTCCACGAGGCCGCAGGCCACGTAATCCTTCAGCGTTTTCTCCGCGGATGCCTCGACCTCTTTCTTCGCGTTCATGAAGGCGTGATAGATATTGACGCCGGCCCACGGGTATTTCTCGTGCAGCTCGCGCTTGATCACCATGGCGTGGTTGATCGGATAGATGCCCGTCTTGCGGAAGTAGCGGGTGGATTCCGCCACCGCGTCGGGGAAGAGCGGGCGGCAGACTTCGGAAATGTCGGCGGTGGAGCGGTCGACGAGATTGGGCTCGTTGAGATAGAGCAGGGTGCCGTCGAGCTCGCCCTTCAGCAGCATTTCGCCGATATTGGTGGAGAGCGGAATCTGCTCGATGCGCACGCCTTCAGGCGCCTTGAAGCCTGTTGAGCCGCCGTGGCTCTTGTCGGGGTTGCGCTCCATGTGCCAGTGGATGTCGCGCGGATGCACGCCGAACTCATGCTGCAGCACGCCGCGTCCCCAGATGGCGGAGGTCTGCTGATATTCCGGCACGCCGATGCGCTTGCCTTTCAGGTCCGCGGGCGTGTTGATGCCGGAATCGCGGCGCACCATGATGCGCGTATGGAAGAACATGCGCGCAGTGTAAATGGGCAGCGCCACGAAGCGCGTGTCGCCCTTGGAGATTGCGATCAGCAGCGAGGAGATCGACATTTCCGAGACGTCGAACTCGGCGAATTTCAGCTGACGCCAGAACATCTCAGAAGGATGCACGACGGTCGGCATGAGCTTGATGCCCTGCGGCTGGTGACGGCCTTCGACGATGGGACGTGTGCGCTCGTTGTTGGAGAGCGCGATCGAGAATTCGAGCGCGTGCGCGGACATTTTGCCTCCCTTTGGCGTTTGATTGGCCCGGCGCGGGCGCGCCGGGCGATAAGCGTTTGAGCCTCAGCTCACCATTTCGCGACAAGTTCCTTGCCGAACACGTCGCGCCAGTCTTCCTCGACCTTCATGAATCCGTCGTAGGGGCGAATGCCGCGATGGGTGGCGGGGTCGAGCCCGCGCGGCGGCTTGCCTTCCGCTACGTCCTGGATCGCCTCAAGCATGATGCGGCGCATCGCGACAATCGCCTTGTCCGACGTGCCCAGATGTTCGAGCGACCGGTCGACGATCTGGCCCATGCCCTCCTGCAGGGCGAAGTCCTGCGTGTTGATGCCCTTGATGCCGGTGTAGGTCTGCGTCTTCTGCACGGCGCGGTCGATGAAATAATCATTCGACTTGTTCGCCTTCAGCCGGAACGTGCCGGGGATCATGTCGTCGGGGCCGCGGCCGTAGAAGGTCTCGCGTTCGATGACGTTCTCTTCGGAGAATTTCGCATCCTCGTCATACGCGCAGGCCCAGTTGTAGACATAGGTCGTCACGTCGTCGATCGGAACCCAGATGTGGCCGTTGAGCTCGGGATATTCGCGCCGCTTGCCGCTGAACATATGGATGCCGCCGCGGAACTGCTGGAACGGCATCGCGAAATGATAGATGCGGATATAGGCGCGCCCGTCGCCCAGATTGCGGTGCGATGTGTAGTAATAGCCGTAGTCGGTGCGCTCCACGTCGAGGCGCGGCGAGCGGTCGCGCAGGCGCATCTCGTTCTTGTCGCCCAGATTGTTGTTGTGGGCGAAGGACGAGTGGGCGGTGTCGAGCCCGCCTTCCATCGCCTGCAGGTAATTGCACTCCTCGAACGTCTTGGAGACGTGGCGATGGCTCGCGGGCGCGCGCGTCCATTCATAATCAGGCGGGGCGGGCTGTTTGTCCTTGGGCCCCATATAGGTCCACACCACGCCGCCGCGCTCCACGCAGGGATAGGCCTTGATCTTCACGCGCGCCTGCAAGGGCGTGCCGGCGGGCTCGGAGGGCATGTCGACGCAATCGCCATGACGGTCGAACTTCCAGCCGTGATAAACGCAGCGCATGCCGCATTCCTCGTTGCGGCCGAAGAACATCGGCGCGCGGCGATGCGGGCAGTAGGCGTCGATGAGGCCGACATCGCCGTTGCTGTCGCGGAAGGCGATGAGGTCTTCGCCCAGCAGGCGCACGCGCACGGGCGGACCGTCTTTCTCAGGCGCCTCGCTCGACAGGCAGGCTGGAACCCAAAAGCGGCGGAACATTTCGCCGCCGGGCGTGCCCGGCCCCACGCGGGTGATCTTCTCGTTGTCTTCCGGCTTGAGCATCGCGCGCCTCCCTGAGCTGTGGTTCGGCCGGGGCGGGGTTGCGGGCGGGCCCGCCGGTCCGTTCCGGCTCCTTGTCGTCATCCTTGATAAACCCAAAACGCGTCTTTGCGCCATAGCCCGGCCGCAGGGCCGGGTTGCGGCGCGTTCAGCGCTCGCGATGCGAACGGCTTTCATCTAAGGTGCGGCGAATCTCGCGGTCTGGGAGGACATGATGCTGAGGTGGTCCATCGCGACGGTCACGATGGGCGGCACGCTGGAGAGCAAGCTCGCAGCGGCCGCGCGCGCCGGTTTCCGGGCCGTCGAGATCTTCGAGAACGACCTGACGTTCTTCAGCGGAAAACCGCGCGACGTGCGCGCCCGCGCCGAGGATCTTGGCCTCGCTATCGTCGCCCTGCAGCCCATGCGTGATTTCGAGGGCATGCCCGAGCCATTCCGCGCCCGCAATTTCGAGCGCGCCCAGCGGAAGCTGGACCTGATGGAGGAATTGGGCGCCGATCTGTTGTGCATCTGCTCCAATGTCCACGAGGAGGCGCTGGGCGAGCCCGAGCGCGCCGCCGCCGATCTCGCCGAGCTCGCCGACCTCGCCGCGCTGCGGGGCTATCGCATCGGCTTCGAGGCCATGGCCTGGGGCCGCCATGTGAAGGACTGGATGCAGGCCTGGGACATCGTGCGCGCGGCCGACCGGCCCAATCTTGGGCTGGTCCTTGATTCCTACCACATCTGCGTGCGCGGCAATCCCATTGCGCCGCTGGCCGACCTGCCGGCCGACAAGATCGCCATGGTCCAGATCGCGGACGCGCCCGCGATCCTCATGGACCCCATGGCCCTGTCGCGCCACCATCGCTGTTTCCCCGGGCAGGGGGATTACCCCATCGACGATTTCCTCGAGGCGACGATCAAGTCGGGCTATCGCGGGCCGCTGTCGCTTGAGGTGTTCAACGACCAGTTCCGCGGCGCGCCCGCCAATAATGTCGCGCGCGACGGCATGCGCGCGCTGCAGGCCGCCGGCGAGCGGCTGGACGCGCGCCGCGCCGCCCGTGGCGAGCCGCCGATGACGATCGGCGCGCCCCTGCCCAAGGCGGCCGCGATCTCCGGCGTCGAATTCATCGAATTCGTCACCTCGGCGATGGAATCCCCCCGTCTGGTCGCGCTGCTTGAAGGGCTGGGTTTCGCGCGCGTGGCGCGCCACCGCTCGAAGGACGTGGACCTTTATCGCCAGAACGACCTGAACATCGTGGTCAATCGCGAGCAGGAAGGGTTCGCCCATTCCTTCTATCTCGTGCACGGCACGTCCGTGAGCGCGCTCGCTCTGCGCTTTGACGATCCCAAGCGCGCGTTGGAGCGCGCCAACGCGCTCGCCGCGCCCACTTATCACGGGCGCGTTGGGCCGGGGGAGGCGGTCATTCCCGCGGTCGCGGGGGTGGAGAACAGCCTCATCTATTTCATGCCGGAACGGGTGAGCGGCGGCGGCGCGCCGAGCAATTGGGACCGCGATTTCGTATTCGCGGAAGCGCGCGCGCCGACGGGGCCGCTGCAGGCCATCGACCATTTGTCGAACGTCGTGCGCCGGTCTGAATTCCTGTCCTGGGTCACGTTCTACAAGGCGGTTCTGGGCTTCGTTGACGAGCCGCAGGTGGAGCTGGCGGACCCTTATGGCGCCTTCTACAGCCGCGTGATCGGTTCCCCCGACAAGAGCGTGCGCATTCCCATCAACATCGGCGACGGCGGGGCGACCGCGGCCGCGCGGTTCCTCGAGACGTTTGGCGGCGGCGGCGTGCAGCAGATCGCTTTCTCCACGTCCGATCTCTTCGCCTTCGTCGAGAGCGCGCAGAAAGCGGGCGTGAGCTTCCTCAAGATTCCGGACAATTACTACGAGGATCTTGAGGCGCGTTTCGGCCTCGAGCCGCAGCTCATCGAGCGCATGCGTTCGCTGGGCGTGCTCTACGATCGCTCGAAGACCGGCGAGTTCTTCCACATCTACACGACCATGTTCGACGAGCGCTTTTTCTTCGAGGTCGTGGAGCGGCGCGATTACGACCTGTTCGGCGCCGCCAACACGCCGGTGCGGCTGGCGGCGCAAGCCCTCGAGCTCGACGCGGCGGCGGGCAAGCGGGCGCTGCTGGGGGGCTGAAATAAGCGGGCGTTAACGGCCGGCGGCTATAAAGCCAAGGCCATGATGAGTCAGCGCCTGCCGGGCGAGCCTTCGCCCGCCTCTCTGAAGTCCGCCTTCTGCCCCGCCCCGCGCGCCTGGCTTGCGGGCGCCTGCGCGCTTGCTCTCGCGGTTCTCTGGTCGCTTGCGGCGGGGGTGCGCGCGCATGCGCTGGAGGCGTGCGCCATCGCCGGCGTCGCGCTCGTGCTTCTCGTCATCGCTTTCGTTTACGCGCGGTTGCGGCCTGCGCCAGCGCTGGCGGCCAGCGCCTCGGCGGCGGCCTTTTTGATCTTCTTTTCCGCCGCCGGAGCGGCGCTCAGCTATGCGGGCGCCTGGCTCGGGGCGCCTTTGCGCGACGAGGCCTTCGCCGCCGCCGACGCCGCGCTCGGCTTCGACTGGAACGCCCATCTCGCCTTCGTCGCGCAACGCCCCGCGCTCGCCGCCGCGCTCACCTGGGCCTATTTTTCCTGCCAGGCGCAATTGATCCTCGTGATCTTCCTGCTGGCCGCGCGCGACCGCGCGGCGCTCTCCCGTTTCATGAGCCTTTATGCGGCCACGGGCCTTGCGACGATCGCGCTTGCGGCGGCCTTGCCGGCGCTGGGCGCCTATGCGCATCACGCCCCGCCCGCGGAGCTTGCTGGCCGCCTGCCGGACTCGTTGTCGGGGCGCTGGCACATGAGCGATTTCGTCGCGCTGCGGGAAGGGCGCTTTTTGGACCTGCGCCTGTCGCAGGTGGAGGGGCTGATCTCGTTTCCCTCCTTCCACACGGCGCTCGCCATTCTGTTCGTCCACGCTTTCTGGCGCGCGCCATGGCTGCGCGCGCCCGCGCTTCTCCTGAACGGGACGATGATCGTCTCGACGCTGGCGATCGGCGGCCATTTTCTGGTGGACGTGATCGCAGGCGCGGCCATCGCGGGGGCGGCCATTTGCGCGGCCCGGCTGCTGGAGCGCGGCCCGCGGGCGCGGCGGACGTCTTATGCGGGCGCCGCCGCGGAGGGCGGGGCGGGCGGGCTTGCGCTGGACCCCTGCGCGCCGCGCGGTTAAAAGAGCGCCAAATCCTCTTTCAACCACGGGGCAAACCGCCAATGGCGCGCCAGTTCATTTATCATATGCAGGGCCTCACGAAGAAGTGGCCGGGCGGCAAGACGGTGCTCGACAATGTGCACCTGTCCTTTTACCCGGACGCCAAGATCGGCGTGCTCGGCGTCAACGGCTCGGGCAAGTCCACGCTTCTGAAGATCATGGCCGGCATGGACAAGGATTTCGCCGGCGACGCCTGGGTCGCCGAGGGCGCGCGCGTGGGCTATCTGCCGCAGGAGCCGCAGCTCGACGCCTCCCTCGACGTGCGCGGCAATGTGATGCTGGGCGTGGCGGCCAAGAAGGCGATCCTCGACCGCTACAACGAACTCGCGATGAATTATTCCGACGAGACCGCGGACGAGATGACGCGCCTGCAGGACGAGATCGAGGCGCAGGGCCTGTGGGATCTCGACAGCCAGGTCGATCAGGCCATGGAGGCGCTGGGCTGCCCGCCGGACGATTGGGCGGTGGACCGCCTCTCCGGCGGCGAGCGCCGCCGCGTCGCGCTCTGCAAACTTTTGCTCGAAAAGCCTGAGCTGCTGCTGCTCGACGAGCCGACCAACCATCTCGACGCGGAAACCGTGAACTGGCTCGAAGGCCATCTGCGCCAATATCCCGGCGCGATCCTGATCGTCACCCACGACCGCTACTTCCTCGACAATGTGACGGGCTGGATTCTGGAGCTCGATCGCGGACGCGGCATTCCCTACGAGGGGAATTACACCTCCTGGCTCAGCCAGAAGCAGAAGCGCCTCGCGCAGGAAGCCAGCGAAGACAAGGCGCGCCAGCGCGCGCTCGAGGCGGAGAGCGAGTGGATCGCGTCTTCGCCCAAGGCGCGGCAGGCGAAATCCAAGGCGCGCATCCAGCGCTATGAGGACCTGCTCGCCAAGCAGAACGACAAGGCGCCCACGACCGCGCAGATCATCATTCCGGTCGCCGAGCGCCTCGGCCAGAACGTCATCGAGTTCGACGGTCTCTCGAAGGGCTTCCAGGACAAGCTGCTCATCGAGAACCTGTCCTTCAAACTGCCGCCCGGCGGCATCGTGGGCGTCATCGGCCCCAACGGCGCGGGCAAGACCACGCTGTTCCGCATGATCA
>CAZYBF010000064.1:0-16123 GCA_964645525.1 uncultured Beijerinckia sp.
GGCGCGCCAGTTCAACGGGTCGTCTCCTGAAACCACTGGTCGCCTCACCGGCGGAGGCTTTGCGCCCGCGATCTATCTCGCTCCCATATGAAGTTCGCCAAAGCGTCGCATTTGTCGCTGAAGGGAACCTGACGAGCCCTTCATTCAACGGAAGCGGCAGAACCACACGCGGATGGGCTTGTTGTCGGCCTCAGTGGGCGTGTATTCCACTGGACCTGCGATCTGTCGTGTCGTCAAGTTGGCGATGTCATCCTCGACATATGCGAGAGTGTTCCGCCACAGGACCCGCTGCTTGTCTTTGGACAGGCCGGTCTGGACATATTCGACAGGTCGTCCCTCGTCATCGAATTTGACGTTCTCATAGGGCATATCGCGGTCGAGCGAGCCACAGATCTTGGTGGCCTGACCGCGTAACGACGGGGAATCGCGAACCTCCCTGAAGCACTTTTCCGAAGCCCTCATGGAGAGCAGCCCGCTCTTCTTGTCAGCGTCGAAAAAGGAATATCTGAACATGTTCATGGTCGCGGTCCACGACACGGCGTTGATGACGTTTTCGCAATTCGCTTTGCGCCAATGAAGGTAGCGGTCGTCCTCGATATTCAGGAAGACGAACTTGTTTTTTGGGCGGGCGGCTTCTGTAGCCGCTTTTTCTGCTGCAGCCTGTTCGTCGCGCAGGCGCTGCGCCTTTTCTTTTTCCAAGCGCTCCGCCTGCGCGAGCTCCCGTTGTTTTTCGGCGGCGAGTCGCTCCTCTTCTCGCTTCTTCTGTTCCAGAGCGCGCCTTCTGTCGACCGCATCCGACCTTTCGATTTGAAGAAGCGAAACGGTTTGGTTCGCCAGTCGTCTGTTGACGACATCGTCGAACGTCAGCGGAATCTTGGCGCCGTTCGGCTCAACGTACACAAACTCCTCGTAGCAGCGCGTTCGGACCGTGGCGCCGGAGGTCGTCTGGAGGTCGCATTCGAAATCCTTGCGGGCGACCATGCTCGTCACGCCCTCGCAGAATTTCATGATCGAATTCAGGCGAGGGTCGTCGGCCTCGATGCGTTGCTGCATGAGCGAGGCCACGCTCGAATTGCTTCTGCGAAGCGCAATGTCAGCGCATCTGGTGAATTCGGGCGAAAGCGTTCTCCACGATCTGCGCTCAGCAGCGGGGGGAGAGGCCATCGCCGTTGGGGGAGCTGCGTTCGATGTCGCGGAAGAATTGTTCAAGCTGGATGTCTGAAGCCTGCCTGCCACGAAAGCCAGTTTCTCGGTGAACCGCTGGGTCGGCGAGCAATAAGCGTCCCTTGGAACGCCCGGACGCGTCCTGGCGTCAGCGAGCCTGTTTTCGCATTGGGCCTTGTCGAACACGCCAAGGGACACGGCGAGCCAGCCATTGCTGGACCGCAGGAAGCTGAAGTCGTCAAGGCTGCGAAAGGCGCCTCTCGCCACGAGCGATTGCGAATATTCGATCGCCTTGAGGTCATTGGGTTGGGAGGCCAGAATTAGGGCGAAATCGTTTGCGGCGCTGGGGCTGACGGCCAGAACGGCCAGAATGGCGGATGCGCCGAAACCTTTCATCATAATGACCCCTCCCATCCGGCGCTTATCTTCAAGGCTGGGCTGCTAAGCGGCTACGGATAATCGCAATTTTCGGATCATAGAGCTAAGCTCGCCGGTGTGGTCGGCGGCGGGGCGCTCGGGAGGCGCGACAAAACATGGACAAATGGGGAGGCCGTTGTTTAAATTACTGAAAATAAGGCAAAAAAATCGCCGTGATTGCTCCCTCGAAGACACAGGCCGCACGTCCCAATGACGTCCCGCGCGCCGAAAAACCGCCTCGCATAGCGATGGATCGCCGGAGCGTGAAGTCTGACGCCGCCTACACAGGCGCGGCCGAGCGGACCGAAAAATGCCCAGCGAAACGCTTGCGCAGGAAAGCGGTGAACTTTTTCACCTTCGTGGGAACATGTTCAAAATGCGGATAGACGGCGGTCACGACGCCGGGGCTGCATGTCTCATCGGGCAGGACCTGAACGAGGGTTCCATTTTCAAGTTCCTCCCGAACGCAGAATGACGGCAGAACGCCTATTCCGACCGCGTCGACGACGATCTGTTTGAGCGCCAGATAGTTCGTGATCGAGATAACGGAATTGAGTTTCACGTGGGTCGTGTGCTTTCCGTCATGGAAGGACCAGGATCCGTTAGGCGCCTGAATCGGGTTCACCAGCGCATCCAGGCGCTCGATCTGACTTATGCGCGTAATGGGCGTGTGACGTTCGAGATAGCGCGGATTGGCGCATAGCAGCCATTCAAAATCCGCGATCTTTTGCGGAACGCTGTCTGAGTTCGATGGATGAGAGATGCAGATTCCAAGATCAAACCCGTTTTGATGGAGCTGAAGCGGCGTTTTCGTTCCCGCTGCGAGCACCATTTCAACACGCAAATCTGGGTTCTCGGCCCGGAAATCAGCAATCGCGCGCGCCATATGAATCTCACCGAAAGAGCGTGCCGAGACGATGCGCAAGACGCCCTGAAGCTTCGTTTGAAGATCCGCGATCTTCAGTTCTTCATTGGCGAGATTTGTGAGGAACTGGGTGCAAACCTCAAGATATCGCTGCCCAGCGAATGTAAGGCTCAAGTCTCGCGTCGTTCGGTTGAAGAGGCGTGCGCCCAGATATCTCTCGAGATCGGAGATCTGCCGGCTCACCATCGCGCGTGACAGCCGCAATTTTCGACCCGCCGCGGCGAAATTCGCCGCGTTAGCCGCAACAATGAACGTTTCGATCGCCTTCAACCGGTCCATTTAGACCTCCAAGGCATCTCCCTGTATTTTGATAAATTGTTGCATGGCGTTTGACACAGCGCAACCGTTTTGCGTCTAGCCGGCATCTTTCACCAAGACTACGCTTCCCCAATAACTTCCGTGGGAGAGAAGCGTCGATGGCGCCTCGATGCGAGGATTTCGTTTCCGTAGGACCCGGCGCTTTGGCGGGCAGATATCTGCGCATGTTCTGGCAGCCGGTTTACTTGTCCGCGCGCCTGAAGACGGGACGCCCCGTTCCGGTTCGAATTCTCGGGGAGGACTTCACGCTTTATCGCGGGCATAGCGGCGAGGCCCATATGGTGGCCCCGCGCTGTCCTCACCGCGGTCTCTCCCTTGCTGTTGGCCGGGTGAAGGGAGAGGAGATCGAGTGCTATTATCACGGCTGGAGCTTTGCGCCCTCCGGCCAATGCGTCGCCCAACCTGCGGAACGTTGCGGATATGCGGAAAAAGTCCGCATCCCCGCATATCCCGTTCGTGAAAGCCGCGGACTTGTTTTCGCCTTTCTGGGCGAAGGAGAGCCGCCGGAATTTCCAATGCTCGATATCTACGAGCCGGGTTGCTACGTGCAAAACCGCGCCAGCGAGCGGCCCTGGTCATTCTTCTCCCAAATTGAAAACGGCGTTGATGAGTCGCATTTCAATTTTGTGCATCGCGGCACGAAATTCGACGATATCGGCATGAACGACACCATGCCGGAGCTCTCCTGCGAAGAAACAGAATATGGGATGCTCAGGATCGCGCGTCGTGGCGATAATGTGCGCAAGGGGCATTTCCTGATGCCCAATTGGAGCCTCTCTTCGAAGTTCGAACACGATGAGGGCTGGACCAATCACGTCGTTTGGCGCGTCCCGGTCGATGATGACCGGCATATCAGCTTTATGGCCGATGTCGTTTACAAGTCTGGTGACGATCTCGAACGCTATCATGCGATGCAGAAAGAAAAGCAGCTGCGCCGCAAGCTCTTTCCGCCAGCGATTGACGTGATCAGAAGCGCGCTGGCCGGGGAAACCCATCCCGATGACGTGCCGGCGGACCATCCAGACATCATCCTGATTCAAGATGGCGTCGCCTGTATGGGACAAAGCGTCCATCGGAACAGGGGCGAGGATCTCCTCGGCGCTTCGGACCGGCAGGTCAATATGATCCGCCGCATCTGGAACCGGGAGCTTACCGCATTGCGGGAAGGCCGGCCTCTCACATCCTGGAAAACGCCATCGAATCTCATGACGACGCGAGGCGTCTATGCCTAGATCAACGAGCGGAGCGCGATGATGAAAGTATCGGAGCTGGACAAGCCGTTTGCTGCGGAAGTCACAAACATCGACCTGTCCCAACCCCTTCAGAAAAGCGAATTCCAGGCCATAACCGACGCCTGGATGAAGCATCCGGTGCTCGTCTTTCGAGATCAGAAATTGAGCGTCGAGGCGCAGCAGAAGTTCTCCGAGCGCTTTGGGGAGCTCAAGACGCGCCTCCGCAAAACGGGTCAGCAAGGCGCCACTGCATCAGAAAATCCCTATATGATGCTTGTTTCGAACATTAAGGAAAATGGAAAGCTGATCGGCACGAGCCCTGTGGGCTCGCTCAACTTCCATTCTGACTCCTCGTTCGACGAGCGTCCCTCAAAGGCCGGACTTTTGTACGGGATCGAGATCCCATCAATCGGCGGCGATACGCTATTTGTCGATATGTGTGACGTCTATGAGCAGCTTCCCAAGGAAGTGAAGGCGTATCTCAAAGACAAATGGGTGCTGAACATCCATTTGCCGTCTCTGCCGCTTGACCCAACGCAGACGCAGGAAGAGCGTATCAGGACGGCGCGCCGCGCCATCCATCCCGCCGTGATCGCACATCCGGAAACAGGCAGTCCGATTCTCTACGTCAACCGGCACCAGACCCATCGGATTCTGGACGTGCCGCAGGCTGAGTCGGACGAGGTGTTGCAAGAATTGTTCGATCGCGTCGATCAGCCGGAAATCAGATACGCCCATAAATGGCGCCTCAATGATCTCGTGCTCTGGGATAATCGGCGCACGCAACACGGCCGGAGCGATTTCAATCCCACAGAGAGACGTCTGCTGCGTCGCTTCGCAGTGTTTTGTGATGCAAGGCCTCGCGCCTTCGATGCGGCCTGCGGCGCCCCGCCAATGGAAATGGAGCCGGCATAAATCAAAATCGAAAAAGCCCACGAAGAAGGGGCTTATCTAGGGAGGATTGTCGATATGGCAGGCAAGCTTCGCACGTTAGCGGCGATGATCTGCGCGACTGCAGCGGGGGTTACGCCCTCGCTTGCGTCGTCGGCGGCGGATTTCTACGCAAAGAAGACGATCACGCTTCAAATCGGGTCAGGATCAGGCGGCGGTTATGACGTTATCGGGCGTCTCTTCGTTCGCCACATGTGGAAATACGTTCCTGGCAAGCCAAATATCACTCCGCAGAATGTGCCGGGCGGAGGGAGCCTCGCGCTCGCAAACCAGTTTGCGAACATAACGCCACGCGACGGATCTGTTTTCGGCATTTTCAACACGGGCATGGCGCTCACGCCGCTCCTGACGCCCACCGCGGTTCGTTTCGATCCGAGAAAATTCCATTTCATCGGATCGCCTGCGCGAGAAGCCCATGTGCTTATCGTGTGGCACAACGCGCCGGTGCAAACGATGGAGGATGCGTTTAAACATCGCATCAATGTCGCAGCGACTGCGCCGGGCGGAGCGCCCTATGAGTTTCCCCACCTCACGAATGAGCTCCTTGGATCGAAATTCAATGTCATCAAAGGCTACAAAAGCAGCCACGCCAGTAAAATGGCGATGGAGACTGGAGAAGTCCATGGCATCGCGGGTCATGGATGGGCGTCGGTCAAGGCTGAATACAGAGATGATCTGGAGTCAAAGCGCATAAAAGTGGTCGCAGCCTTTGGCATGAAGAAGCACAAGGACCTCATGGATATTCCTTTGTTCCCGACTGGGTCTACAAAGGAAGAACAGCAATTATTCGCGCTGATGTATTCGCGTCAGGTCATCGGTCGCCCGTTCGCAACCCCGCCAGACGTGCCGATGGATCGCGTCAAAGCCTTGCGCGACGCCTATGCGGCGACAGTCAAGGATCGTGACTTTCTCATCGAAGCGGAGAAGCTGAACATCGATATTGATCCTGTCTATCACGATGAGCTCAACGAATTGATCTCTGAGCTTTACGCGACGCCTCCGTCGGTGGTCGAGCGCGTGCAGGCGATCCTGAAGGCTGTGAACTAAAAAGAACGATTGGGAGGACGTATGCCTACTGCCTTTTTCACTGGCGGCGCGAGCTGGTTTTGCCGCGAAACAGCTCGCCTTTTGCTTGCTGAGGGATGGAACGTCGTGATGAGCGACGTGAACATGAAACATTTGGAAGAAGTCGTCGGTGAACTGGGCGCGCCGTCGACGCTGGAATCCTGTCGCCTTGACGTCTGCGACCTTCAGGCGGTGCGGGCGCGCATTGACTCAGTGGTCGATAAGTATGGCAGCATCGACGCTCTGGTGAATGTCGCAGGCGGAACAAATCACCTTGGGACAGAGCGTCTTCCATTCCACGAGACGAGTCCTGAGTTCTGGGAGAAGGTCATTCGCCCTGGCCTCTATGGCGTCATGCATACGACTCACTCCGTCGTGCCGCATATGGTCTCCGCCGGAAGCGGCGCGATCGTATCGGTCGCATCGGGAATGGCGCTGCGCGGCCAAGCGCGCATGGCCGTATACTCCGCTGTCAAACACGCTGTGGTCGGGTTTTCTCAGGCCATAGCGCAGGAGGTTGCGCCGTTCGGCGTCCGTGTGAACACGATAGCGCCGGGCAGCGCGGAATCGCGTTGGCAGCCAGATCTGAAAGCCGCTCACGGCGGGCGGGCGTCGCCGCTTGGTCGCCGCACGAGCGCCGCCGATGTCGGCAATGCGATCCATTTTCTGCTTTCCAGCAGGGCCAGCCATATCACTGGCAGCTGCCTGGATCTTTCCGGCGGAACGCTTCTGCACTGATCAGATCAAACTCGTCCGCTTGGCCCAAGAAATCAGAAAGGCGCCACATTGTCTTCACAGAGCGTTCTCGAGAAGCCATCCATCATCCAGCTTCGAAGCAAGGCGGACAGGGCGCTCGCCTCATTGGAAGCGGCGATCGCAAAAGATTTGGAGACGCTCGAATATCCCGCGCGTGACTGGTTGCCGAAAAGGACGCATGAAAGCGGGGCGCATGTCTATGATGTGATCGTGGTCGGCGCCGGCCATTGCGGCGTTACAACGGGTTTCGCTCTCAAGAGAGAGCGGATCGGAAACATTCTCATCATTGAAAAGTCGGAGCTTGGGTCCGAAGGCCCTTGGCAATCCTACGCGCGCATGCCTGATCTGCGCACCAGAAAGGCTGTCACAGGCAATGAGCTCGGCTACCCGAATTTGACTTTTCGCGCGTATTACGAGGCGCGCGAGGGTGAAGAAGCATACAAGAAGCTGCAACGCATCAGTTGCGACGAGTGGACGTGCTATCTGCTCTGGCTGAGGCGTATCCTCGACCTTCCCGTTCGCAACGGCGTCACATTGAACCGCATCACGCCCGAAGGCGACCTGTTTCGTCTGCGCGTGACGAGCGAAGGCAAGGACGAGACCCTGTTCGCACGGCGCGTGATTCTTACAAGCGGTCCTTTGTCCATGGGCGGATCCAATGTGCCCAGCGAAATCGCACAAGGCGTGGATCCGTCCTGTTTCGCATCGGCCTATGACAATTACGACGTTAATGCGCTGCACGGAAAAAAGGTCGCTGTGATCGGCGCTGGCGCATCGGCGTTTGATAACGCGGGCGCAGCGCTTGAAGCCGGGGCCGCCTCCGTAACCCTTTTGGTGCGGCGGCCCAAAATCCCTCCCGTGAGCGTCATTCGATGGACGGACTGGTCAGGCTTTCTGCAAACATATGCGGATCTGTCCGATGATCAAAAATGGCGGATGATGCATCAGGTGCAAAGGAACGCCGCGCCGCCGACAATCCGCGCCATCAGGCGCGTGGAGGCCTTTAAAAACTTTGAGATCCGCTTTGGCAGTCCGATCATCGCCGCCAAAATGCGCGGACAAAAAGTTCAGCTTGCGACGCGCGCTGGAGACGATGAGTTCGATTTTCTGATTCTGGCGACGGGCTTCTCCTTCGATCTGAGCAAAAGCGCCGTTCTTCAGGATATGCAGAATGACATCGCACTGTGGCGCAATCGTTATGAGCCACGTGA
The DNA here is from genome assembly GCA_964645525.1 of uncultured Beijerinckia sp. Taxonomy (GTDB): domain Bacteria; phylum Pseudomonadota; class Alphaproteobacteria; order Rhizobiales; family Beijerinckiaceae; genus Terripilifer. The sequence goes on from CAZYBF010000064.1 coordinate 8,040, forward strand.
GAAGGCGTCTGAGAAATATCTGAATTCACCTTATCTCGGGCGCAATTATGAGTTCATCGAAAAAGAGCCGGGGTCGGCCCCCTATCTGAAGCATGTCTTCTGTTACAATCAGGCTTCGACATTGAGCATGGGGCCAACCGGTCGCGTGAGCGGCCTAAAATATGGAATGAAGCGCCTGATGGTGGGCGTTTGCGGCAGTTTCATGCGTGAAGATTACGAGCACCACCTGCGCTCCGTGACGAATTACAACGCAAATGAATTCGAGGACCATCCATGGATGGGCGACTCTTAAGCGCAAGCTTTCCCGTTCACATTCAGAGGTGAAAATGGCGAGGACTCAGATCGCGATCGTGACGGGCGCCGGCAGCGGAATAGGAAACGCGATCGCCCGAAGGCTTGTTGCGGAACGATACAAGGTGATTGGGGCTGACATCACATGGCGGAGCCTCGAGGGCGACTTTGCTCGGCGCGACGTCGATGTCCGCAAGTCCAGTGATCTGCGCAAGCTGTTCGAGGATACGGCGCAGGAGCACGGGTTCATCGACGTGGCCGTCAATTCCGCTGGCGTCAGTGGACGCTGGCGGGTCGCTACGACGCCTGACGATGAATGGCTGCGCGTCATGGATATCAATCTCAATGGCGTCTTCTACGGAATGCGCGAAGCCGCCACCCACATGATTCGGCAGAAAAGCGGACGGATCATCAATATAGCGTCTAACCGTGGGCTGCATGGCCTCAAGAACGGCGCGCCTTATGCCGCCTCCAAGGGCGGCGTGCTGGCGCTGACGAAAAGCGCCGCCCTTGAGCTGGCCCCCGACAATATCGGCGTCTTCGCGATCTTGCCCGGCTCCACGGACACGCCGCTTCTGCGGGGAACGCGAACAGACGCGCAGGTGGAGGAGATCGCGTTGCGCGGCCTGAACAAGCCGGAGCATGTCGCCGACGCCGTTCCTCCGCTTCTTCTTCCCGAAGCCCTTGCATACAACGGCGCCTGCATTTCGCTCGCGCGCCGCACCCTGACCGCATGACCTTCACGTGACATAAAGACTGGAAAAAGAAATGCCAACAGTTGCGCAAAACATCGCGAGAACGCTGAAAGCATACGGCACTGAAAAGTTCTTCTGCCTGTGCGGCGGCGATCACGATCTTTGGTACGCCCTCGATGACGAAGGTATCGAGATCGTCAACTGCCGGAGTGAGGACGCCGCCGTATATATGGCGGATGGTTATGCGCGCATGACTGGCAAGCCGGGTTTTGTCTATGGACAACGCGGACCCGGCGTCGCCAATGTCGCCGGTTCGCTCGCGGATGCGCTCTGGGCGAAAAGCCCGGTTATTTCGCTCACCTCCTCAATCGCGCTCACGTCGCGAGACCGCTTTGAATATCAGGAGCTCGACGGGCTGCCCTTGCATCAGGGCGTGACGAAGTGGAATAAGACGGTCTCCTCGCCCGATCGCGCCGCCGCTATGCTGCGCGCGGCGATCAGGATCGCCCTTTCGCCGGCGCCCGGGCCCGTTCATCTCGAAATTCCCGCAGACATGTTCTCGCTGGAGGCGGGCGACGATGTGTTCTGCGAAACTGAATATCTGACCGTCAATTCCTATCGCCAGCCCCCCGATGAGAACCTCATAGAAGCGATCGTCAGGGAGCTTGCGCAAGCGCGCCGGCCATTGATCGTCGCTGGGAAGGGCGTCGTCATTTCCCAAGCGTGGAATGAGCTGCGCGCTCTCTCAGACGCAATGTCGATCCCCGTCGCCACCAGTCTTGGCGGCAAGGGCGCATTCGATGAGGCGCTTGATCTTGCGGTGGGCGTGATCGGGCGCAATTCGCGAAAGATCGGAAACGACGCAGTCCGCGACTGCGACGTCGTGCTGGCGGTCGGCACGCGCCTTGGCGGTCTGGCGACCCATCGATGGTCGTTGCCGTTCCAGGAGAAGAAACTGCTCCATATCGACGCGGACCCCATGATCATCGGGCAAAACTACAAGACTGACGTGCGCGTCGTCGCGGATGCGAAGCTTGCGCTTGCTAAAGCACATGAGGTCGCTCTCAAAAAAGGATATAAATGCGCTGACCCCGCCTGGCCGTCGTCCATGGCGCAGCGCATTCGCGAGTGGAAAGGACATGCCGCCCGCCTCCATATCGATCAGAAAGTGGACGCGATCCATCCGGCTGAAGTTCTGTCCGTGTTGCGTAAGCATATGAACGCGGATGACGTGATCGGCGCCGACACCGGCGCTCATGGCGGCTGGGTTGGCGCGCTGTTCGATGTTCCCGCCGGCAAGTCGATGATCCGAGCCAATGGCTCTCTGGGCTGGGTGTTCCCGGGTGCGCTTGGCGCGACGCTGGCGGGACCGAAAGGGCGCGTGGTCGCAGTGACGGGCGACGGCGGCATGCTCTACCATATCGGCGAATTTGAAACCGCGATGCGTCTTCGCATTCCCACGAAGGTCGTTGTCATGAACAACGCCTGTCTCGCCTCTGAATACCACACGCAGAAATCTCATAAGCGTACGGTTGATTCCGTTCTCGAGTTTCGCGACGTGGATTTCGCAAGCGTTGCGCGCTCATTCGGCGCCTGGGGCCGGCGCGTTGAGGCCTCCCAGGATCTCGACGCCGCGATTGCTGAAGCCCTTGCGTATGATGGGCCAGCCCTCATCGACGTTAAAGTGAGCCGCGAGGCCCGTTCGCCGTCCGCGAACCGTGACAAGACCCGGCTCGTCTGAGACCCGTCGAACAGGAGTTTCCCCATGTATCGCATGTATGATTGTGACTTCAGATGGCCGAACGGGGCCTATATCGCCGTCGTGTTCAATATGTCCTGGGAGACGCCTGAGCATGCGGTCGGCGCTAGGCCAAACGCGAAATACAAGCGCGCGATGCGGCCGATTTACGAAGCAGCGTTCGCGGACACGGGCGGCGTCCAGCGTCTGTGCGATCTCTGGGACAGGACAGGGGTTCGCTCATCTTGTTATGTGGACGGACTGACCGTGGAGATGTTCCCGCGCCTCGCAAGAGACGTATCGGAGCGCGGGCATGAATTTCTCGTTCAGGGTTGGACGCACGAGTTTCTCTACGACATGACCGTTGAGGAACAGGCCGAAGCAATCGCGCGAACGAATGCGGCGATCCTGGCGAGCACGGGTAAGCGCGCTTTTGGTTTTTCGAGCGCTGGCGGACATCTGACGGCCGAAACCTTCTCGATTCTCGCAGAACAAGGATTCACCTATTCTTGCGGGCTGCGAAACGCTGAAGTGCCTTTCATCATCAATTCCGAGAAGGGCAAGATCGTCGGAATGACGAGCTACGCCGTGTCGGATACGCCGACCGCGCGCAACACTCTCACGCCGCGCGATGTGCTGCAGATGTGGCAGGACTATTTCGACGTCCTCTATGAAGAAGGGCGCCGCGGATTTCCAAAAATGCTGGCCTATGGCACGCACCCCGCGCATGCGCACGGCCATCGGATAAAGCCTCTGGAAGAGGTGATCAATTATGTGAAGAAGAAGGATCACGTGTGGATCGCGACACGCGGCGAAATCGCAGAATGGGTCTTGCGCAATTATCCGGATATGGACCTGTCGCGATTTTATCCGGAGGCGGCGAATTCCGACCGGATTTACGGGCTGGGAATTGGACTGGGCGGCGAAGAAGCAAAAAGAAAGGCGGCCTCTTATCGTGTCTCCTGACAGGGGCGCAGAGGAGAGGCCGCAGCCTTTGGTCCGAAACCGGCGGACGCGCTCCATGGCGGCGGATGAACAATCGGCGGGTGAATGAATGTCTGAACGCAGCGTCGCCTTCGACGATCTCCCAGGCAGGGTCGCCATCGTCACCGGCGCAAGCATGGGGCTCGGCGCCGTCATGGCCCGTGCGCTCGCCGAACAGGGCGTCCACGTCATCGGCGTCGCGCGCAATCGCAAGAATCTCGACGATTTTGCATCCAGCGTGAATGACAGCCTCGGGCGCGTGGCGGTTCATGCGCTTGCGGGCGATGTGTCATCGCATGAAGTTTGCAAGAGCGCAGTCTCCTGCGCCCTGGAGAAATTCCGCCGCATCGACATCATCATCAATAATGCCGGCGTGGGCTCAAACTACGCCCGGCCGGAGGGATTCAAAGGGGTCCTCAAGTTTTGGGACTGCGATCCGCAACTTTGGCTGGAATCGCTGCGCATCAATGCGGCTGGCCCGTTTTTTCTCGCTCATTGCGCCGTCCCGCATATGCTCGAGCGCGGCTGGGGCCGCATCATCAACAACACCACGAACTTTCACACGATGCTGGGGCCGGGGCGCTCGTCCTATGGGCCGGGAAAGGCGGCCCTTGAGGCAAGCACGCTGATCTGGAGCAAGGAGCTTGCGGGCACGGGGGTGACCTCGAACATCCTCATCCCCGGAGGTCCGACGGCGACGCCGATCCACGAAAAATCGCGCGGCGCGCCGCTCGACCAGATGCTGCGGCCTGAGATCATGGCCGCGCCGGTCTTGTGGCTGGCGTCCCGTGCGTCCGATGGCGTGACGGGCATGCGCTTCAGCGCCAAATCCTGGGACGTTGATTCGCCGCCCGAGCAGGCGGCCGCCCGGGCGGGACAGCCGGCCGCCTGGGATCAGCTTTCAACCCGCGTCGCCGAGGCGCCACGCTATTTCGACTGAGGGGGAGCTCCGCTTTCCCCACTCATTCCTTTGGCGCGATGGCCGCGTTGAGCCTCTTGCCCAGCGCGTCGGGCGCGCGAGAGAACAGGTCGATCACTTTCTCCACCTGCGCGCCGGGCATCGGCTCCACTTCGAGTTTCTGGCGCACCGCATCGGCCTTGAATTGCGCGTCGTCGGTGGCCGCTTCAAAAGCGGCGCGCAGCGCTTTCAGCCGATCCGCGGGCACGCCCGGCGGCGCGGCGATGGGGCGCGCTGCGGTCTTTTGCGCGAGGAAGAGATCGAGCACCTGCCGGTCCTCCTCGTTCGTCACCATGTCGCGGGCGCTTGGCGTATCGGGAAGGTCGGGGAGTTTTTCCGCCGTCACCTGCACGAGCACGCGCACTTTATTGTCGCGGAAGTAATCGGGTCGGCGCGTCTTCACGTTCGACCATGACCAGTCGCCCATGCCGTGCAATTCGCCGCGCTCCATGGCGAGCGCGGTGTCGGCGGTGCCCTTATAGCCGGTGATCACCTTGAAGCGCGTGCCCAGCAGCGCGTTGAGAATGCGCGGCGTCGTCTCCGTGTCGATCATCGGCCCCGTGCCGCCTACGAGGAACTCCTGCTTTTTCAGGTCTTCGAATGTGTGGAACGGCGTCGTGTGCCAGGCGAGCACGACGCCGGCCTCCGACGACATATTGCCAATCCAGTTGAACTTGCCGAGATCGAAGCGCGCGCCTTCGGGATTGACGAAACGCGTGGAGAGAATGCCGCGCTGGAGCAGCGCGATCGTGGAGCCGTCCTTGGGCGCGATGTTGTAGAGGAAATTCGCCGCCTGCAGGCTGCCCGCGCCGGGCATGTTCTGCACCACGAAGTTCGGCGCGCCGGGGATGAACCGGCCCATATGGCCGGCGAGCAGGCGCGCCTGCGCGTCATAGCCGCCACCGCTCGCCGCGCCCACGATGAAGGCGATGGTCTTGCCTTCGTAGAATTGCGCCACCGCATCGGCCTGCGCCTGACACGGCGCGGCGGCGAACGCGCCGACAAGCGTTGCGACGAGCGCGGCGAGGCCTGCGTCGCGGCCGTGTGACTTGAGCTTGCGGGTCATCTGCTCCTCCCCAGTGCGTCTTGGCGTTGCGTCTTGTCCCCATGTTCCGCAATGCGCGCGTCTTGATCAAGGGGCTCTGACGCGCGGCGCCCTTGCCGCGCCCGCCCGGCCGCGTATGCTGGGTGCGACACAGGCCCGCCAAGCGGCCGAAAGGGAGGATGAGATGGACGCAGCTTGCTCACGACCGGGCGCGAACGCAGCGCAAGCGCAGACCGGCTCCTGCGCGATCGATCGGCGCAGTCTGTTGCGCGCGGGCGCGGCCTTCGCCGCTCTGGCGCCCGTGGGCGCGCTGGCCCAGACTGAAGCCTGGCCCAATCGGCCCATCCGCATGGTCGTGAGCTATACGGCTGGCAGCGGCGCCGACATTCTCGCGCGTTACTTCTCCGCCGCCTTGCAGAAAGCGCTCGGCGTGCCGGTCGTGGTGGAGAACAAGCCGGGCGCCGGCGGCAATATCGGCGTCGCCGCCGTGGCGAGCGCCCCGCCTGATGGCTATACGCTGCTCGTCACGCCAAGTTCTCCTGTCACCGGCAATCCGCTGCTCTACAAGGACGTGCCCTTCACCACGGCGGATTTCGCGCCCGTCGCGCCCCTCCTGCAGACCTCTTTCGCGCTTGCGGTTCCCGCCAGCCTCAACATTCGTTCGGTCGCGGAGCTCAGCCAGTTCATTCGCCAGCGCAAGGGCGCTGCGAAATACGGCGCGCCCACATCCTCCTCCATCGCCATCTCCGCTTTTTACCTCGATGAGATCGGCGCAAGCGCGGTGCGCGTGCCCTACAAGGCTGCGCAGGAGGCGCTGAAAGAACTGGAGGCGGGCGAGATCGATTTCCTCTTCATCGACCTCACCGGCGTGCTGGGGGCCATTCCCCGCGGCAAGGCGCGCGTGCTTGCGGTGACGTCCGATCAACGCTCCAAGATCGCGCCCAACATTCCCAGCCTGCGCGAGGAGGGCGTCAAGAGCGCGCAATGGGACACGCCTTTCATGGCGCTTGCGCCGCGCAACACGCCCGAACCCGTGCTCGCGAAACTGGAGGCGACGTTCCAGCAGATCGGCCGCATGCCCGAGACGGTGGAGTTTCTGAAGACGGCGGGCGGCGAGCCGCTGGAGGGCGGCCGCGCCTTCCTCAAGACCTTCATCGAAGGACAGCGCGAAAAATGGATTCGCGCCATCGACGTGGCGAAACTCGAACGCATGTGAGACGCGGCTAGAACGCGTCCGCCATCAGCGTGGTGAACTGGCGCAGCACAGGCGCAGGCGTCGCTGCGGCGCTGCGCAGCAATTCCTCGATGCGCACATGGTCGATGGGGCTGATCTCCATCGACAGTTTCTCGGCCTCCGCCAGCAGCGCGGGGTCGCGCGCCGTCGCCATGAAGGCCTTGCGCAGGATCGCTGCATTGGCGGGCGACATCTGCGGCGGGCCGGCGAAGGGCAGCGCCATGAAGAAGGGCAGCTCTGCGAATTCGAGCAGTTTGCGTGCGTCCTCGTCGCGCGCAAGCTCGCGGCCCGTGGGCGTGTCCGGCATCAGCGGATGACGCGAGCCGCGCCCGAACACGACGAGCGGACGCACCTGCTTGTCGTCCCACATCGACTTTTGCCCCGCCTGAAAGGCGGAAAGCCCGATCACCTGCCCGTCCACCTCGCCCGATTGCATCGCAAGCGCGATCTTGGCGGCGCCGCCATAGCCCGTGATCGTGTCCACGTTCAGGCCGAGCGCCTGTTTCGCCAGAACCGCGAAAATCACATTGGTGGAGCCCGCGCGGTTGGCGCCCATCACCGCCTTGACGCCGGGCTTGCGCAGGTCTTCGGCGCTTTTTGCGGGATGTTTCGCCATCACCAGCAGCATGTAGGCGTCGTCCTCGTAGGAGGAGAGCGAGCCGAGCCATGTGAGCTTGAGAGGATCGAACTTCGCGTTTTTGTCGCCGGCGATGGCGAATTGCGCCACGCCGCGCTCGAGAATGGCGATTTCGGTTCCCTCGCGCTCCACGCTGTTGGCGAGCCGGTTCGCGCCCACGATGCCGCCTGCGCCCGGCATGTTCTGCACGTTGAAGGATGGAGCGCCGGGAATATGGCGCCCCATGTGACGCGCCACGAGACGCGCCGAAATGTCGTTGACGCCGCCCGGCGACGTGCCGACGGAGAGGCGGATCGTCTTGCCTGCGAATGGTTCCTGCGCGGCTGCGTCAGCCGCGGCGAGACAGGAAGCCGCCACGAAGGCGGCGCCGGCGAGAGCCTGTAGAGCCTTTGTCATGCGTCCCTCCCTGATGCGCCCGGCCTCGGGCGGCGACGCTAGAACGAGTAATTCGGCATCTCCCGCACCAGATGGCCGAAGCCTTCGATCTTTTCATTGACGTGCA
>CAZYBF010000065.1:0-16123 GCA_964645525.1 uncultured Beijerinckia sp.
GCCGCGTCTTTTTGCGCTTGTTCGTCGTGCGTCATCTGGGATCCGTTCCGGCGTCGTTCTTGCGCATGCGCGCTGGCGGTCCCGACAGGAGTCGAACCTGTGACCTTCGGTTTAGGAAACCGCTGCTCTATCCTGCTGAGCTACGGGACCGACGCCATCGCTGGAGCGTGGAGTGTTTAACACAACGCGCCTGAATGAAAAGGCGAGGGCCGCAGGCGCTCTGGCGCTGGGCCTTCTGGCGCTGAGCCTTCTTGCGCTGAGCCTTGCCGCGCCGCCTGCGCAGGCGGATCCCTGTCGCGTGGGCGAGGTCGAGACGGTGGCGGCCTTGCGGGTGAGCGAGCGTCTCGAGATCGCCCTCGCCGACGGGCGGCTTGCGCGTCTGGCGGGGCTCGAGGCGAGCCGTCCGCGCGGCGCCGATCCCGCGCGCGCGCTCGAGGCGGCGGCGGATCTGGAGCGCTGGATCGAGGGGGCGCCGCTCGAATGGCGCCCCGGCCGCGCAGGCCCCGACCGCTGGGGCCGGGTCGCCGGCTCCCTGTTCATCGCCGGCCCCGAGGGCGCCGGCCTGCCCTCGCTCGCCCAGGCGCTGGTCGAGGCCGGCCACGCCCGGGTGGACCCGGCGGGGATTCCGGCCCCCTGTCTCGCAGCGCTCTACGCGTCGGAGGCGCGGGCGCGCGCCGCCGGGCGCGGCTTGTGGTCCGATCCCGCGCAGGGCGCGCTCGCCGGCGCCGACGCCGCCGCTTTCGCAGGCCGGGCGGGGCAGGTCGTGCTGGTGGAAGGACGGGTCGCCGGCGTGGCGACGAGCGGCGGGCGGGTCTTCGTCAATTTCGGCGGTCGGGGCGACCCCGCCCTCGTCATTCCCCGCACGCAGGCGCGGGCGCTGGAGCGGGCCGGCCGTCCGCCCGCCGGCTGGACCGGGCGCATGGTGCGCGCGCGCGGGCTTGTGGAGCTGCGGGCGGGCGGCCCGCGCGTTCTGGTCGCGCTTCCCGAGGCGATCGAAGTGGCGCCGGCGGGGGCGCGGTAAACGCGCGTTTACAATTCCTGCACGCTCGGCGCGCAAAATGCGTCCGGCCCGCCACATGTTCGGCGCATTGGGCGCTGAAAGCAGGCGGCGGGGCGAGCGTGGCGGATGTGAGCGTGGCGAGGACGCGGCGAACGAAAGCGCAGGGAATGCGGGGAGAGCGCGCGCGCGCATGTGTGGCGCTCGCCGCCCTGATTGCGCTTGGCGGCTGCAACAGCCTCGATCCCGGCGGCGCCTTTCTTTCGGCGCGGGCGCCCTCCGTCGCGCCAGACGCCGCCGCATCGTCCGCGCCGCAGGGCTCGCCCGAACACCGCAAGCTCGTCGCAGCATTCGGCGGAGAATATCGCGCGCCCGCCGCTGAAGCGCTTCTCAACGATCTGCTCGCGCGTCTCGCGCAGGCCGAAGCCAATCCCGGCAAGGCCTATCGCGTCACCATTCTCAACGCGCCGGCGGTGAACGCTTTCGCGCTGCCCTCCGGCAATCTCTATGTGACGCGCGGCCTGCTCGCGCTCGCCAATGATTCCGCGGAAGTGGCCGCTGTGATGGCGCATGAAATCGCCCATGTGGCCGCGCGCCACGCCAACCAGCGCGAGGAGGCCGCGCGCACCGCGCAATTGCGCCAGCGCGTCGCGCAGATCGTGCAGAGCGCGCGCCGCGGCGAGGAGGTGGAGGCGATCGAGAAATTGTCGCTCGCCAGTTTCTCGCGCCGGCAGGAGCTGGAGGCCGACCAGATCGGCGTCGCCACGATCGCGCGCGCGGGGCTTGATCCCTATGGCGCGGCGCGCTTCCTTGAAGCGCTCGGCCGTTCGGGCGCGATGCGCGCAGGTCTTTCAGGCCGCGGCGCCGACGAGCCCGACATCATGTCGAGCCATCCCTCGACGCCTGAACGCGTGAGCCGCGCCATCGCGGCCGCGCGCGAGATCGGCGCGCCGGGCGTGGGCGAGGACGGGCGCGAGGCTTACCTGAGCGCGATCAATGGAATCGATTTCGGCGACGATCCGAAGGAGGGCGTCGTGCAGGGGCGCAGATATCTGCACGGCAAGCTCGGGTTCTCTTTCGTGGCGCCGGAGGGCTTCACGCTCGAGAACAGCGCCAGCGCGGTGATCGGCGTCGGCTCTGGCGGCGATGAGGCGCTGCGGCTCGACAGCGTGCGCACGCCTGCGGAGACGACGCTTGAGGATTATATGCGCACCGGCTGGATCGACGGGCTGGACGCGGGTTCTGTGACGAGCGCAACCGTCAATGGATCGCCGGCCGCTTACGCCACTGCGAGCGGGCCTGAATGGCGTTTCCGCGTGGCCGCGTTGCGGCTGGGCGGGGAGACCTATCGTCTCATCTTCGCAAGCCGCGCGCTCAGCGCCGAGGCGGACCGGCGCTACATGGCCTCCATCAATTCTTTCCGTCGTCTGCCGGCGCGCGAGGCGGAGAGCCTGCGGCCGCTGCGTCTTGCGGTCGTCGCCGCGCGCAAGGGCGACACGTCGCAGAGCATGGCGGAGCGCATGGCCGTTTCAGAACGCGCGCATGATCTGTTCATGCTGCTGAACGGCCTTCGCAGAAACGGCCCGCTCGAGGCGGGCCGTCGCTACAAGATCGTCGTGGAGTGATGGCGCGGGCGCAGGGCCCGCGCTGCGCTCAGGCGAGCTTTTCCTTGAAGAAGGCGAGCGTGCGGCCCCAGGCGAGATCCGCCGCCGTCTTGCTGTAGCGCTCGCCGCCTGTGTCGTTGTTGAAGGCGTGGTTCACGCCTTCGTACATGAACGACTGGAACGGCTTGCCCGCCTTCTTGAGCGCTTCTTCGTAGGGCGGGACCATGTCGTTGATGCGCTTGTCGAGGCTCGCGTAATGCATCATCAACGCGGCGTTGATGCGCGCGACGTCGCCCTTGGGCGGCGCGCCGTAATAGACCACGCCAGCGTCGAGGCCGGGCGCCGCCACCGCCAGCATGTTGACCATGCCGCCGCCCCAGCAGAAGCCCACCGCGCCGACCTTTTTGGGCGGGCTCGCTTTCTTCAGCTGGTCGACCACGCCCGCGAGCTGATCGGCTGACTTCGCGAGATCAAGCTTGGGGAACATGTCGCGCGCGGCGTCCTCGTCCTTCGGCGTGCCGCCGAGCGGCGTGAGCATGTCGGGGGCGAGCGCGAGATAGCCTGCGGCGGCGACGCGGCGCGTGACGTCCTCGATATGCGGATTGAGCCCGCGGTTTTCGTGAATGACGATCACCGCCGCGCGCGCGGCTTCCGGCGTCACGTCGCGCGGACGCGCGCGATAGAATTTCAACCCGCCGATCTCAAGACGATCAGTAGAAATACGTGGGTCGTTTTCGGTGATGGTTTGCGCGAGCGCATAGTTGGAGGCAAGGCCTGCGAGCGCGAGCTGCGCGGCCGCCGTGGAACCGGTCAAGGCGACGAGACGTTCCATGAAGACGCGGCGGTCCAGCGGCTTGTGGGTGTATTCGTCGTACAGGTCGACAATGCGTTGATCCATGGCGCGCTCCCTCAGAACATTGGTGAATTCCGAACGCATGATCCGTTCTTTCGTGGCGCGCGTAAACACGGAAATTCGCAGGAGGTCGCAATGGCGCAAGCGGCGGGGGTTTCCCGGCAGTTCGTGAAATCGGCGATGTCGGCTCCCTTCCTTGACCGCATCCAGGAGCGCGAGCTCGCGGTCCTTTGGCGTGAGCGCGCCGACGAGGGGGCCCTGCACCAGCTCGCCCATGCCCATATGCGCCTTGTCATGGCGGTCGCCATGCGTTTCCGCCATTACGGCCTGCCTGTCGCCGACCTTGTGCAGGAGGGCCATGTGGGCCTCCTCGAGGCGGCCGCCCGGTTCGAGCCGGAACGCGAGGTCCGCTTCTCCACCTACGCCACCTGGTGGATCCGCGCCTCGATCCAGGATTACGTGCTGCGGAACTGGTCGATCGTGCGCGGGGGCACGTCCTCGGCCCAGAAGTCCCTGTTCTTCAACCTGCGTCGCTTGCGGGCCAAGCTCGCCCAGCGCGGCGACCAGAACTCCCGGTCGGCCCATGAGCAGATCGCGATGGCGCTTGGCGTGTCGGTCGCCGACGTTGAGGGGATGAACGCGCGCCTTTCCGGCCCGGACGTGTCTCTCAACGCGCCGGTGAGCGATGATGAAAGCTCCTCGGCGGAGCGGGGCGATTTTCTGGTCGACGATACGCCGCTGGCCGACGAGGTCGTCTCCGCCCAGATCGACGGCGAGCGTCGCCTCAAATGGCTGAACGAGGCGCTTCTGACGCTGTCGGAGCGGGAGCTGCGCATTCTGCGCGCGCGCCAATTGCAAGACGAGAGCAAGACGCTGGAGACGCTGGGCGTCGAACTGGGCATTTCGAAAGAGCGCGTGCGCCAGATCGAGAGCCGGGCGCTCGACAAATTGAAGCGCAATCTGCTCACCCGCCATGCGGAGGCGAGCGTCGGCGCGCTCAGCTGACGCGGCGCGCGGCGTGAGCCCCGAACGAAAAAGCCCGGCTCGCGCCGGGCTTTTTGTTTGGGTCCGCCTGTGGATCAGGCTGCGGCCTCGATCCCCTCGCCGTCGGGCTCTCCGTCCGCATCCGTCTCCGGAGCGGCGGCCTCGGTGCGAGGCCCGCGCTTGGGTCCGCGCTCGAGATGCTGTTCGACGAGTTTAAGGGACTCGGTCTCGGTCAATTTCTGCACGGCGGCGAGCTCGCGCGCCATGCGGTCGAGGGCCGCCTCGTACAATTGACGCTCGGAGTAGGACTGCTCCGGCTGCGCCTCAGAACGATAAAGGTCGCGCACGACCTCGGCGATGGCGATGAGGTCGCCCGAATTGATCTTCGCCTCATATTCCTGCGCGCGGCGCGACCACATGGTGCGCTTCACGCGAGCGCGGCCGGTGAGCGTGTCGAGCGCCTTCTTCACCACGTCGGGCTCGGACAATTTGCGGATCGCGCCCGACAGCACTTTCGGCAGCGGCACTTTCAGCGTCATCTTGTCCTTCGCGAAGCTGATGACGAACAGCTCCAGTTTGAAGCCGGCGACTTCCTGCTCCTCGATGGCCGTGATCTGACCCACGCCATGGGCGGGGTAGACGATGAATTCGCTCGCCTTGAAGCCGGTGCGATGCGCGCCCGAAACCTTGGGCGCCGCCGGGGCGGCCGCCGCCGGCTTCGCAGGCGCAGCGGCCACAGCCGGCTTGGCCGGCGCGGGCGCCGCAACAGCGGGCTTGGCTGTGGCGACGGGCTTGGCTGCCGCAACGGGCTTGGCTGCCGCGACGGGCTTGGCTGCCGCGACGGGCTTGGCTGCCGCAGGCGCCGGCGCAGCCACAGGCTTCGCGGGAGCGGGCGCCGGTTTGGCGGGCGCAGGCTTGTCGCTGACCGGCTTGGCCGCGGCGGGTTTCGCCACGGCGGCCTTTTCGACAGGCTTTCCGGCGACAGGCTTGCTGACCACAGGCTTGCTGACCACAGGCTTGCCGGCCACAGGCTTCGCGGCGACGGGCTTTGCAGCGACGGGTTTCTCGGCCGGCGCTTTCGCGGGCGCGGCTTTGGGGCTCGCCTTGGCCGCGGGGGCAGGCTTGGCCGCAGGAGCAGCCTTGGCCGCAGGGGCAGGCTTCGCCGCGGGGGCAGGCTTGGCCGCGGGGTTAGGCTTAGCTGCTGGGGTAGACTTCGCTGCTGGGGTAGGCTTCGCTGCTGGGATAGGCTTGGCGGCGGCTTGCTTCGCCGCGTTTTGAGGAGCCTTGGCGACGGGCGCCTTGGCGGATGCTTTCGCGGCTTCGGTCTTGCTGGGCGTTTTTGAGGTCACTGTTTTCTTACTGACTGGGGTGACGGGTTTCGCGCCGCCGGCCGTCTTGGCGGTCGTCGGGGCGACATTTGCTTTAGCGCCCCCTTTGGCGGGCGCCTTGGCGTCCGATTTCGTTTTGGTCGTCGGCTGCGCAGCCGGCTGTTTTCCCTGCGGCTTGCCGGCCGAAGCGGGCTTGGTCGCGGCGGGCTTGGTCGCAGCGGGCTTGGTCGAAGCGGGCTTGGTCGAAGCGGGCTTGGTCGCAGCGGGTTTGGCCGAAGAAGTTTTGGCCGCCGGCGTTTTTGCGGCGGTCGCCTTGGCCGGCGCAGCCTTGGTCACAGCCGGCTTCGCCGGCGCCTTGGCGGCGGACGCAGGGGTCTTGGCGGCGGGTTTGGACAAAGATTTGGACGCAGCCTTGGCCGAAGCTTTCGCGGGCGCGGCGTCGGAGGCCGGTTTCGAGCGCAGATCGCCAGCGCGCCCCAGGGCGGTTTTGCCCGCCTGCGGCTTGGCGCTCCGGGTGGACCCGGCGCCAGTGGAACGGACGTTCTTCTTCGGCGCTGACATACTCGGCACTCCTTTCGTCCCGCCTGTGGGGCGGGAGTCGTCGAGCGCGTGACGCGCCCGTCCGGGGCGAGACCGTCGCGGCCGGCCCCTGCCGCTGCCCAACTCGCCTCCAGCTGGCGCAAAAGGCGACGAAGCTGGCGAATGGCCGGGTCGAAGACCTGTCCAAGGCTCCGGCGCCTAAAAAAACAGCCCCGGATGCCCGGAGCGACGCGGTGCTGATCGAACTGGCCGGCGTTAGCGACTGTTAAAAAAATGTATAGCACGAAAACGGGCCCGAATCAAAAGATTCGGCCCGTTCCCGGGCGGGGCCCGCATTCAAAGGTTAACGCGCCGGTTCCCGGATCGGGAGAATCCGACGCTCGGCCGTCTGCCCTAAGCCTGGCTCATGCCATGATCGGCCGCGCCTCACGTCATGTACTGACCGCCATTCGCGGCCAGGGTCGAGCCGGTGATGAAGCCGGCGTCGTCGCCGGCCAGAAACAGGACGCAGCGCGCGATCTCCTCCGGCTCGCCGAGCCGGCCGACGGGGATGAGCGGCAAAATGCGCTTCTCGAGCACGTCGGCGGGAATGGCGCGCACCATTTCCGTGCCGATATAGCCCGGCGCGATCGCGTTGACGGTGACGCCCTTATTGGCGTTCTCCTGCGCGAGCGCCTTCACGAAGCCGATCTCGCCCGCCTTGGCGGCCGAGTAATTCGCCTGCCCCGCCTGACCCTTCTGACCATTGATCGAGGAGATGCAGATGATGCGGCCGAAACTGCGGTTGCGCATGCCCTCGATGACCGGCCGGGTCATGTTGAACAGCGAATTGAGGTTGGTGTCGATCACCGCGCGCCACTGGTCGGGCGTCATCTTGTGGAAGAAGCCGTCGCGGGTGATCCCGGCGTTGTTCACAAGCACGTCCACGGGGCCGAGGTCGGCCTCCACGCGGGCGAGCCCGGCCACGCAGGCCTCATAATTCGACACGTCCCACTTATAGACCGGAACGCCGGTCTCGGCTTTGAACTTCTCGGCCGCCTCGTCATTGCCGGCGTAATTGGCCGCGACCTTGTAACCCGCCGCCAGAAGCGCCTTCGAAATCGCCGCGCCGATGCCGCGCGTGCCGCCAGTGACCACTGCAACCTTCGCCATGGGGCCTCCCTGAGCCTTTGCCTGTTCTCGTCGGGTCGCGGCCGCGGACGATCACGCCGCGCCCGCTCTCGGGTCGTCGGGGCGGATCAGCGCTCCACGCACATTGCGATGCCCATGCCGCCGCCGATGCACAGCGTGGCGAGGCCCTTCTTCGCGCCGCGGCGCTGCATTTCGAACAGGAGCGTGTTGAACACGCGGGCGCCGGAGGCCCCGATGGGGTGGCCGATCGCGATGGCGCCGCCGTTCACGTTCACGATGGCCGGATCCCAGCCCATGTCCTTGTTGACGGCCAGGGCCTGCGCGGCGAACGCCTCGTTGGCCTCCACCAGATCGAGGTCCTTCACCTTCCAGCTGGCCTTTTCGAGCGCCTTGCGGGAGGCGGGGATCGGGCCTGAACCCATCACCGCGGGATCGACGCCCGCGGTCGCCCAGGAGGCGATGCGCGCCAGCGGAGCCAGCCCGCGTCGGCTGGCCTCGGCCGCCGTCATCAGCACCACGGCCGCCGCGCCGTCGTTGATGCCCGACGCATTGCCCGCGGTCACCGAGCCTTCCTTATTGAAGGCGGGCTTGAGTTTCTGCATGCCCTCCAGCGTCGCGCCGTGGCGGATGTATTCATCCTGATCCACCACCACGTCCCCCTTGCGCGTCTGCACGACGAAGGGAACGATCTCGTCCTTGAACTTGCCGGCCTTCTGGGCCGCTTCCGCCTTGTTCTGGGAGGCGAGGGCGAAGGCGTCCTGCTCGTCGCGGCTGATCTGCCAGCGGCTGGCGACGTTCTCAGCGGTCACACCCATGTGGTAGCCGTGGAAGGCGTCCAGCAGGCCGTCGCGCAGCATGGAGTCGATCATCTTCATGTCGCCCATTTTCGTGCCGGCGCGCATATGCGCGCAGTGCTGCGACATGGACATGGATTCCTGTCCGCCGGCCACGATCACTGAGGCGTCGCCATTGGCGATCTGCTGCATGCCCAGCGCCACCGCGCGCAGGCCCGAGCCGCAAAGCTGGTTCAGGTTCCAGGCGGTCTTTTCCTGCGGCACGCCGGCTTTCATCGCGGCCTGGCGCGCGGGGTTCTGCCCCTGTCCGGCGGCGAGGATCTGGCCGAGGATCACTTCGTCGACCTCCGCGGGGTCCACCTTCGCGCGCTCCAGCGCCGCCTTGACGGCCGCCGCGCCAAGCTCGTGGGCGGGCGTGTTCGCGAACGCGCCGTTGAAGGATCCAACCGCCGTGCGCGCCGCGCCGACGACGACAATCTCGCTCGCCATGACCTGTCTCTCCTTGCTCAGCGCCCGCGCCTGAGGACCCCGTCTTGCGCGCGATCGCGCAGACTGCGTCGCGCCGGCCCGGCGCGGCATCGGCGTCCTTTCCGCCCACGATAGTTGAAGCACCGGGACGCCCGCATGGTCAAGCGCGCGCGAGCGTATGCCGCATGGGTAATTGGTCGGTGGCGTTTCGTCGAAGGCGCGGGCGCGAAACGGCGCAGCTTTGCTTGCACTGCACAAAAAGATTTCCCCGACCCGGCAAAAAGTCTTATCGTCCCTCTGCGCAAGGGAGCGCGAGCGCGGGGCGCGACGGAATGAGCACCGAGAAGAAGCCGATCACCATCAAGAAATACGCGAACCGTCGCCTTTATAACACGGGCTCGAGCACGTATGTCACGCTCGAGGATCTCGGCAAGATGGTGAAAGACGGAGACGACTTCGTCGTCATCGACGCCAAGTCGAACGAAGACATCACCCGCTCCGTGCTCGCGCAGATCATTTTCGAACAGGAAGCCAAGGACGGCCAGAGCCTGCTTCCGATCACATTCCTGCGCCAGCTGATCCGCTTCTATGGCGACAGCATGCAGATGCTCGTTCCAAGCTTCCTTGAAATGTCGCTCGCGCGCTTCACGGACGAACAGCAGAAAATGCGCGAACAGTTCCAGTCGGCGTTCGGCCCCGGCGCCATGCCCGGCCATCCGATGTTCGAGGCGCTCGAGGAGCAGACGCGCGCCAATCTCGCGATGTTCTCGCAGGCGATGAGCGTGTTCAATCCGTTCATGCAGGGCATGGCGGGCGCGGGCCAGCCGACGGGTCAGCCCGCAGGCGCCGCATCCGCAGCCGGCGAGGCCGCACATGGCGCGGCGCAACCAGCCGTAGGCGCCGACTTCGATGAGCTGAAGAAGCAGATCGCCGACATGCAGCGCAAGCTCGAAGGGCTCGCGCGCAATTCCTGATCGTCATCCCGGCTTGCGCGGCGTCGGCCGCCAGTCCGGCGGCGCCATTTCAAAACCTGCGAAATCGAAGCCCGGCGCGACGGTGCAGCCCACCAGCGTCCATTCGCCCAGGCTCGTCGCCGTCTGCCACCAGCCGGCGGGCACGACCGCTTGCGGGCGCTGGCCTGCGCGCAGATTCGGGCCCAGATGGAGCGCGCTCGCGTCATGCCCGTTTTCCGACATGGTGAGCACGAGCGGCGCGCCCGCATAGTAATGCCAGACCTCCGCCGCGTCGCAGCGATGCCATGCGGAGACGTCGCCCACGTCGAGCAGGAAGTAGATGAGCGTGGACAAGGCGCGCCCGTCAGCGTCCGTGCGCGGGTCGCGGAACGTCTCGCGGAAATAGCCGCCTTCGGGATGCGGCTTCAGGTCGAGAATGCGGATGACGTCCGCGGCGGTCTGGCCGCCGGATGGAAGGGTGAAGCCCATGGCGTTCTCCTGTTCGCCGACGCGCGCTTGGTCGGTCAGCCTCGGTTCTTGCGCTCGCGCAATTCCGCGAACACGTCGGCGGCGCTTGCGTGCGGCATGCCGAGCGCGGCGCGCACGCCCGCGTCGTCCGCGCGCAGGAAGGGATTGGTCGCAAGCTCAAGGCCGATCGTGGTCGGCAGCGTCGGCTCGCCGCGCGCGCGCATTTGCGCGACGTCGGCCATGCGCGTCTTCAGCGCCGCGTTGAGCGGATCGACGGTGAGCGCGAAACGCCCGTTCGCCTGCGTGTATTCATGTCCGCACCACACGCGCGTATGGGCGGGCAGGGCGGCGAGCTTGCGCAGCGACGCCCACAGCACCTGCGCCGGCGCCTCGAAGGCGCGTCCGCATCCCATGGCGAAGAGCGTGTCGCCGGCGAAGAGCAGCGCCTCGTCGGGCGCGTGATAGACCACGTGGCCGGACGTGTGGCCCGGCGTCTCGATCACGTCGAGCGCGATGGAGCCCACATGCACGCGCTCGCCCTCGCGCACATAAAGATCAGCGCCTTCGATGCGGGCCTTGTCGGCGAGCGGGGCGACCACGCGCACGCCCGGAAGGGCCGCGCGCACCTGCGCGATCCCGCCGATATGGTCCTTGTGATGGTGGGTGACGAGAATGTCGGTGAGGCGCCAGCCTGTCTGCGCCAGCGCCGCAAGCGCGGGGCCGGCTTCGGGAACGTCGATGGCCGCGGTGGCTCCCGTGGCGGGGTCGTGCAGCAGCGCGCCATAATTGTCCTGCAGGCATGGAAACTGGTGGATCTGCGCTGGCATCTGTCCTCCTCGCGAGCGCTCAGACGCTACAGAACGCGCCAAAGCCGGTCAAACGAAGGCGGGCGCGCATTGCTTGGGACGGCCCTGCGGGGATAAACTCGCGCCATGGCCGTGGACGTGATCGACCTGCGCAGTTTCTACGCATCGCCGCTGGGCGAGACGGCGGAGCGTTGCGTCGCGCGCGCGCTTTCCGAGCGCTGGTCCTCCTGCGCGGGGCTCACCCTTCTGGGCATGGGCTACGCCCTGCCTTACCTCGACGCCCTGCGGGAGAAGGCGGCGCAGACGCACGCCTTCATGCCCGCCGATCAGGGCGCCGAGCCATGGCCCGCCGAAGGTCCCAGCCTGAGCGCGCCAGTCGATCCCTGCGCCCTGCCGCTGCCGGATTCCTCGATGGATCGAATCCTTGTGGTTCATGCGCTTGAACATGCGAGCCACCCGCGCGACATGCTCGCGGAATTGTGGCGCGTGCTCGCGCCCAGCGGGCGGCTCATCCTCGTGACGCCGAACCGCGCCGGCGTCTGGGCGCGTTTCGATCACACGCCTTTCGGCCATGGCGAGCCTTATTCGCGCAGTCAGCTGCGCGCGCTCATGCGTGAGGCCCTGTTCTCGCCGATCCACTGGGGCGAGGCGCTTTACGCGCCGCCTTCGGAGCGGCGCATCGCCATCCGCGCGGCGCCGACGATCGAGAAAGTGGGTCGCGCGCTGTCGCTTCCAGGCTATGGCCTGCATGTGGTGGAGGCGACCAAGCTGCTTTATCAGCCCGTCGCCTTCCGCCAGCCCGCGCGCCGCGTCATGCCGGCCTGGAAGCCCGCGCTCGCAGCGCCAGGCCGCCTCGCCGAGGGGCGCGCCGAAGGCGAGGGCCCTTTCAGTCCTGCGTGAGCGCGCCGGGCTCCGCGAGGCCGAAGCTTACCGCAAGGAACGCGCCGCCCAACGCAAGCCCTTCGCCGTCGATTCCGTGGCCGAGCCCGCGCGCCACATGCGTCCTGCATGCGCCGCCCGCCTCCTCGATCGCCTGCGCGCTCGCATGCAGCGCGGCGACGGGGATCACGTCGTCGTGCGAGCCATGGATCAGCATGATGGGCGGCCAGTCCGCGCGGGCGCGCGCGACGGCTGTCTCCTTCAGCTTTTCGGGGCCCACGAGCACGCCTGAGTAAGCGAGGATCGCCGCAGGCGGACGCGGACGGCGCAGGCCCACATGCAGCGCCATCATCGCGCCCTGGCTGAAGCCTGCGAGGGCGAGCGCGGAATCGTCGAGCCCGCGCGCGGCGAGCTGCGCGTCGAGAAAGGCGTCGAGAACGGGCGCGGCTGCGCAGGCGCCGCTCCAGCGTTCGTGCGGATTGCGGTCGGTGAGCCTGAACCATTGGCGCCCGGAGGGCATGTATTCGCATGGCTCGTGGGCGTCCGGCGCGAGGAAAGCCGTGTCGGGCAGGGCGCGCGCCCATTGCGCGCCCAGCGAGATCAGGTCGCTCCCGTCCGCGCCGTAACCGTGCAAAACGACGACGAGGCGGCGCGTCGCGCCAGAGCGCGGCTCGAGCCGCGGACCGTCGAGGGACGGGATCATGCGTCTTTCTCCTTCGGCGCAGGAAATGCGCCGCCGCCAGCAGGGCCATGGGGCGCGCGCTTCGTCAAGGCTGCGTCAGGTCTGCGCCGCGCGGGCTCGCCCTCGCGCGTCCTTCGCCCTATGCTGGGAAAGATGAGCGGTCACTCCACGCCCGTGTTGCGTTTCGCGCCCTCGCCGAACGGGCGCCTGCATCTGGGCCATGCCTATTCGGCGCTGTTCAACGCCAGGCTCGCGCGCCAGCTGGGCGGTCGGCTTTTGCTGCGCATCGAGGACATCGACCCGCAGCGCACGCGCCCTGAATTCGTGGAGGGTATCTTCGAGGATCTGCGCTGGCTCGGCCTTGCGTGGGAGGAGCCGGTGCGCCGGCAGTCGGAGCATTTCTCCGATTACGAGCGCGCGCTGGAGCGGCTGGGCGAGGCGGGGCTCGTCTATCCCTGTTTCTGCACGCGGGGCCAGATCAGCGCCGCGGTCGCCGGGCGCGAGGACTGGCCGCGCGATCCTGACGGCGCGCCGCTCTATCCGGGAACCTGCAAGCGCCTCACGCCGCAAGAGCGCGCGCGCCGCATCGATTCAGGCCTGCATGCGGCGCTGCGTCTCGACATGTCCGCCGCGCTCGCGTTTGCGCAGGACCGGATCGGCTGGTGCGAATATGGCGAGGGCGCGCAGCCGCGCGACGTCACCGCCGAGCCGGCCTTGTGGGGCGACGCAGCGCTCGCGCGCAAGGACGTGCCTACGAGCTATCACCTCGCGGTCGTCGTAGATGACGCCTTGCAGGGCGTGAGCGACGTCGCGCGCGGCATGGATCTGTTCAACGCCACCTCGCTGCATCGCCTGTTGCAGAATCTCCTCGACCTTCCGGCGCCGCGCTATCGTCATCATCAGCTCGTGCCGGACGCGCAGGGGCGCAAATTGTCCAAGAGCGCCGGTTCGCCGACGCTGCGCGATCTGCGCGAGGCGGGGATGAGCGCCGCGCAGGTGCGCGCGCAATTGGGCTTTGCGGATTTGTTCTAGCGCTGGGCGAAACGCTGGGCGTTGGGCGCGCGGGAGATGAGATCGTCGATGCGCTCGCGCTCGCGGCGGAACTCCGCGACCTGGCGGCCGCTCAGCTCGCGGGTGCGCGCGAGGCGGATGCGCAGCGGATCGACGAAATTGCCGTTGACGATCACTTCGTAGTGAAGGTGCGGGCCCGTCGACAGGCCGGTGGAGCCGAGGAAGCCCACCACCTGGCCTTGCCGCACGCGCACGCCTTCCGTGATGCCGCGCGCGAAGCCGGTCATGTGATTATAGGTGGTCACATAGCCGTTGGCGTGCTGGATCTCGACGCGGTTGCCGTAGCCGGACTCGCGCGCGGCCTTGATCACCACGCCATTGCCCGCCGACACGATGGGCGTGCCCACGGGCGCAGACCAGTCGACGCCGGTGTGCATGCGCATATAGCCCATGATGGGATGGCGGCGCATGCCGAAGCCCGAACGCTGTTCGCCCACGGCGATGGGCTTGCGGATAAGGAATTTGCGCGTCGAGCGGCCATTGGGATCGTAGAAGTCCATCACGCCGTCTTCCGGCGTCAGGTAGCGATAATAGCGGAAGGTCTCGCCGCGCGCGGTGATCGAGGCGTAGAGCAATTCGTAGCGGCCTTCGGCTTCCTCGTTCTCCTCATAGAACGCCTCGAAGGCGTCGCCGCCCACGACGGAGCGCTGGAAGTCCACGTCGTTTGCGAAAATGCGCACGAGGTCGTCGATCACCGAGCGCGGCATGTCCTGCTTGAGCGCTGTTTCGTAGAAACTGTTGTAGAGGCGCAGCGCGCCGGAATCCTCGTCATCCTCCTCGTCGTCGGGAACGGGCGCGCGGCGCGGCGCAGGCTGCTGGGCGTCGGCGCGCGCGACCTGCACATATTCGCCCGTATCGGCGAGCGCGGCGATCGCCTCGAGCGCGTCTTCGTTATAGACGGCCACGCGGGCGATCTGCATGCGCGGGGCGCCGTTCTCCGGTTCGGTGAACAAAATGCGCAGGCGCTGGCCTTCCGCCACGCCGCGGCGCAGGCCGAGGGCGGCGACGATGCGGCGGATCTGTTCGCGATCCGCGCCGGCCTCGCGCAGCACGTCCTCGAGCGTCTCGCCGCGCCGCACGAGCGCGATGCGCTCTTCGGAATCCTTGCGCGCCTGCGGGTCGGCCTTCGGCGCGACGGTGACGTTCTCGGGCACCATGCGCACTTCGATCGAAGAGAAGGCGGTGGAGAAACGCGGGTCGGGGCCGTTGAGGGAGAGGGCGGTCTGGTCGGCGAGGCTCGCGCGGCTCGTGCGCATCAGCAGCAATTGCGGCGGCAGCGGCAAGGAGGAGCGCGCAGCGCCGCGCAGGGCTGAGCGCACATGTTCGGCCACCTGCGCCTCAATTTCAGCATGGGTGAGGGTGAAGGCGTCCTCGAAGCGCGTCTCGGCGGCGAGGTCGCTGGAGGTGAAAGACACGTCGGCGTCCGCGCGCGACAGGTCGAGCTCGGCCGGCGCCTCCGTTTGCGAGGGGCCGCCGGCGAGCAGTTTGAGCGGATTGAAGGCCGGCACGTCGGAGGCGAAGCCGGTGGGCGCCATGGCCAGATTGGTGGCCACCTTGGTGAATGTGCGCGTGCGCACGATCTCGCGGTCGCCCGCGCGCACCGTGGTTGGGGTGCGGAACGTCTGGCGCGCGGCCACCATGTCCACGGGGCGCACCAGCCGGTCGCCGCGCCGCGCAGGCGCGCTCTCGCGGCTGGCGGCGGCGCGCTCGGGAATGGCGATCTCCGGCGCTTCGGGCGTCATCAGCGTGGGGTCGAGGGCGGCGAAGACGGAGGCGCCGATCAGGGCCGCGCCCGCAAGGCCGGTGAGGACCGTGCCGGAGAGCCAGCGCAGGGAGACCCGTCGCCGGTCCAGGTCAGTGTGTTCGACGCCGTCGACCTCGATCGGCGGCTCGACGCCAAGCTCGACCCGCTGGCCGCCGCGCTCAATGCCGCGTTCGAACGAACGCGCAGGCGCAGCCGACGTATAGGGGGTCGATCCAGCCAATCTTCCTCTCGCCTTCCCTGCGAAGCCCGGGTCCGGATCCGCCCGCCTCAAAGCCAATCACGCCTGCGTGGCCGTCCGGCTCGCGTCCCATGGACGTGGGCTTGACGATGAGTCGGGCCGCCCCTGCGGGAGCGGGACTTTGGCGCTCCCGCCCCGGGTCGTCAATCCAGCCCGCCTCCGCCGCTCCGCCCATGTCAGGCGAGCCGCGGCCGCGGCCGGGATCGGGCTTCCAAGATGGGGCGCATCATGGCTCCTTTGTGGCGCAAGGGCGCGCAACGCACGCTTTTCCCCGTCGCTGGCCGGCTTTCAGCGCGGCTTCCGAAAAAAAATGAAAGAAAGTGACGGTTCGTGTTGACACCGCGCCGCGGCCCGACCTATAAACCGCCCACCGACGGCGACGCCGCCTTGTGCGGCGCTTTGAACTCGGTCTTCTCGAGCTTCTCGGGGCGTACACCACCTGAACGGTCGACTTCGGTCGCTCAGGTCGAAAACGGTTCGCCGTTTTCCGCTTCAGTCGTCGGGTCGCGCTGTTTGACATTTGAATCGGAAGAAAGAGAGACGTGGACGGCGGATGTCCTTG
>CAZYBF010000066.1:0-11239 GCA_964645525.1 uncultured Beijerinckia sp.
CTAGATCCTGTGTCCGCCGCGCTTGCGGCCCTGCCCCACGTCCACGAACAGGTCCTCCAGCGTGAGCCGCTTCTTGATGAGCCCATGCTCGAAGGAATAGCCCACCAGCGTGTCGAGGTTCTTCCTGTTGGCGTCGGTGAGGCCGTATTCCCACGGATCGGCGCCGAAGATCTCCTCCTGCTCCTCCCACGCCTCGCGATACCACACGAGCGGGACGATGCGCGGGTTCTCCATGCGCTTCATCGCGATGTCCTTGGCGGCCTCGAAGGCCTTCTGCAATTCAACCGGAACCCAGGGGTGGCGCTCCACCACTTCGCGCTTGAGGCCCATCACATGCATGATGGGGAAAATCCCCGTCTTCTCGAAATAGCGCCGCTCCTCCGCCTTGTAGTCCGGCCACAGGCGGCCGACGGCGGGATGTTTCTGCGTGATCGGCCAGATCAGGTCGGGATGCAGCACGGCGTCGAGTTCGCCGGCCACCAGCATGTCCTCGCAATTCTGGTCGTCGCGCATGCGCGTGAGCCGCAGGCCCGGCGGCGGCTCGAACTCCACGTCCTCGTCATATTCCGCGTACCAGTCGATCGACTTGTGCGGCACGCCGTATTCCTGTTCGAGAATGCCGCGCAGCCACAGGACGGCTGTGACCTGAAAGGATTTCACGCCCACCTTCTTGCCGATGAGGTCCTTGGGCTCCTTGATCCCCTTCGACGTATTGACGAAGGCGAAGCCGTGGCGCAGGCGGCGGTGCAGGAAGACGGGAATGGCCTCGAAGGGCAGGCCCTGATCGCGCGCGATGATGTAGGAGGAGCTCGACACTTCCGCGACGTCGAACTCGCGATTGCGCAGGAAGCGCCAGTGGCGCGTGGTGGAGTCCATGTCGGTGAGGATGGTGAGCTCGATCCCGTCGGGCGAGACGGCGCCTTCCTTGAGCGCGCGGACGATTTCGTAATCGCCGCAGGCGAGGGTGAGTTGCAGCTTGGCGGCCATGGTCCTGACGTTCCCCCTGCGCAGGCGCGCGCCCGCAGGCGGCGCGCCGGATGTCTTGACGCGCATAGAAGCCCGCGCTCCGGGCCTGTCAAGAAGCGGCGCCTAATAGGCGATCTTGTCCGCCTTGCGCATCCACGCCTCGAAGGCCTCGCGCGAGGCCTCGTCGGGCAGGCGCAGGGTCGGCAGGCGGCGCGCGTCGACGGGCTTGGGCACTTCCTCGTAGATCAGCGCGTCGTCGAAGCCGATGGCGGCGGCCTCCTCGCGCGTATTGGCGAACACCAGCCGGTCGAGCCGCGCCCAGTAAATGGCCGCAAGGCACATGGGACAGGGCTCGCAGCTCGAATAGATCGTCGCGCCGGCGAGCGAGAAATCGCCCGCTGCGGCGCAGGCGCGGCGAATGGCGACGATCTCGGCATGCGCCGTGGGGTCGTGGGCGGAGGTCACTTCGTTCCAGCCGCGCGCGATCACGGCGCCGTCGCGCACGATCAGCGCGCCAAACGGCCCGCCCGCGCCCGCCTCCATGCGCGCGCGCGCCAGAAGCCCCGCCTCGCGCAGGAACAGACGGTCGAGCCGCGCCTGTTCGTCGTCTGGCTGGTCGATCCCGGTCTCTCCGCTCATTCCGAAGCCCTCCGCGCTCGCGCCATGCTGACGCAAGCGCGGCCTGACGCAAAGCCCTTTCAGCGCCGCAGCCGCGCGAACGCCCGCCCGTCGATCAGCGCAAGCCCGAAGGCGATGAGCGCCATGCCCAGCGCATGTCCGGGGCGCAGGCTTTCGCCCAGCGCCAGCGCGCCGAGCAGGATCGCCGTCACTGGCATCAGGAAGGTGACGAGCATGAGATTGGTGGAGCCCGAGCGCGCCAGAATGCGATAGTAGAGAATATAGCCGAGCGTGGTGGACAGGAGCGCGAGGCCTGCGACCGCGCCCAGAACGGCGGGGCTTGCATGCAGCACGTCGAGCGGCTGCTCAAACGCGAAGGCGAGCGGCAGCAAAAGCAGCCCGCCCGCGCTTGTGGTCGCCGCCGCCGAGGCCATGGGCGCCACGCCCTGACGCACGAAACGCCGGCTGTAGACGCTCGCGCAGGCGTAACAAAACGCCGCCAGCACGCCGGCCAGATGCGCGGCGAGGCTCGCCTCGCTGCGTCCCAGCGCGGCGGGGCCCACCAGCGCCACCACGCCGCAAAAGCCCACGAAGACGCCGGCGAGGCGCAGCCGCGTGAGCCGTTCGTCGCCCCAGACATGGGCGACCACGACAGTGAACAGCGGCGTCGTGGCGTTGAGAATGGAGGCGAGCCCGCTCGAGATCTGCGTCTGGCCCCATACGATCAACAGGAACGGCGCCACGATGTTGAGCGACGCCATGACGAGGAACTCGCCCGCCGCCTTCAGCGTGAAGGGCGGAAGCGCACGCAGCAGCAGCGCCAGCGCGACAAGCGGCAGGGCGGCGAGGCCCACCCGCAGCAGGACCACCGTGATCGTCCCCAGTTCGCGCAGCGCGACGCTGGCGAAGAAAAAGGACGAGCCCCACAGGAGCGACAGGAAGACCAGCATCGCCCATTCGGACGCGTTCATCGCGCCGCCGGCGCCGGGACCTCGTTGCATGGCTTCATCCATTCGCTGGCGCCGCGCGCTTGGCGCCCCGCCCCCTTATGCTATGGCTTGTTAGCAGGACGCGCGCGGGGGAACGAGACATCCTTGCGCAGGGCGCGCAAGATGACGCACGAGAGACAACGACGCGCGAGAGGATGCGCAAGAGGACGCGCACGCCTCCCCACCGATCGCAGCGGCGCGCGCGAGAGACGGGAGAAGAGAGAGAGAGAGAGAGAGGCGGGAGAAGAAAGAGACGGGAAACACCGGCCCTGGAGAAGGGCGAAGTGGCGAAGGCGGGCGCCTGAATTCCCGCCCTCGCCGGGCCATGGAAGCCTTAGAGGGGACCTCATAGCCGCCTCTTTCATACCCTCTGCGCAGGCCGGAAAGCACGTCCAAAATGAGCTTGGGCTGAACATTTCGGATGCGGTTTGGACCCGAACGCCAGCCCCCGCCAAGCTTAATCATCTGTTTGGACTGGAGTAATACTCATGAAGCACCGAACGGCCGTCGCCGCTAAGATTTTCACAGGTCGAGCTGAAGGCGTCCTTTGAGCTGGTTTTCCGCACTCACGCCCGAGGAATGGGACGCGCTCAGGTTAAGCCTGCGGGTCGCTTTTGCGGCCTCGCTCGCGTCCCTGCCGGTCGCGCTCGCGCTGGCCTTCCTGCTGGCGCGCGGCCGATTCGCCGGCAAAGCGCTGCTCGACGGAATCGTGCTTCTGCCGCTCATCCTGCCGCCGGTGGTGACGGGTTACGCGCTGCTCATCCTGTTTGGACGGCGCGGGCCCATCGGCGCGTTTCTCGAAGAGCATTTCGGCCTCGTATTCGCTTTCCGCTGGACCGGCGCGGCGCTGGCCTGCGCGATCATGGGCCTGCCGCTCATGGTGCGCACCATGCGGCTTGCGATCGAAGCCGTGGACCGGCGGCTTGAGGCTGCGGCGGGCACGCTGGGCGCGAGCCCTGCGCAGGTCTTCCTGCGCGTCACCCTGCCGCTGATCTGGCCCGGCGCGCTCGCCGGCTTCGTGCTGGGCTTCGCCAAAGCGATGGGCGAGTTCGGCGCCACCATCACCTTCGTCGCCAACATTCCCGGCGAGACGCAAACTCTGCCCTCCGCCATTTATGCGCTGACGCAGACGCCCGGCGGAGAGGCGGCCGCGCTGCGCCTCGCGCTCGCCTCCGTGATCGTCTCGCTCGGCGCGGTCCTTGTCTCCGAATGGCTGGCGCGCCGCGCCGTGCGCCGCGGTGGAGGCTGACGTGCTGACGCTCGACCTGCGCAAACGCCTTGGCGCGCTGTCGCTTGACGCAGCCTTCGAAGCCGGGCCCGGCGTGACGGTGCTGTTCGGCCGGTCGGGCTGCGGCAAGACCTCGCTCCTCAACATGATCGCGGGATTGATGCGGCCGGATTCCGGACGCATCGCCTTCGCGGGCGAGACGCTGGACGATCCGCAGGCGGGGCGCTTCGTTCCGCCCCATCGCCGGCGCATCGGCTACGTGTTCCAGGACTCGCTCCTCTTCCCCCATCTCGACGTGCGCGAGAACCTGCTCTTCGCCCGCCGCTATCTTGACGGCGGCGGCGACCCAGGCGCCTTCGGGCGCGTGGTGGACATGCTGGGGATCGGCGACCTGCTCGCGCGCGCGCCGGCGAGCCTTTCGGGCGGCGAGCGCCAGCGCGTCGCCATCGGCCGCGCCTTGCTGGCGGAGCCGCGCCTGCTCTTGTGCGACGAGCCGCTCGCCTCGCTCGACGAGGAGCGCAAGGGCGAGATCCTGCCCTATCTCGACAGGCTGCGGCGCGAAACAAGCGCGCCCATCGTTTACGTCACCCATTCCATGGCTGAAGTGGCGCGGCTCGCCGACCGGATCGTTTTATTGCGCGACGGCGCCGTGATCGCCTGCGGCGCGCCGCAGGACGTGCTGCACCGCGCGGACCTGCTCGACCCGCAGGACGCGAGCGAAAGCGCCGCGCTGCTTGAGGCGCGCGTGGTCGCGCTCGAACCCGACGGGCTCGCGCGCCTCGACACGCCGATCGGCGAAATCCTCGCCGCCGCCGGCCGGCTTGCGCCGGGCGCGCGGCTGCGGCTGCGCATTTTCGCGCGCGACGTGCTGATCGCGCGCACGCGGCCGCAGGATCTGAGCGCGCTGAACATGTTCGAAGGCGAGGTGCGCGCGGTGCGCCGCGACGCGCAGGGCGCCGCCGACGTGGAGATCGCCTGCGGCGGCGCGCTTCTTTGGGCGCGGGTGACCGCCCGTTCGGCGGACGCGCTCGCCCTTGCGCCGGGCGCGCGCGTTCACGCCATCGTGAAAAGCGTCGCGCTCGATCCCGAGGGCTGAGCGCGACGCGCACGAATTACGGCGTGGTGAGGACCTTGGCGCGCTCCACCAGCGCCGCAGGCGTCGAGGTGAACTCCGCCCACATCTTGTCGACCACCTCGCCGTCCATCGGCTCGATGTCGATGCCGGTCTTCTCCGCGTCCGCGAGGAAGTCCTTATCCTTCATCGTGTCCATGAAGGCCTTGCGCATCGCGCGCACGCGGTCCATCGGCGTGTCGGGCGGCGAGGCGTAGGCCCGGCCCAGCGCCTGCACGCCAAACAGCAGGCCGAACAGTTTGCGGTCCTCATCCGACTTGATGAAGTCGGTGTAGTGCGGAAGCTTCGCGAAATCCGGATGACGGTCGCCGGAGAGCTGGATCAGAGGACGGAACTCGCCCGTCTCCAGCTCCTGACGCCAGAAGGATTTCACCGTGGACCAGGGCAGGCCGCAGATGCCGGCCACTTCGCCGCGCGACATGGCGAGCTTCACGTCCGCCGAACCCTTGTAGCCGGTGATGACCTTGAGATTGGCGCCCATGGTGTTCTTCACCGCCAGCGCGGATTTCACCAGCGGGCCCGTGGGGCCGGTGGCGCCCATCAGCGTCTCGCGCTTCTGCAGGTCTGCGAAAGTCTGCACGCCGGAGGCGCGCGACACGCCGCACAGGGCGACGCTCGACTCCATATTGCCGATCCAGATGAACTTCGACGCATCGAAGCGCGCCTGCTGATTGCCGAACATCGGCTCGAGCGGCACGGTCTGCGCGAACGTGCCCATCACGGAGCCGTCCTTCGGCGCGACCGCGAACAGCCAATTGCCCGCCACCACGCCGCTTGCGCCCAGCATGTTCTGCACGATCATCGTCGGCTGGCCAGGCATGTAGCGCGGCATGTGCCGGATGAGCACGCGCGAATAGACGTCGAAACCCGTTCCCGGCTCATGGCCGACCACGATGCTGAGCGTCTTCCCCTTGTAGAAGTCAGCAACAATGTCCGCGCGCGCGCCGGAAGGCGCGAAGGACGCAAGGGTCAATGCGCCGGCGGCGAGCGTGGCGAGAATGCGAGTCACGTTTCTCTCCCTGTTTGGCGGACGATGTCCGGCGGCCTGCGCGAACCCTCAAGGGAGCGCGGCCATGCTCTCCCTAGCACTTCCCGGGCCCCGCGCTCAATGCGGAACCGCAAACCCCGGCGCGACTTGTCACGGCGCGACAACAGATCGGGAGACTTGCATGGCTGACCGCATCGAACGGAACCAGGGCGGCTCGATGGGCGTGATCGGCGTGATCGTCGGCGCGATCCTCGTGATCGCGATCGCGTTCTTCCTCATCAACGGCGACTACTTCCGCTCCGGCGGCTCCTCGACCGCCAACCTGGACGGCGCCAAAACGTCGGCCCCCGCGCCGGCGCCAGGCCCAGCCACCACAGGCTCGACGCCCGCGGCCCCCGCAGCGCCCGCGCGCTGACCCGGACAAAAGCTAAGGACAAGGCGCGCGCCTCGCGCGCGCCCCGTCGGCTGACGCCGATCCTAGCAACGTTACCTAGGCGAAGTGAGGGCTATACTTTCCCGGATCAAGCGTTCAAAAATGGATCTTTCGCTCAAACTCTCGAACTTTTCCGAGACGGATCTTGCACCGAAAGACACGACGCGCGTTCGCCGGCGGGCTTCCAATGGCGCCGGCCGATTACTTTGACGCCCTTAAGCGCCGCCAGCCGGGCGCGCATGGTTTTCAGCCGCGTGGCGGCGAAAGTTGGTCGGCGCGGGTCCATGCGCTGGAATTCTCCAATCTGCGCATCATCGTCTCACGCACGGACGCCCATTTAATTCAGGGCGGCGAAGACGGTTTCCGCCGCATCTTCATGCCGCTCAGCGCGCCCATGACGCTGGAAGGCGCAGGCGTCGCGCTGAGGTCGAATCCCTTCACGCCGATCCTGCTGCCAACCGGGCTATGGCGTGCGGAATATGGCGCGGGCGTCGGCCTCTACTTCAGCTGCACCGATGACGCGCTCGCGCATGCGCTGTCGCAATCGGGCGCGCAGAAAAGCCTCGACGACCTGTGGAGGGCGCGGAGCATGCGCCCGCTTGCGCGCCTTGGCGCCTTCATGCGCGAGTTATGGGACTTCACCTGTCGTTTCAGCGCCGATCCGCGGCTGGCCGCCACGACATGCGGCGACGCCAAGGCCATTCGCGACAATCTGCTCGCGCTCCTTGTTGAGGCGTTGCGCGCGGCCCCGTCTGCGCGCAGCCATGAAGCCGCACGCGCGGCCGCCATAGGGCGCGCCTATACCTATGCGCTGGGGCGCATTGGCGGGCAGGTCCGCCTCAGGGACGTCGCCGCCGCAGCCGGATGTCCGCCGCGCACCCTGCAAAACATCCTTCACGATCAGGCGCAGACGACACTATCCGAACACCTCGCCATGATCCGGCTTGCGCTCGCGCAGGTGAGACTCGCCGATCCGCAGCCGGGCGCGAGCGTCACCAGCGTGGCGATGGAATGCGGCTTCACGCATATGGGCGAGTTCAGCAGCGCCTACCAGCGCCGCTTCCTCGAACTGCCCTCCGAGACGCTGGCGCGCGCGCGGCGCGATCCGCACAGGTCCGCCGCCACCGCCGCAAAGAAAACGCTCGTCTCGCCGCTTCTGCAATGATAATCGGCTCGGCGACCGTCAGGACGCCCCGCCTTGGACATCCGCGCCGCCTTCTCGCAAGCGTTCGATCTGATCGTCGGGCTCGACCCCGGCTTTCTCAACGTCGTCGCCCTGTCGCTGCAGGTGACGCTGAGCGCCCTCGTCTGCGCCACGCTGATCGGCCTGCCTCTGGGCGCGCTGCTGGGCCTTGCGCGTTTTCCCGGACGCGCGGCGACCATCGTCATGGTGAACGCGCTGATGGGCCTGCCGCCTGTCGTGGCGGGGCTCATGGTTTTCCTTTTGCTTTCGCGCTCGGGACCGCTTGGCGGACTGGGCCTGCTCTTCACGCCCACGGCGATGATCGTGGCGCAGACGATACTCGCTGCGCCCATCATCGTGGCGATCACGCGCCAGATCGTCGAGGACCTGTGGGGCGAATATCGCGAGCATATGACGTCGCTGGGGCTTGAGGGCCCGCGCGCAATCCCCACGCTCCTCTGGGACGGCCGCTTCTCGCTGGCGATCGGTCTCATCGCAGGCTTTGGCCGCGCGAGCGCGGAGGTTGGCGCCGTGCTGATCGTGGGCGGCAATATCGCCGGCTACACGCGCACGATGACGACGACCATCTCGCTTGAAACCTCCAAAGGCGACCTGCCCCTCGCGCTCGCGCTCGGCCTTGTGCTGATCGCGCTCACCTTCGCGATCAACGCGGCCGCCTTCGCCGCAAGCCGCATCGGCGCAAGGCGCGGAGGATTGACATGACGCCGCCAGCTCTTCTGCCGCTGCGCGCGCAGGCGCTCACCTTCGAGGCGGGCGGCGAGACGCTGCTCGCCGACGTCTCCTTCAGCCTCGGCGCGGGAGAATTCGTCGCGGCGATCGGCCCTAACGGCGCCGGCAAATCGCTGCTTCTGCGCCTGTGCCATGGATTGATCGCGCCCAGCCGCGGGCATGCGCGCTGGGCGGACGGCGCGCCCGCGCAGGCCCATCGCCTGCGCCATGGCCTCGTGTTCCAGAAGCCCGTCATGCTGCGGCGCTCCGCACGCGCGAACGTCCTCCATACGCTCGCCGCCGCGGGACTTCCGCGACGCGAACGCGAGGCGCGCGCCGAGGCGGCGCTGGAGCGCTTCGGCCTCCAGCCTCTGGCGCAACGCCCGGCGCGCCTGCTGTCGGGCGGCGAGCAGCAAAGGCTCGCCATCGCGCGCGCCGTCGCGCTGCGGCCCGACGCGCTGTTCCTCGACGAGCCGACCTCCGCGCTCGATCCCGGCGCCACCCGGCAGGTGGAGGAGATGCTGCACGCGCTGAAAGCCGACGGGCTGACGATGATGATGGCGACGCATGATCTCGCGCAGGCGCGCCGGCTCGCCGACCGTGTTTTCTTTCTGCACCGCGGCAGGCTGGTCGAAGACGCACCCGCGCGCGATTTTTTCGCCGGCCCGGCCTCATCTCACGCACAAGCCTTTCTGCAAGGAGAACTTCTGTGGTGAACGAAAAAGCCTCGACGCCTGCGCGCAGGCGCCTGCTTGCGCTCCGCCTCGCCCTGTCCGCGCTCGTGCCCTGCATGGTTTTCGCGCATGTCGCGCCCGCCAGCGCCCAGCCGGCCACGCGCACGCTGATCGTCGCCTCCACCACGTCGACCGTGGACACGGGGCTTTTCAACGCGATCCTGCCGCAGTTTCGCACCGACAGCGGCATTGAGGCGCGCGTCATCAGCCAGGGCACCGGACAGGCGATCGACACCGGCCGTCGCGGCGACGCCGACGTCGTGTTCGTGCACGCCCGCAAAGCGGAGGAGGACTTCGTCGCCAGCGGCATGGGCGTGAAGCGCTATGCGGTGATGTACAATGATTTCGTCATCGTCGGCCCGCGCAGCGATCCCGCGAAAATCGCTGGAACACGCGACGCAGGCGCCGCCCTGCGCGCCATTCTCGCGGCCGGAGCGCCTTTCGTCTCGCGCGGCGACCGTTCCGGAACCCATCAGGCGGAGCTCGCCCTGTGGTCGGGCGCGAGCGTCGATCTCGCGGCGCGCCGCGGTCCCTGGTATCGCGAGGTGGGACAGGGCATGGGCGCCACGCTGAACATCGCGGGCGCGCTCGAAGCCTACGCACTCGCCGACCGCGGCACGTGGATCGCGTTCAAAAACCGCGGCTCGCTTACGCTGCTGACGGAAGGCGACCGCGCGCTGTTCAACCAATATGGCGTGATCCTCGTCAATCCGGCGAAACATCCCCATGTGCGCGCGCAGGAGGGACAGGCTTTCATCGACTGGCTCATCGGCCCGAAAGGGCAGAAGGCCATCGCCGACTTCAAAATCGACGGCCAGCAGATCTTCTTTCCGAACGCTGACGAGCCCGGCGCCTGATCTGTAAAGCTCAAGCCGTTTGCCAATCTCCTGCGCGGCTGCGAAAATCCTCGCGCCCGGGCTCGCGGGCGTCTGTCGCATAAGAAACGGGCCTGTCGCGATGCGCGCCGCAGCCATGATCCCTCCACGCCGTTTCCGCCTCGCCGCCCTGGCGGCGGCCTGCGCGCTCAGGCTCGCGGCGGACCCGGCGATGGCGCAGATCGCGCCTGAGCGGGTGGAAATGACCTGCCGCAATTTCGAAGGCGCGCCCTATCGCGCCGCTTACGAAGTCACGCAAAAGAAATTCGTCTTCACCAATCCGCGCATGAGCAACGACGCGCGCGTGCAGCAGGTGCGGACGGATGATTCCGGCGTGCTGGTCTGGGTGAGCGTGCCGGTGTTCGGCGGCGAGCGCGACATTCTCGCGCAATTCGGCCGCGAGAAATGGATCAAATATTTTTATGGCAACGGCTCCGTCGTCACTGACGTCTGTCGCTGAGAGCAAAACAAGCCAGAGCGGCGCCATTGCGTTGGCGTTTGGCGTCCAACGGCGCCGCCACAGCTTGCCGCGCGGCTTCATTGCTGCAAATCTGGCGTCGGTGATTCGAGAAGTAAGACAGCTGCGCAAACGGCCATGAAAACGCCTTGATGCAGGCGTCTTCTTCCCAAGTTCCCGTTGGATCGACCCATGAAGCGCGACGTTCTCACTGACGAGGAAATGCGGGCGCTGCTGGCCGCCCATCACGATGCGCGCCCTGACCGTCGCGAGCTCTGGTTCGCGCTGCGCACGAGTTTCGTCTTCTGCTACGTCGTCGGCGCGCTCGGGACGCTTCTGCTCTATCCTGACGCGGTTCTGGGCAAGTTCGATCTGCCGGCGGAATTGTATGTCTTCGTCAAATCGCATTACGTGCCCGCGCGCGTCTTCGTGGCCTGCGTCGCCACCGCGGCTTATCTCTTTTCCTGGTTCAGGGGATTTTATTTCTCTTATGTGGCGCTCGCCGCCACGCTCATCGCCGCCGCCAATCTGGTGAACGATTATTCGACCATCTACGTCTTCGTGAAGCCGGAGGCGGAGCGCATGGTGCAGATGATCTTGTTCGTGCGGCTTCTTGTGGTGGGCATGCTGGCGGCCAATTTCTTCGCCGCCCGCGACGACCGGCGCTGAGCCGGAGGCCGCCCAGCCGGGGCGCGCCGCCTCGCCTGCCGCTCCCCTCCCCCGCCGCCTTCCCCGCTTCTCCCTGCCCCTTGCGCCCGCTTGATCGGCCGCCCGCTCTGGGCGATACCGGAGGAAAGCCGCCGGCCAAGGGCGGACGGGCATAGCGGAGGACGACATGAACATCGCGGCCAGAACCCCGGCGCAGGGCGCGGGCAAACCCGAGAACGGCAAGTCCGAAAACGGCAAG
>CAZYBF010000066.1:11339-15995 GCA_964645525.1 uncultured Beijerinckia sp.
AACGGCAAGTCCGAAAACGGCAAGCTCGAGAACGGCAAATACGACGTCGGCGGCGTGGTCATGGACCGCCCCTTCAAGATCCGCCGTCTCGGCCATTTCGGCTTCAGCGCGAAAAATCTGAAGGCCTGCCTTGAGTTCTACACCAAGGACATCGGCTTCAAGGTGACCGACCCGATGAATTTCGCGGCCAATCCGGCCAATCGCGACAAATTCGCCGGCATCGAGGACACGCATCAATACTTCATGCGCCACGGCACCGACCACCATTCCTTCGTCATGGCGGACCGGCGCATCATCGACATCAATTACGCCGACAAGCCGCACAAGCCCAACCATTCCATCAATCAGATGACCTGGCAGGTGGGCAGCCTGCGCGAGGTGGTGAACGCCATTCCCTATTTCGAGAGCACGGGCACGCCCATCAACCGCGCGGGCCGCGACATGCCGGGCTCCAACTGGCACGTCTATCCCTTCGACCCGGAGTTCCACCGCAACGAGCTCTATTACGGCATCGAGCAGATCGGCTGGAACGGCAAGGCGAAGCCCAAAGAGCTTTACGCGCGCGGCTTCCACCATGCGCCCGACCTGCCGCAAATCTCCGAGGAAGAGGAGATCGCCCGCGCGGAAGCCGCTGGCGTGAACATGGAGACCGGCTATCGCCAGCGCGAGGACATGCCGGAGATCTTTGACGTGGACGGCGTGCTGCTCGCCCGCCCCTTCAAGGTCGTGAAGATCGGGCCGATCGGCCTCTACGTGGACGACGTGGACGCGGTGAGCCGCTTCTATGAACAGGTGATGGGCTTCACCTTCACCCGCGAGACCAATGTGCAGGGCGCGCGCGTGCGCTATCTGCGCTGCAACACCGAGCACCATTCGCTCGCCATCGCGGACAAGAGCCTGCGCGCGAAACTCGGCGCGCCTGACGACACCACCTGCATGAGCTTCGGCCTGCAGCTCGCCAATTACCGGCAATTGCGCGACGCGGTGGATTTCCTGAAATCACGCGGGCGCGAAATGGCGGACATGCCCGGCGAATTGTTCCCCGGCATGGATTACGCCGCCTGTTTCGTGGACCCCGACGGCGTGCGCGTGATCCTCTATTGCTACATGGAGCAGGTGGCCGCCGGCGCCGTGCCCGCGCAGCCGGGCGTGATCGCCAACATGAAGCCTGCGACCTGGCCCGAGCGGATCGCGCCGCGCGCGGACGTCTACGACGGCGAGGCCTATCTCGGCCCGTGGGGATGAGGGCGCCTGCGCGCG
This sequence comes from uncultured Beijerinckia sp., assembly GCA_964645525.1. Taxonomy (GTDB): domain Bacteria; phylum Pseudomonadota; class Alphaproteobacteria; order Rhizobiales; family Beijerinckiaceae; genus Terripilifer. Next base: position 12,600 of record CAZYBF010000066.1, read on the forward strand.
GGGACGCGCGCGGTCCAGCATATGCGCGCGGGGACGCGCGCGGTCCGGCATGTGGGCGCGAGGACGCGCGGCCGATCATAAGCGCGCGGCCTGTCTAGGGCGTCAGCATGGCCCGCGCGCGTCCTCGCGCGCCGCCAATCTCGTCTCAATCGTGAATGGTGCTGCGAGAGAGGATTGAACTCTCGACCTCTCCATTACCAATGGAGTGCTCTACCACTGAGCTACCGCAGCTGAGGTCGTCGGCGGCGATGCGCGCGCGACGCTGCGGCTTCTGCCACACGCCCCGGCCCGGCGCAAGGCCCGCAGGGCGCGCGGGCGCGGCCCCCGCGGCCGACCGCTTGAGCATGACCTGTGCGGCGCGGTTTGATTCGAGCGTGGTGAATCCGCCCCCACGCGCCGGCGACTGCTTCGAAAAACCGGCTTTCTGCGAAGCTTGCGGACCGTTTTCGCGGCCGCGCGCGGGTTGCGGAGCGCTCCGCCGGCGCCTAAAAGGGCGCGTCGGGCGTCGCCCGTTCGCCGAATCCCCCGCTCGCTGGCGCATGTCACATGCATGATGAGACCTCCCACGCAGCCGCGCCCGGCGCCGCCGCGCCGGACAAGCCCGCAAAGGCGCAGCAAAAGACGCGCGAGCAACGCCTCGCCGAGGAATTGCGCATGAACCTGCGCCGCCGCAAGGCGCAGGCGCGCGGCTGGGCCCGCCAGGAAACAGGCGCAGGCGCGCAGCCGGCCCCCGCGAACCCCGAGACCGCCGATCGCGGCTGAGGCCGCCGCCCGAACTTTGGCGCGGGCGAGCCCCGCAGGAGACGTGAAACATGGATCGCATCCGCATCGTCGGCGGAGCCAGATTATCTGGCGTCATTCCGATCTCCGGCGCCAAAAACGCCGCCCTGCCGCTGATGATCGCCTCGCTGCTGACGCCCGAGACGCTGACGCTCGAGAACATGCCGCGTCTGGCCGACGTGCGCCTGCTCAACCGCATTCTCGGCAACCATGGCGTCGACCATGCGGTGGAGGGCAAGCGCCCCGGCGACGGCCCGCATGTGGGCGAGCGCGTGCATTACTCCGCGCGTCGCATCGTCGACACCACCGCGCCCTATGAGCTCGTCTCAAAAATGCGCGCGAGCTTCTGGGTGCTGGCGCCGCTGCTGGCGCGCATGGGCGAGGCGCGCGTGTCGCTGCCCGGCGGCTGCGCCATCGGCACGCGGCCGGTGGACTTCCTCATCAACGCGCTGGAAAGCCTTGGCGCACGCATCGAAATCGAAAGCGGCTATGTGGTGGCGAGCGCGCGCGAAGGCCTGCGCGGCGGGCTGGTCGACTTTCCGAAAGTCACCGTGGGCGGCACACATACGGCGCTGATGGGCGCCGTCACCGCGCGCGGCGACACCACCATCCGCAACGCCGCCTGCGAGCCCGAAGTGGTCGATCTCGCCAATTGCCTGATCGCCATGGGCGCGAAAATCTCCGGCGCCGGCACGCCCGTCATCGAAGTCTCCGGCGTGACCTCGCTGCATGGCGCGCGCCATTCCGTCCTGCCCGACCGCATCGAGACGGGCACTTACGCGATGGCGGCGGCGATGGCCGGCGGCGACGTGCTGCTGCAAGGCGCCCGCGCGGACCTTTTGCAAAGCGCGCTCGACGCGCTCGCCCTCGCCGGCGCGCAGGTGACGAGCGAGGCGGAAGGCGTGCGCGTGCGCCGCAACGGCGGGCCGATCCGCCCGGTGGACGTGCGCACCGATCCCTTCCCCGGCTTCCCCACCGACCTGCAGGCGCAATTCATGGCGCTGATGACGCGGGCGGACGGCGTCTCGCGCATCACAGAGACGATCTTCGAGAACCGCTTCATGCATGTGCAGGAGCTGGCGCGGCTGGGCGCGCGCATCCGGCTGGAGGGCGACACCGCTGTGGTGGAGGGCCGCCCGCAGCTCAAGGGCGCCCCCGTCATGGCCACGGACCTGCGCGCCTCCGTCTCGCTGGTGATCGCGGCGCTGGCCGCCGAGGGCGAGACCATGGTGCACCGGGTCTACCATCTCGACCGCGGCTTCGAGCGGCTTGAGGAGAAGCTGGGGGCCTGCGGAGCGCAGGTGGAGCGCGTCTCGGAAGGCGGCTGACCCCGCCCCGCTCGCAATCGCGCCAATGGAGCCTATGTGAGAGGCGGGCCCGCAGGGGGCGCGCGGCCCGCGGGACGCGCAAGCCCATTCGCCTTGCCCATTTGCCTTGCCGCGCCCCGGCGCGCTATGGCTCGAACAAGGTTTCCGCCCATGACACAGACCCCCTCCCAGAAGCCCGGCGAGCCCTCCGCCCCGACGCCCGCTCAGGCGTCCGCGCCCGTGCCGGCCGCCGACCCCGCGTCCTGCGGGCAGACGCCGCCGCTGCGCCTGCTCGCGGTGGACGCGGAGGATCTCGACGTGCTCGCCGCCCACCTGCAGGACGCGCTCGTGCGCGTGGGCGACATGGCCTGGCTGCCCGGCGCGCGGCGCTTCGCTCTGGTGGGCTCGCGTTTCGACTGGTGCGCGCTCGAGGAAGGCCACAAGGCCGAGCGCGCCCGCGTGGGCCTGCACTTCGACTACGTGACCCGCGTCGCGCGCACGGGCGTCGACCAGACAGCCGCGGAGGCGGTGCTCAACGTGCTGCATATCGCCTTCGAGCAGACCGATGCGCCTGCCGGCGTGGTGACCATTCATTTTTCGGGCGGCGGCGCGCTGCGCCTTGAGGTGGAATGTCTCGAAGCCCATCTGCGCGACCTCGGCGAACGCTGGGCGGCGAGCGCGCCCGCACATCCGGTGGAAGACGCCAAAGACTGACGGGCCAAGCGCCCCCTGGAGCATGAAATGCCTTTGCGCCTGAATACGCGTGATCCTGGATTTCCCGCGGCCTTCGACGCCTTCCTCGCCATGAAGCGGGAGGCCTCGCAGGACGTCGACGATTCCGTGCGCGACATCATCGCCGACGTGCGCGCGCGCGGCGACGACGCGCTCGTCGACCTGTCGCGCAAGTTCGACCGCGTCGATCTTGCGACGCTGGGCCTGCGGGTGAGCGCGCAGGAGCTCGAACAAGCGGAATCACGCTGCGAGGCCCGCGCGCTCGACGCGCTGCGCTTCGCCCATGCGCGCATCCGCCGCTTCCATGAGGAGCAAAAGCCGCAGGACAAGCGCTTCACCGACGCGCTGGGCGTCGATCTCGGCTGGCGCTGGACGGCGCTGGAATCCGTCGGCCTCTACGTGCCCGGCGGCACGGCGAGCTATCCCTCCTCCGTGCTCATGAACGCCGTGCCCGCGAAGGTCGCGGGCGTGGAGCGCCTCGTGATGGTGGCGCCTGCGCCCGACGGACGCATCAACCCGCTGGTGCTCGCCGCCGCGCGCATCGCGGGCGTGGACGAGGTCTATCGCGTGGGCGGCG
>CAZYBF010000067.1:0-296 GCA_964645525.1 uncultured Beijerinckia sp.
TTACTCCTGATGGCGCTCCCCCGAGCGCGTTTACGATGTCAGCCCAGACGGTGATTGAAGCGGCGCAGCAACCAATCCTTGATCCATTCGCGCGTCGTCTCACTGATGACGGTACCAGCGGCATAGGCTTTCTCGGCCGCGTCACCCACTACCTCATCATATTCGCCAATCACGGTACCACGCTTTTCCTTGTATTCCGGGTCAGCGAAAGTCCGGATGAAGGCGGCACGATACAGATCCTGCACAGGCTTGGGGGTTTCCTTCGGCACCACCACGAATTTCTGCGCGGCAAAACC
>CAZYBF010000067.1:312-13437 GCA_964645525.1 uncultured Beijerinckia sp.
ATTCGGATCGCGCACGATATCGCCATTGGCATTCAGGATACCGTAGGAAAACAGCGGCGACGCCTTGCCTTCGCGCACCAGGGGCAGCACCTGGCTCGTATAGGCTGAGGAGGTCTGGTAATCGATCGGCGTCTCGCCGCGTTCAAAAGCCAGTCGCCCTTGGCCACGACCCTGCATGCCAAAGACGATCTGGACATTCAGGTTCATCAGTTCGAAAGCGAGCGCCGGCACGATATCCAAGGATGTCGGGCCCTGACTGCCGAATTTCAGCCCCTGCGCCGCCTGCAGCTTCGCCAGATCACCGGGCCCCCGCACCCCCAGTTCCGGGCGCACATAAAGCACGCCGCCGGTTGGGCTCGCCATCAAGACGCTCCAGGCGCGGTAATCGTAGCGGACGCGCGGATCACCCATCAGATAGGGGAATTGCGTAGACCCGCTGGTGCCCAGAATGGTGAGGCCATCAGGCCGGGTACGCTGGGCAAATTGATTGGCGCCGTTGATGCTGCCCCCGCCGGTGACATTGCGGATCACCACCGTCGGATTGCCGGCCATGTGCTTTTGCATCAGCGGCAGATGAAACCGCGCCCAAACATCCGAACCCCCACCCACCGCGAAGGGGATGATCCATTCGATTGTTTTGCCGGCCATATCCTGCGCGCGTGCAGCGCCGGTGGCCGCCAGGCCAAGACCAAGCCCACCAAGGGCTCGGCGCGTGAGAGAAATGCTTGCGACTTTGGACATGAAACCCTCCCCGGACACCATTTTGATGTCCCATAAAACAGAAACCGGGCCGATGGAACCAGCGAAATGCTAACCTGCCGCCCCGCAACGTGCCGCTTTTGCCGCTTTCGGATGAACGCCTTGCCTGTTACGGAATGCCATGCCCGTCACCCACCGCACCATCACCCCGGCCGAGGCCGATCTCCGGCTTGATCGCTGGTTTCATCGCCATTTCCCGAACCTTGCCCAAGGGGCTTTGCAGAAAATGCTCCGCACGGGGCAGATCCGGCTGGATGGGGCGCGGGCGGAAGCGAATACGCGGCTCAAGCCAGGGCAACAATTGCGCATCCCCCCCATGCCGGAAGCCGCCAGCAAGCCGCCCCCGCTCCGCCCTGTTTCGGAACGCGATGCAGCGGCGCTGGAACGCATGGTGATCTACCGTGATGCCTCGGTCATCGTGATCGACAAGCCGCAGGGCCTGCCGGTGCAAGGCGGGCCCGGGATCACGCGCCATGTCGATGGCATGCTGGATGCGCTGCGCTTCGGCTATGATGAACGCCCGCGCCTGGTGCATCGGCTGGATAAGGACACCTCCGGCGTGCTGATCCTGGGGCGCACCGCCGCCGCCGCGTCCCGCCTGGCTGCGGCCTTTCGCGGGCGGGATGCGGAAAAAACCTATTGGGCGGTCGTGATTGGCCGGCCCCATCCGCTGGAAGGGCGCATTGATCTGCCTCTCGCCAAACTCCCCGGGCAAAGGGGGGAACGCGTATCGGGCACGCAGGACGGGGATGGCGCGCGCGCTGTCACGCTCTACCGCGTGGTGGATTCCGCGCAGCGTCAGGCAGCGATGCTGGAATTGCGCCCACTCACGGGCCGCACCCATCAACTACGTGTGCATTGCGCCGAGGCATTGCGCTGCCCCATCATGGGGGATGGCAAATACGGCGGTGCGGAAGCGCATTTGGAAGGGTTCGGCAATACGCTGCATCTGCATGCCCGCGCGCTGCGCGTGCCCCATCCTGAGGGGGGCTTCCTGGAACTCGCGGCACCGCTGCCGGCCCATATGAAGGAAACCTTCACCTTGCTGGGCTTTGATCGCCCGCGCACTCCGCCATGCCGGCGTCTGCGCTGATCCCGAAACCAAAACGCAACTGGCGGTGGTTCGCGGCCGGCGGCGCCGCCTTGGTGTTTGGCCTGTTATTGGGCGGTGTTTTCACGCTGCGCGCCGCGCTGGAATCCGGGCGCTTCACCCCAGGCATTGAAGCTGCCATCGCAAAGGCCAGCGGGTATCGCGCCACGATCGGCGGGCTTGGCTTGGCGCTTGGCCTGATCCCGAAATTGGAATTGCGTGATGTGACGCTGACGGCGCCAGATGCCGCGCAACCTGCTCTGCTGGCGCCAAGGCTGCGCGCCAGCGTCGCATTGCTGCCCTTGCTCCGGGGTGGCCTTGAAATCCCTAGCGTTGAAGCGGAGGGGCTGCGGGTCAACCTCGAAGCCGGTTCATGGCGAAGCCCTGAAACGGCCAGCGCCGCCAGCACCCCGGGGCGCGCGGCAAGCGGCGCACCCGTGGCGCCAGCCGCTTGGCCGCATATCGGCACGATCACTTTACGTGATGCGCATATCACCCTGCCCGGCAGCCCCGCGCAGCAGATCGATATTCCCCGCCTGACCATGACCGAGGTCAGCGCCACCAGCCCCAGCAACCTGGCCGCCGAATGGCGCTTGGGCAGCATCATCTTCACACTGACCGCCCAGGCCGGGCCCCTGCTGGGCCTGGCGCCAGGCGCCTTGCCGCCACTTGGGGCCATCAGCCTGCAGGCCGGCGCGGGGGATCTCGGGGCCCTGGCGCCGGGGTTTCGCCTGGAAGGGCTTGAACTGCGCGCCCCGCCGGAAGGGGAGGCACGGCTGACCGGCGCAATATCGCGCGACGGCAGCCTGATGCGGTTTGAAGCGGGCTTCGGCGCCCTGAACACCCTGCTACGCAGCCCGGTTCCGGCAGCGCTGCCGATTGACGCCCGCGCTTCCATCGGGACAGCCCGCCTGACGCTCAAGGGTCATTTGGCGCGCCCGCGGCAATTGGAAGCCGGGCAATTCGATGTGGCGCTGGAAGTGCCTGATGGCACCGCGCTTGCGGCCTTTCTCAATCTGCCCGCGCCACTCAGCGCCAATGCGAAGCTGGATTGGCGCGATCTCAGCCATTTCGGGCTGGCGGGGCTCACGCTACGCAGCCCAGCGCTGGCCGCCACCGGTGCGCTTGACCTGAATATGACCGGCCGACCCAGCCTTTCGGGGCAGCTCCAGGTCACAAAGCTGGACCTGGATGCCCTGCGGCCCATGGCACCCGCAACAAGCCCACCCGCTAACCCGCCCGCGCCCAAAGCCGGCGATGGTCGGCTGATCCCGGATATCACCCTGCCCGTGGCAGCCTTGCGCGCAGCCGATCTGGATCTGCGCCTGAGCGTGGCGGAGCTGAGCACAGGCGGGCTGCGCCACATCGCCCTGGAGACACCGATCCAGCTGAAGGATGGCAAGCTGGCCCTGGCGCCTTTCGCGATCCGCCTGCCGGCCGGGCGCCTTGCCGGGCAATTCCATCTTGATGCAGCAGCGCAGCCAGCCGCGTTGCAATTGGCCTTCCGTTCGGAAGGGCCCGGGCTTGATCTTGCGGCTTTGGCGGAGGCCTGGCCCCGGCTTGGGGCGCGCGGGCGGGCGGAAATCGCGGCCGATCTCCGAGGTGCCGGTGCGGCCAGCCGCGCCATGGCAGCAAGCCTGAATGGCACGGCGGGGCTCGCCATCGCCAATGGCCGGCTGGAAGAAGGCGCGGCGCTTCAGGCGCTGGCTGAGGTGCTGGCATTGGTTTCCCCCGGCAGCCAAGCCCTTGGTGCTATCGATCTGCGCTGCTTTGCCTTGGCCCTCGGTGCGGAACAGGGCGTGGCGCGCAGCCGCGCCTTGCTGCTGGACAGCACACTCGGCCAGATCAGTGGCCAGACCAGCGTGAACTTGGCCGATGAAAGCCTCGCTGGTCGGCTGTTTCTCGATCTCACCCTTCGCGGCTTCAGGCTCCGCGCCCCGATGGGGATCGGTGGCAGCCTTGCCAAGCCGCGTTTTGGGGTGGCGGCCGATGCCGCGCTTGGTCAGGCAGCGGCGGGGCTATTGGCTGAGGAATTGGCGCGCCGCCCCGGGCTTGAAGGGCTTGGCGGCTTGCTCGGCGGTAGCGCCACGCGGGCTTTGCCAGACTGCGATGCGGCACTGCGCATGGCGCGGTTGGGCGCAGAAGGGCCGACACCCGCACCCCGCCCCACACCCGAAGCCACGCCACGCGAAATACCGCCCGCCAATGCGCCGCCAGCGCTGCCAGATGTCCTGCGGGGTCTTGGTGGGATTCTGGGTGGCGGGCGGCGCCCCTAGAGCAGATCACGTTCAGATGGAATCATCTGAACGGTCACTCCGGCCGGACGGTGCCAAGGTCCAGCATGCGCAAACAGCCCTGCACAACGGGCGCGCAAGCGGCGTTGCGTGACAGCGGCAAATCCGATTCTGCCGAATAGCCAATGCGCGTCACCTTGGCTTCCACCAAATGGAAGGTCACGCGACAGGAAGACCCCGCCGTGACACTCAGGGAACCGCCAATCATCGGCACCGGCGCGGAAACGCCGCTCGGTGTTGGTGTGCGATCATAGGTCCAGAAATCGCCGCCATCGGATGCCGCGGTCAGATTGGGCACGCCCGCGCAAAGCCGCAAATCATCCGCGCGCAAACCGATCAGGCGCTGGCGCCCATCTTCCGCCAGATCAGACGCGCGCGGCCCGCAGCCCACAAGGCCGCAGAGCAATAGCAGCGCGCAGATGACAGGGCGGGGGCGAACCATCCGGCGTCACATAAAATGGCCCGGGCGCGCCGGGTCAGCTTTCCACATCATCAAGGGAAAGGCCGAGCATATCCAACCCTTCTTCCAGCATGTCGCCCAGCATCTCAATGCCGAGCAGATATTCCGCCGGATCGCGGATATTGCGTTCCCGCGCCAAATTGCGCGCTTCTTCCCATTCCTCTGGCCCGTAATCACCACGGCCCAACCAGGCGAGCGCAATCAAGGAAGCCTGCTCATCCTCATTCAATTCGGCAATGAAGGCGCGCAAGGCGTCTTCATCCATATTCTCATCATCTTCGGCATCAAGGCCTTCTTCATCCTCATCCGCGCGGGACAAGGCGCCGCTTTCCTCGCCTTCCTGCACCGCACGGGCGGCATCGACGATGGCCGCAACCGCTTCCAGGCTGATGCCCAGATCGAAATCCTCATCTTCATCATCATCGCGCGCGGCCATGGCTCATCTCCAACTCAAGCGGCGGCACTCAAGCACGGGCGGGCAGGGGATTTCCAGCCCTGTTACATATCCCAATTCGGTGCAAAGCCGGGGCTCAATAAGCGACGTGTCTTGGGCAGGGCATTGATCGCGGCGATGTCATCCGCATCAAGTCGCAGCGCCGCCGCAGCCAGGTTTTCCCGCTGAATTTCCGGTCGGCGTGATTTGGGAATGGCCACCACACGATCCTGCGCAAGCAACCAGGCCAAAGCCACCGCCACGGCCGAGGTACCATGCTTGGCACCAATGCGCCGCAATACGGGATCATCCGCCACCGCCCCTTTCGCGGTCGGTGAATAGGCTGTCATCACCAGATCATGGTCGCGGCAGAGCGCGGCGAGTTTCGGCTGCCAAAGATAGACATGGCATTCCACCTGCAAGCAGGCGATGGGCGCAATGCCACTTTCCAAGGCGCGCTGCAGCAAGCCCGGCGGGAAATTGGAAACACCAATGGCCCGCGCCAAGCCATCCCGCTGCAACCCCGCCAAGGCTTGCAGCGATGCCGCCAGATCCATGTCTGGTGCGGGCCAATGGATCAGCATCAAATCCGCGTAATCCATGCCCAAACGCTGAAGCGACGCTTCCGCCGAAGCGCGCAATGCTGCCGGCGCCAAATCTGTCCACCAGATTTTGGTCGTGACAAACACATCTTCCCGGGCAATGCCGGCAGCACGTATCCCCGCGCCGACCGCTGCTTCATTGCCATACATGCTGGCGGTATCAATGTGGCGATAGCCAAGGCCAATGGCGCTTTGCACCGCGGCTCCGGCTTCCGCACCCTGCAAGGGCCAAGTGCCCAGTCCAAGACGCGGGATACGCAATCGGCTGGTTTTGAGTATCGGGGCCAGCATGGTCAACGCTTCGACAAATCCAGCAGGCCGGCGAAACCTTCCTCAGTACCGAAGGCGAGATGCGTGCCGGCATCATTCCAGGCCAGGGCGGAAATCGCGCCGCGCCCTGGCGCTGAAACGGGCATCACGCGCCCGCTGGCAATTTCCGCCATCAGCACCAGGCCATCGCTGAAACCAGCCGCCACCACTTCCTGTTGCGGATGGCAGGCCACCATGGTGCACAGCGCCTCATCCCCGCCGGCCAATTCGGTGGGCGCCTTGCCCATGGGCCCGCCACCGAAAAACGGCCAGATCACGATGCAATCAGCACCCGATGTCGCAAGCCAGCGCCCCTTGGCCGTGAAGGACAGCGATTTGGTTTTCGCCGGATATCCCGCCATGCGCATATGCTGCCCATCGGCCAGCCGCCAGCCATGCAGGGTGTTTTCCTGCATGGTGGTGACGATATGCGTGCCATCCGGGCTGATGGCGACACCGGTATGGCTGCCCTTCCATTCCAGGGACCGGGGCTTGTCTTCCTTCGCCGCAACAAACCACAGCGACACCCCATTGTAATGGCTGGCCGCGATGCGCTTGCCCTTGGCATCAATGGCAATGCCGGTGACGGAAGACGGATGCGCAAGAGATTTCAGCGCTGCCCCCGCGCCATCCAGCACATGCACCGCCTTGCCCACCGCCACAGCGCGCAGCCCGCTTTCATGCGCGGCGACATGTTCCACCCAACGGCTGCCATAGCGCGCCAGTTCCACTAGCTGGCCATCCGCGCCAAGCCGCATGAAACGCCCATCATCACCGCCGGAAATCACGCCATCCTTGGCATCCGCCGCCAGGGCCAGGACCGCACCCTGATGCGCTTCATGCCGCTGCCAATCTTCCTTGGGCGTGGTGAGGCGCGCGACATGCAAGGCGCCATCACTGGTGCCGAAGACGCAGCTTTTGCCTTCATGGCCGAAGCCGATGCCAACCACCCAGGCACCGAGTGGCCGCGCGGTGCCGCGGCTTTCAAGAAGATAATCCGCAGGGGTATTGCTGGCTGACATGATGAAACCTGTCCTAGGCGGGCTTGCGTTCCTCCCCTTAAACCCGCCCAGCACCCTGACCGCAAGCACCGCCGGGCGATGCGCCGCCCTGGATCACACGCTTTCCAAAGCCGAGAGGCTCGCTTGCAGGTCAAGAATGCCAAAGCCGGTGCGCGGCTTCCATCCGGGCGCGCCATCGGGCTGCCAGGCCTTGGCGCGCAGCAAGTCACGGAGGGATTCAGGCGGTAAGGCGTCCGGCCCCTGATGGGACCGCAGCAGCGCCACCGCGCCCGCAGCCACGCCACAGGCGGCCGAAGTGCCAGTATTGATACGTCGCGCATCATCGCTTTCAGCAAAGTGGCTGGGCGCCGCCAGATCCGGCTTGCTGTGGGAAAGCGCTACCGGCCCGGGCCCTTCCGCCGCGTAACCAAGCCAGAGCGCATCGCTGCGCACCGCACCCACCGTCAGCACATCGGGATGCGCATTGGCGCCGTGAATGCTGCGGCCCGGCCCGGTGAAATCGGGATGGCAACGCCGATTGGGGCAATGCCGCCCGCAATTGCCGGCGGCGAAAACAATATCGACCTGCAAGGCATTCAGCCGACGGAGCGCTTGCGCCAAGGGGTGGCGTGGGTTGCGCGTATAGGAAAGGCCCGGGCCGGCGGCGCTTTCAGCCGAGGGATCAAACACCCCCCAGGCATTGCAAATGATCCAAGCGCTGGCCTCACCCGGCGCTTCGGTCGCGCGTATGTCGCGAATGGTTTTTTCCAGCTGTTCAAAAGCCGCCACAGCCGTGCTGAGAAATAGCTTCAGATCGGTGATGCCATCCGGGATCAAGGGGCAATCCAGCAACCGCGCTTTCGGCAGCAATGCCCGCACATTGCGCGCCACCATGGCGCCATGCGGGGTGAGCGGCTCTCCAGGCCGGCGCAGTGGCGCGCCCGGCGTGGAGGCATTGCCGACCTCCCAACCCCGAAAACCGGGGGGCTTGGGCAAGATTTCCTTCGGCAGGCCCGTATCCACCATGATGACCGTGACCGGGGCGCTGCCTGGTAACGCCCCTTCCGCCCGCAAGAGCCGATGCGCGGCAGCACGATCACCAAAAATCGGGTCAGCCGCTTCGCCGGGGCACCAATGCTCCTCCAAGGCGCTGATCGCGAGATCCGCGCCCAGTGACGCGCTGGGGCCAAAAATATCCTGATGCGTTGCAAGCAGCGCTGCCGCGGCGGCCTGATCGGCCATGTCCAGGGCCACCACCAGGCGGGGTAGGCTTGCTGCGGGGGTTCCGGCTTCACCTTCCTGCCGCAGATCATTTGAAGGGCAGCCCAAGACCGAGAATGCCGCTGCTGCCGTACCGACCAAGGCGGTGCCCGGGGCCGCTTCGGCGATATGCTGCTTCAGCGCCATTTCGAAGGGCCCGGGCTGCGCCCCGGCAAAGGCATGGGCAATGCCCGCCTGGGCCAGATAAGCGGCGCGCAGTGCCGGGGTTGGTTCAAAGGACAGGACCAGTTTTGGCTTCCCTTGATCAGACATGGCACCACCCCCTTCCCCTGCGGCATCCCGCACCCGCCGGGATGCTGCCGATTGATTACATTAACTCAATCATTAAACATTCCCGTGACGCAAGAAAGCGGCCGCTATGGCCGAGGGCTCGGAATTAGTTGCATAATGTTTTGCAATCATCTCGGTTGGAAGCGAATGACGGAACGATGCGGCAGCACGCGGATGGCGATACGGTTGCGCTGGATGCGATAGGGATGGGCGGGCAGCGTTCAGCGGTGATCGGTTTTGCCGATGTGGTTGGCTATTCCACGCTGATGGCCGCTGATGAACAGGGCACTTTCACCCGTTGGATGACGCTGCTGCAGACGGTGATCCACCCTGAAGTGGCGCGTCATCAGGGCCGGATCATTGATATGGCAGGCGATGGCATTCTGGTCTGCTTCGCCGATGCCCTGCCAGCACTCGCCTGGGCACGCGCGGTGCAGAATGCGGTGCGCGCCCGCCTGGATGCGGCCGGCCTGCAGGAAGCGCTGCCGATTGTGCTGCGGATTGGCCTGCATATCGGGCAGGTGTTTGAAACTGAACATCGCATTTTTGGCGATGCGGTGAATTTCGCCGCACGGTTGCAGGCGCATGCGGCCCCGGGTGGCATCGTGCTGTCCGATGCCTTCCGCGCCAGCTTGGCCACGGTCACCTCTGCCCCCGCCATGCGTGATCTTGGCTTTGTCGCCTTGAAGGGTTTTGCCAAACCGGCGCGGCTTTTCACCATTGAAGCGGATCTGGTGCAGATCGCCACACCGCTTCTGCCCATGGGCGGCCTGCCATCCATCGCCGTATTGCCACTGCATGCGGCCAGTGATGATGATGAACACGCGTTGATGGCGGATGGCATTGCCGAAGGCATCACCATGTCTTTGGCGAGCCTGCGTGAATTGCAGGTGATTTCAACCGCCTCCAGCGCCATTTTTCGCGGCCGTACCCCAGACCCAAGAGAAGTCGGGCGTGTCCTGGGGGTGCGTTATGTGCTGCTGGGCCATCTCCGCCCGATCGGCAAAGCCTTCATGGTTTCCATGCAACTCTGCGAAACCGCCACTGGCACGGTGCTATGGGGCGACCGCCAAAATATTGGCATGGGTGATGTTTTTGATCTTGAAGATGATGCGGTGCGCAAGATCATCACAGGCTTGGCGCCGCAATTGCGCCTGGCGGAATTGGGCTATGCCCTGCGCAGACGGCCCGAAAGCCACACCGCCTATCATTTGCTGCTGCGCGCCCTGCAGGTCATGCGCAGCACGGATCATGAAACCTTCCTGAAGGCGCGGCATCTTTTGCAGCGCGCGATGGAAGAAGAACCGCGCTTTTCCCTGCCCATGGCCTGGGCAGCGCGCTGGCATAGCGTGCGCATCGGGCGCGGCTGGTCCGATGATCCGCAAGGTGATGGGCAGCAGGCATTCATCCTGGCCGAACAAGCGGTAGCGCATGATGGGCGTGATGCGCTGGCCTTGGCCACGCTTGGGCATATCAACACAATGTTGCGCCGCGATGATGATGCGGCGCAGGCGCATTTCACCCAGGCGCTGGCCGCCTGCCCGAACCATGCTTTGGCCTGGACCTTATCGAGCGGGCTTGAAAGCTATCTTGGCCGCGGCCAATCCGCCATTCAGCGCGCGGAGCGTGGGCTCAGCCTCTCGCCGCAGGATCCCATGCGTTATTCGCAATACATGTTCCTGGCGATTGGCCATTACGCCGCCGGGGATTACGCGGAAGCGCTGCGTTGGATCCGGCTATCCGCCGCCGATCATCCGACCCATGGCGCCACTCTCATGGTGCTGGCTGCGGCGCTGACCGGCCTTGGCCGGCGCGATGAAGCACGCCAGATCGGTGCGCAATTCCGCGCCCTCAATAAAAATTTTTCACTGGCCACTTATGCCGCGCGGCGCGTGCCATTCCGGACGGCAAGCCTGCGTGAGAGCTTTCTGGAGCATCTGCGTATCGCCCAATTTCCAGATTGACGCCCATATTTCTTTCACATCTATAATTAATGATTATTCGGAACAGAGAGGCGATCATGGCGCATAATGCACCGCTCGGACCCATGGATGGGGTGGATGGCGTTGATGGTGTCGACGGGGTTGATGGTGTTGATGGCGTCGATGGGTTGGATTTATTGGGCGCCAGCGCTGGCAGGTCTGGCAATATCCGCCCGATTGGCGTGGTGCCTGAAATCACCAGACGGCCCAATGAAACGGATTATCGCGGCCATCGTTGGCCCCCCGCGCTGGATGGTGTGGCGCAATGGGGCAGCGCATCCGGTGGCATTGCGCCGCGCCTCACGGATTTTTCGCCGGCCAATGCCTCGCTGCTCATTCTATCGGAATTTCTGCGTGTGCCGGGCAGCGCCACGATCAGGAAATGGGATCAGATCCTGGATGCGGCTGCGGACAGGCCGGATACCAGCCCTGCCGCGCTTGAGCAGGAAAGGCGCGAATTGATTCTGCTCTCGCAATATCGTGCGGGCGCCATGGCGGAAGCCTTGGCACAGCGTAATGGCATTATCGGTTACTTCCGCGGCATCCTGCATTTCAGCGTCACAACGCACCCCTTCACCTATTACCTCGCCGCCGCCGCACTGCGCATCGGGCAATTCCAATGCATGCATTACAAGGGCGTCTTCAACCGCCCGCGACCGGTACGCCTGTTTCCGGAATTGATGCCGCCCATTGAACCGCCGGGCCATTCCGCCTTCCCAAGCGGCCATTCCACGCAATCCTTCCTGATCGCGCGCTGTCTGGAAACAGTGGTGCCGGTGGCGATTGGTGCGCCGAGTGGCGGCAAGCCCAGCCCCTATGCCAGGCTGGCGGAACGCCTGGCCAAGAACCGTGAAGTGCTGGGCGTGCATTACCCGAGCGACACAGCGGCGGGCATGAAATTGGCGGAAGGTTGTTTCAAATTGATGCTGCAATGCCCGAGTATCGCAGGCTCGGGCGGTGCTGTGGCCGACACGATTGATGACGCCAGCATCTACGCCAATGGCTGGATCGCGCAGGCGCGCAAGGAATGGGAACCGCGCCGCTGATATCAGACACGGGGGAAGACCAGATATTGCCGGCCTTCCCCACGCGCCTCAGGTAAACGGCAGATCAGGCCGGCGGGCTCCAGCGGGCGATTTCGGCATTGATCTTCGCCTCATCCTCGCCCGCCTGGCAGGCTTCAAAACCGCGCCGCAGCCAGGGGCGATTCAAATCGCGCCCGATGAAAACCAACTTGGAATGGCGCGGATCGCCTTCCTTCCAAGGGCCGATGAAATCGCCATCGGCAATCATATGCACCGCCTGGAAAGCGAAGCGGCGATCATCGCCTTCATAAGCCAGAATGCCTTTGGTGCGCAGCAAATCCTGCCCCTTGCTGGACAGAACCTGCGTGATCCAGGCGTTGAAACGCTCTGGATCAATTGGGCGATCCACTTCGAAGGAAACGCTGTTCACTTCCGAATCATGTTCGTGATCATCCTCGCCCGAGAGGAATTCCGGCTCACGTTCCAGGATGCGCGCTAGGTTGAAAGCGTCACGCCCGATCACGGCGTTGATCGGCACATCGGATTTCGTGGCGCGGCGAATTTCGGCATAGGGGTTGATGGCGCGGATGCGCTTTTCCACTTCCGCTGCTTCCGCCTCGCTCACCAAATCCATCTTGTTCAGCACGATGATGTCGGCGAAGGCGATCTGTTCCTGCGCTTCGGCGGAATCGGTCAAGCGCGCGGGCAGATGCTTGGCATCCACCACCGTTACAATCGCATCCAACTTCGTCGCGCGCTTCACATCATCATCAACGAAGAATGTCTGCGCTACCGGGGCTGGGTCGGCCAATCCCGTGGTTTCCACGATAATGCCGTCAAACTTGTCGCGCCGCTTCATCAGCCCGCCCAGGATGCGGATCAAATCCCCGCGCACCGTGCAGCAGATGCAGCCATTGTTCATTTCGAACACTTCTTCATCGGCATCCACGACCAGGTCGTTATCCACGCCCAATTCGCCGAATTCATTGATCACGACCGCGAATTTCTGGCCGTGATTTTCGGTGAGGATGCGGTTCAGCAGCGTTGTCTTGCCGGCGCCAAGATAGCCGGTCAGCACGGTCACGGGCACGGGGGCGCGGGCGGTGTCGCTCACCTGTGTTTCTCCATCAAGAAGGTTTAGAGCCCTATATGGGGCGAAGCCGGGCAGAGGTCACCCCGCCCGGCAGCATATCGTCTTGGTCGCATTTCCCGAGGCGCCATGTGAGCCCACATGGCTTGAAAATGCTCCTGTTACGCCGCTTCAGCGACAAGCGCCTCAGCCAAGGTATTGATCAGCCGATCCACATGCGGCTTTTCGCAAATCAGCGGCGGCGACATGGCAATGATATCCGCCGTCACGCGGATCAGCACGCCATCATCAAAGCAGCGGCGGAAGACATCCAGCGCGCGTTGCGTGGGCTTGCCCGGGCGCGGCGCCAATTCCACCGCGCCAATCAAGCCGACATCGCGGATATCAATCACATTCGGCAGGCCCTTCAGCGAATGCACCGCATCCTGCCAATAAGGCTCCAGCGCCAGCGCCCGGCCCGGCAAATCCTCGGCGCGGTGCAATTCCAGCGTGGCAATCGCCGCTGCCGCCGCCAAGGGATGGCCGGAAT
>CAZYBF010000067.1:13447-15694 GCA_964645525.1 uncultured Beijerinckia sp.
GCTGGTGCCGGTCACGATGGCATCATAAATCTCATTCTTCACGGCGACCGCCCCCATGGGCACGGCGGCGTTCGTCAGCCCCTTGGCCATGGTCATGATATCAGGCACCACACCCAGCCGTTCCGCACCGAAATTGGCGCCGAGGCGACCAAAACCCGTGATGACCTCATCAAAAATCAGCAGAATGCCATGCTTGGTGCAGATATCGCGGAGCCGCTTCAGATAGCCCACCGGCGGTACTAGCACGCCGGTTGAACCGGCCACCGGTTCCACCATGACAGCGGCAATGGTCTCCGCGCCATGCAAAGCCACCAGGTTTTCCAGCACATCGGCCAATTCGGCGCCATGCGGTGGCTCGCCCCGGCAATAGCTGTTCTTGGCCGGCAGATGCGTATGCGGCAGATGGTCCACATAAGGCAGCAGCGCGCCGAATTGCTTACGATTGGGGCCGATGCCGCCCACCGACATGCCGCCAAAACCCACGCCATGATAGCCGCGTTCGCGCCCAATCAAGCGCACCCGAGAGCTTTCGCCCCGCGCCTTGTGATAGGCCAGCGCGATTTTCAGCGCCGTATCGGCGGCCTCACTGCCGGAATTCGTGAAGAAAACGCGGTCCATGCCATCGGGCGTCATATCCGCCACGCGCGCGGCGGCTTCAAAGGCAATCGGGTGGCCAAGCTGGAAGGCGGGGGCGAAATCCATGATCGCCGCCTGCTTTTGGATGGCCTCCACAATCTCCCGCCGGCCATGTCCGGCATTGCAGCACCAAAGGCCAGAGGTTCCGTCCAGAATCTCCCGGCCCTCGGGCGTGTAGTAATGCATGCCCTCAGCGCGCGCGAGCATACGCGGGCGGTCCTTGAAATACTTATTGTCGGAATAAGGCATCCAGAACGCGTCCAGATTATTCGGGCGCGGGACATTGATCTCATTCATCGGGGCTTCTCCGGAATTCGCCCCATACAAACACCCGCTGGCGCGCGGGGGCAAGCGCTTGGCGCGTCACGCCCCACGCAATTCGGGGAAATCCTCCTCCCGATGCTCGCCCTCCGGCCGGGTGCCGGCGGCGAAGCGCTTTTCCTCAAGCTGGCGGAGTTCCACCCGCCTGATCTTGCCGGAAATGGTTTTCGGCAATTCATGCACTTCCAGGCGCCGCACGCGCTTGAAGGGGGAAAGCCGCCCGCGCAGATGCTGGAAGATGGAAAGCATGGTGGCGGCGTTGGCCTCAGCGCCCGGGGCCAGCGCGATGAAGGCCTTGGGCACCGCCATCCGCATGGCATCCGGCGCCGGCACCACTGCGGCTTCCGCCACAGCCTCATGCTCGATCAGCACGCTTTCCAACTCAAAGGGCGAAATCCGGTAGTCAGAGGCTTTGAAGACATCATCCGCTCGCCCGACATAGGTCAGGTAGCCATCCTGATCCCGATTGGCGACATCGCCGGTGCGATAGAAAGCCTCGCCCGCCGGCAGGATGGCGCCATCATCGCCCTGATAGCCCATCATCAGCCCGGTCGGCGCGGGGTTGAGGGCGATGCAGACCTCCCCTTCCTCAGCCGGCTTGTCATCGGGGTCGAGCAAAACAATCCGATAGCCCGGCAAGGGCTTGCCCATGGAGCCTTCCTTCAGCGCCATGCCTGGCGGATTGCCGATCTGCGCCGTGGTTTCCGTCTGGCCAAAAAAGTCGCGGATGGTCAGGCCCCAGGCATCGCGCACCTGTTCGATGATCTCGGGGTTTAGCGGTTCCCCCGCGCCGGCCACTTCGCGGAGCGACGTGCGCAGCGATTTCATGTCTTCCTGCACGAACATCCGCCAGACCGTGGGCGGTGCGCAGAGGCTGGTGACGCCATTGGCCGCAATCGCTTCCAGCATGCCGCGCGCATTGAAGCGCGGCTGATTGGCGATAAAGACCGTAGCCCCCGCATTCCAGGGTGCGAAAAGGCAGGACCAGGCATGCTTGGCCCAGCCAGGCGAGGAAATGTTCAAATGCACATCGCCGGGCCGGAGCCCCAGCACGAACATGGTGGAAAGATGCCCCACCGGATAGGATTGATGGCTATGCAGCACCAGCTTGGGCCGCGCCGTGGTGCCTGAGGTGAAGTAAAGCAGCAGCGGATCGCTCGCCCGCGTCGGCCCATCGGGCGTGAAGCTCCCGGCGCCCTGGTGCAGCGTTTCATAAGCCACCCAGCCCGCCGGCGCGGCGCCGATGGCAATGCGTGTGACGCCATCCTCAAGCCCCGCAAATTTCGGCGC
>CAZYBF010000068.1:0-15004 GCA_964645525.1 uncultured Beijerinckia sp.
CGCCAGGCGCGCCCATGAGAGGCGCAAGCGGCACGCTGCGGCTCATGATCTGCACAACGCTCCCGTCGCGCGGCGCGACCTGCGCGAGCCAGTTGGCGGCGGTCAGACCGCCGGCGCCGGGCATGTTCTGCACCACGATTGTCGGTGCGCCAGGGATATGGGCGCCATAATGACGCGCCAGCAGGCGCCCATAGGCGTCATAACCGCCGCCCGGCGACGTGTCGACGACGAGCGACATCTTGCGCCCTTCGTAGAATGCCGCGGCGCTCTTGTTCACGTCAGCCTGCGCCAAGGCGAGCGCGGGCGAAAACGCCAGCGCTATAGCGACTGGAGACAAAACAGCGCCTGCGCTTCGCCACATGTTCCGCTCCCTTTCTTCGGTCTCGTCACTTTTTAAACGCTCATTCGCCTGTGCCCGCATATTTGCGCGCGCGCTCCACGACGGCAGGCGACGCGGACATCATGTCCGCGATGATGGCCTGCGCCTCTTCTCCGCTCATGGCGTCCACGTCGAGGCTCAGTTTGCGCGCTTCCTCCACGAAGTCCGCATCCGTCACTGTCGCCAGAAACGCCTTGCGCAAAGCAGCCACCCGATCCGCTGGCGCGCCCTGCGCCGTGAGAATGGGGCGCGCCACCTCATCGGATGAAAGCATCAACTCGATTAGCTTGCGGTCATCTGCGTTGCGGGCGAAGTCCACCAGCAGCGGCGTGTCGGCGAGCTCCGCGTGACGCTTGCGCCCGCCTTGCGCTAGCGCGATGATCTTGCGCTCCGCCAGCCATTCCGCCTTCTGCGATTTCCAGCCAGACCAACTTTGCGTCACGCGCCCGGAAATCTCGCCACGTTCCATGGCGAGATAAATTTCAGACCCGCCGGGATAGCCGGGCACCACTTTGAATTTCGCGCCGAGCACAGCGTTGAGCAAGAGCGGCAATTGCACGGAGGCCGATCCGCCTCCCGTTCCCCCTACCACGAGTTCTCGCTCGAATAGATCTGCGAAGGTCTTCACCGCCGCGCTGCTCCACGCCATGATCACGATGGGCGAGGCCGACGTGTTTCCGATGACGTGGAATTTCGCCATGTCGAAATCCACTCCGGTCTTCCGGAACAATTGCGTCAGCGGAATTTGCTGCTGCAAAGCGGCGAGCGCGCTGGCGTCCTGCGGCGCCACGTTAGAGAGCCAGCTCGCCGCGCGCAGACCGCCGCCACCCGGCATGTTTTGCACGACGATCTTCGACGCGCCGGGCACATGCCGCGTCATATGCTTTGCGACCAAGCGCGCTCGCATATCGTAATCGCCGCCGGCGCTGCTGGAAACGATGAGGTTAATGGTCTTGCCGTTATAGAACTCAGCCGGTGTCTGCGCCTGCGCAGGCACCGCCAAAGCGCAAGAAAGTGCGACGCCGTGGACGACGTGATGCAAAACGCGGGACGCTGGCAACGCGGCAATGCGCGGGCGCGGCCGGAAACGACGTATGAACGCCCCTGTCATTGCGTCCCTCCCAAATCGCGCACGCGCCTTTTTGCGGCGCTTTCAGTCAGACTAGGCCTGACCTGAACTGGGCGCAAGTGGATTGCGTGACGCTCTAGCGCGGCGCGCCGGCGTTCTGGCCTTTCGCGATATAGGCTTTGATGAAATCAACGGTCTGCGAGGAGACTTGCGTCATGCGCTCGATCTTCTCCTGCGTGTCCTCGCCTGTTTCATATTCAGGAACAAAGCCGAAGGCTTTCGTGCCGGTCTCGACGAATTCCTGATTGGTGTTGAGCGCGCGCACGGCCGCGCGCATCGTCGCCACATAAGTGTTCGGCACATTGGGAGGGAAGGCGATGATCCGCTGCAACATGGTGTTGGAGGCGAGCAGTGCGAGATAGGCCTCCCACAGCGGGCCGGAAGGCGCCTCGCCGCGTACTTGCTTGTAGAATTCATGGAAGGGCGCAAGGCCCATTTCGCGATTGCCCTTTGGCGTGAAGAGAGTCGTCCCGTCGTAGCCGGTGTCGACATAGATGGGCAGAACCTGTCCCGCGGAGACCATGGGCAGGATCGACGTGTTATAGGTCGCGCGCCCATCCGAAAGCATTTGGATTTCGCCGCTCTCGAAGGCGAGACGCAAGGGGCCTGCACCTGAATAGCCTGTGATATATCCATGTTTGACGCCGAGCATCTCGAGCGTGAGGCGCATGGTGAGATCCTTGCTCGATCCCGCACTGAGCCCGCCGACGAACACGTTGTGCGCCTTCACGAGATCGACGGCCGTGTTCAGCGGTGGCTTCAGGTTGCGGCGCGCATAATAGATCGTCGCGCCTTCAATATAGGCGACCATGCGGAATTGCGCGAAGGGAACCTGAAACAATTCCGGCTCGAACGCCGCGCGCGCGCCCATGCCGGTGAGATAGCCCATGGTGAGACCATCCGACGCGGAGCGCCCCACGTGGTTTGCGCCCGCAAGCCCGCCACCGCCAGCGATGTTTTGCGCTAACACCTGCGGATTGCCCGGCAAGACGCCGCCAATGAAACGCGTGAACAGGCGCGCCTCTGTGTCCGCCGCTCCGCCCGGCGCGAAATTGACGATGACGCGCACCGTCTTGCCTGCGTAAAGCGGGGCATCGGCGAAAGCGTACGGCGCGGGAAAAGCGACGCACGCCGCAAGCGTTACGACCAACTTGTTCATCTCGGCGTTCGCTCCCCTACGCCTATCATTCCTTAACGTCGAGGGCCCGGCGCTTGAGCATGTCCTCGAGATAGCGCATCGAGGCCTCCGGAGTCGTGGTGACCGTCTCTATCAGGGCACGCATAACTTCGAGGCTTTGATGCTCCGGATCTTGACTGATTTTTTTCACGCGAGCGATAAAAATTCCTTATCGCCCGCCATCGCGGCGAAAGCCTGTTGACAGGCCGCGACGACAGGCACCAGCGTGCGCGGCGGCAAGGCCATCTCGCGCTTAATTGCTCAAAGGATAGCGTATCGATTTTTAGCCCAGTTTTATTCAGAATCATCGTAGATTACGCAACTGCTCAAGGATATCTTCTGGTGTTGCCGCCAATTGCTGAATAAGTCTCAAAGTTTCTTCCGCATAGACTGGGCTGATTTCCAATTTCATCTTTTCAGCATCAGCGAGAAAAGCAGGATCTTCTGAAGTTTTACGAAACGCCGATTGTAAGTTCGCGCTTCGATCAGCTGGCACTTGTGGTGGAGCCGCAAAAGGCCGAGCGAGCTGATATGGCAACTCCGCTACTTCAATTAGCCGTAGTTCTTTTTCATTGCGTGCTATTTCACGTGTCGTTGGTACATGAGGTAAATCCGGCATTCGTGTTGTTCGAGCAAATTGCAACAGCACATGCATATCGCTGTTTGGGGTCATCCATTCAGGTTTAACAACTCGCGTGCTCACAAAACCCATTAATTGACCATCAAGCTCTCCCCTCTCAACATTCAGAGCAATCGCTGTGGTGCTAGGATAGCCAGGGATCACCTTGATATTCAAATTAAGAGCATCACGCAGCAAAACACCAATGTCATTGTCCGTTGCTCCGGCAGCCGTTGTGCCGATAGTCAAAATTGGACCGCCGGGTCGCCGCAGATCTTCAATTGACTTAATTTTTTCATTTTTACGCCCCCAAAGTACAAAAGCGTCGTCTTTTGTGGCGGAGAGTGAGCCAAGCCACGTAAATTGTTCTGGCTTAAAGCGGATGTTTGCGTTGCCGCCAAGAAGCGCTAAAAGTGGCATATAGCGATCAAAGGCTCCGAAAACCGTTCCGTCTCGGGCTGCAACATTGAAGAGATGATTTGTAGCATTAAGGCTTGCTGCGCCTGGCATATTCTGAACAACAATTGTTGGTTTACCAGGAATGTGAGCGCCAATATGACGCGCTAGGGCGCGAGCATATAAGTCATATCCGCCTGCAACGGGATAGCCTATGATCAACGTGACAGATTTGCCTTTGTAAAACTCGGCGTCGTTTGAGGCGGCTGCTGTAGATATTGTGGCAAGAGTCACTGAAAGGATCATGGATATCAAATTAGATAAACGCATCTTTCCCTCTCCCTCTGAAGATTGGCAACTATCGGACTAGCGGTAGGACTTTTTTTGCGAAATCTTCCATGCCTTCTCGCATCGGATAGAAATGCAACATAAATAGGCTAATCCCTAAAGACTGATATGTACGAATGCGCTTTGCGATGGTGTCAGGCGTTCCAATCAGCGCCGCCCCAACTCCAGATGTCCCAACTGCGCAGAGCGGGTCACTTGCAACAAATTTCAAATGTTCTTCGGCCATTTCTTCAGCCTGCTCGTCGCTTTCACCGATCAAAACAAGAGCGTTAATCCCATAGCTTATCGTTTTGCCAAGCGCTTTGACCCGCTGCTCCATTATCCCAATCTCAAATTCAATTCGCTTTAGGCTTTGTGCATAATTACCCCGATCTTTATCATAATTAACAAACCAAGTACTACATTCACGCGCTACGACATCCATTCCATCATCAATGCGGCTTGCTGCATAGAATGGCGGATAAGGATTTTGGATAGGCTTGGTAGGTAGTTTGCCATGTTCAATTTGGTAATATTTTCCCTGAAAGGAGAAGTCTTGTTGTGTCCAAAGACCTTTCATAACAGAGATGAATTCGCTCATGCGCCAATAGCGTGGCTTTTCTTGATCAAGCCACTTGCCGTAAATGGCAAACTCGTCCCTACGGAGACCATTTACAATATTAATGCAAAACCTACCCCCGCTTATGCGGTCAATAGAAGCCCCCATTTTTGCAGCGATTCGTGGGTCAGCAATCCCTGGATGAAGTGCCGCTAAGATTTTTATTTTTTTCGTCTGTGTCGCGAGTGCGGTCGCCAACACCCAAGAATCAAGATCAGCCCCGAGATAGCGTTGCGCTATCAGACAGATTTCAAAACCAATCTGCTCTGCCTTCTTTACGACATCAGCGCAATAAAGATAAGAAGCATCTGTTCCACCTCCATATTCAGTTAAAGCAGCAAAAGCCGAACGAACCGATGGATCAGGACGGATGGTTTGTGGAGCTGGAGCCCAGATTCCCAACGTCAAACGCGACATCGCCCCCCCTTACTTATTGTTCTTACTTTCTGATTATAGCCAGGCGCTTCTAGAATCGACTGTAATCACATTCACGAGCTTGAGCCAATGTTAAGCATACACTTTTTATCACTGCAGGAATGGAATCGAACTTAGTCAATACCATTAAACTTCGTGGACCAATCTAATTTTCGAATTCTAATGCTCCAACGCATTTTTGTGCAACGCAATAATTTGGAATGAAGCCAATCCAAATTAAACTTGAAGAAATTTCAGCTACCACGCTACGCCAATTATGATCTTGATATATGAGAGCGGCAGAGTGGTTTTATAGATTTTTAAATTTCCAAGATTGCGATCCCATCTAATGCGAGCGAACAGAAAACTTTTTGAGGCAATTAGCACTCGCACGATTTTGATTTTCAGAACCCATAATTCATGTTCCCTTAAGAGGCGCCTTTTGAGAATTTTCAAATCTTACAAAGTTTTTGAACTGATGAAGACGTCCGGCGTCAAGCATTTGGGCCGTGCTCCCTATTTCGGGTCGCTTATAGGCATGTTTCGATAAATCGATTTAATCTCCTTAGGGAGTTACACGGTCTGGGAAATAAGCTCTCTGATGCGCGAGATTGCTTCTCGTGGAGCGCCATATTACGATTTCACGTAAAAGCGGGAGGGCTACCTATGAGAGAAATTTGTTTCCCCGTACAAGTGCGAAAGCAGCGTGCATTCGTAGGGCACATGTTCCGCTACATCATCGGCGCTAGCGCCATGTGTGCCGCTCTTGGTCTTACTCTTATTCCATCAACCGCATTGGCTGACCCCGTTGAAGATTTTTATAGAGGTAAGCGTATTCGGATGGTGATCGGCTATACTACCGGCGGTGGCTATGACTCCTATGCGCGCTTGCTTGCGCGGTTCATAGGAAAGAACATTCCTGGCCAGCCTAGCCTTATTTCGCAAAATATGCCCGGAGCCGGCAGCCTCCTAGCGACAAACTGGCTAGCAAACGCTGCGCCGCGCGATGGCACTGTGATTGCAGCGATCAATCGCGGCATACCGTTTGAGCCACTCACAGGCGGGCAAGGGATTCAGTTCGACCCGCTGAAACTGGGATGGATCGGGAGCCTCGGCAAGGAGGTTAATGTAACAATCGCTTGGCACACATCTAAGACTCAAACCGCTGAACAACTTTTTACAGAAGGTCTAATTGTCGGGGGAACTGGTTCCGGTGCGGACAGCGCTATTTATCCAGCTATTATGAACAAGCTGCTAGGTGCTAAAATTACGTTGATTGCTGGCTACCCTGGCGGCAACGACGTGAATCTCGCGCTTGAACGTGGTGAAATCGAAGGGCGGCCAAGCCCGTCATGGTCAAGTCTACGTAGCGCGCGCGCCGACTGGGTGCGCGATCGCAAGATTATCCCTATCTGGCAACTGTCTTTATCGAAACATCCCGATCTACTGGACGTGCCGCTCGCTATTGACTTTGCAAAAAATACGGAAGATCGGCAGATCATGGAGTTTTTCTTCGCGCGGCAGGAAATGAGCCGTCCTTTCGTTACAACGCCTGAAGTCATACCCCAGCGCCTCAAGGCGATACGCGATGCTTTTATCGAGACAACAAAAGATCCCGATTTCATCGAAGCAACGAAATCTCAAGATGTTGAGCTCGATCCGATTAGCGGGGCCCAAATAGATGAACTCCTTAAGCGTATATTTGCTACGCCCAAACATGTTATTGAACGAGCAACGATGATCTCCCGCTCGGAAGCGTCGATGCCGAATGCAGAGATTAATAGCACAAAAGTGACGGCGCGCCTACTTCGCGTCGAGGGGCAAGGCACATCAATTACATTTAACAATTCTCAGGAAGAAGTTAATGCGCTCATTAGCGCAACGCGAACAAAGATTACGATAGCGGGCAAAGATGCAATACGTTCAAGCCTGCAGCCAGCGATGACTTGTGAGATCGAGTACGCAGGACCAGGCGGTGAGGTGCGCGCGATAGCTTGCATACGGCAATAAATGCAGGCGTCAAGATGCGTTGCTTGCGCGCTTATTCGTAGAAGGCACCCTCGCGGAAGCGCACCGGCTTTTCGCGGTTATTCTCAGGCGCGTGCGGATTGATTTGCTGGCCATGTAGGCCAAGGCGGATGCTGCCATCACTCCCATCTCTGGTAATGGATTCAATGCGAAGAACCACAAGCGGCTCATCACCAGCATTTTCGAAACAATAATAACAACCTGATGGAAGCATAATGCCTTCATTACGCTCCAGAAGGCGTTCTTCTCCATGTGGACGGAAGAAGCGTGCACGACCCATAAGCACTATGAAGCTATGATCCTGCCCATGATGAGCATGCATTGCGTTTTCGCCACCACCTGCAGCGTAGCAGCGAATCTTGATCTGAAGATTCCCTGTATCTGCAAGTAAATGACGAAAGCTACCCTCATCAAGTAATTGGATCTTTAGTTTGAAGAAATCCGGTGTTGGAGTATCAGAAAAATCGACCATCTCGCC
The DNA here is from genome assembly GCA_964645525.1 of uncultured Beijerinckia sp. Taxonomy (GTDB): domain Bacteria; phylum Pseudomonadota; class Alphaproteobacteria; order Rhizobiales; family Beijerinckiaceae; genus Terripilifer. The sequence continues at coordinate 7,567 of CAZYBF010000068.1, forward strand.
GCCCTCAACGGGGTCCGCCATGCGCCCACGCGCTGTGACTTTGACGCTCATTTTTCTCTCCCATTGTTTTTATAAGGACACCGGAAAAATACTCATTATAAAAACATTGGCCCAAATGCTGTTTACCCTTACCAAACAGATGGTCTTTTTTCCTAGTGCTTTGAGTTAAAATTGAGGAACCCGCGGAGAAAATCACAATTGCTTCCATCATGATGGTCGCATAAGACTCGACTCAAATAAATTTTTTTGTAATTGTCTTCGATCGAGGCGGGAATCTTTCTCTTGTACATCTTGATGTAAGTGCATCCACTAATTCCCTACTTCTTCATGCTATCCAATCTCCTGCTTGATCCTAAGCTCATTCCTCTGAAGGTTTATAAAATAGACTCTCCACGCCCCTTGCTCAGCTCCTTGGCTTGAGGCGTTTGCATATAGAAGTTCAAAAATTCATACGCCAATGAAGCATCATGAGACATATTGAACTGTGCAAGGGCTTGTTTGTTGAGAATTCGTTTCGTCATTGCTAATGCATATGCGTTACGTCGAAGCAACCGCTGAACGATTTCATTAGTTTTCGCATCAAGCTCTTCTGCAGGCATTGCATAATTCACGACACCCATTCCAGCGAGCTCTTTGGCCGTGAACGGTCGCGCAAGCATAAGATATTCTTTTGCCATCGCCAGCGGCATTTTTAGCGGTGCAAAAACAGAACCACCATCACCTGTAACCATGCAATGATCGGCAGATCCTACTGTTTGACCATCAATCTGTAGCTCGCCAGCGCTCATGTGGTGATCTGCTATAATCGCATCTTCTCGTGCGACTATAAAATCACAGGCTAGAACGAGATTAGCGCCAAATCCAACAGCATGCCCATTGACCTTTGCGATCACAGGCTTCTCGATAGTGCACATAATCTCAACAGCTTTAGTGACGCCGGCCATTATGTCCCAATCATTTCCAGGATTCCCATGATGACCGTAAGATGACGGCGGAATTGTAAAGACGTCATTTTTCCCGGTTATAACGATCACACGTATATTTTGGTCTTCGCGTAATTCATGAAGGGCACGAGCCACTTCAGCTGCGCGCTGTGCTCCGCCGCGTTTTTGAGTTCGCATGACTTCACGCACATGCTTCTCTATCCTTTTCAGTTCTATCGTCGCGACTTGGCCAGTGCGAACGATATCCAGTAAAAAATATTCAGACATTGATCCTCACTTGTCAGAAAGCAATCTTGCGAAACGCTGGCGCACTTCCGCTGGGGTCTGCGATGCCCGCTCAAGCAATCGATGGACACTCTCACCATCAATAGGGCTTGTCATGATTCCGGCCTTCAACATTTCCGCTCGAAAGACTGCGTCCATAGCCATGTCCATGAAGGCCTTGCGTAAAACATTTGCGCGATCTTGTGGAATTTTCGGCGGAGCCACTACCGGTAATGCCATGAAGAAAGGCATTTCAGCAAAATCAAGAAGGTCAAAGTCATCGCTGGATTTCATCAATTCGCGACCAATCGGTACGCTTTGATATTCTTCAAGTCTGTCAGTGCGCCCGAATGCAATCAAAGGTTTGAGCTTTCGTTGTGCCCAAAGCTGTGGTCGGCCAACCATGATTGCGCTTATGTCGACAATCTGGCCATCTACTTCGCCACGCTCCATAGCAAGCCAGATCTCGTTAGCTCCAGGGAATCCACGTACGACCTCCACCTTCATACCCACCATATCTTTTGCGATTAGCGCAAATGTGATGTTCGTGGAGCCCCCGCGTGTGCCCCCTAGAATCGCGGGTCTGGGAGCATTGGCGAGCTCGGCGATGGAATTAGCCGGAAAATTTTCGTTTACGACCATCAGATACGCGTCGTCTTTATAAGACGAAAGCGAACCAAGCCAAGTCATCTGTAAAGGGTCGAAATTAGCATTCGGGTCGTTAAGGAAAGCGAGCTGCGGAAGCGCCCGACTCATGACAACGATCGATAACCCATCGCGGTCGAGCGTGTGAGCTAGTTTGTTAGCAATGGCCAGGCCACCAGCACCTGGCTGATTTTGCACCACAATAGACGGCTTACCTGGAATGAACCGCGCTAGATGTCTAGCAATCGTTCGTCCAGCCGTATCGTAGTATCCACCTGCAGACGATCCCACTATGATATTGAGCGTCTTGCCTGCGTAAAAATCTTCTTGCGCCAACGTTGGCGTACAAGCCAGTGCCGTCGACGCGGCCAAGCAACCAAGGGCCTCACGCCTTGAGAACATGGTATCCCCCCTTTATAATCACCACACTTATCGCAGCGTAGTTATCATGTTGGTCAGCTTCGACTTATTGATACGATCACAGGATTTGTAGCTCGGCTTGTCCCAGGTCTGCCTAAGCATTAGCTAGTCTGCAGGATCAAGATTCTTCAAAACATTTTCCTTAACGGACCTGAACTCCTTTACCTAGGCCAGACCAAGAGAACCGGCTGCGACGAGTGAGATTTTCGTCTTCTTCCACCCAATAGTAAGCCTTATTGAACGTTCATTCGCCACGAATTTCATTCGATCACTTTGTTCGGCGCCTGACAAGCTGCTGCGATAAGACGGCGTGGACGCAGGACGAGCGGCGCTGATTGCGAAGGTCTTGCTTTGGGGAGCAGCGGCGATGCCGGCGCAATCGCCGAGAGAAACAGGCAGGGCGCGTTTCTAGACCGATTATCTCCCCCGCTATGATGAATAGCTGAGCAACCTAATTGATATGTTCGATTTGCGCGGGATAGAGTGGGAAAAGCGCGCGCCTTGATACATCAACGGATCAGGGGAAGGGGTAGCCGTTTGCTCAAGAGAGCTGGTTTAACGGACGCTAAGTCCAATGTGCCTAGACCTTTTTTAAAGCCCTAACGAATTCAACAAGCCCCGCACGCTCGCACTACTTAAAGCCCGTTACGCCGTAAGAATGCGAGCGCCACATTCTCGAACGCCCCAGGATCTTCAAGAAAACAACAGTGCCCAGCACCCATCACAACATGATGACTAGCATTCGGCATAAGAGATGCCGTGCGCTCTCCCGCGGCGCGGGCACCGTCAAACTCTCCATTTACTACTAACGTTGGCGTGTTGCAGCGGGGCAGATCCGCAAGCAAATTGGAGCCTTGAAGCGCCTCAAAGACGCGCTTTATACAAAACGCATCTAAGTCGGCCCCGCGCTCCACGAAACCCTTAAGGAGGTAGTCACCCATTAAACTGTCAGCCCATGCCCGCGAGACGCCGTGGCGGAGGTGGCTCATATGAAAATCCGTTAAGCGCCCCTGTGCAGAATGCAACGCATAATCGGCGATGCGTTGTGAAAAGTCCTGCGCACCACTGTTGCCTCCAATAGCAATGACCGCCGGAAACGCAGCCGGCGTCTCGCAGGCGAGTGTCAAAGCAATTTTCGATCCGATACTACACCCCATCAAAACAGGCGCTTGGGTAATGCCGGCATCGGCGAGCACCCCCAACGCGTCCTGCCCCATGTCCCGCAGGGTGAAAGACCCTCGAGGCTTAGCAGAACGGCCCCATCCGCGCAGATCTACTGCAATGGTCGTATAGTTCCGCGAAAATCGGGCCACCTGATAAAGCCAAAGGCAATGATCAAATGGCAGGGCATGCAGCATCAGAATTGGCGGACCAGATCCAGCTCGCTCATAATAAATCTCGATCCCATTAGCTCTACTAATAGGCATACCATCACCTGTTCCACACAATAAAGCCAGGGACTGGCTGAAAGGCCGATTTAGCGTATATGCTCTGCCAAAGCATGCAAAAAGCAAGCAGAATTGGGATCGCCATGGCATACGAGAAAATCATCCCCCGCGCGCGCATAGGCTTCATCATCCCGTCTTCAAACCGTATGGTCGAGCCGCAAGTGCAACGTTGGATGCCACCGGGCGTCATTCCTCATTTTACACGGATCGGCATGACAAACCGCCACAAGGCGCCCCTAGAAAAACTTCTTCCACAAATTCTGGAGGCAACAAGCCTACTCGCAGATTCAAAGTGTGACGTGATCGTCCTGCAATGTACCGGCACCTCCATGTCAGGCGGAGTTGATATGGAGAAATATGTCATCGGCGAGATGTCTAAGACATGTGGGCGGCCGACTGCGAGCGCCGCATCATCACTCACTGCGGCCTTTCAGGCCCTTGCAGCGCGACGCCTCGTCTTCCTATCGGAGACGAAACAGGCTGGGCACGATAAAAAGATCGCCTTTTTGAAGGAATCTGGCTACCAACTTGTTGGAGATAAGGCTATTGGACTCGAAAGCTCAGACGAATATTGCATTACGCCGCCTCAACTTTGGTTCGATGAGGCAATCGCGTTGCAAAACGACGATGCGGACGCTTATTTCATTAGCTGCGCCAACATACACGCAATCGATGTGATAGCACAACTTGAAGCGCGGTTACGACGCCCCGTTGTGACGACCAATCAGGCCGCCATCTGGCGCTCCTTGCGTGCCGCCGGATTGTCCGACGACGTGCCGGGTCTTGGAGCGCTCATGAAACTGCCCGCCCTAGGCTGATCTTTTACTTGCTTAAATCCTGCGCGCGCCTGATCAACGGCTCCGACATAGCATAAACCTGCCGGATCATCGCTTCAACCTGCTCGCCCGGAACAGGGTCTAACTCCAGTCGCGCCTTTTCGGCGTCGATAAGGAAAGCCGCATCTCTCAAAGTTGCATCAAAGGCTCGACGCATAACTTGAACGAGCGCCTTCGGTGTGCCCGGAGGCATGAAAAAAGGTCGACCCGTCTCTTCGGGGAAAGCAAGCACGGTCAATGCCTGCCTATCATCTGTATCCTTCACGAGACTAGAAAGTAAGGGTACATGGCTGAGACCCTCCTGCGGCTCGGCGCCCGTCTGGATCAGGATGTTGATGCGCTTGTTTTGTATCCATTCTGGACTTGACGCTTTTAACGTCGAAAGAGATAGGCCACAAATTCCTTCAACCTCCCCGCGCTCAACGGCTAGTCGAGATTCTGACGTCGAATAGCCAGAAATCACCCTGAACTTTGTGCCAAGCAACGTATTCAACTGCTTTGGCATGAGTGCCGAATTGCCTGTTGCTCCCGTCGCGGCGACGACTACCTCGCGTTCACGCGCCTGCTCAATAGTCTTTATCGGGCTCGTATGCCAAGTGGCGCAGGTTTGCTGCTGCTTACCCATGCTGCCAATCCATTCGAGCTCACGTGGATCGTACTTGGTGGCGGAATTCCCAAACAACGGCTCTAGGAGGAGCGTGTTATAAGTGATTGCGATCACCGACCCGTCCTTGGGCGCGACGCTGGCCGTCCAGTTTGTGCCCACCATCCCGCTTGCGCCAGGCATGTTCTGATTTACGAATACAGGATTGCCCGGAATAAATTTTTCAAGATGTTTTGCGAGAATACGCGCATAGCTGTCGTATCCGCCGCCAGCACCAGCCGGAATGATCATGCGTATTTGCTTGTGTGGATAGATCTCGGCTGGTTGGGAGTACGCAGCCCCCTGCCCTGCGAAAAAAATGACTGCAGCTCCTATCAGAGCGGGCCGCGCAACCTGCGTAATGAATGATGAATTGACGTCTATGGGAACAAACGTGGTAGTGCGCATTTTTCAATCCCCCGCTGAACGTTACGCCTGTCAGATCATCTTTGTCGTTCCATCAGGTAGCATGCGTCCCTTGAAAGTGACGTAGCCCCCATCGATCAAAAGATCGGTACCTGTAATGAAGGACGCATCGCTGGAAGCCAAAAACGCTGCGCCGGCTGCGATCTCATCGGGCTCTCCCGGCCGGTTCAAAAGATGACGCGGACCATTAAGTCGACGTGCATTATCTTTTCCGCCTACCCGTCGACTTGAACGCTCAGTCAGAATAACACCGGGTGAAATCGAATTAACACGAATATTATCCGGAGCATGATCTTGCGCGAGAATTTTCGTCAGAAAGATCATGGCGGCTTTTGTTGTGCAGTAAGGCGAGCGGTTTTGAATTCCGATATGACCAAGCTGAGATGCGATATTGATAATGGATCCCCCGCCTGCCTTGCGCAATTCGGGGACACCATGCTTGCACATTAGGAATACGCTTGTGAGATTGACGTTGAACGCTGTATTCCATTGCTCAAGGGTCAAAGTCTCTACCGTTCCATCCGGCGTGGCCGTGGCCGCTACATTGACAAGCGTGGTGAGCTTGCCAAATACCGATACCGCGGTCGCTACGCTTGCCTCACAACTCTCAGGCGAGGCGACGTCCAGATGCGCAGCGGCTGCGCGGCCGCCCGCGGAGATCACCCTGTCGCGGGTTTCCTCCGCTTTTTCATGTTGAAGATCGCCCAGAACGACTGACGCTCCCTCCTGCGCCATCCGCATTGCGATCGCAGATCCGATTTCACCGCCGCCCCCCGTGATGAGAGCCACACGTCCATCAAGTCTTGGCATCTGCTTCCGCCCCATATTTATTTTATTTTGCGTTGCAACGAGCTTACATAAGTTGGTGCTCTTGGCAAATTCGGGCGTGCGGATTGAGAGCTTGACAGCGCTACTCGCTGCATGCGTGATATTACGTACAAAGTGAAACGAGGGGAGGAAGCCATGGGTGAGGTGCGCGCGCGCATTGGCTATTCATCTGTGGCTTATGTCACCGAGCTTCTTCCGCGCTATTTTTATCAAATAGTCCCGGATGGTGTGTTGCTTTCATTATTGACGCTGCAAATCACTGACCACACGCAAGAGCAGCTCGAAACGCTTCATGAACAAGGCTTGAAAGCGGTTGACACCTTCGCTAACGCGGGGGCTGATGTCATTATCATGGGCGGGGCCCCCACCAATATCGCACATGGCCGGCAAAATCTCGAGGATGCGCTTGCTGAACTGACTCAGAAATATGGCGTGCCGGTCAGTTCGAGCTCCATGGCGCAAAAGCGCGCGTTGCGCGCAGTCGGCGCGCGCAAGATCGGTACGATCAACCCTGCCGTTCCCCGCAAGATTGGAGATTCAGCGAGCGGATCTTTAGAAGACGGAATGCAACTCATAGGGCGGAGGCATGCCCATGCTCGATTACAGGATTACAACAGGATACCCGCCAGCACTGCGCTGCAGCTTGGGCGCGATTTGATGCGTGAGCATCCAGAGATCGACACGCTGATCTTTGGCTGCCCTCATTGGGCGACGATCGAAGCGATCGAACCCTTGGAACGAGAGTTTGGAATCTCCGTCGTGACGGCGCTTCAAGCGATCATATGGGAGGGCCTGAGATTGAGCGGTATCGACGATCGAATCGAGGGCTACGGCCGCCTGTTCCGCAACTGCTAGGGACGAAGCAGCCACGCTCGTTCAGAATGCCCCAGTTTATCTTGCGCCAAAAGGTCTTAGGTTTAGACTGACTTCAACAATCATGGGGGGAAGCGAACATGTTCACCAGCTGGCGGGGGGTCATCGGCA
>CAZYBF010000069.1:0-14944 GCA_964645525.1 uncultured Beijerinckia sp.
CTACTGGTGCACCGCCGACGTTGGTTGGGTGACGGGCCACAGCTACATCGTCTATGGGCCGCTCGCGAATGGCGCGACCACGCTGATGTTCGAAGGCGTGCCGAACTATCCGTCGATGTCGCGCTTCTGGGACGTGATCGACAAACACAAGGTCAATATCTTCTACACCGCGCCCACCGCCATCCGTTCGCTCATGGGCGCCGGCGAGGAGCCGGTGAAGAAGACCTCGCGCGCGTCGCTGCGTCTGCTGGGCTCTGTGGGCGAGCCGATCAATCCGGAAGCCTGGGAATGGTATCACCGCGTGGTGGGCGACGGGCGCTGCCCGATCGTCGACACATGGTGGCAGACGGAGACGGGCGGCATTCTCATCACGCCGCTGCCAGGCGCGACCGCGCTCAAGCCCGGTTCTGCGACGCGGCCCTTCTTCGGCGTGCAGCCGCAGATCGTGGACGCGGACGGCAAGGTCCTCGAAGGCGCCACCGAAGGCAATCTCTGCATCGTGGATTCGTGGCCGGGCCAGATGCGCACGGTGTTCGGCGATCACGCGCGCTTCGTGCAGACGTATTTCTCCACCTATCCGGGCAAGTATTTCACCGGCGACGGCTGCCGGCGCGACGCCGACGGCTATTACTGGATCACCGGCCGCGTGGACGACGTGATCAACGTGTCGGGCCATCGCATGGGCACGGCGGAAGTGGAGAGCGCGCTCGTCGCTCATCCGAAAGTGTCCGAGGCGGCGGTGGTCGGCTATCCGCACGACATCAAGGGGCAGGGCATCTACGCCTATGTCACGCTGATGAGCGGCGAGGAGCCGAGCGAGGCGCTGCGCAAGGAATTGGTGGCGTGGGTGCGCAAGGAGATCGGCCCGATCGCCTCGCCCGACGTGATCCAGTTCGCGCCGGGCCTGCCGAAGACCCGCTCGGGCAAGATCATGCGCCGCATCCTGCGCAAGATCGCGGAGAACGATTTCGGCTCGCTGGGCGACACGTCCACGCTCGCCGATCCCGGCGTGGTGGATGATCTGATCCAGAACCGCGCGGCGAAGTGAACCTGCGGGCGCAAGCCGCAGGCGGGGATGCAGGGGCCGCGCATTGCGTGGCCCCTTGCTTTTTGGCCGTCAAACGAAACTTCATCATTCAGGCGCTATCGTCTGCGCCGGCGGGCGCGGGGAACCCGACGCCGGCGGGTGGTGTTCTTCGTTTCGTTGGTTGGAGGCGTTGACATGTCGCTGACGCATGTCGTGCGCGCCGGCGTCGCGTTTCTGGCGATCGTTCCCGGCGCATGGATTTTGGCGCCGCAGGGCGCGCAGGCGCGCGAGGTCGTGTCCTATCAGGGCGAATATCCCGCGGGCGTGATCGTCATCTCCCAGCGCGAGAGGCGGCTCTATCTCACGCTCGGCGACGGCAAGGCGATCCGCTATCGCGTGGCGGTGGCGCGCGCGGGCAAGGCGTGGAGCGGCTGGGCGCGGGTGGACGGCAAGCATGTGAACCCCGCCTGGGCCCCTCCTGAAATGGTGCGTCGCGACAATCCCGCTCTGCCCGACCTCATTCCCGGCGGCGCGCCGAACAATCCCATGGGCGTGCGCGCGCTCACCCTCGACCGCGAGGAGATCGCGATTCACGGAACGACGGAGTCCATGCGCCGGTCCATCGGCACGGCGGCCTCTTACGGCTGCATCCGCATGCTGAACGAAGACATCGTTGATCTGTTCGACCGGGTGCGCGTGGGCACGGCCGTCGTCGCTGTGCCCTGAGCTTTCAGCTTCCGCAGGCGTCGGGGCCGCGTCGGCCCCCCGCATAGGGGCGGCCATAGCCGCCGGCCAGCATCAATTGCGCGAGATCGTCGCCGCCGTTCTCGCGCAGGATGCGCACGGAGGCGACCACCCGGCCGCCGAATTTGTCGCGGCTGACGTCGGTGAGGACGATGGAGCCGTTGGCCAGCGCGTCGGCGAGGGCGCGGCGCGCCTCTTCGCCGAGGCTTCGCTCGGCGGCGCAGGGGCTGCGCGTCTCCGGCGCATCGAAGCCGCGCAGGCGCACCCGCGTGGTCACGTCCTGCCCCAGCCAGACCTGCACGCGCGCCTCGAACGTGTCGCCGTCGATCACGCGCAGCATATGGGCGGGGAAGGGGCCGGGGAGAATGTCGCCCGGCGCAGAGCGGGGCCCTGCGTTCGCGTCGGCGCGCGGGAGAGCGGGCGCGGGATCAAGCCGCGCGGGTTGCGCGATGGGCGCGGGATCCCGCCACAACGGTCCGGGCCCTAGGCCGCCCGCCCGGTCAGCGATCCAGCCGCCAAACGCGCCGGCGCCGGCCGCGAGCGCGGCGAAGGCGAGGGTCGGGGCATGGGACAGCGGCGCAGCCATAAGCGAGACTGTGCCTTTAATCCCATTGATTGTCAAATAATCCTACAATCAAAAGATGCCTTTTCGCCTTTTCGAGCGAGTGTGACGCGACAGGCGAATCTTGCGCGCCCTTCGCCGGCGCGCGGGCTATGAGCGGCGCGCGAAGCCGTCTATGCAGGGCGCAGGTCCAAAGGCGGCTCACATCCATGTTGCGTTCGATTCCCCTGCCGGCGCTGCTTATTCTTGCGAGCGGGTTCCTCATTCTCTTCATCGGCGGCGGCGCGCGCATGGCGATCGGCCTCACGCTGCGGCCGATGGTGGAGGATCTGAATTGGGGGCGCGACGACGTGGGCCTCGCGGTGGGCGTGTTCCAGATCGCCTCGGCCGTCTGCACCTTTTATGCGGGCCGCCTCGCCGACCGGATGAGCCTGCGCCTCGTGCTCGGTTTCGGCCTTCTGGTCGCGGCCGCGGGCATTGGCCTGATGGCTTTCGTGCAGGCGCCCTGGCAGGCGCTCGCGCTGTACGGGCTGGTCTTCGCCATCGGCAATGGCGCAGCCTCCACGGCGCCCGTGGGCGTTATGGTGACGCGGGCTTTTCCCGAGCGTGCGGGCCTCGCCAATTCGCTCGCGCTGGCGGGCATGAGCGTCGGCCAGCTGGTGATCGTCGCCGCGCTGGCCGCGGTTCTCACCAATGTCGGCTGGCGTTCGGTCTTTCTGTGGCTGGGGCTCGCCCATCTCGCGATCCTGCCGCTTATTCTCGCCTCCGCGCCCGGCCGGTCGGCGGAGAAGGCGCGTCGCGCCGCCGCCCCGCCGCAGGAGGGGCTGACGCTGCGCGAGGCCGCGCGCACGCGCCAGTTCTGGATGCTGCTTGGCATTTACGCGATTTGCGGCCTCGACGATTTCTTCGTCGCCACCCATGTGGTCGCCTTCGCGCAGGACAATGGCGTGAGCTCCATCGTCGCCGGCAATCTGTTTGCGCTCATGGGTCTGACGGGACTTGCGGGCGTCGTGTGGGCGGGGTTCGCCAGCGACCGGCATGGGCCCGTGTGGCCGACGCTCGTCTCCTTCTCGCTGCGGCTGGCGGTGTTTGGGCTTGTGCTCGTGGATCAGTCGAGCGTCGCCATCGCGGTGTTCGCGCTGACGTTCGGCTTCACCTTTCTGGTGACGGCGCCGGTGACGGTGCTCTTCATCCGCGAATCTTTCGGAACCCGCCATCTGGGGGCGATCGGCGGGCTCATCACCATGGTCCACCATGGTTTCGGGGGGCTGGGCGCCTGGCTCGGCGCGCGGGTCTATGACGCGGGCGGCGCCTATTGGCCGGCCTTCCTCACCATGTTCGTCGCCACGCTCGCGGCCATGGGGCTGACGCTCGCCTATAAGGCGGCGCCGGCGAGCCCTAGAAATCGCTCGTGAGCCCCTTGATCTCCCAATCGCCGTAACGCACCGGGTCGAGCCCGCCGCGGCCGTTGATCTCCGCGGGGGCCTGCGCGGCGGCGGCCTGCGCGGCCTCCCGCCGGGCCTGGGCTTCGGCGAGCGCCCGCTGGGCGGCGGGCGACAAGGGCTTGCGGGGGGCCTCCGCCGCGTCGCCCCCGGCGGGCTGCGGCGGCGTCTGGTGGCTCGTCTCGGTCATGCGCTCGTCTCTGTCATGCGCCCTGTTGGCTCCGGTCCGCTTGCTGGGGGGCGGGCCTTGCAGGGGGGCCGGCCCTGTCCCCACATATAGGGGGCGGCGGCGCCATGTCCTAGCCCGCGGCCGCGACGGAGAAAAGCGATGAACATGATGCGCACCGCCCTGCTCATGGCCGCCATGACGGCGTTGTTCCTTGTCGTGGGCGCGCTTATCGGCGGGCAGACCGGCATGCTCATGGCGCTCGCCTTCGCGGCGGCGACGAACCTGTTCGCCTATTGGAACTCCGACCGGCTGGCGCTCGCCGCCAATGGCGCGCAGGAGATCCAGCGCGCGGACGCGCCCGATCTCTACGACCTCGTGGCCGAGCTGGCGGGCCGCGCGCAATTGCCCATGCCGCGCGTCTATGTGATCCATGAGGATCAGCCCAACGCCTTCGCTACCGGGCGCAATCCGGAAAACGCGGCCGTCGCGGTCAACACCGGCCTCATGCGCATGCTCACCCGCGAGGAGCTCGCCGGCGTGATCGCCCATGAGCTCGCGCATATCAAACATCGCGACACGCTCACGATGACGATCACCGCGACGCTCGCGGGCGCCATTTCCTCCATCGCGCAATGGAGCATGTTTTTCGGCGGCAACCGGAACAACGGCATGGGAGTGATCGGCTCGATCGCGCTAGCGATCCTCGCGCCGCTCGCCGCCATGCTCGTGCAGATGGCGATCAGCCGCTCGCGCGAATATGAGGCCGACCGGCTTGGCGCCGAGATCTGCGGCGATCCGAACTGGCTCGCCTCCGCGCTCCAAAAGATCGCCAATGGCGCGCAGGCGATTCCCAATGAGAACGCCGAGGCCAATCCCGCGATGGCGCATATGTTCATCGTCAATCCGCTCACCGGGCAGGGCGTAGACAATCTGTTCTCGACCCATCCCAACGTCGAGAACCGCATCGCCGCCTTGCAGAGGCTGGCGAGCGAGATGGGCGTCGTTGGTTACGCTTCGCAGGATAATTCGGCCGCCGTCTTGGCGCGCGGCCCGTGGCGGGGCGTCGCTGATCGTGCTAATTCGGGCGCGGGGCGTCCGCGCGGTCCGTGGGGCTGATCGCGCGTCATCCGGCTTGCGAAGCGTTGTGCGCGCGGGCCCGCGTGCCTGGAGCGTGAACGTTTGGACAAGAGGAAATCGCCGCAGGGCGCAAGAGGCCGCCGACCGGACGCGGCGCCCGCGCCCGTCCCCCCTCCCGGACTCGCCGCCCGTCAGGCCGCCGCCGCAGCGCTCGCCGACGTGGTCGCCCATGGCCGCACGCTCGATGAGCGATTCGCGACGCCGGCCTACCTCCAGCTTGAGCCGCGAGACCGCGCGCTCGCCCGCTCCATCGTGGTCGCCTCGTTGCGTCGTCTGGGCACGTTGCGCGCTGCCCTCGCGCGTTTCCTCGAACGCGGCCTGCCGAAAAAATCCGGATCGCTCGAACATATCCTCGTCGTCGGCGCCGCGCAGATCCTGCTCATGGAGGCGCCTGACCACGCCGCCGTCGATCTCGCCGTGCGCGCGGCGCGCGCGGACCAGCGCGCGGCGCCCTATGCTGGCCTCGTCAACGCGGTGTTGCGCAATGTCGCGCGCGAGAAAGACGCGCTCCTGCGCGTTGAGGATCCTTTCCTCGATCTGCCGCAATGGCTTTCCGCGCGCTGGCGCAAGGCGTGGGGCGATGAGCGCGCCGCGCGCATGGCCGCCATGCTGCGCTGCGAGCCCACGCTCGACGTGAGCGTGCGCGGCGATGCGCAGGAATGGGCGCGCCGGCTCGACGGAATCGTTCTGCCGACCGGCTCCGTGCGGCTTCTCAACCGTGCGCCGGTGCAGGAGCTTCCCGGCTACGCCGAGGGCGAATGGTGGGTGCAGGACGCCGCCGCCGCGATCCCGGCGCGGCTGCTTCGCGCGGGCCCGGGCATGCGCGTCGCGGATCTGTGCGCGGCGCCCGGCGGCAAAACCGCCCAGCTCGCCGCCGCCGGCGCGCAGGTGGTCGCGCTCGACCGCTCCGCCGAACGGCTGCGCAGGCTGGCGGCGAATATGGAGCGGCTGCGTTTGTCGGTTGACGTGGCGGTGGGCGACGCGCTCGCCTATGAGGCCGCGCCTTTCGACGCGATCCTGCTCGACGCGCCATGCACGGCGACCGGCACGATACGCCGCCACCCCGACGTGGCGTGGGTGAAACGTGCGAGCGACGTCGCTGCGCTCGCCGTCGTGCAGGGCAAGATGCTCGATCGCGCCTGTTCGCTGCTCAAGCCGGGCGGAACGCTCGTTTATTGCACCTGTTCGCTGGAGCCTGAGGAAGGCCCCGCGCAGATCGCCGCGCTGCTGCGCCGCAATCCCGATATGGCGCGCGCGCCAGTGGAGGCCGCGGAGATTGGCGGATTGTCCGACTGCCTGACGCCGGAGGGCGATGTGCGCACCACGCCCGACGCGCTGCCCAACGAAGATCCGCGTCTGGCCGGGCTCGACGGGTTCTTCGTCGCGCGTGTGACGCGGCGGGCCTGAATCTTTAACTTTCGTTAAATGCTTTGTCGTTAATGGCGAGTGAATGAGCGTCGCATCCGCGCCTGCGGGCGCGGCGCGCATGAGGAGACCGACGATTTGACGCGGCTCACTGTCGCTGAACGCATCGCGATAGCCGGCCAGGCCGTGCGTCATGGCGCGCGGTGCGGCCTGCGCATGGGCGCCGCGCCGCTGTTCCTGCTGTCGCGCCTGCGGGGCCCGGCGCCGCAGCGCCTCGTGATCGCCCCGCAGGACATCCGCACCAGCGATCCGACCGTCGCCGATGACATCTACGCCGGTTATTTCGCCTTCGCCTCGCGCATCGTCGACGCGCGCGAGCAATCGCCCTTCGTTCTCGTGGGCCCGAGCCCGGAGTGGGAGGCCGCTCTCATGGGTTTCGGATGGCTGCGCCATTTGCGCGCCGCCGAGACAAGCCTGGCGCGCGAGAACGCGCGCGCTCTGGTGGGCGAATGGATCAGCCTGCACGGGGCGCCTGCGCAGACCATCGCATGGACGCCGCAGGTGGCCTCGCGCCGCCTGATGTCATGGGTGAGTCAGTCGCCCCTGTTGCTCGACGGCGCCGACGCGGATTTCTATGCGCGCTTTCTCAAATCGATCGGGCGCCACGTGTCCTGGCTCGGCGCGCAGACGCGCTTCGCCCTGCGCGGCGAGGCGCGCCTGTTCGCCTGCGTCGCGCTCGTGCAGGCGACTTTGTGTTCGGATGGTTATGCGCGCGCCTTCAGAACCGCGAGCCGGCACATGGCTGAGGAGCTGGAGCGTCAGGTCCTCGTCGACGGCGGGCATATCTCGCGCAATCCGCAGGTCGTTCTCGATCTCTTGTTCGACCTTCTGCCGCTGCGTCAGGCTTTCGCCGCGCGCAACGTGACGCCGCCGCAGCAATTGGTGGGCGCCATCGACCGCCTGCTGCCCATGCTGCGCCTGTTCCGCCATTCCGATGGTTCGCTGGCTCTGTTCAACGGCATGGGCGTGACGGCGCCCGACATGCTCGCCACCCTGCTCGCCTATGACGACGCGCTCGCGCAGCCCATCCTCAACGCGCCCTTCAGCGGCTATCAGCGCGTCGAGACGCCCGACGCGGTGCTGCTGATGGATGTGGGCGGCCCGCCGCCGCCTGATTATTCGCAGCGCGCCCACGCCGGCGCCCTGTCGATCGAATTGTCGCTCGACTCCTGCCGCCTTGTGGGCAATTGCGGCGCGCCGCTTTCCCAGCGCGGCGCCCTGCGCGAGGCCGCGCGCATGACGGCGGCCCATTCCACGCTGGAGCTGGGCGAGGAATCCTCAGCCCGCCTCGCCCATGAGATCGGTCTTGGCGAATGGGCGGGGGGGCGCATTTTCATCGGCCCGCAGGTGAGCGACGTGTCGCGGCGCGACGGGCCCGACGCCTTCGCGCTCGAGGCGCGCCACGACGGCTATGTCGCGCGGTTCGGCCTCGTTCACGCCCGCACCATCACGCTGCCCGTGGGCGGCGGGCGGGTGGAGGGCGTGGACCTGCTCGAGCCGGCGGGCGGCCGCAAGCCCCCAGAAGGCCTCGCCTACGCCATCCGTTTCCATCTCCATCCAGCGGTCAAGGCCGCGCGCGTGGAGCGCGAGCATGGGGTGATGCTCGTCCTGCCCGGCGGCCAGCACTGGCTGTTCCACGCCGCGGGCCGGCAGCTCGAGCTGGAGGACGGCGCCTTCTTCGCCTCAGCCGACGGGTCGCGCGCCGCCCAGCAGATCGTCATTCGCGGCGACGCCGGGCGGGAGCCTGAAACGCGCTGGGCGTTCCTGCGCGGCGGCTAACCGCTTCGCCTTCCCCCGCGCCCGCCTGCATGGTAAGCGCCGGCCTTCGCCTCTCCGCTCCTCCGAGCCAGATTCGCAAGGCCCCTCATGTCCAGCGACCTTCGCCCCATCGCCCGCGCGCTTCTCTCCGTTTCCGACAAGACCGGGCTGATCGATTTCGCCCGCGCGCTCGCCGAGCGCGGCGTGGAGCTGGTCTCCACCGGCGGCACCCGCAAGGCCATCGCGGATGCGGGGGTTGCGGTGAAGGACGTCTCCGATCTCACCGGCTTTCCCGAGATGATGGACGGGCGCGTCAAGACGCTGCACCCGAAAGTGCACGGCGGCCTGCTGGCGATCCGCGACGATGGGGAGCACCAGCGCGCCATGGCCGCCCACGGCATTCTCCCGATCGACCTTCTCGTGGTGAATCTCTATCCCTTCGAGGCGACCGTGGCGAAGGGCGCCGCCTATGACGATTGCATCGAGAACATCGACATCGGCGGGCCGGCGATGATCCGCGCGGCGGCCAAGAACCACGCGGACGTCGCCGTGGTCGTGGACGTGTCCGATTACGCGCTCGTGCTCGACGCCATGGCCGCGCAGGGCGGCGCGCTCGACCTGGCGCTGCGCAAGCGCCTCGCGCAGAAAGCCTACGCCCGCACGGCGGCCTATGACGCAGCGATCTCCAACTGGTTCGCGAGCGCCATCGGCGAACAGGCGCCGGCCTATCGCGCGGTCGGCGGCGCGCTCGCCGAGACGATGCGCTATGGTGAGAACCCGCACCAGAGCGCGGGTTTCTACCGCACGCCCGAACAGCGATTCGGCGTCGCGACCGCGCGCCAGCTGCAGGGCAAGGCGCTCTCCTACAACAATGTGAACGACACCGACGCCGCGTTCGAATGCGTGGCCGAGTTCGATCCTGCGCGCACGGCCGCGGTCGCCATCATCAAACACGCCAATCCCTGCGGCGTGGCGGAAGGCAAGACGCTGCGCGAGGCCTATGAGCTGGCGCTGCGCTGCGATCCCGTGTCGGCCTTCGGCGGCATCGTCGCGCTCAACCGCAAGCTCGATGCGGACGCCGCGCGCGAGATCGTGAAGATCTTCACGGAAGTGATCATTGCGCCCGAGGCTGACGAGGAGGCCGCGGCCATCGTGGCGGCGAAGAAAAATCTGCGTCTGCTCGTCACCGGCGGCCTGCCCGATCCGCGCGCGCCTGGCCTGTCCGTGCGCACCGTCGCCGGCGGCCTGCTGGCGCAGGGCCGTGACAACGCCGTGGTGGACGACATGGAGCTGAAAGTCGTCACCCGCCGCGCGCCCAGCGCGCGCGAGCTCGAAGACCTGAAATTCGCTTTCCGCGTCTGCAAGCATGTGAAGTCGAACGCCATCGTCTATGTGAAGGGCGGCGCCACGGTGGGCGTGGGCGCGGGGCAGATGAGCCGCGTCGATTCCTCGCGCATCGCCGCCTGGAAAGCCGCGGAGGCCGCCCGCGCCGCGGGTCTGCCTGAATCCCTCGCCAAGGGCTCCGTCGTCGCCTCCGACGCCTTCTTCCCCTTCGCCGACGGCTTGCTGGCGGCGGCTGAGGCGGGCGCCACCGCCATCATCCAGCCGGGCGGATCGATGCGCGACGACGAAGTGATCAAGGCGGCCGACGAGGCCGGCCTCGCGATGGTGATGACCGGCCACAGGCATTTCCGTCACTGAGTCTGCGCGCTCTTCATCTTTGCGAAAGCAAACGCTGCGTCAGTGCGCGCGCGTTCATCTTCCGTTAACGCGCGACAGCGTTTCTAGCGGCCACGCGACGCTGGAGATTTGTCGCCGACACGGGATTTGAACACCATGCGCATCGTTTCGGAAAAGGAGCTTGAAGGCATGCGGATCGTGGCCGAGATCGGTCCGATCTGCGCAACCTCCATGTGGCATTCGGCCCGCGCCCCGCTCGAGACGCATCGCGAGACAGCGCTTGAGAAACTGCGGCGCCTCGCCCGCGAGTTCGAAGCCGACGCGGTCGTGGGGCTCGACGTGACCACCGACGAAGTCGTGAACGAGGATCTTGCACCCGTTCCGCTGCGCCGCGTGCAGGCGCGCGGCGTCGCCGTCAAGCTCGTCCGCGCGGCCTGACGCGCTTACGCGCCGCTCGCCGCCAGAAGGTCGGCCTGATGGCGGGTGATGAGCGGCTCGATGATTTCGTCGAGCGCCTCGCCCGCGATCACGCGATCCAGCTTGTAGAGCGTCAGTTCGATGCGATGGTCGGTGACGCGCCCCTGCGGAAAATTATAGGTGCGGATGCGCTCGGAGCGGTCGCCTGAGCCCACCTGCGACTTGCGGTCGGCCGCGCGCTCGGCGTCGAGCTTGCGGCGTTGCTCGTCGTAGAGGCGCGCGCGCAGCAGGCTCATGGCGCGCGCGCGGTTCTTGTGCTGCGAGCGTTCGTCCTGCACCAGCACCACGACGCCGGTGGGGATATGGGTGATGCGGATCGCCGATTCCGTCTTATTGACGTGCTGGCCGCCCGCGCCCTGCGCGCGCATGGTCTCGATGCGCAGGTCCGATTCATTGATGTCGAAATCGACCTCCTGCGCCTCGGGCAGGACGGCGACGGTGGCGGCGGACGTGTGGATGCGCCCCTGCGCTTCGGTGGCGGGCACGCGCTGCACGCGGTGCACTCCTGACTCGAACTTCAGCCGCGCGAACACGCCGCGCCCGGTGATCGAGGCCACGATCTCCTTGTAGCCGCCCGCCGTTCCCTCGCTGGTCGAGAGAAGCTCGACGCTCCATCCGTGCTGCTCGGCGTAGCGCGCGTACATGCGGAACAGGTCGCCTGCGAACAGCGCCGCCTCGTCGCCGCCCGTGCCTGCGCGCACTTCGAGAATGGCGCCGCCCTCATCGGCGGCGTCTTTCGGCAGGAGCGCGATCTGGATCTCGCGTTCGAGCGCCTGCGCGCGTTCGCCAGCCTCCTGCGCCTCGATCTCGGCGAGCTCGCGCATGTCGCGTTCGGTTGCGGAATCCTCCAGCATGGCGCGCGCGCCTGCGGCGTCGTCGAGCGCCTGGCGCCATGCGGCGATGGCGGCGCAGACGGGTTCGATCTCCGACAATTCGCGCGAGAGCGCGCCGAATTCCGCGCCGGCGGCGCCGGCGGCGAGTTTCGCCTCGATCTCGTCGCGGCGGCGCAGGATGAGGTTGAGTTTGTCTTGCGGCAGCATGATGGTCCGGTGCGGGCTGGCGGGCGCGAAAGCTCAAGGCGCGCGTCGCGCTACAAGGGCACGCCCTTGGCGTCCGCATAGGCGCGCAATTCCTCGCGCAGGGAGGCGGCGCCGTCCTTGCGGGCGAGCAGGTCGCTCATGAGCGCGCGCAATTCGCCCGCGTCCATCGCCATGATCGCGGCTTTCACCGGACCGATGCTCGAAGGCGACATGGAGATCGCCTTGAAGCCGAGGCCGACGAGCGCCATCGCCTCGAGCGGACGCCCGCCCATTTCGCCGCACAGGGTGACGGGCTTTCCCGCGCGCCCGGCGCTGTCGACCACATGGGCGAGCGCGCGCAGCACGGGCGCGGACAGAACGTCGAAACGGTTGGCCACGCGCCTGTTGTCGCGGTCGGCGGCGGTCAGATATTGCACGAGGTCGTTGGAGCCGATGGAGATGAAATCCGCCCGCTCGAGCAATTCGTCGAGCTGCCAGAGCAGGGAGGGCACTTCGATCATCACGCCCAGCCGCAGCAGCGAGGGCGTTCCATAGCCGTGGCGGCGCAGATGCGCGAGCTCGCGCGCCACCAGCGCGCGCGCCGCGTCGAACTCGCTCACCATCGCCACCATGGGGAACATGATGCGCAATTCGCGCTCCGCGCCGGCGCGCAGAAGCGCGCGCAATTGCGAGCGCAGGAGGGCGGGGCGGTCGAGGCCGATGCGGATCGCGCGCCAGCCAAGCGCAGGATTCTCCTCCTCATAGGTCTGCATATAGGGGAGGATCTTGTCGCCGCCGATGTCGAGGGTGCGGAAGGTCACGCAGCCCTGCGGCGTCGAATCCAGCACCTGTTTGTAGAGCACGTATTGCTGCTCGAGCCGCGGAAATTGCGAGGCGAGCATGAATTGCAGTTCCGTGCGGAACAGGCCGATCGACTTCACGCCCGCCTCGCCCATGTGGTGCACGTCCACCAGAAGGCCCGCGTTCATGAGCAGTTCGATCGTCGCGCCGTCGCGGGTGACGGCGGGTTTTTCGCGCAGCTGGTGATATTGCTCCTGCCGGCGCGCGCGCAGCCGCGCCTTCTCGCGATAGGCGCCTTCCACGTCGGGCTGCGGGCGCACCTGCACTTCGCCCGCCCCGCCGTCGACGATGATCGCGTCGCCCTGTTCCACGAGGCTCGTGATGTTGTCCACGTCGCCCACGGTTGGCACGCCAAGCGACCGGGCGACGATCGCCACATGGCTCGACCCGCCGGCGTCCTCCAGCACGAGGCCGCGCAGGCGCTTGCGGTCATATTCGAGCAGGGCGGCGGGGCCCATGCTGCGCGCGACGAGCACGGCGTTGTCAGGCAGCGTGTCTGGCCCGGCGACCAGGGATTGTCCGGTGAGCTGGTGCAGGAGCCGGTTGGCGAGATCGTCGAGATCGTGCAGGCGCTCGCGCAGATAGGGATCGGTCTGGCGCAGCAGGCGCGCGCGCGCGTCGTTCTGCACGCGCTCGACGGCGGCTTCCGCCGTCACGCCGGTGGAGATCGCCTCCCGCAGGCGACGCAGCCAGCCGCGGTCATTGGCGAACATCCGGTAGGTTTCGAGCACTTCGCGATGGTCGCCGGCTGAGCCGTCGCCGTCGAGCAATTGGTCGATGCCCGCGCGCATCGCCTCGATGGCGGCCTCGAGCCGTTCGAGCTCCTTGTTCGTGTCTTCCGCCACGATCTGGGTGACGACGACGCGCGGCTGGTGCAGCACCACATGGCCGAGGCCCACGCCTTCGGCCACCGCCGAGCCTTTGAGCGCGAGCGGGCGGCGCACCGCGATTTCCGCGCCCGGACGCACGATCGCCTGCAATTCGCCCGACGCGATCATTTCGGCGAGGAGCATGGCGATGGTCTCGAGGACCTCGATCTCCTCCTCCGCATAAACGCGGTTGGCGCGGTTCTGCACCACGAGCACGCCGAGCGTGTTGCCGCCACGTAGAATCGGCACGCCGAGGAAGGCGTTGTAAATCTCTTCGCCCGTCTCCGGCTTGTAGGAGAAGGAGGGGTGCGACTGGGCGTCGGAAAGGGCGAGCGGCTCGGCGTTGCGCGCGATCAGGCCGACAAGGCCTTCGCCGGCGCGCATGGTGGTCAGGTGGACCGCCTCGCGGTTGAGGCCTTCTGTGGCGAACAGTTCGAGCCGGCCGTCCGCGCGCAGCACGTAGACCGAGCAGACTTCCGCGACCATGTTGGCGGCGATCTGGACCACGATGCGGTCGAGGCGCGCCTGCGCGCTCACCGGCTCCGCCATGGCTTCGCGGAGTCGGCGCAGCAGGAGGCGCGGGCCGCCTGGCGCGCTGCGCGTGGGCATCAGATCTCCGGTCCTTCCGCGCGTGACGCGCCCTTGGGGCTGCTCCGCCAAGGGCGCCCGCTTCAGGCTATAACGAATAGGCCAGCGCCCCCGCAAGGCGCAAAGGCGAGGGGCGCCCCGGGATTCGCGGGCGTGAGGCTGCGGAGGCGGCCCAGCGTCGGGGCGGCATCGGGGCCGCTATCGGGGCCGGCATCGGGCCGGCATCGGGGCCGGCATGGGCTCGGCCGGGCGGTTGTCGGCCCGCGACACTCGTCGCGGGCTCCGGCGTCGCGGCGTTCAGGCCGCCTTGTCGAGGCCGTAGAGGGAGTGCAGCGTGCGCACCGCGAGCTCGGTGTAGTCCTTGTCGATGAGCACCGAGAACTTGATCTCGCTCGTGGTGATCGCGCGGATGTTCACGCCCTTCTCGGCGAGCGCCCGGAAGGCGCGGGCGGCCACGCCCGCATGGGAGCGCATGCCCACGCCGATGGCCGAGATCTTCACCACGTCCGTGGCGCCCTCGATCGATTCATAGCCGATCGCGCCCTTCATCTTCGCCAGCAGGTCCATGGCGCGCTCGTAATCGGCCGCCTGCACGGTGAAGGTCAGGTCGGTGGTCTGGCCGTCGCGCGCGGTGGCGGGGCCGGAGACGACCTGGATGATCATGTCCACGTTGATGTTGCTGTCGGCGAGGGGGCCGAAGATCGAGGCGGCGACGCCGGGCTTGTCGGCGACGTTGCGCAGCGTGATCTGGGCCTCGTCCTTGGAGAAGGCGATGCCGGTGACGACCTGCTGTTCCACGATCTCATCCTCCTCGCAAATAAGCGTGCCGGGCCGCGGATCGGCCGGGTCGTCGAACGACGAGCGCACGAAGGTGCGCACCTTGTGCACCATGGCGATCTCGACCGAGCGCACCTGCAGCACTTTGGAGCCGAGCGAGGCCATTTCGAGCATTTCCTCGAAGGAGACCTTGTCCAGCTTGCGCGCCTTGGGCACGACGCGCGGGTCGGTCGTGTAGACGCCGTCCACGTCGGTGTAAATGTCGCAACGCTCCGCGCCGATCGCCGCTGCGACCGCGACGGCGCTCGTGTCGGAGCCGCCGCGCCCAAGCGTCGTCACGCGGCCTGTCTCCTCGTGAACGCCCTGGAAGCCGGCGATGACCGCCACTTCGCCGCGCGCGAAACCCTCG
>CAZYBF010000070.1:0-14913 GCA_964645525.1 uncultured Beijerinckia sp.
AGGGCGAGATAATCGCCGCGCAGCCGCAGCACCGGAAAGCCCAGAAGCACGCCCCAGAAGGCGGCGAGGATTCCCGCAAGCGGCAGGCATATCCAGAACGACAGGCCCATGCTGGTGGACAAAAGCGCATAGGAATAGGCGCCCACCGCATAAAAGGCGACGTAACCGAGATCGAGCAGGCCCGCCAGGCCCACGACGATGTTCAGCCCCCAGCCCAGCATCACGAAGATGAGGATCTGCACGCCGTAATTGTTGATCCATTTGAGCGAGCCCTGCGGCCCGAGCCAGGCGAGCAGAACGAGCGGATAGGCGACGAGCGCGCCAATCGCCGCCGCGCCGGCAAGCCGCGTCCATCGTCCCGACGCGGCGGGCGCTTCGCGGGGCGACTCTCCTTGTCGCGTCTCGCCTTGTCGCGTCTCGCCTTGCGGCGCCTGCGCTGCGGCGCGTTTGCGCGCGGCGCGCTCAAGGGCGAAGGCCGCGCCCGCCAGAAGCGCGCCCGCGCCCGCCGACCAGGCGATGAGGCCTGCGTCCGCTCTCGTCGCAAAGACCGCTTGCCCGACCGCGAAAAGCAGCGCCGCCGCGCCCGCCACGCCGCTCGCGCGCGCACGCGCGTCGTCGCACAGACTGGCGATGAGGCGCGCCGCGAAGACGAACACGCCCGCAGCGACGCTCCACGACCAGCGCGGCTCCAGCACGAGCCTGTTGTCCATGTCCGCTTCCGCGCGCAGCGCGAGTATGGGGAAGGACAGGCCGAGCGCGATGAGCGCGGCGAAGCCCGCTTCGCGCAGCCCGGCGGCGAGCCGCGCGGGAGAGCCGTCTGCGGCGTTGGCGGGCATGCTCAGACCTTCTCCACTTCCGGGCGCCCGAGCAGGCCAGAGGGCATGAAGATGAGCACGACGATCAGCACGGAGAAGGCGGCGACGTTCTTGTAGTCGCTCGACACATAGGCCGACCAGAGCACTTCCACGAGGCCGATCAGCAGTCCGCCCAGAACGGCGCCGGGAATGGAGCCGATGCCCCCCAGCACCGCCGCCGTGAAGGCTTTCACGCCGGGCACGAAGCCGTCATCGAACCGCACGACGCCATATTGGATGACGTAGAGCGTGCCGGCCACCGCCGCGAGCGCCGCGCCGGCGACGAAGGTGATGGAGACCGTGCGATCCACGTCCACGCCCAGCAGCGCCGCCATCTTGCGATCCTGTTCGACCGCGCGTTGCGCGCGCCCGAGCGCCGTCTTCTGCACGATGAGCCAGAAGAGCGCGAGCATCGCCCCCGTCACGCCCATGATGAGAATCTGCTTCCAGGCGATGGAGAGCTGCGGCCCGAGCTGGATCACTTCGTTGAACATCGGCGGCAGGGGCTTGTTGCGCGGGCCTTGCGTCACCTGCACGAAGTTCATGAGAAAGATCGACATGCCGATCGCCGAGATCAGCGGCGCGAGCCGGAAGGAGCCGCGCAGCGGCCGGTAGGCGAGCCGTTCGATGGTCCAGTTCCACAGCGAGGTGAGGACCATGGCGCCGATCAGCACCACGAACAGCGCCAGATAGACCGAGGAGGCCCCGAGCATCTGCGTGACCGCGAGAAACAGAATCAGGCCGATGAAGGTGGAGATCATGAACACGTCGCCATGGGCGAAGTTCACCATGCCGATCACGCCGAACACCATCGTGTAACCAATGGCGATCAGCCCATAAATCGAGCCGAGCGTCAGCCCGTTGATCAATTGCTGGAGGAAGGGCTCCATGCGCTGCGTCTCATCCATCCGCCCGCGCCAGCCGCCTGTGGGCCGCGCCGTCGCGGACGCTAGCAAGCCGCGCGAGTCCCGGCAAATCGCAGGCGCGCCGCGCGCCTATGGGGCGGTGAGGAAGGAGACGATGGCGCGCGTGAAATCGTTCGCCGCCTCCAGATTGGACAGATGGGCGGCGTCGAGCGCGACGAGGCGCGCGCCGGCCACATGTTCGGCGATCAGGCCGCCGAGCGCAGGCGGGGTCGAGGGATCGTGCATGCCCACGAGCACCAGAACGCGCGCCCGCACGGCGCGGATCGCGTCGCGCAGGTCGAAATCGCGCAGCGCGGCTGCGGTCGCGGCGTAGGCGGCCGGGTCCACGGCGCGGAACGTCTCGAGGGTCTGGGCCACCGTTCCCGGCGCGCGCTCCCGGAAGTCGGGCGTGAACCAGCGGTCCATCGCCGCCTGGGCGAGGCCTTCGAGCCCCTTTTCCAGAGCGTCGCGGATGCGCGCGTCCCAGGCCTCGCGCTGGCCGAAATGGGCGGCGGAATTGGCGATGACCGCCCGCTCCACCCGGCCCGGCGCGTCGATCAGCATTTGCTGGCACACGGCGCCCCCCAGCGACAGGCCCAGCACATGGGCGCGCTTGACCTCGAAGGCGTCGAGCACGGCGAGGGCGTCCTGCGCCAGCGCCTTCATGGAGAGCGGCTTCTGGGGCCCCTTGGCCCGGCTCGCGCCATGGCCGCGCGAATCGTAGCGGATCACCCGGAAGCGGCGGGCGAGGGAGGGCATTTGCGGGTCGAAGAGGGCGAGATTCGCGCCCAGCGCATGGAGGAGCAGGAGGGCGGGCGCGTCAGGCGGGCCTTCGGCCTGCGCGTGCAGAACGGCGCCGGATACAGAGACATCGCGGTCAATGCGCGTCATCGTTCCCCCCGAAATGCGTGCTTGCGGCGGCTTTGGCCGCTTTTCCTCTTGGGTAGCCTCGCGCGCCGGCGCGCGCAACCGCGCCCCCATGCGCCTAAGGTCGATATCTCCTCTGGACTTCACCCGCTCCGGCAAGGGATAAGGGCCGCAAAAGACGAGGAGCGAAACGATGGCCATGACGATGAAGGGCGAGGTCGCCCTGCCTGCGGACCGCGCGACGGTGTGGGCGAAGCTGAACGACCCGGAGGTGCTCAAGCAGTGCATCCCCGGCTGTCAGGAGCTTGAGAAGACCTCCGAGAGCTCCTTCAAAGCCACCGCCAAGATCAAGGTGGGCCCGGTCGGCGCCACCTTCAAGGGCAATGTCGAACTTTCCGACATAGACCCGCCCAATGGCTACAAGATCAGCGGCCAGGGCGAGGGCGGGGTCGCGGGCTTCGCCAAGGGCGGCGCCAAGGTCACGCTCACGGACGGGCCGGAGGGCGGCACCGTTCTGTCCTATGACGTGGAGGCGAACGTGGGCGGCAAGATCGCCCAGCTCGGCGGGCGCCTCATCGACGGCGTGGCGAAGAAAAACGCCGACGCCTTTTTCGCCAAATTCGCGGAAATCGTCGCCCAGGGCTGAGGCCCGCCCATGGCTTGACCGGCGGAAGCGCCGGTCACACATTGCGGACCAAAGCGAGCCGGGGCTGCGTTGGCGCCCCGCCGGAGTTCAGGAGGAAAACATGCCGAAGGTGTCCATGACGGTGAACGGCAAGCCGGTGTCGGCGGACGTCGATTCCCGCACGCTGCTTGTCCAGTTCCTGCGTGAGACCTTGCGCCTCACCGGCACCCATGTGGGTTGCGACACCAGCCAGTGCGGCTGCTGCGTCGTCCACGTCAACGGCGAGGCGATCAAATCGTGCACCGCGCTGGCGCTTTCGCTCGACGGCGCGCAGGTCGTCACCATCGAAGGGCTGGCCAGCGGCGACAAGCTGCATCCGATGCAGGAAGCCTTCCGCGAGAACCACGGCCTGCAATGCGGCTTCTGCACGCCCGGCATGATCATGTCGGCCGTCGACATCGCGCGCCGCAAGGGCCCGGAGCTCGACGAGCAGACGATCCGCCATGAGCTGGAAGGCAATATCTGCCGCTGCACCGGCTACCACAATATCGTGAAGGCGATCGCCGCCGGCGCGAAGGCCATGGGCCCGCAGGCGCAGGCCGCCGAATAAGCGCTTCAGGGGGAACGACACATGTACGATTTCGCCTTCCATCGCGTGGACACCGCCCGCAAGGCCGTCAACCTCGCCGCCAAGACCGAGGACGCCAAGTTCCTCGCCGGCGGCATGACGCTTCTGCCCACGATGAAGCAGCGCCTCGCCGGACCCGCAGCGCTCATCGATCTCGGTCGCGCGCAGGATATGCGCGGCATCGAGCTGAAGGGCCGCAACATCGTGATCGGCGCGATGACGCGCCATTTCGACGTCGCCAATTCGGCGCTGGTGCGCGAGAAGATTCCCGCGCTCGCCGATCTCGCGGGCATGATCGGCGATCCCGCCGTGCGCCACCGCGGCACGATCGGCGGTTCGGTCGCCAACAACGATCCGGCGGCGGACTATCCCTCCGCCTGCCTTGCGCTTAACGCGACCATCGTCACCAACAAGCGCAAGATTCCCGCCGACGAATATTTCAAGGGCCTGTTCGAGACCGCGCTCGAAGAGGGCGAGCTCATCACGAAAATCTCGTTCCCGATCCCCAACAAGGCGGCTTACGAGAAGTTTCGCAATCCGGCCTCCCGCTACGCCATCGTCGGCGTGTTCGTCGCCAAGAAGGGCAAGGACGTGCGCGTCGCGGTGACCGGCGCAGGTCAGAACGGCGTGTTCCGCGCGAGCAAGCTTGAAGCCGCGCTCACCGCCAATTTCCGTCCCAAGGGGCTCGACGGCCTGAGCTTCCCGGCGGACGGGCTCAACACCGACATCCACGCCGACGCCGAATACCGCGCGCATCTCATCATGGTGATGGCGCGCCGTGCGGTCGCCAAGGCGCTGGCGAAGTAAGACCCGCCGCCGGCGCCCTTGAGGCGCCGGCTGCTTTCGCGCGGCGGCGCAGGCGCATCCAGCCCGCGAGCTGCATGGCGCCCGACAGGACATGCCCGTGCCCGCAAATCCGCCCGTGCCCGCAAACACGCCCGCCACGATCGACGACACGCTCGCGCTTCTTGCGCAGTCCGGATATGTCGCCGACCGCGCGCTGGCGACGACGTTGTTTCTCGCGCTGCGCATGGGGCGTCCGCTCTTTCTTGAAGGCGAGGCCGGCGTCGGCAAGACGGAGATCGCCAGGACGCTGGCGGGCGCGCTCGGCCGCCGCCTGATCCGGCTGCAATGCTACGAGGGGCTCGACGTCTCCTCCGCCGTCTATGAGTGGAACTACGCCGCGCAGATGATGGCGATCCGTCTTGCGGAAGCCGCCGGCGAGACGGATCGCGAGCGGCTCGAGCATGACGTTTTCTCCGAGCGCTATCTCGTGAAGCGGCCGCTCTTGCAGGCGCTGGAGCCGCAGCCCGGCGGACCGCCCGTCCTGCTCATCGACGAACTCGACCGCACCGACGAAGCGTTTGAAGCGTTTCTTCTGGAGGCGCTGTCGGAGTTTCAGGTCACGATCCCTGAACTGGGGACCGTGAAGGCGCAGGCCGCGCCCATCGTGATCGTCACCTCCAACCGCACGCGCGAAGTGCATGACGCGCTCAAGCGGCGGTGCCTCTATCATTGGGTCGGCTATCCGGACGCCGCGCGCGAGACGCAGATCCTGCGCGCGAAGGCGCCGCAGGCCTCGCAGAAACTCACGCGCGAGATCGTCGCTTTCGTGCAGGCGCTGCGCGAGGAGGATCTTTTCAAGAAGCCGGGCGTCGCGGAAACCCTCGACTGGGCGAGCGCGCTGCATGAGCTCGACGCCGTCGCGCTCGATCCCGCGCTTGTTTCCGACACGCTGGGCGTGCTGCTCAAATATCAGGACGACGTGGAGCGTCTCGACGGCGCGAAGATCGGGCAGATGCTCGCGGACCTGCGCGCCAAGGCGCGCGCCGCCGCGAAGGGTTGAGCGATGACGGCGGGAGCCCTCGCCGAGAACGTGCTGCATTTCGCGCGCGCGCTGCGCGCAGCCGGCCTGCCGGTGGGTCCGGGCGCCGCGCTTGACGCCATCGCCGCGGTTGAAATCGCAGGCGTGCGCGAACGCGCGGACTTTCGCGCCGCGCTGGCCGCTGTTCTTGTGAAGCGACGTGAGCATTTCGCCATATTCGATCAGGCTTTCGATCTGTTCTGGCGCACGCGCGGGCTGCACGACGGCATGATCGCGCTTTTGTCCGCGCAGGCGGAGGCGGGCGCGCGGCCTGAGGCCGGGCAGGAGGTTGCGAAAGCGGGCGCGGCGCGGCTTGCGGAGGCTTTCGCGACGCAGCGCGCGCCGCAACAAGTGGAGACGCTTGTCGAGGCCGACCGGCGGCTCACGGCGTCTGACGAGGAAGCCCTGCGCGCCAAGGACTTCGCGCAAATGAGCGCGCAGGAGATCGCGCAGGCCGCGCGCGCCGTCGCAGCGCTTGCGTTGTCGGGCGATGAGCGGCCCACGCGGCGGCTTGCGCCGGATGCGCGCGGCGCGCGGCTCGATCCGCGCCGCACGTTCCGCAACATCCTGCGCGCCGGCGGCATGGCGACGCTCGCCCGGCGCGGCCCGCGCCTGCGCAAGCCGCCCATCGTTGCGCTGTGCGACATCTCCGGCTCGATGAGCGATTACAGCCGCGTGTTCCTGCATTTTCTCCATGCGCTCGCCGTGCGGCGCGGGCGCGTGCAGGTATTCCTGTTCGGCACGCGGCTCACCAATGTGACGCGCGCCCTGCGCCACCGCGACGTGGACGAGGCGCTCGCCCTGTGCGCGCAGGAGGCGCAGGACTGGTCCGGCGGCACGCGCATCGGCGCCTGCCTGCACGCTTTCAATCGCGACTGGTCGCGCAGGGCGCTGGGGCAGGGCGCCACCGTGCTCCTGTTCACCGACGGCCTCGAGCGCGAAGGCGTGGAGGTTCTGGGGCGTGAAGCGGAGCGGCTTTCGAAATCCTGCCGGCGGCTGATCTGGCTCAATCCGCTCCTGCGCTTCGATCGTTACGAGCCGCGCCAGCGCGGCGTGCGCGCCATCCTGCCATTCGTCGATGAGTTTCGCCCCGTGCATGATCTCGACAGCGTGGCCGCCCTCGTCGCCGCCCTGTCCGATGCAGGCGCGCCGCGCGGGAGCGCCGATCCGCGCCTCTGGCTCAAGCGCACGGGCTGACGCGCGCAAGGCGCACCCTTGGCGCCGGCGCCTTTGGCGCTATATTCGCGCAAACATCGCGCTCATGTGGCGCTCATGTGGCGCCTGCGCAGGAGGAGGGTTCATGTTCGCCGCCGAAGACGACATTCTCGCGCGCGCGGAGGCCTGGCGACGCGCCGGGCGCGGCGTCGCCATCGCCACGGTCATTGAGACCTGGGGCTCCGCGCCCCGTCCCGTGGGCTCCCATCTCGTCATCAACGAGGACGGCGATTTTCTCGGTTCCGTCTCGGGCGGATGCGTCGAGGGCGAGGTCGTGACGGAAGCGATGGACGCGATTGCGGACGGGCGCCCGCGCACGCTTGAGTTCGGCGTGCAGGACGAGACCGCCTGGCGCGCGGGGCTGTCCTGCGGCGGGCGTATCCGCGTCTATGTCGAGAAGGTGGACTGATGCGCCTCGACACGCTCGCCGCCCTCAACGCCGAACGCGCCGCGCGCCGCGCCTGCGTGCTCGTCACCAATCCCGCCACGGGCGCGCAGCGTCTCGTGCGCCTCGCCGAGATCGCCGCCGATCCCATGGCCGAGGCGCTCGACGCGGCGATCCGTTCCGGCAAGAGCGGACTTGTGGAGCATGAGGGCGCAAGCCTTTTCCTGACCGTGCAGGTTCCGCCCGTGCGCATCGTCGCGGTGGGCGCCGTGCATATCACGCAGGCGCTTGCGCCCATGGCGCGGCAGGCTGGCTTCGACATCACGATCGTCGATCCGCGCACGGCCTTCGCCACGCCCGATCGCTTTCCCGGCGACGTGCTGATCGCCGACTGGCCGCAGAACGTCTTGCCGGGCATGAAGCTTGATCGCTTCACCGCCATCGCCTGTTTCACCCATGATCCCAAGATCGACGATCCCGCGCTTGAGGCCGCCTTGTCGGCGGATTGCTTTTACGTGGGCGCGCTTGGCTCTCGCAAAACCCATGGCAAGCGCGTGGACCGGCTGAAGGAGAAAGGTTTCGCGGAGGCGCAGATCGCGCGTATTCGCGCGCCGATCGGCCTCGACATCGGCGCCGTCAGCCCGGCTGAGATCGCGGTCTCCGTTCTGGGCGAGATCATTCTCGCCCTGCGCAAGAAGCCGTTGCGCGAGAGCGCGGGGGCGGGCGCGTGAAGTTCGGGCCAGCCCCGCTCGATGAGGCGGTGGGCGGCGTCGTCGCCCATGCGCTGCGCATCGATGGATTGTCCCTCAAGAAAGGCGACCTGGTGAGCGCCGATCATGTGGCGCGGCTGCGCGCGGCTGGCGTCGCGCAGATCGTCGTCGCGCGGCTCGAACCCGGCGACGTGGGCGAGGACGAGGCTGCGGCCGCGCTGGCGCAGGCGATCGCGGGCGAGGGCGTGCGCGTGCAGGATGCGTTCACGGGTCGCGCCAATCTGTTCGCGCGCCATGCGGGCGTTCTGGCGGTGGACGCAGCCGCGCTCGACCGCGTGAACGCCGTGGACGAGACGCTCACCGCCGCCACGCTCGCGCCCTGGCGCGTCGTCGTGGAAGGCGAGATGGTGGGCACCGTGAAGGTGATCCCGTTCGCGACCTCGCGCAGCGCGCTGGAGGCTGCCTGCGCGGCTGCGCGCGCGGCGCCGGTGCGGGTCGCCGCTTTCAGGCCCATGCGGGTTGGAGTCGTCTCCACGCTTCTGCCGGGCCTCAAGCCCAGCGTGGTGGAGAAGACGCTGCGCGTGATGGAGGAGCGGCTTGCGCCGATGGGTTCGCGCGTGACGGAGCACAGGCGCGTCGCCCATGAGGCGGAGCCGCTTGCGCAGGCGATCAGCGAGATGGCGGCCGATCGGGCGGACGATTGCGACATGATCGTCGTCTTCGGCGCCTCCGCCATCACCGACCGGCGCGACGTCATTCCCGTCGCGCTGACGCAGGCGGGCGGCGAGATCGTGCATCTGGGCATGCCGGTGGATCCCGGCAATCTTCTGCTGATCGGCCGTCTCGGCGCAAAACCTGTTCTGGGCGCGCCGGGCTGCGCGCGCTCGCCGCGCGAGAATGGATTCGACTGGGTGCTGCAGCGCCTGTGCGCGGGCATTGAAGTGACCGGCGCGGACGTGAAGCGCATGGGCGCCGGCGGGCTCCTGATGGAGATCGTCGATCGCGGTCAGCCGCGCGACGGCGCCGATCCCCATGAGCAGGCGTCATGAGCAGGCGCGCCGGCGTCATTCTCGCCGCAGGAAGCGCAAGCCGCTATCGCGCGCAGGATCCCGCCGCCGCCACCAAAGTGGTCGCCCCGCTCGACGGCGCGCCGCTCGTGCGCCATGTGGCGCAGGCCGCGCGCGCGGCCGGGCTTGTTCCGCTGATCGTGGTGACGGGTCACGCCGCGGCGGCGGTGCGCGAGGCGCTTGGCGATGTCGAGGGCCTCGCCTTCGTGCACAACGCCGACCATGAAACCGGGCTCGCCTCATCGCTGCGCGCAGGCGTCGCCGCCTTGCCGGCGGATTGCGCAGGCGCCTTCATCCTGCTGGGCGACATGCCGCGCGTGGGCGATGCGATGCTGCGCAAGCTCGCGCAGGCCTTTCGCGCCGCGCCCGGCGCTTGCGCCGCCGTGCCTGTGCGCGGCGGCGTGCGGGGCAATCCCGCGCTTATCGGCGCCGCCCTGTTCGGCGAGGTCGCGCGGCTTTCGGGCGATGCGGGCGCGCGCAAGCTTCTCGCCGCGCGCGATGGCGTCGTGGAGGTGGAGGCGGACGACGACGGCGTGCTCGTCGACGTCGATACGCCGGATGCGCTCAAAGATTTGTCGCGCGGATCGTGAGCGCGCGGATCAGTTCAGCAATTGCAGGCCGCGGAAGCTCGCATGTCCATTGCGGCCCACGATGATGTGATCATGCAGCGCGATGCCGAGCGGTTTCGCGATGGCCTGCAGATCGTTCGTCATGCGGATGTCGGCGGGGGAGGGCGTGGGATCGCCCGAGGGATGGTTGTGCACCAGAACGAGGGCGGTGGCCGCAAGCTCCAGCGCGCGCTTGACGACTTCGCGCGGATAGACCGGCGCATGGTCCACCGTGCCGGAGCTTTGCACCTCATCGGCGATGAGGTGGTTGCGCTTGTCGAGAAAGAGGATGCGGAACTCCTCGCGGTCCGCGAAGGCCATTGCGGTGCGGCAATATTCGATCACGTCCTTCCATGAGCCGAGCATCGGGCGCTGGCGAATTGCGCCGCGCGCGATGCGGCGCGCGGCCGCCTCCACGATCTTCAGGTCGAGGGCGGTCGCCTCGCCCACGCCCTCCACTTCGGTGAGCCGCTCCTGTCGCGCGCCGAGCACTTCGGCGAATGAGCCGAAGCGGGCGATGAGCGTCTTGGCGAGCGGCTTGACGTCGCGCTGGGGGATCGAGCGGAAGAGCACGAGCTCCAGCAGCTCGTAATCGGGCATCGCCTGCTCGCCCACGTCCTCGAAACGCTGGCGCAGGCGCGTGCGGTGGCCGCGGTAATGGGGGTCGTCGTCCCTTGCCACGCGGCGCTCAGCGCAACGCCTGGCCGGGCGCGTAGGGCGGCCGGTGGAGTCCTGCTGGCGACAGCGTGAAGATCTCGCAGCCCGTCTCCGTCACGCCGATCGTGTGTTCGAATTGCGCGGAGAGCGAGCGGTCGCGCGTCACCGCCGTCCAGCCGTCGGGGAGGATCTTCACCTGCGGGCGACCGAGATTGATCATCGGCTCGATGGTGAAGAACATGCCCGGGCGCAGCTTCACGCCTTCGCCCTTGCGGCCGTAATGGAGGATGTTGGGCTCGTCGTGGAACAATTGCCCGAGCCCGTGCCCGCAGAAATCGCGCACGACCGAGCAGCGTTCAGCCTCGGCGTATTCCTGGATCGCCCAGCCGATGTCGCCTGTGGTGGCGCCTGGCTTCACCGCGTCGACGCCGCGCATCAGCGATTCATACGTCACTTCGATCAGCCGTTCCGCGCGGCGCGCGACCTCGCCCACGCCATACATGCGGCTTGAGTCGCCATGCCAACCGTCGACGATCAGCGTCACGTCGATGTTGACGATGTCGCCCTCGCGCAGCGGCTTGGCGTCGGGAATGCCATGGCACACCACATGATTGATGGATGTGCAGATCGACTTGCGGTAGCCGCGATAGCCGAGCGGGGCGGGATAGGCCTTGTGGTCCATCGCGAAGTCGAAGGCCAGCCGGTCGAGCCTGTCCGTCGTCACGCCGGGCTGCACGAATTCGGTCAGCGCGTCGAGCGCCTCCGCGGCGAGACGGCCCGCCTTGCGCATGCCCTCGAAAGCCGCAGCGCCATGCAGCTTGATCTGTCCGGTCTTGCGGCCTGGCGAAATTTCCGCCTCTACGAAGGTCATGGGAGGTCTCGTTGGATTATTCGTCGGAATCTAGGGAAAACGCCGGCTGACGCAAGCGCTGCGGCGGCTTTTTCGCCAAGGTTCGCGTTTCCTCAAGCCTGCGAACGCCTTGGCTTGCGCGCCGGCGGCGCGGGCGGCGGGTTCGGGGGCAGAATGGGAATCTTTCGCGCTGGGCGCACGCCCGCAAGCGACACGTCGCAGGCGACGGCGAGGGCCTCCACGCCGGCGGCCTGCGCGGCCAGAAAGGCGTGGGCGTAGGCGGGGTCGAGATCGCCGGCGATGGTGAAACGATCCGCGTTCATCTGCACGAGAAACACCACGCAGGCGCGCGCGCCGGCCTGCGCCATGGCGGCGAGCTCGGCCATGTGCTTCGCGCCGCGCGCGGTGGCGCAATCGGGAAACTCCGCAAGGCCGGGCTCGCGCATGAGGTGCACGTTCTTCACCTCCACATAGAGCGGCGGCTTGCCCGGCCCTTCGAGCAGGAAATCGACGCGGCTCGCCACGCCGTATTTCACCTCGCGGCGCAGGTTCGGCCAGCCGGCGAAATCCTCGAAAAAGCCCGCGCGTATGGCCTCGCCGACGATCAGGTTCGGGTTCGCGGTGCTCACGCCCACCCATTCCGGCCCGCGTCCGAAATCCGCCTCCACCAGCTCCCAGGACAAGGGGAGCTTGCGCGCGGCGTTGTCGGAGCGCGAAAGCGCGACCCGCGCGCCGTCCGCAAGCAGGCCCAGCATCGCGCCGGGATTGGCGCAATGGGCGGTCGTCTCCTGTCCGTCGTCGAGCCGCACGTCGGCGAGGAAGCGCTTGTAGCGGCGCAGCAGGCGGCCAAGGACGAGCGGTTTGTCGAATCTCATGGGGTCTGGGATCGGGCGGGAAGGGCGGTCACGGTCGAGCTAACTTGGCTGGCGGGGCCTGTCAAATCGCATAAGGCCACGCGCGTGCGGGCGGCGCGCCGGCTTGTCCCCTGCGCAGGCGGCGCGGGGCCTTGCCTCTGCGCAGGCGGCTCCATAAAGCAGGAGCCAAGGGGGAGTTGTTCCATGGCTGAGGCGTCCGCATCCGCATCCGCGCACAAGACGATCACCGCCGCCGTTCTCGTCGTGGGCGACGAGATCCTGTCGGGGCGCACCAAAGACCAGAACATCGGCTATATCGCCGAATATCTGACTGGCATCGGCATCGAACTGCGCGAAGTGCGCGTCGTGCCGGACGTGGAGCGCGAGATCGTGGATGCGGTGAACGCGCTGCGCACGCGCTACGATTATCTCTTCACCACGGGCGGCATCGGCCCGACCCATGACGACATCACCGCCGAATGCGTGGCGAAGGCCGTCGGCGTCTCCATCGACGTGGACGAGCGCGCGGTGAACATGCTGCTCACGCGCATGAAGCGCGAAGACCTCAACGAAATGCGGCTGCGCATGTGCCGCATTCCCGCCGGCGCCAGCCTGATCGAGAATCCCATCTCGGCGGCGCCCGGCTTCCGCATCGCCAACGTCATCGTGATGGCCGGCGTGCCGCGCATCATGCACGCCATGCTCGACAATGTCGCGCCGACGCTGGAGACCGGCGTCAAGATGATCTCCGAGACGATCGAGATCGGCTTTCCCGAGGGGCTCTATGCAGCTGGCCTGAAGGAGATCGCCGAGCGTTTCGCGGATCTTTCGATCGGCTCCTATCCATCCTTCGGCGCGCAGGGCTATCGCAATCAGGTGGTGCTGCGCGGCAAGGACCCGGCGCGGCTTGCGGCCGGCAAGGCCGAGGTCGAATCCCTCATCGCGCGGCTGTCCGCGCAACATCCCGCGCGTTGACACAAGGAAACAAGACATGAGCGACGGACAGAAGGCCTTTCCTGTTTCCTGGGACCAGTTCCACCGCGACGCGCGCGCGCTCGCATGGCGGCTGAACGCCGCCGGCCCGTTCACGGCGCTGGTGTGCATCACGCGCGGCGGTCTTGTGCCGGCGGCGATCGTGGCGCGCGAGCTGGGGCTGCGCGTCATCGAGACCGTGTGCATCGAGAGCTATAACGACGACAAGACGCAGGGCGAGCTGCGTGTGCTCAAGGGCGTCGCGGAGGCGGTGGCGAAACTGGGCGACGGCAAGGGCGTGCTGGTGGTGGACGATCTCGTGGACACCGGCGCGACCGCGCGGCTCGTGCGCGAAATGCTTCCCAATGCGCATTTCGCAACCGTTTACGCCAAGCCGCTCGGCCGCCCGCTCGTGGACACGTTCGTCACCGAAGTGTCGCAGGACACCTGGATCTATTTCCCCTGGGACATGGGCCTGTCCTTCGTGCCGCCCATCGCCAAGGCGAGCGTGCAGGGCTGAACGGCGCCCACGCGCCTGTGAAAGCGGGGGCTCGCGCCAGCGCGTGCGGGCGCCTATATCGGGGGCATGAGCGAGAACAAGCCTGAGCCGCGCATTGTGCGCAAGCCGCCCCCGCCAGGCGCCGTCGCCGGCGTGGACGAGGCGATGATCGCGCGTCTGGTTCACGCATTCTACGCGCGCATCCGCGCCGACGCGACCCTCGGCCCGATCTTCGCCGCCGAGATTTCCGACTGGGCGCCGCATCTGGCGAAAATGCGCGACTTCTGGTCGTCGGTCGTGCTGATGACGCGGCGCTATGACGGGCGCCCCGTCCCCGCGCATGTGAAGATTCCCGGCCTCGACCAAGCGCATTTCGAACATTGGCTCGCGCTGTTCGAGGCGACGGCGCGGGAGGTTTGTCCGCCCGAGGCGGCCGAGATCTTCATCGACAGGGCGGGGCGCATCGCGCAATCGCTGCGCCTGTCGCTGGATTTTCACCGCGGCGTGCTCCCGCCCCTGAAGGCGCCCATCAAGGCCGGGCCCGACGCCTGACGCTGGCCTGAAACGCAAAGCGCCCCCTCCTTGCGGAGAGGGCGCTTCAACACGCAGCCTTCGCGTGCGTCAGATCTTCGCGTGGGTGCCGTCGCACAGCGGACGGTTCACGGATTCCTTGCAGCCGCAGAAATAGACCTTGCCGTTGCGCGTCGCGGTGTAGCGGATCGGCGCGATGCCGGTGCCCTTGTGCGAGCCGTCGCACAGCGGCTGTTTCTTCGACAATCCGCAGGCGCACCAGGCGTAGGTCTTGCCCTCTTCGACCTCGGTCGGATAGGGCGCTTTCTGCGGGGCGACGGGATGGGTCATTTCGGTTTCCTCTGCATCGCGGGCCGGGGTTTCGCCGGCCTTCCTTGTAATGGTTCCAATCTGGCTTGAGCGCACGGCGAAAGCAAGACCGCGCGGGGCGGCTTCGCTCAGGCCGCGCCGCCGGCCTGCGTCTTGAGCCACGCCGCGCCGCAGGCCTTGGCGAGTTCGCGCACGCGCAGAATGTAGCTCTGGCGCTCGGTGACGGAGATCACGCCGCGCGCGTCGAGCAGGTTGAAGCGGTGCGAGGCCTTGATGCACTGATCGTAGGCGGGCAGGACCATGTCGTGGCGGTCGCCGCGGTCGCCTTTTTCAAGCAGCGCCTTGCATTCGGCTTCCGCATCCTTGAAGTGCTGGAACAAAAGCGCGGTGTCCGCGTGTTCGAAATTGTGGCGCGAATATTCCTGTTCGGCCTGTTTGAACACGTCGCCGTAGGTGACTTTCTCCGCGCCTTCGCGCCCGTTGAAATTGAGGTCGTAGACGTTCTCCACGCCC
>CAZYBF010000071.1:0-14749 GCA_964645525.1 uncultured Beijerinckia sp.
TCAGCCCTTCTTCTTGTACATGGCGAGCATGCGCTCGGTGACGAGGAAGCCGCCGAAAATGTTCACGCAGGCGAGGATGAGCGCGATAAAGCCGAACAGGTTCGCCCAGAAGGCCCCGCCGTCACCCGAACTCGCGTCCACGCCCACCGAGAGCAGGGCGCCGACAACGATGACCGAGGAGATCGCGTTGGTGACGGACATGAGCGGCGTGTGCAGCGCGGGCGTCACCGCCCACACCACGTAATAGCCGACGAAAATCGCCAGAACGAAAATGGCGAGCTGGAAGACGAAGGGATCAATGGCCATGGACGCGCCCCCTTTGCATGGGTCTGGTCTGGCGAAGGCTTACGCCTTCTGGAAATTCGGGTGGACGATCGCGCCGTCGTTGACGATCAGCGTGGCGCGGACGAGTTCATCCTCGAAGTCGATGGCGAGGGCCTTCTTCTCCTTGTCGATCAGGGTTTCGACGAAGGCGAGAAGGTTCTTCGCGTAAAGCGCCGAGGCGGTGGCGGCGAGCCTGCCCGGCACGTTGAGATTGCCGACGATCTTCACGCCGTTGGACGTGACGACCACTTCGCCGGGCTTCGACAATTCGCAATTGCCGCCCCGCTCCACCGCCAGATCGACGATGACGGAGCCCGCGCGCATCGAGGCGACCATGTCGGCGGTGACGAGACGCGGCGCGGGCCGTCCAGGGATCAGCGCGGTCGTGATCACGATGTCCTGCCGGGCGATGTGGCTTGCGGTGAGCGCCGCCTGCTTCGCCTGATACTCAGGCGACATTTCCTTGGCGTAGCCGCCGGCGGTCTGCGCCTGTTTGAATTCGTCGTCCTCGACCGCGAGGAACTTCGCGCCGAGGGATTCCACCTGCTCCTTGGTGGCGGGGCGCACGTCGGTCGCCGTCACGATGGCGCCCATGCGGCGGGCGGTGGCGATGGCCTGCAGGCCCGCGACGCCGACGCCCATGATGAAGATCTTGGCGGCGGGCACGGTGCCGGCTGCCGTCATCATCATCGGCAGGGCGCGGCCATATTCGGCGGCGCCGTCCACCACCGCGCGATAGCCGGCGAGATTGGCCTGGGAGGAGAGCACGTCCATCACCTGCGCGCGGGTGATGCGCGGCATCAGCTCCATGGCGAACAGGCGCACGCCCTTGCCAGCGAGCGCGGCGAGCGCGTCATGCGCGCCATAGGGATCGGCGACGCATACGACCGCGCAGCCGGGCTTCACGCCAGCAAGGGCGGCGGCGGCGGGGCGGCGGACGGACAGGACGAGATCAGCGTCGGCGAAGGTCTCGGCCGCGCTGGCGGCGACCGATGCGCCAGCGGCGACATATTCGGCGTCGCTCAGGCCCGAGGTCGCGCCGGCCCCCGATTGCACGACGACCTGAGCGCCCAGGCCGACGAATTTCTTGACGGTCTCTGGCGTGGCCGCGACGCGGGTCTCAACGGCCTCGACCTCGACCGGAACGGCGATGCGCATGAACGGCTCCAGCTGGAATGAAACTCCAAGACTGGAGCGTGTCCTGACTTACGATTTTTCGCAAGCCATGGATCAGAAGGCCCCAAAAGGCGGCCCCAAAAGGGGGCCGCCGGCGGGCTCAGAGCAGGAAAATCGCCATCAGGACCAGCAGAAGCACGGTCAGAATCGTGCCCCATTTCGCCAGGTCGATGAACAGGGCGTAGGTCTTTTCGTGCTCGGCGTAGTCCATGGCGGGGTGGCCGCCGGTCGAATGATGTTCGGCCATGGGAATCCTCTGGTCGGATGCGAACGCGTCGGCAGGGCTTTAGCCCAAACCGGCGGGCCGGGCAATCCGCAGGGGCACGCCCGGTCAGGCCCTGAGGCCGGCCCGCGCGAGCGCCTCCTTCTGGCGCTCCGCCATGAGCTTGACGTCGAACTCCTCGCCCAGAGCCTCGTTGAACATGCGGCAGAAGTTCAGGCGCGCGTCGAGCCGCAGGAAAGCCCCGCCAAGCCCGATCGCGGCGCGGTCCATGAAGACGAATTCGCGCGGGATCGTCACGGGGCCCTTCTCCTTCAGGCCGCGATGCACGCGCATCGCCTGTTCGCGCCCGTACTGGCCGGGCGACACGCCCTCCGCGATGGGACGCACGCGATCGTCGAGCAGCGGGCCGTAGATGAAGCGCGCCCAGATGTTGAGCACCTCCACGAGATCGGGCCGCAGATTGCGGAAGCCCCACACTTCATAGGCGCGCGCGACAAGATCCTCGTCGCCCTCGCGCAGGCCGCGATAGAGATCGATGACGCCTTGCACGAAGGCGGGCGGGAAGATGCGGATGCAGCCGTAGTCGAGCAGGTTGATGCCAGCGGGCGCGCCGGCCTCGTCGCGAAACACCGTGTAATTGCCCAGATGCGGATCGCCATGGATGACGCCGAGCCGCACGAAGGGATGCCACCATGCGCGGAACATGGCCTGCGCGATGACGTTGCGCGCCTCCTGCGCGGCGTCGACGAAATCAAGAAGCGGCTCGCCATCGAGCCATTCCAGCGTCAGCAGCCGGCTTGTCGAAAGCTCCGCGCGCACTGCGGGAACGCGCACGTCGCCCTCGCCCAGCATGTCGCGGTAAAGCGCGGCGTGGCGCGCCTCGCGCGCGTAATCCAGCTCCTCGCGCACGCGATCGCCGATCTCCTGCGCCATCTCGCGCGTGTCCACGGCGCCGTCCATGCGCCGGCGCAGCGCGAACAGCACGTCGAGCTGTTTCAGGTCCGCCTCCACGGCGGATTTCATATCCGGATATTGCAGTTTGCACGCGAGCCGCGCGCCGTCGTGGGCGGTCGCGCGATGCACCTGCCCCAGCGAGGCCGCATGAGCTGGATGCAGGTCGAAGGCGGCGAATTTCGAACGCCAGTCGGCGCCGAGCTCCGCCTGCATCCGGCGCGTCACGAAGGCTGCGCCCATGGGCGGCGCGTTGGATTGCAGGGTCTGCAGCTTCTCCGCCCATTCCTCCGGCAGGGCCTCGGGAATGGTCGCCATGAACTGCGCCACTTTCATCAGCGGGCCCTTCAGCCCGCCGAGCGCCGCCGTGAGCGCGGCCGCATTGGCCGCGTCAGCGATGTCGCGCCCGGCGAGCCGCGCGCCGGCCGCGCGCGCCGCCACCCCGCCCAGAGACGCGCCCACGCGGGCGTAGCGCGCCGCGCGCGCGCTGAACCGGTCGCCTTCCGCATCATTCATATGCAGCCCCTTTCGCTGGCGCATATAGGCCAGAGAGCGGGCGATTCCAGCTCGCCCGGGGCTGCGGGCCTCAGGCGGCGGCGCGATTGTGCAGGCGACGCTCCCAGGCAAGAGACTGCGCGACGATGGTCCGCAGGTCCGCATGGACGGGCCGCCAGCCCAGCATGCCGCGGATGCGCGCGTTGTCCGCCACCACGCTGACGCTGTCGCCAGGACGGCGCGGCGCGAGGCGCACGGGGAAATCGACGCCGGAGACCGATTTCACCACGTCAATCACCTCCAGCACCGAATAGCCCTGCCCATAGCCGCAATTGCACGTGACGCTCTCCCCGCCCACGCGCAGATAGGCGAGCGCGTCGCGATGGGCGCGCACGAGATCGCTCACATGGATGAAATCGCGCACGCAGGAGCCGTCATGCGTGGGATAGTCGGTTCCAAACACATCCATGCCGTCGCGAAAGCCAAGCGCTGCACGCACGGCGGTCTTGATGAGATGGGTGGCGTTGGGCGTGGACTGTCCCGCCCTGCCCTTGGGATCGGCGCCGGCGACGTTGAAATAGCGCAGCGCCACATGGCGCATCGGCGTCGCGCGCGAAACGTCCTGCAGGATCCACTCGACCATGAGTTTCGAGCGCCCATAGGGCGAGAGCGGCGCAAGCTGCGCATCCTCGCGCACGGGCGATAAGGCGGGATCGCCATAAACGGCGGCGGTGGAGGAGAAGATGAAGCGCTCCACCCCCGCCTGCGCGGCGCAGCGCACCAGCGCCAGCGCCTTCGCGGTGTTGTTCACATAATAGCCGATAGGATCGGCGATCGAGTCCGGCACCACGATCTTGGCGGCGAAATGGATGATCTCCCGCACTTCATGTTCCGCGATGAGGCGGCGCACCAGCGCCTCGTCGCCAAAGTCGCCGACCACGAGGGTCGCCTGTCCCGGCACCGCCCAGCGAAAGCCGGTGGACAGATCGTCGAGGACGACGACTTTTTCGCCGGCGTCCAGAAGCTCAAGGGTCATATGGCTGCCGATGTAGCCGGC
This sequence comes from uncultured Beijerinckia sp., assembly GCA_964645525.1. Classification (GTDB taxonomy): domain Bacteria; phylum Pseudomonadota; class Alphaproteobacteria; order Rhizobiales; family Beijerinckiaceae; genus Terripilifer. The sequence continues at coordinate 4,227 of CAZYBF010000071.1, forward strand.
GCCGCCCGTAACGAGAACCGTCATGAAAATCGACCTTCCGTAAAAGCATCACGTTACGTTAATGTTCGTGTGCTATTGAACTTAGGCGGAAGTCGTGAAGTTTATCTTGCGACGGCCCGCGTGCGTGCGCCTGCGCTGTCGTCGAACCCATCCAGATGGACGTCTTCATGTCGAACCGCATCCGAAAAGCCGTCTTCCCCGTCGCCGGCCTCGGCACCCGCGTGCTGCCCGCGACGAAATCGATTCCGAAGGAAATGCTCACCGTCGTCGACAGGCCGGTGCTGCAACATTGCGTCGACGAAGCGCGCGAGGCGGGCATCGAACATTTCGTCTTCGTGACGGGACGCAACAAACAGGTCATCGAAGATCATTTCGACATGGCCTATGAGCTTGAGGACACGCTGCAGAAGCGCGGCAAGCAAAAAGAATACGACGCGCTGATGGCCGATCTGCCCGCGGCGGGCGCGACGAGCTTCACGCGCCAGCAGGCGCCTCTGGGCCTCGGCCATGCGGTGTGGTGCGCGCGCGACATCATCGGCGACGAGCCCTTCGCCGTTCTGCTGCCCGACATGATCACCCTGCCCGGCGCGCGCGGCGGCCGTTGCCTCGCCCAATGCATCGAGGCGCATGAACGCCACGGCGGCAATGTGATCGCCGTCGAAGAGGTCGCGCCGCAGGACACGCATATGTATGGCGTCGTCTCCGTGGGCCAGGATTTCGGCCATACGTTCGAGATCTCAGGCATGGTGGAGAAGCCGCCGCAGGGAACGGCGCCTTCGAACTTCATCATCTCGGGGCGCTATGTTCTGCAGCCGCAGATCTTCGACATTCTCGCCAATGTCGAGAAAGGCGCAGGCGGAGAGATTCAGCTCACCGACGGCATGAAGAAACTGCACGAGCGGCAGGGCTTCCACGGCGTGCGCTTCGACGGCAAGACCTATGACACGGGCTCCAAGGTCGGCTTTCTGGCCGCCAATGTCGCTTTCGCGATGGCGCGCCCCGACATTCGCCCGGGGTTTCTGGCGGAGCTGAAAAAAATCGTCGGTTGAACGCGCGCGACGAGACCGTTCTGATTCAGGCGCCGGGCTCGCGCGAGCCGGGCGCCTTTTTTCTTTGACCCTTGCGCGCGGGCTCAAACGGGCCGTTCGGCGCGGGCGTCGGAATGTTGACGCATTCCTCTGATGGACTGGGCTTAAGCGCGTCGCGGAACCCGTCCTCCGCCGCGACCTTTTCGCGCGCCATACGCCAATGCGTCTTGTCGCGGCCCTCGGGACGGCCTTCCTCCCCCCACAGCCGATAGGCGTGTTCGCGGACGCGACGCTCGTCCTCCTCCGGCGACGTCGGGGTCTGGAAAGGATGGGGTCCTTGGTCGCCGTTCCCGATCATGCGCCGCCTCGCGTCTTCAGCCTGGGGCGAATTCGGCCGGGGCCATGCGGTTCCCCCGGCGCGCGCGCGAAGGGCGTCCGCGACGTCCCTATGGATAATCAATCGGAAACGAATTCAGCTTATTTTTCGTAACGTTCTCCCCGGCGTCCGCGTTCTGGACGGCGCGGAGCCAGCGTTCTGCGTGATGCGTGGAGTGAAGGATGCGTAGAAACCGGACAACGCCGGGCGGCGGTGAGGATCTGCGGCCCATGTCGTGGTCAAGGCCCGGATTGAGCCGCGGCCAGACGGCGCGCACGCTGTTGGTCATTGGGGCGTTCAGCCTCGTGGCGAGCCTTGCCGCCGGCGCGCGTCCGGCCAAGGCGCAAACCGCGCGTCCCGCCCCCGCCGCCCCCGCCGCCCCATCCGCGCAGGCCGCCGCCCCGCAGCCGCAAGCGTTCCAGGCCTTTCTCGCAAGCCTGTGGCCGGAGGCGCAGGCGCGCGGCGTGGCGCGGCGCACGTTCGAGGAGGCGATCGCCGGCCTCACCCTCGACGCCGCCCTCGCCAAACCCGTCAAACAGGCGGAGTTCGTCAAGCCGATCTGGACCTATGTGGCCGGAGCCGTCACGGATACGCGCGTGGCGGAGGGGCGCGAGAAGGCCCGCGCCCTCGCCTCCACCCTCGCCGACGTCGAGCGGCGTTACGGCGTCGACCCTTACGTGGTGCTCGCCATCTGGGGCGTGGAGACCAGCTACGGCGGCTTCACAGGAAACAAGGACGTGCTGCGCAGTCTGGCGACGCTCGCCTTCGCCAGCGACAGGAAAGATTTTTTCCGCAACGAATTCCTGACCGCGCTGCAGATCCTGCAGGAAGGCCATGTGCCGCGCGCCCAGCTCATGGGATCCTGGGCCGGCGCCATGGGCCAAACCCAGTTCATGCCCTCGAGCTTCGTGAAATTCGCGGTCGACTACGACGGCGACCGGCGCAAGAACATCTGGACCAATCAGGCCGAGGCGCTCGCCTCCACCGCCAATTACCTCGCCCAGCATGGATGGCGGGCGGGCCAGACCTGGGGCTACGAAGTCATTCTGCCGAAGGGGTTCGACGTCTCGCCGCATGATCCGCGCGCCGCGCGCCCCTTCTCGCAATGGGCCTCCATGGGCCTGCGCCGGGCCGATGGCGCGGCGATGCCCACGGGCGGCGAAGGCGCGCTTTATCTGCCGGCCGGCGCGCGCGGCCCCGCCTTCCTGATCACAGAGAACTTCCGCGTCATCCGCGCCTACAACAATTCACAAGCCTATATGCTCGGCGTGGCTTTGCTCAGCGATCGCATCGCCGGCGCGGGGCCTGTGGTCGGACGATGGCCCACGGAAGACAAGCCGCTCTCGACCGCGCAGGCGCTGGACATCCAGAAGCAATTGCAACGCCTCGGCTATCCAGTCGGCAAACTTGACGGGCGCATCGGCGAGCAGGCGCAGGCGGCGATCCGCGAATATCAGCGTCGCGCAGGACTGGCCGCGGACGGCTACGCCACCCATGCGCTGCTCGAGCAGATGAAAAAGACGCGCTGACGCGCTATTCTGCCGCGATGAGCTTTTCATCGCGCGTTCAGCGAACGATCCAGCTTCCGCTTCCCTCGCGCGCGGCGCTCGCGCTGGCGCTGGCGCTGCCGGCTTGCGGTTCGCTCGCGCCATGGGCGCCTGCGCAAGCGCAGGTCGATGACGCCGCAGCAGCAGCCTACTGGCGGCGCGAACGCGACCGCGCGCAGACTAAGCGGCCCGTGGTGCAACGGCCCACGCGCATGATACGCGGCGTCGCGCCGCGCCCGGGCTTTTCGCGCGAAACAAGCCAGGAGCAATGGCGCCGCCCTGCGGCCCCGCACGCCGCCCCGCCTGCGAACGCGCGCGCGCCTGCGCCTGCGGCGATCGCTCCCGCGCCGGCTCCCGCCTCGCCGACCCCGGCGCCTGCGACGGAGGCCGCCGCCGCGCCCGCGGAGCCGGCCTTCTCCATCGCGGTGCTGGGCGACAATGTCGGCCAGCTTCTGGCGCAGGGCCTGCAGGAGACCTTCGCCGAGCGCGCGAACGTGACGATCTTGCGCAAGACGCGCGAAAACACCGGCCTCGTGCGCGACGATTACTTCGACTGGGTGAAGGCCGCAGGCGAATTGCTCTCAGGCGCGCAGAAGATCGACGTCGCGGTGATGCTGGTGGGCAGCAACGACCGCCAGGCGATCCGCGAAGGCGCGCAAAGCCACGATCCGCGCACGCCGCGCTGGCGGGAACTCTACGCAGCGCGCGCGCAGGCCTTCGCCAACGCATTCCGCGAGAAGAAGGTCGCGCTGATCTGGGTCGGCGCGCCCGTGATGCAGAACGAACGCCTTTCCGCGGGCCTTCTGGAGCTCAACGAAATTTATCGCGAGGCCGCGGAGGGGACAGGCGCGACTTACGTGGACACATGGGAAGGCTTCGCGGACGAACGCCATCGCTTCACCGCCTTCGGCCCCGACATCAACGGCCTGATCACGCGGCTGCGCACGAACGACGGCGTGCATTTCACGCGCGCAGGCGCGCGCAAGCTCGCCTATTTTCTCGAAGGCGACCTGCGTCGGCTGATGGATCGCGCCGCGCCCGGCGGACCGAACGCGCAGGAAACGCTGACGCCTGCGCCCGCCCCCGAAGCGCGCAAGCCGGAGCCAGCCGCCCTGCCGACGCCAGCGGCGTCCGCGCGGCCTGACAAGGGCCCGGTTCTGCCGCTCACCGGCGCCGCTCTCTCGCCGGGAGGCGAACTCGCGCGCCCGCTGCGCGCTGACCCCGCGCGCGACCTTGCGCCCGCGCCGGGCGAGCCGCCCGCCGGACGCGCGGACGATTTCCGCTGGCCCAAGCCCTAACGCCTGACGCCTGACGCCTTGACGCCTGCGGCGGGCGCTGGAACATTTCCCGCGCCGCCCTCGTTCTCGCCGTATCGGACGACAGGTCCAAAGAAAATGCGAGACGCGAGGCGATCATGCAGGCGGCGCGCGCGCTGGGCGCAACCATGTTTTTGTCTGCGACGCTGGCCGCAGGAGCGGCGCAGGCCCAGTATTTCGACGGCTACGGCGAGCCCATAACGACGCCGCGCGCGCCAATGCGGATCGACCCCGCGCGCACGGCCTCATTGGGTGATTTTCTTGCGCCGCAGCGCGAATACGCATCCGCCACGCGCATAATCGTCGCCGACCCGACAGGCCAGCGCGCAGGCGCGGTGACGATCGACACGCGAAGGCGCGCGCTCTACTACTCGCTCGGCGCAGGCCGCGCGATCCGCTATGGAATAGGCGTCGGGCGCGAAGGCTTCGAATGGAGCGGGCGCGCGCAGATCGGACGCAAGGCCGCATGGCCCTCATGGCGCCCGCCTTCCGCAATGCTCAAACGCCGGCCCGATCTTCCCCGCTTCATGGAAGGCGGGATCGACAATCCGCTCGGCGCGCGCGCCCTCTATCTCTACAGCGGCGGACGCGACACGCTGTTTCGCATCCACGGCACCAATGAGCCCTGGACTATCGGCGAAGCCGTCTCCTCGGGCTGCATACGCATGCTCAATGAGGACGTGGTGGATCTTTATTCGCGTGTGCGCCTCGGCGCGCCCGTGCGCGTCATCTGACGCGAACGCGAACCCTTTCGTCGCCGGCTTCGGATGGCGCGGGCCCATCGCCCCCCAGCCTTCCGCGTAGCCGGAGTCGGCGGCGATCCCTCCGGCGCTGGGACGATCAGCGCGTGCTGGCGCGCATCCAGGCGAGATAGCGCGGATCGCCCTCGGCCACTTCCACGCGCAGGATTTCCGGCGTGTCGTAGGGATGAACCTCGCGAATGGCGTCCGCAAGCTGCGCGTAATCCGCCGTCTTGATCTTGAGGGACAGCAGGAACTCGGGCGACCTGCGCCGTTCGCCGTCCCACATGTAATGGCTTTCTATCTCGCACACCTGAACGCAGGCCGCGAGCCTGTCGTCGAGCGCGCGGGCGAGGATGCGCTCGGCCGCCTCGCGCGAGTCCACCGTGGTGAGCACGATGGAGAAATCGCGCGCGGCGGCGGCCATCAGATCCAGCCCTGCAATTCGCGCGCGACCACGGCCTCGATGACCGACATGCCATGCGCGCTGTCGTTGAGGCACTCGATGCGGGCGAATTTCTCGCCGCCGTGCTCGAGGAAGATGTCACGGTTCTCGACGCCGATCTCCTCGATGGTCTCCAGACAATCGGCGGCGAAACCCGGCGTGACGACGGCGAGGCGCTTCACGCCCTTTTCCGCGAGCGCCTGCATCGTGGCGTCGGTGTAGGGCTCGAGCCATTTGGCGGGGCCGAAACGCGACTGGAACGTCATCAGCAGACGGTCGGGCGCAAGACCCAGTTTTTCGCGCAAGAGACGCGTGGTCTTGGCGCAATGGCAGTAATAGGGATCGCCCTTGTCGAAATAGCTCTGCGGAATGCCGTGATAGGAGGCGACGATGACCTCGGGCTCGAAATCAAGCCCCGCAAGGCTCGCGCGCATGGAGGCGGCGAGCGCGTCGATATAAGCGTCGTCGTCATGCCAGGGCGGCGCGATGCGCACCGCCGGCTGCCAGCGCATCGCCTTCAGCGCGTCGAACGTCTTGTCGGCGACGGTGGCGCTCGTCGCGGCCGCATATTGCGGATAGAGCGGCACGACGAGAATGCGCTCGCAGCCCTGCGCCTGAAGCGCGGCGATGCGCGAGGCGATCGACGGATTGCCGTAGCGCATGGCCCAGTCCACGACGACGGGACGGCGCGTGGCGCCAGCCCCGCCGCCGTTGAGCCCGCCGCCGGCGACCCAGCCCGCGAGTTTCTCCGCCTGAGCGCGCGTGATGGTGCGCAGCGGACCCTCATTGCGATCCTTGTTCCAGATCGTGTCGTAGTCCCGGCCCTTGCGGCTGGGGCGCGTGGTGAGGATGACGAGATTCAAAAGCGGCCACCAGATGGCGCGCGGCGTCTCGATGACCCTGCGGTCGGAGAGGAACTCCTTCAGATAGCGGCGCATGGACCAGTAATCGGTCGCATCCGGCGTGCCGAGGTTGACGAGCAGCACCCCCACCCTGCCGAAGGCGACCGGCGGATGGCCGGCCGGGCGGGCGTCGCCGCCCAATTCCAAATCCCGCATGTCGTGAACTCCTGACGCCCCCGGTTCTAGTGCGGGGAAAGCGCGGCGCCAATCGCCTGGGCGCCGGGCCCATTGCCAGCCCGGCTGTTTTGGGCAGAATGCGGCCCCTAAAACCGCCGGGGAGGGGCGCGATGGGGACATGGCTCGAGGCGACGCTGAAGCGTTTCGCCAGCGCCCGGCCGGAGGAGACGCGCGCGGTCGCGTGGTCCTTCCTTTATTTCTTCTTCCTGCTCGCCTCCTATTTCGTGTTGCGCCCGCTCCGCGACGAGATGGGCGTGGCGGCGGGGCGCGACTATCTGCAATGGCTGTTCACCGCCACCTTCTTCGTGATGCTGGCCGCTTCGCCCATCTACGCCTTCGCGGCGGGCAGGCTCGCGCGCAAGCGCTTCATTCCCGTCGTCTACCATTTCTTCGTCGCCAATCTCGCCATCTTCTGGGTGATGCTGCAGACGGACGCGCTGCGGGCGGAGACGGCGCGCGTGTTCTTCGTCTGGGTGAGCGTGTTCAACCTGTTCGCGGTCTCCGTGTTCTGGACCTTCATGGCCGATCTGTTCCGCACGGATCAGGGCAAGCGCCTGTTCGGCTTCATCGCCGCTGGCGGGACGGCTGGCACGATCCTGGGTTCTGCGGTCACGGTGGGCCTTGCGCAGACGATCGGCGCGGCGAACCTGCTGATCGTCGCGGGCGTGCTGCTTGAACTCGCTGTTTTCTGCGCGATGCGGCTGGAGCGCGTCGCGCCCGCGCGTGAGGAGGCGGCGCAAGGGCAAAGCGGCTCGCAGGCGCTGTCGCAAGCCCCGACGCAAGCGATGGGCGGCGGCGTGTTCGACGGCTTTCTCCTGATCCTGCGTTCGCCTTATCTGGCGGGCCTTGCGCTCTGGGTGGCCCTGCTGTCGCTTGCGGGCACCTTCCTTTACTTCATGCAGCAGGACGTGGTGCGCGCCGCCTCCGAGGACCCTGCCGTGCGCACGCGCATGTTCGCCACCATGGACCTTGCGGCGAACCTGCTCACCCTCGCCCTGCAATTCGTCGCCACGGGCCAGATCATCAAGCGCATCGGCGCGGGGCCTGCGGCTGCCATCCTGCCGCTCGTCTTCGCCGCCGGTTTCGCGGCGCTGACGCTGGCGCCGAGCCTTCTCGCCGTGATCGTGTTTCAGGCCTTGCAGCGCACGGCCAATTTCGCCTTCTCAAATCCCGCGCGCGAGATCTTCTTCACGAGCGTCGCGCGCGAGGAGAAATACAAGGCCAAGAACCTCATCGACGCAGCCGTGTTCCGCGGCGGCGACGTGGCCTGGTCCTGGGCCTTCGCGGGTCTGCGCGGCCTCGGTCTCAATATGTCGGGCGTCGCCGCCGTGGCGATTCCCGTGATGATCGGCTGGGGCGCCCTCGCCCTCGCCCTTGGCCGCGCGCAGGAGAAGCGCGCCGCCCATGACGCAACGAAGTCCTCTTCGAAGGGAGAATCCGCATGAGCCATGAAATCGCCCGTCTCACCCGACGCGACGCGCTGACGCTCGCAGCCGGCGCCGCAGGGTCCCTCGCGCTTCCGGGCGCGGGCTTCGCGCAGGCCGGCCTGCTCGCGCGCAAGATTCCCGTCACAGGGGAAATGCTGCCCTGCGTCGGCATCGGCACCGCCATCATCTTCGATTTCGAGAACGACAAGGCGAAATTCGACGAACGCGCAGAAGTGCTCAAGACGCTGGTGGCGGGCGGCGGCCGCCTTGTGGACACCGCCCCTTCCTATGGCATGGCGGAGGCGCGGCTGGGCGAGCTTTTCGAAGCCACGCAGCTGCGCGACAAGATCTTCCTCGCCACGAAAGTGCGCGTCGCAGACCGAGAGGCGACGATCAACGAGATGAAAAGCTCGTTCGCCAAACTGAAGACGAAGAGCGTCGAGCTGATGCAATTGCACAATCCGCGCGACGCGAACCAGGACCTCGGCCTGCTGCGCGAATGGAAGCAGCAGGGCCTGTGCAAATATTTCGGCATCTCCTCGTCATTCGACCGCGACTATGAAGCCGTCGAGGCGATCGTGAAGAAGCAGAAGCCCGACTTCCTGCAAATCGACTTCTCCATGGTGGACCGCAATTCGGAGGAGCGCGTGATCCCCGCCGCTGCGGACGCGGGCTGCGCGATCCTCACCAACCTGCCGTTCGGCCGCGGACGCTTCTTCCAGAAAGTCGCCGGCAAGCCGCTGCCCGATTACGCCAAGGAGATCGACGCGACGAGCTGGGCGCAATTCGCGCTCAAATGGCTGCTCGGCAATCCGGCGATCACCGCGGTCATTCCCGGCACCGACAAGCCGCAATACATGACCGACAACCTCAAGGCCGCCATGGGCCGCCTGCCCGATCCCGCGATGCGCAAGCGCATGGTGGACACGTTCGAAAGCCTGTGAGGCGGAGGCCGCCGCGCGGGGTTTCTCGCGCGGCGTCGCGCTCAGCTCCAGAGCGCGTGGAAATGATGCACGGGGCCGTGGCCCTCGCCCGAGCCTACCTGCAGGCGCCCGCTCGCCGCCAGCGCGCCAGTGAGATAACGCTTTGCGGCGTCCACCGCGCGCACGAGATCGTCGCCCTGCGCAAGACGCGCGGCGATGGCCGACGACAGGGTGCAGCCCGTGCCATGGGTGTTGCGCGTGTCGATGCGCGGCGCGGAGAATACGCGCACGCCTGAGACGTCGGCGAGCGCATCGGGGGAATGCGCGCCGCCCATATGCCCGCCCTTGACCAGCGCCGCATGCGGACCCAGCGCGAAAACAGCGCGCGCCAGCGCTTCAAGCTCACCCTGCGTCGCGGGCTCCGCAAGCCCGGTGAGACGCGCGGCCTCCGGCATGTTGGGAGTGACCACATGGGCGAGCGGAACAAGGCGGCGCTTCATCGCCTCCACAACGTCAGGCGCGCCGAGAGAATCGCCGCTTGTGGCGACAAGCACCGGATCAAGCACGATGCGCCGCGCGCCATGAGCGACAAGGCGGTCCGCCACCGCTTCGACGATTTCGCCAGTGGCGAGCATGCCGATCTTCACAGCGTCCACGCGCACGTCTGCGAACAAGGCGTCGATCTGCGCGGCGACGAAGGAGGCGGGCGGCACATGCACGGCGCTGACGCCGCGCGTGTTCTGCGCCGTGAGCGCGGTGAGCGCCGCCATGCCATAGCAACCGAGCGCCGAGAACGTTTTCAGATCCGCCTGCACGCCGGCGCCGCCTGAAGGATCGGAACCCGCGATGGAGAGAACGTTGGGAATCATGCGCGCATCCGTGAACGCGGCGCCGCGCGGCGCCTGAGAGCCTCCAAAGAGCGCAAAGCCACCCGTCTGGTCAAGAAGCCGAGCGCAGCGAAGCGCTCAGCTCACGGACGCGGCTGGAAGCCTGTCGCGAAGCTCGCGTCGAGCGCGGGCGCGCCGAACATCATCGCGACCGCTTCGGCCCGCGCGGCCGTTTTCGCAGCCTGTTTCTTCGCAGGCGCAGGCGGCGTCTGCGCCTGCGCGCTCTCGGCCACGCTGGCGGGCGAGGTCATCGCCGCAAAACTCGACGCATCGAGGCGCGCGGCGACGAGGACCGATTTGCGCGCGCGGGCTGCGGCCTGCGGCGAGACGGGCGCAGCGCGCGCCGAACGCGCGGCCGCACGCGGGGCGGCGGTGAGTTCGGAGCCAACAGCCGCATAGGCCATCACTCCGGGCGCGGACGCGCCGGACGCGCCGTCTACGATCATCGCGGGAAGGCCGGGCGTTTCAGCCACGCGCACCGGCGGCTTGGGCGGCTCCGCCTGCGCGATCGAAAACTCAGCAGGACGACGCGGCGGCAGCGGCGCAGCGGCGAAAGCGGGCTCCGGCGCGGGCGCAGGCGCGGCTGCGACTGGCTGCGCGACGAGCGCAGGCGCGGGCGCCGAAGCTTGCGCCACGAGCGCGGGCGCGACGTCGGGCCTGCGCGGCGGCAGAGGCGCGGCGTCGAGGGATTTCATCCACGCCGGCGCATTGGCCACCACGATCGGCGCGGACGCGGGAGCGATGGCGGGCGCGGG